>CAKTFH010000054.1 GCA_934555895.1 uncultured Muribaculaceae bacterium | reverse complement strand
AATTTCAGCTTGAAAGCCTTATTTTTTAGCCTGTTCAGACCATAAAAAGAGACTGCCCAAACTTGTTAGACAGTCTCCGGTTGGTACGTTTCGAGGGGCAGGAGTCTGTTAGAGAAATCACAGGTAGGCGATGCACTATCGCCTTGGGGTCGTCGGAAAAGCAGGATGCCATACGCGGCGGCGACTATGCTATGGCACACCTCACCGAGGTGGCTTTCTGGAAAGATTCGCCACAGAGCACTCCGGCAAGTTATGTGAGGTCTATCTGCGGCGGAATCGCCGACGGGCCCGATACACTCATTGTGTATGAGAGCACTGCCAACGGCATCGGCAATTTCTTCCACAGCGAGTGGGTGCGCAGTCAGCGGGGAGAAAGCGACAAAATGGCTGTGTTTGTGCCATGGCACGAGATAGAGATGTACACAGCTCCGGTGCCTGATGTCGCACGCCTATGGCGAAGCATGGACGCCTATGAGCGTGGCTTGTGGGAGCAGGGTGTCACCCTCGAGGCTATTGCGTGGTATCATCGCCGTCGGCGTGCCTACGCTGATCATCAGTCGATGCAGGCCGAATACCCTTCTGATGCGACTGAGGCTTTCGCCAACACAGGCAACAATGTGTTTTCTACCGAGGCTGTGGCGCGTATGGTGGAGGGGTGTGTGGCTCCTCTGGCTGTGGGTGAGATTGTAGCTTCGGGAGGTGCCCTGACAGGCCCGGCGGCTATGTGTAATACCGTCTTTACGGCCGACACCAAGGGTGCTCTGAAGCTTTGGGAGCATCCAGAGCCCGGGGTACGATATGTAGTGGCGGTAGATGTGGGAGGCCGGAGCCGCGATGCCGACTGGAGTGTGATAGCGGTGTTGGCGGCAGGGGTGAGTGGTGCGCGTGTGGTGGCTCAGTGGCGCGGACACATCGATCACGACCTGCTCACATGGAAAGCCGCTGCGATAGCTTCACACTACGGGCGTGCGCTTTTGGTGTTTGAGAGCAATACGCTTGAGACCGAGGCCCCGGCGCAGGGAGAATACATATTGCATGAACTGCTGGAGCATTATCCCAATCTTTATCTGCGACCTGCATGTGAAGGCGGTTCGTTGTCGCATAGGCCGGGCTTCCACACCAATCGCGCTACAAAGCAGATGATTATCACCGAGCTGATTGCTACTGTGCGCGACGGGTTATATGTGGAGCGCGACGCCGATGCCTGCGGCGAGTTTTCGGTCTACGAACAGTTGCCCAACGGTTCCTATGGCGCGCGCCGTGGATATCATGATGATATACTTATGACTCGTGCTATCGGACTGCATGCGCTTTCTGCTCTTGATGTGAATGCCAATGCCGAAGTAGTGGCCTTTTATCGGCGTTAAGAGCTTGTTTACTAATAAATGTTATTGGCAGGGCGGTCAGTCGTCGCGCAGATTTTCGCTTGCGATGAGGGAGTTATGGGGTTCCATAACGACCGAAGAACAAGCGGAAAGATGCCGGCGAATGGCCGTAGGGGAGTATTATTTTTATATAATTGGCATATTTTTATGACTGTTCAATGACCAGAGGTGAATTCCTGTGATTGTAAAATCACCTTTGCATCGCATATCTTGGCTGGTTTCTGCTATGTTCCTCAGTCATGTACTTCAGTACACTCCCACATGACGGAAACCGTCTTAAGCTATGCGACCCTGCCTGCAACATTTATTTTTAAACAAGCTCTAAATGTTTTTAAGTGTTAATAGATGTGGTTGCGATTGAATATTATGTTAAATGGTGTTAATAAAACAAACTTTTCCACTCCTAAAGTATGTTGTATAACATAAAAAGCATAACTTTGCATCAGTTTTTCATGGTATTAGATTTAAGGTAAGAAGATTATTCGTCGTGATGACGAGTAATTTTTTTTGTGTCTGTGTCAACCCTACTCTCCCCGGCTTACGCGAATACGCTGCGGAGCACATCAAGCGACGACACAGTGGAGAGTGTCTGGAAATGTATCTGATAGTAACGTATGAGCCGGTCGAGGATGGTGTTTCGGTCGTTGTGGCTAAATCGCCATGCTGCGGCGTTGCCTATATTAATGCGACGCAGTGAATAGGCGGCCTCTGCCTCGTCGGGCGGTAGCCATCGACCGTGTAGCGGAGCGCTTCCGACAAATATCCCCCCCGCCATATCGAATATTTTCCCCGGAGCCCATGTGGCCCAGTCGGGCTCTATGCCCATGAAGTGCTGTAGCCGCATCAGAAACGCTATGTGAAGATTTGCGGCCTGCCGGGGTGAAGCCGTGGTAATGCTGCGTATCACCGATGCTATGAAGTCGAAGAGCGATTCGTCGGGCTGGGCATCGCGCAGCAGCGTGGAGAGTATATCGGCAATGAACAGGCATAGTGTGCCTTTTACAGGCGATGACGCCGCCGAGACACCGCCAGATGCTGGCCGCAG
>CAKTFH010000053.1 GCA_934555895.1 uncultured Muribaculaceae bacterium | reverse complement strand
CCATTAAGTCTCGTGTCTCAAAAAATATGGGGCTATTCAGAACGAGGATTTTTGCACTTCGTTATTGAATCTATGCATTGCTGGTGCTCATGTCGCTTATGATGAAGGAATCACTGGCGCCGGCTCGGCGGCATGCAGGCTCGCTGCTGAAATCTTTCGGTGGCTACTCGGTGCTCCTCCGGAACAGACATTTCATGACACATGTGATATTGAAGGCCGCAGCACTCGGATTACTTTTTGCCTATATATCCTCATCGCCCTTTATAATACAGACACATTACGGCTTCTCTCAGACCCAGTATGGTCTGCTGATTGGCCTTAACGCACTGTTCCTCGCCGCCGGGTCGATGGTTTCACTCAAGTTTCGCCCCTATAAAAAAGCTGCTTTCATCGGAGCCATCATAGCGGCTGCAGGTGTGGCCGCCCTCACGGCATCGCTCTACGCCATACACAATCTGTGGATTTATGACATCTGTTACATTGTCATTCTATTTGCATGCGGCATGATTTTCGCCACCTCCAACACTCTGGCCATGAACGAAGGCCGCGCGCAGGCAGGCGAAGCCGCAGCCGTCATAGGTGTGGCTGGCTATATAATAGGCGCCACGGCAGCTCCCCTTGTAGGCCTCGGCAACATAATGCACTCCACCGCCATAGTCAACATAGTGCTCACTGCCCTTCTTCTCGTTTTCGCTTTCATCGCAAAGAAAATACCGGCCGACCTAAACAACTGATCAGCTCCGGTGTCTTCACGACAGCAATGGTATCACAAGATTTTTTTTGAAGCTAATTTCGCAAAAATGCACCGACATACATGAAAGAAACAACGGAAATGCTTAACTTTGCAACCCGTTATGAAGAACGGATTCAACAACGAGAAATATCTCAAAATTCAGTCGGAGCACATCAAGGAGCGCATAGCCAAATTCGGCAACAAGCTCTATCTTGAACTGGGAGGCAAACTTTTCGATGATTACCATGCAAGCCGAGTGTTGCCGGGTTTCCAACCCGACAGCAAACTTCGCATGCTGCATCAGATGGCCGACCATATTGAAATCGTCATAGTGATTTCTGCTATCGACATCGAGAAAAACAAGGTGCGCAACGACCTCGGAATCACCTACGACGAGGATGTGTTACGCTTACGCGAGGCATTTCAGGGACGTGGCTTCCTCGTAAGCTCGGTAGTGATAACCCATTACAACGGCCAGAGCAGTGCCGACGGGTTCCGCCGCAGACTCGAGCGCCTCGGAATCACCACCTATATCCACTATACCATCGAAGGCTATCCCACCAATGTGGCCCTGATAGACAGCGATGACGGTTTCGGCCGAAACGACTATGTGGAGACCACACGCCCTCTGGTCATAGTCACAGCTCCCGGCCCCGGCAGCGGCAAGATGGCTGTATGCCTGAGCCAGCTCTACAACGAGCACAAGCGCGGCATCCGCGCCGGTTATGCGAAGTTCGAGACATTCCCCGTGTGGAGTCTCCCGCTCAAGCACCCGGTAAACATCGCTTATGAGGCCGCTACAGCCGACCTCAACGATGTGAACATGATTGACCCCTTCCATCTCGAAGCCTACGGAAAGACCGCCATCAACTACAACCGCGACATCGAGATTTTCCCGGTGCTCAACGCCCTGTTTGAAGGCATCTACGGCGAGAACCCCTACAAATCGCCCACCGACATGGGTGTAAACATGGTGGGCTTCTGCATCAGCGACGACGAAGTGTGCCGCCACGCTTCCGACAACGAGATAATCCGCCGATACTACACTGCGCTCAACCATCTGGCCGAGGGCGCCGGCAACGATCAGGAAGTAAGCAAAATTGCCCTCCTGCTCAACCAGGCGAAAATAGACCCGGCGACATTCCGGCCCGTAATCGCTGCGGCGAAAGAGCGCGCCGCAGCCAGCGGCCATCACTGCTCCGCTATAGAACTTGCCGACGGCACCATCATCACAGCCGAGTCGTCAGACCTTCTCGGCCCGAGCGCAGCACTGATTCTCAATGCTACCAAGCATCTGGCAGGCATCGACCACAGCGTCAAGCTCATACCCCAGCACATGATCGAGCCTATACAGCACACCAAGACAGCCTACCTCAGCAGCCACAATCCTCGCCTTCATACCGACGAGGTGCTTGTGGCCCTCTCACTGCTCAGTGCTCACGACGAATCGTGTCGCCGTGCCCTCGAGAAACTGCCGGAACTCCGTGGCTGCGAGGTGCACTCCACCGTGATGCTCGGCGAGGTGGACCGCAAGATTTTCAAGAAACTCGGCGTGGGTCTCACCTGCGACCCTTCGCGCAAGAAATAGTTTTGTAACATCTGTGTTACAACATCTGTTACAACACGACGAAATCGCATAAAAAGCAGACTGCACCGACGCCTTGTCGGTGCAGTCTGTTGTTTTGTTGGTCAGAATCTAATGAGCTAACCGGGAGGTTTTCCGATTACAAATCTGTAGCTTGAAAGGATGAAAAGTAGCTTGTTCAGCGATAATCCTTCAGCATCTCCTGAAGGCGACGGCGAGCAAAGAAAATACGGCTCTTCACAGTGCCAAGGGGCAGATTCATTTTCTCGGCTATCTCATTATATTTGTAGCCGGCCACGTGCATCGAGAAAGGCACGCGATAGTCATCTGAGAAAGAATTGATTGCAGCGGTAATCTCACCGGCGGCCACAGAACCTTCGGGAGTGTCGAGACCGCTCTCCTGGGGGAGGTTGAGGTGATAGAGGTCTTCGGTCTGGTCGATTATCGTGGCCGAGCGAACCACCTTGCGGTAGTTGTTTATGAAAATGTTACGCATGATGGTGAATACCCATCCCTTGAAGTTGACATTGTCGACATATTTGTCTTCATTGTCAAGAGCCTTGAGGGTTGTATCCTGAAGGAGGTCGTAAGCATCGTCACGGTTGCTGGTAAGCATGTAAGCGAAATTCAGAAGATTGCTCTGTAATCCTAATAACTTTGACTGGAAATTCTGGGAACTCATAATCGGAAATATTTAGTGTTAAACGTGATTCTTAAAGTAATGCTCGTGTAACATTTCCGTTAACACGTTGCAAATATACGACGCGAAAATTCATTTTGCAAATTATTTTAGGGAAATTCAGTTAATGACTAACTAATTATTTGCCAACCTACTCTCAACTGGCAAGTGCAAAATTATCGATTTGTCGGAAGAAAACATTCTTGGGAGAGTCAAAATTTAGTTT
>CAKTFH010000052.1 GCA_934555895.1 uncultured Muribaculaceae bacterium | reverse complement strand
ACTCAATTTTGATACTCCGAAGAATGCTTTCTTCAAACAAATCGCTAATTTTGCACTTGCCAGTTGAACCTGCGTTTCAGATATGTTCCGCTTCTCGTCGCCGGCATATTTCAGCCGCTACGTGCAGCGCACACTCGGGCTGAATCCTACCCAATACAGAGAATAACAGACCGATACATTCATCTCTTTTGAATGAATGTAAGGGCACGGCAACTGGCTCTCACGCCCGGCTGCCGTGCCTTCTTTCCCAAAACATCTTTTTTGTAGCTCTTCAGTATTCTTAGTTCCCGCTGAGGAAACTTGTGAAGAAGTCCCGCTCCTGGGCTGGGAGACCCTCTTTTTCTTTTTCGGCCGCTATGGCTTTGATGAGAAACGCCATGTTGCGGCCCAGGTTGCGCATTGTCTGCAGGCCCTCCTTGTCTTTTTCCACATCTTCGGCCTTGAAGCCGTGCACCTCGTTCCAATAGGTGCTGGATACTACGGGCATGGATGATATGGTGAAATATTTGTTGATTTCGTCGAACGCCGAAGTGGAGCCTGCGCGGCGGGAGGATATCACCGCGGCTCCCACCTTCATTGTCTTGTCGAATGCTCCCATAGTGGAGTAAAACAGACGGTCGAGGAAAGCGAGCAGTTGACCGTTGCAGCCGGCATAATATGTGGGTGAACCTACCAGAAGGCCGTCGCACTCGGCAAAGAGCGGAGCGGTTTCGTTCACAAGGTCGGTGAAGATGCATTTGTTTGTCTTGCGGCATGTGCGGCAGCTGATGCAGCCGCGCACATCCTTATTGCCTACATTCACACGGTGGCATTCGATGTCGAGTTCAGTCAGGACTTTCTCCACTTCCCTCAACGCCCTGTCGGTGCAGCCGTTCAACTCCGGACTGCCGTTGATAACCAATACTTTCATATCTGAGTTAATCGATTAATTAGAAAGACCGTTTTCGGCGAGCCACCGGGCCACATGCGATGCTATGACATCGTTGTTGAGTTCCTGCATCAGGAAATGCGAGTTGCCTCTGACGCCGATTTTCGGCAGCTCCACCAGGGTGGCTTTGCCTCCATGGCGGTTGACGGCATCGACAAACTCACGCGCCATCTTCAGGCGCACTTCCCAATTGCTGCCTCCAAGTGTGGTGGCACCCGACTCCGGGATATAGTCTCCGTAATATATAACAATCGGTTTGCGTGTAAGTTGCATGAATTTCTCGGCAGGCACAGGCACTCCTGAAAGTCCGCCGGTGAGGCCGGGCAGTGATTCCGGCACCTCGTTTTCGGGAAACACGAAGCCTCCGGGCTCGAGGGCCACCACTCCTTTCACCTCGGTGTTGTTCATGGCCGACATCCAGCCGGGGAATCCGCCTGCCGAGTGTGTCACGAGTATATGGTCGCCTATTTTGGCCGCCATGGCATCGATGGCAACGACATCGAGCTTGTGGTCGCTGAGGTCGGGCACCATCTGTCGGAAGAAATTCGACACGCTCAGGGAATCTTTAGGGAACTGTATGCCGTCGTTCCACTCGGGCCAGAGTCCCATGCGCCAAATATCGAACCAGAATTCCTCGTCGGCCACAGGCTTGACGGTGACCTCGGCGCTTGTGCGCGATGCATGTCCGCGGCCGGGGAGGTCGAGCACATAAGTGGGAAAACCTTCCCTCAGAAGCAGTGTGGCGAATCCGTCGCGCCCGTCGGGTGTGGTCTCCCAGCACACACCGTCGCTTCCGAATCCATGGACGAATACCAGCGGAAGCTTCTTCGCGTCCACGGGAATCTGATATCTGGCGAAGGCGTGGTCGCAGCGATAGGTCTGCCCGTCCTGCACAGGGTTTGTCCAGCCTGTGAATGTGTCGGGGTCAAATGTACCGGGGCGCTCTATTGTGGTGCCTCCTACCGGAAACTGTCCCTGGCGTTCGATTACAATCGGTTTGGTGGCAAAACTTGTTAGGCTCATTACTGAAATGATTGACAATAGTAATTTTTTCATTTTCCCAATTCTAATTTTCATAACAAAGGAACAAATATATCTGTCATTCCAACTTGTGATTTTTTCCGTGATTGTTGCAAAAATCAGACAATCGCCGAATTTTTAGATTTTTTTTAAACGTGATGTTGTTATCATAATAGTAATTTTGCGGATGAATAATCCACCAAAATCGCTACAAATGGTATTTAGGAATTTAATTTTTACAGTGATGGCCGTGATAATATCATTTTCAACCATTGCCGCGGATTTCAGGCAGCCTTACCCCATCGGTGACGCAATGAAGGGGAATCCCAATTTTATAGGTATGGCATACCTTTATCCCATGTCGGAAGTAAAGAGTTTGAATGTGCCTATGTTTAATGTGACTTTCGAGCCGGGCTGCCGCAACAGCTGGCACCGGCATTCAGGCGGTCAGCTCCTGATAGCGACTGCCGGCATCGGATATTATCAGGAGAAGGGCAAGCCCGCGCGCCGCCTCTTTCCCGGCGATATAGTGGAGATAGCCCCTGGTGTGGAACACTGGCACGGAGCCGCTCCCGACAGCTGGTTCGCGCATATTGCCATAGGATGCAATCCCGGCCACAATGAGGTCACATGGCTCTCGCCGGTGAATGACGAGGAGTATATGGCGGCCACCACGGCGGCAGCCGACAGGTACGCACAGTTCAACAAGGTGCTCTCGCCCCGTCAGCAGGCAATCGTGGCCATCGGCTCGTATGCCGGCAACGGCGACCTCGCGCATCTTGAAAACACGCTTGTGCAGGGACTCGATGCAGGAATGACAGTCAATGAAATCAAGGAAATACTGGTGCAGACCTATGCCTATGCCGGTTTTCCCCGTTCTCTCAGGGCTTTGCAGACCTTCATGTCGCTTCTCGACAAGCGCAAGGCCGCAGGCATCAACGATGTAATGGGCAATGAGGCAACTCCGGTGCCAGATATGGACGACAAGGAGAAATATGCTCTCGGCAAGAAAAATCTGGCGGAACTCTCAGGTATTCCGGCCGACGCTCCGGCTGCGGGGTATGCCGTGTTTGCCCCGGTGATTGAAAAATTTCTGAAGGAACATCTTTTCGCCGACATATTCGACCGCGACATCCTCTCGTGGCAGGACCGCGAGCTGGCCACAGTGTCGATTATCGCAGGAGTGGGCGGCGTGGAGCCGATGGCGGCGGGACATATGGCCATATGTCTGCGTCAGGGCCTTACAACCGACCAGCTTACAGCACTCCTCAATATAGTGGAAAACAATCTCGGCGCGGAGTATGCCACCCCGCTGCGTCCGATAGTCGAGAAACTTCAGAGCCGGCAGTAATCCGGCATATCCCAACATAATGCGAGAGCGGGAAGTCACCTCCCCGCTCTCGTGTTGTTTTACGGTAACGATATACTTTTTCAGAAATGGGCCACAAGCTCCACTACGACTTTGTTTTGTTCGGAGACAGCCGGTGTGACCACTTTTGAATAGAAATATTGCTCATAGTTGATGCGGAGGTCGGCCTGAAGAGCTTTCTTCCCGAGGCTTAGTGTGGTGCCTACGGTAAGCCGATGGCGTTCAGGGTCGGTGATGGAAAGTTGCCCTGAACTATCCCTGCTGCCGTTGCTGTGGTCTGACATGAAATCGTATCTTCCTAAAAAGGAAATGGCTGTGAAGTGTTTTTTTAGTGGAAGACGATAGGCTGCGAAGGCATCCACGGCATTGACGGCCGGGAACGAATTTCCGGCATAGTGTTTCCTTAGGTACTCGGCTTCGATGTGCCAGCGTCTGTTTTCCCAGTATGTGCCGGCGTCATACATCAGGGTATTGACATCTCCCGCATTTGCTTTCTGACAGCTCAGTGTAATGTTGAACTGCGAGGCTATCATGGTCTGCGCCTTGAAGGAGAAATTGTAGTTGTCGGTCCAGAAATTTTTCTGATTTGTGAGGCCGGAGCCGTTGAAAATGCCGCCCTCGAAAGTGACCGGTAATCTGTCTCCGAAAGTCCAGGCGGCTGACGCGCCTACATCGCGTACATTGCCGACCTGTTTTGCGATGAACGACCTGTTCGCGAAATACTGCAGGTGAGGCGAGCGGTGGGCATCGATTGTAAACGGCACCCTCATCTGTCCGAAAGTGAATTTCAGGGTGTTTCTCGGCTGAATCCTGACATATGCGTCGAGCATCTTTATCGTGCCTTCGTCGGAGAGATCGATTTCAGCCTTGTATCTTAGAGCTTGTTTAAAAACAAATGTGAATGAAAAATGAGCATCAGTCGGATGCTCAGGCATTTATCCTTTGTGGA
>CAKTFH010000051.1 GCA_934555895.1 uncultured Muribaculaceae bacterium | reverse complement strand
CGCAAGAAATGTGGCCGCAATATTGACTATCTACTCAAGGTTTTTAAGGATAGTTAAATCTCATGCGCCAGCCCTGACGGCACAAGAAAATGCCGTCGATGCTGCTTCATTTATATTCTTTTATCAAAGAATGCCTGAAAGGCCGTCAAGCAGCGTGTGCAACAGATTGGTGCGCTGCGAGAGAGCCCGACGCAAACGCGGCGCGGTCTGTGGCGCCACCATGGTGATGTCGGCATAACGGTCCTCGCCATCGAGGAAAGCATTAAGCCTTTCAAGCGGGAAGAGCGGAGCCGCAGCAGCGGATGCTTTTGCCTCCGGTTTCTGAAACGTGGATAGCGGGAAATCTACCGTAAGCAGACGGTTTTCGTCATTCACGCGCATCCACGGGCCTTCACCGGCGGCTGAGTCGTCGGCTGTCTCGGCCTTTGACGGCGACTGAGATGCAATCGGCGTAGCCGTGCGGCCCGGAACGGTTGCCTCGTCCTGAATGTATGGCGACAACTGCTGAGCTGCAAGCATGGGATTGTAGCGGTAAATAGGCCAGTAACCGGCCTGCACAGCCAGGCGTTCCTCCACGATGCTGTGTCCCATGCCGGCTCTGATGCCGTGGTTGATACACGGGCAGTAGGCTATGATAATCGACGGGCCTGGATATGCCTCGGCCTCACGCATCGCGTCGATAACATGCTGCATATTGGCACCGATGGCCACAGAAGCCACATAAACTGTGCCGTAGGTCATCATCATTCGGCCGAGGTCTTTCTTGAAGGTGCGTTTACCGTCAGGCGAGTATTTCGTGACGGCTCCGAGAGGAGTGGCTTTGGAGGTCTGGCCGCCGGTGTTGGAATAGCATTCGGTATCCATAACCAAAAGGTTGATATCCTCACCGGAAGCGAGTACATGATCGAGACCGGCGAAACCGATATCGTAGGCCCATCCGTCGCCACCTACGGCCCATACCGATTTCTTGCCGAGCATGTCGGCGCCATCTATTATAGTGTCGCGGAGCTTCGCCTCAGGCGAATCTGCTTCACAGTCGTAATTCTTCAACACTTCAACAAGAACTTTGCCTGTAGAGAACGACTCGTCAGGTTTCTGATAAGCCGCAAGCCATGCTGAAGCGGCGGAAACGACCGCAGAAGGAGCATCTTTTATATCAATTATAGCCTGTGCTGTTGCGGCAAGCGTCTCTCTGCGCTGACGCACTGCCACTGCCATACCATAACCATATTCTGCATTATCCTCGAAGAGCGAATTGCCCCATGCCGGACCTCGTCCGTCGCTGTCGCGCACGCAATAAGCGTTGCTTGGATAATTGGCGCCCCACACCGAAGAACATCCGGTGGCGTTCGCCATCAGCATACGCTCACCGAAAAGCTGGGTAAGGAGCTTTATATACGGCGTCTCGCCACAACCCGCACATGCACCGGAGAACTGCAGCAACGGTTGCTGCAGCTGCGAGCCGTCGACAGTGAAACGTGGAATGAGGTCGGATTTCACCGTGACATTCTCCTGTATGAACTTAAGTAACGGCAGTTGTTCAGACAACTGTGTGGCAATCGGTTTCATGGTCAGCGCACGACCCGGGCAGAGCGTGGCACACGAACCGCAACCCGTACAGTCTTCGGTATAGTTCTGGATACGGTAGCTGTATGCGCCCTTTCCTCCGTCGACGAGACGGTTGCCAATCCATTTCACAGTCAGCAGTTTCGGCACGATTTCGGCCGGTGCTTTGGCAATCTCGTCGGCAGTGAGCAGATACGGTCGGATGGCGGCATGTGGGCAGACAAACGAACATTCGGTGCACTGCACACATTTTTCAGGATTCCACTCGGGAACATTCAGGGCTATGCGACGCTTCTCGTAGGCCGTGGTGCCCATGGGCATATGGCCATCGGGCGAGAATACAGACACCGGAAGTTCGTTGCCCTCGAGCTTCAGACACGGTTCGGAAATAACCTTGAAGAAAGTCCGGGTATCCTTGGGAATGCCGCCCGGGAGCTGTGCCGCCGAAACGACCATCTCCGTGGCTCCGGCCCATGAATCAGGGATATCCACTTGCCGGAGGGCAGCCACGGCCATATCAATAGCCTTAAGGTTTTTCTGCACCACCTCGCCGCCTTCATGGAGATAGGCACGGGTGATTTCATCTTTCAAGGCAGCCATAGCCTTGTCGGGAGCCACAGCATGGGTCAGGTGGAAAAATACGGTCTCCATTATCATATTCACCCTCACGCCCAAACCCACCTCGGCGGCGATTGCCTGCGCGTCGATGGTGTAGAACCGTGCCTTTTTAGCCGCAAGCTCACGGCGAAGCGATGCAGGCAGCTCGACATCAAGCTGTTGCGGAGTCCATGAGCAGTTGAGCACAAATGTACCTTCCTGACGCAGATTGCGTGCCAGACGAAAACGCTTTACGTACACATCCTTGCAACAGGCCACATAGTCGGCATCGGTAATACTGTAGGCCGCTTTCACAGGTGTTGGAGCGAACCTCAGTTCCGAAACCGTATACCCCCCCGATTTTTTCGCAGAATAGGAGAAATAAGCCTGCGCATAGAGATTGCCCACATCGCTGATTATGCGTGCAGCCTGCTTGGTGGCTCCCACGGTGCCGTCCGACCCCATACCGTAGAACACCGCCTGCATGCATTCTTTACCTTCGGCTCCCGTCATAGGCTCCACGATGAAAGAATAATCCACATCGAGCGACAAGTGCGTGACATCGTCGGTTATACCGACAGTGAAGAAGCGTCGTGGTGATGCCGAACGCACCTCATCGACTATAGCCTTTACCATAGCCGGGGTGAAATCCTTGCTTGACAGACCATAGCGGCAACCATGCACACTGATTCCGGAGCGTCCCGACATCAGCACTGCCGTGGCGACATCCTTGAAGAGCGGCTCACCTTCGGCACCGGGTTCTTTCGTACGGTCAAGCGCCACTATGGTACGCACGCTTTCAGGCACCGCTGCCATCAGAGCCTGCGCCGAGAAAGGCCGGAACAGACGCACCTTCACCACTCCCACCTTATATCCCAAAGACGCGAGCGACATAAGAGTCTGCTCAATAACCTCGCTGCTCGAGCCAATCGATACGAGTACCGTGTCGGCATCGGCCGGACCTACATAATCGAAAAGATGATATGAGCGTCCCGTAGCTTTCGCCACACGGTCCATCACGCCCTGAACGATATCCGGAAACGCTGCATAGCTGCTGTTGGAAGCCTCTGAATTCTGGAAATACACATCATCGTTCTGAGCAGAACCTGCCAGGGTGGGATGGTCGGGGTTGAGGGCGTGTGCACGGAATGCTTTGATCTTATCCCTGTCAATCAGCGAGAACACCGTATCGTAAGGAATCAGTTCCACAGTCTCCATCTGATTGGATGTGCGCCATCCGTCGAAGAAATGGCACACAGGCAGACTCCCCTCCACGGCCGCGAGATGAGCCACCAGAGCAAGGTCCATGGCCTCCTGCACTGAATCTGAGGCAAGATATGTGAACCCGCTGGCGCGGGTCGCCATCACATCGCTGTGGTCGCCGAAAATGCTGAGCGCATGCGTGGCGATGCTGCGCGCGCCCACGTGAAATACGGCCGGAAGGTGATTGCCGGCGATTTTGAACATATTCGGCAACATGAGCATAAGTCCCTGCGAATTGGTGAATGTGGTGGCGAGTGAACCGGCTGCCAATGCGCCGTGCGTGGCACCGGCAGCTCCAAGTTCACTTTCCATCTCCTTAACCTGCAGGATGTTGCCGGCATAATTCTTTCGTCCGGCCATACCCCATTTCTGAGCGGTCTCTCCCATAGATGCTACAGGAGTGATAGGATAAATGGTGGCCACATCGCTGAGGGCATAGGCTATATATGTGGCGGCCGTGCATCCGTCGAGTATCTGTTTCATAACTTTATGACTGAATTATAATTGCATGATAAAAAGCATGGAGCGAGGCCGATGTGAATCAAAGGCGACACGCTCCATGCGATAGTCTCATAAATTAGATTAGAGAAATTCTTTTTACATACCTGCTCAGAAAGCCTTTATGCACAAATCGGTAATCCATATCCAGAGCGGGCAGGCAGCCACAAACACAATAACATTCAATGCGAGCGATGAAGTTGAAGTGGCTACATAAGTGTCGTATTCGCTGGCGATGATGATGCCTGAGAAAGCAGGAGGAAGAGAACAAGCCACAACGAGCATCTTGAGATTGGTGGGATCCATCTTGAAGATGAGGCCGAGAGCAAGCACCACTGCAGGCATAAGAACCAGTTTGAGAATACAGCCGAGTATGGCCTGCCAGTTGACAGTGACTTTAACAGCTGACAATGTGACACCTGCGGCGAACACTGCCATAGAGGCGTTGGCACCCTTGATAAGGTCGAACGAGGGACTTGCCCAGTCGGGCCAGGGTATGCCTGCAATCACCCAGATTACAGCGAGGATAGGTGCCCACGCCACAGGCTGCTCAAGGGCGTGCAGCACAGGTTTCCATGCGCTGGGCTTCTTTTGGCCAGGAGCCAGAGGTTTGAGCTTTTCATTGGCCGCGTTGAGCAGCGACAGCCCCACCGGAATGCCGATAGCGTTGACCACTATACCCACGATTGCCACCACGAGAGCTACCGAAGGTGTGGTGCCGAATATAGGCTCCAAAACGGCAAAGCCGAGGAATCCGATGGTAGGCGATCCGCAGACAAGTGCCATGATGGCGCCGTCGGCCTTGGTATTACTCTTGAAACAGTAGGCATAGATATAATACACGAGCATAAAGCATGCCATGATGCCCACAGTGGAGATGATTGTCAGCTTGATATCGTGCACCAGCATATCGCGCGTGGCGTCAACAATCGACACGAACAACGCTGCCGGCAATGCGAAGTCGAGCACAACCTTATTGAATGCTTTGGCGTCTTTCCCTGAGAAAGCCCCCTTCTTGCCGGCGATGAAGCCCGCG
>CAKTFH010000050.1 GCA_934555895.1 uncultured Muribaculaceae bacterium | reverse complement strand
GTATAGCTACATTGCTATCGCGGCAACCGTCTGTATATCTACTCGTTACAAAACAAACTGTCAAACTAGGGAAGTTACGAATTTTTAGTCTTACCTCAAATATCAGGCAAAAATCATCTGATGGCAGCGCTGAAAATAACCCGCAGTGAGGCTGTTTTGGCAGATTGTGACTGATTGGAAATGAATTTATGCGAAATATTTTATTTATTAGTGTGTTTTATAAAGATTATTTGTACCTTTGTAGGCTATCTCGTCAGAATCTTTGTGCTTTTTGCTTGATGGAATAGTGCAAATTCTCAATTGGCTTACAATTTGATATTTTCTAAGGTTGTTTTCACGGTTTCCGCCGTACGAAATCAGTCAAATCATTATTTATTCAAATTCATTATATTATGATGCGATTTAAACCTCTATTACTCACGATTGTCGCGATGCTGTCGGGAGTTGTGATGGCTAAAGGAGAGACGGTGTCGCCGTATACTGTCGACTTTGAGCAAGACATCAAAACTTCGGCTCACGACTTCAAGGTGGCATCCAACTGGAAGCATATCGTCGATAAGGTTACCGACGATTACGGTTGGGATTCCTATGCAAGCTATAATTATTATTCCGGGTATGGAGTCAATGATTCACATGCCCTTGTTATCGGCAATCAGGACTCATGGGACCAGACATTCCATGACTATCTGGTGACACCTGTCGTATCGGGTGAAGTGAGTCTGATGGTCAAGGCGAATGCTACAAGCAGCACGGGCTGTTTCATTGAGTTTGTAAAGCTTAATGAAACCGGCACCGCCATGACCGAGGTGATCAAGAAATTTGTCTATAGCACTGATTTCAACGGCAATGATTTCTCTCAGCTTGCCATTACGGTAGATGATCCACAGCGCATAGGTATCCGTGGTTCCAAAGTTATTATCGATGACTTTTCGGCTGCATCGGCCGAGATAGAGAAAGAGAAGGCAATAACAATTCTTACAGCAGTGCCAAGCGATACTTACGGTACCATTTATTGGAATCAGGCTGCCGACGGCTCGGTACCTGTGACCTTCACCGGCGTTACTGTGAAAAATACCGGCGAGGTTGATCTTGTGCAGGGCGAGAACAAATTTTCCGTAGCAATTATCAACAACAAAAACGGCGAAGTGCTTGGCCGCACAAAGGTGCCTCAGGACCTGGCTATCGGCGCTACATCGGAGCCTTTCGAGGTTTCGGCCGTGATACCTCAAGATAAGGTGTCGTCGATATGGAGCTATAGTTACGCTTCCGCCCAGCTGTATCTTCAGGAAGACCTGCAGGGTTCATTGTTGTCACGCGCAAACTCGCAGTATAGAGCATATGAGTCGAAATTCGCATTCCGTGAGAAGGGTTCCACCTCCACAAGCAGCCTTAGCGGTAATATAGCTTTTGGTATGACATCGGAGGCTGTGTCAAAAACTTTTGAAATCTACAACGACGGCACCGCCCCGCTGCAGGTTACAGAAGTAGCTGTTCCCGAGGGCTATGAGTCGGATGCTCCCGAAGGCGCTTTTGTTGTGGAATCGAAGCAGTCGCTGGAGATTACGATTACATTACCCGCA
Organism: uncultured Muribaculaceae bacterium; assembly: GCA_934555895.1. GTDB lineage: Bacteria > Bacteroidota > Bacteroidia > Bacteroidales > Muribaculaceae > UBA7173. Next base: position 3,580 of record CAKTFH010000050.1, on the reverse strand, counting down.
GAGACTCCCGGCGCACACAACGGAGTGCTGACCATAAACTATCAGGATGTGTCGGGCGCTGAGAAGACCTATACCGTGAACCTGTCGGGTAACGTGCTCGGCGCCACCACATGGTTCACCACTTTCGATGATCCCAACGGTACAAGCAACGTGGCTTATCCCCTGGGCTCTATAGCAGAGTCGGGCATCCAGACTGACTACCGTCGTGAAAACGATTCATATAATGCGTGGCTGAAGTCATATACCAACAGTGATTATCGCGATGCGAACAATAAATTTATCACTCCCAAGCTCCACTTCAATGCCGGTGAGTCAATCAGCTTTGAAGTGAAGAAGGGCGGAAGCTCAGGTAGCCAGTATAATCTCAAGGTCTACATATCCACAGACCGCATGAACTGGGGGGAGCCTCTGGTGACTATCAACTACAACGACGCAACCGGTGAATTCGTGAGCTATTCCGCAACGGTAGCTGAGGCAGGCGACTATTATGTTGGATTTGCCAACTACGGTATGGCCATCGACAATATCGCAGGCGGCGAATATGTTGAGGCAGTCCACGACATCTATTTCGCAAAAGTCACACAGAACGATAAAGTGCAGTCCGGTACTGATTTCACTACCACAGCCGACATAATCTCACCGCTCGAGACCGTGGCAGCCGACGCCTACACCGTGAAGTATTTCGTTGGCGACAATGCAACCGTAATCGAGTCGAAGGAACTTGCGGCCAACGCAAAGAAGACCTATTCGTTCCGTCCCGCTGTCGCTCCCGAGAGCGAGCAGACGGCCGTTTATCCCACTTACTACGAGTTTGAGTTTGCCGACGGCACCAAATTCCAGTCGCCTGTTAAGGAACTTACTATCACCAATGACCCGTGGTTCGTGTTCCTGAAGCCGGGCACTACTGTCAACTACGACAGCCAGGCCACCAACTACACCGGCTCTATCAGCTTCGGCGTGGTCAACACTCTCGGCCTCACCCAGAGCTTCGAAATTCTCAACTGGGGTACTGCTCCTCTCAGCGTGAAATCGGTTACGGTGCCCGAAGGATTCAGTGTGAACTTCGACAGCAAGATTGTAGCTTCTAAGGAGCGAGAGACACTTGTCATTACATTCTCGGCCGAAAATCCCGGTAAATATGAGGGCGAACTTGCCATAACCTATGTCGACGCTTCGGGAGAAGATGCAACTTTCAAAACTTCTGTGAGCGGTACCATGCTTGATCCCACCAAGTGGTATGCTCCGTTCGACAAGGTCGACGGCACTTCCGGCGGCGAATGGCCCGCAGGCTCGCTGCATCAGGCAAAGGCTGAGCTTTCGCCGAATTCGGGCAATTATGCACTCTACTGCTCAAGTAGTCCATCTGCCGAAGGCAGAATGTTCATCACTCCGCTTCTGAAAGCCGAGGCAGGCGAGACACTTTCGTTCGACATGAGCATCTATTCGCCCTCATGGCCCGAAGGAGAGGTTGAGGTTTACTCTGCGCCTACCAGAGAAGGTCTTGAGGACGAGACTGTCCGCACCAATTATGGCAAATGGAGCGGTCGCAATGTGGCCGACGAATATCTGCTCACATCCGATTACAAGACTTTCAGCATCACAGTGGCTGAGGCAGGCGAGTATTATTTCGGATTCGCCCTGGCAAGCCGCACTTATGTGGACAATATCAACGGTCTCACTCTTGTGGATGTGGCTCACGATGTGAAGCTCACTTCCGTTGAGATACCTGCTGCATGCACTCAGAACAAAGAGAGCATCGCCAAGGTGTCGCTGCACAACATTGGTCTGCACACCGAAGCCGATGCAAGCTACACTGTAGCAGCTTATGTCAATGGTGAGAAGTGCGCCGAGGTCGACGGGGTGGAGATACCTGTCACCAACATCTTGAACGACGATACCAAGGTTGTGAACGAAGTGGCATTCCGTTCGCCAAAGGCCGGAACATATCCCGTGTATGTGACCGTTGACTTCGCCGACGGCTACTCCCTGGCTTCCGAACCTGTGGATGTGACATTCGCAGAAGAGACACTCAATGGCGATGTGGTTGTTGGCACACCCTCGGGCTGCATCAGCAGTCCTATAAATCTGAACTATAAGAACAGCGAGGCTGTCTCGCTCTATACTCCTGCCGAGCTCGGGCTTTCGGGCGGCGAGGTAATCACATCGATAGTTGTCAAAGGCTATTACAGCCGTCCAGATGTTACAACCAAGGTGAAAGTGGCCTATGAGTTTACCGATGAGAAATCGCTTGCTGCACCCGCATCTTCTTCTGCTTATGATTATTCGGGTATGACGATGCTTGTTTCTGACGATGCCTATGCATGGCCTAACGGTGGCTCTGAATCGGAACCGATTGATATGATAACCATCAAGCTGGATACACCGATTGTATATGAGGCCGGCAAGTCGCTCAAGATGCTGTTTACCTCCTCGGCTTCCGGTTATTACGGTGTCACATATTTTGAAAGTTCCAATGGCGGCCAGACATATTTCCATCAGAACGACGGAACAGAGGGAGTCTTCACTGCCAACTGGGGCGCTAAGAATTCTCCAGTGCTCTATCTCGGTCTGGCCGTAGAGCCTAAGAGCTATACCGCTACTGTAAAGGATACCGAAGGCAATGCTGTGGAAGGCGCCACCGTGACACTTGTCAGCAACGACGGCGACAATGTGCAGTATGAGCGCACAACCGGTGCCGACGGCACATGCGAAATCCCCGTGGTGCAGAGCACCCGCACCTACAATGTGACTGTGAAGGCAGCCGAAGGCGAGGCACATGTTGACGGCGTATGTGTCAACGACGGTTCGCTCGCAGCCGACATCACTCTGCTCCCTGTTGTCCATATCGGCGACGAGGCTCACCAGGGTGGCAAAGACGAGGCTGTGGTCTACATCGACAAGGTTTATACCGCAGGCTTCAATGCTGTGGCACTTCCCGTGGCTCTCACTGAAGAGGAGGTCGACGATCTCTTCGGTCCCGGCAGCGTGGTGCTTGAGTTCAAGAATGATGACCTTGACGGCAACACTGTCACCGCCCACTTCGGTGAAGTGCAGGAGATGGTTGCCGGCACTCCCTACATTGTTTACGTGGATGTAGAAGCAACAGAGCCCATGATGTTCAAGAGCAAGGCTGTAGCGGCTGAACTCGGCGAAAAGAGTGGCACTAATGTCACCTTCAAGGGGGCTGCTGATGCTACAACCCTCACCGATGGCATGTTTGTGGTTTCCGACAATATGTATCAGGGCGTCAAGAAGGCTGCTGCCGCAGCCGCAGATGTCAAGCCCTTCGAGGCTTACTTCACCACCCTCAATCCGGATGTCACAAGTGTGGTATTCGATACAGAGGAAGGTGTCGGCACCGGCATTGACGGTGTGGCAACCGACAGTATTGACGAAGACGATGTTATCTACAACCTCCAGGGTATCCGCGTGATTACCCCCGAGCAGGGCAAGATTTACATTGTTAATGGCAAGAAAGTCGTTGTCAAGTAACTAAATTCACCCTTTTAACATAAAGCTCTAAAGCAGCCAAAGGAAAATAAGAGAGGTTGGAACGTAAACAGTTGGGAATGAGCAGATT
>CAKTFH010000049.1 GCA_934555895.1 uncultured Muribaculaceae bacterium | reverse complement strand
AAAAAATACCCGATTCGCATCGAACCGGGTAAGGGGTGCTATGTCTCTATTTTTGTCTTAAATGAAAGAGCCGTGCCTCGCAGAAACGAGGAACAAAACATAGTGTAATGAGCCTCAATACATTTATCAGTCAAGCATGGAGCATGTATGCCGACGGTTTCCGCCAGATGACCGTTGGAAAGCGTCTTTGGGCCCTGATACTCATCAAACTCGCCATTATCTTCCTGGTGCTCAAGGTGTTTTTCTTTCCCGACATTCTTGAACGCGATTATGCCGACGACACATCGCGAGCACAGGCCGTGCGCACCACACTCATTGACCGCTGACTCCGGCCCCATCTTCCACTGACGATGCCTGACATATCTCCTCTTCTCACCAAGTAAATTGCAACCCCCAAACAACTACATATCTCATGGACGAATTACTTCGCACCGTAGACTGGTCAAGGGCACAATTTGCCCTGACAGCCATTATCCACTGGCTTTTCGTGCCACTCAGTATCGGTCTCTCGCTCATCGTTGGCATCATGGAGACCATCTATTACCGAACCCGCAACGACCGATGGCGACGAATGGTGAAATTCTGGATGCTTCTTTTCGGCATCAACTTCGCATGCGGAGTGGCCACCGGCATCATCCTCGAATTTGAATTCGGCACAAACTGGAGCAACTATTCGTGGTTTGTAGGCGACATATTCGGAGCTCCGCTTGCCATCGAAGGCATTGCTGCGTTCTTCCTGGAGAGCACTTTCATCGCCGTGATGTTCTTCGGCTGGAACCGCGTGAGCCGCGGCTTCCATCTCGCAGCCACATGGCTCACAGCCATAGGCATATGCCTCTCGGCCTACTGGATTCTCGTGGCCAACGCATGGATGTAGTATCCCACAGGCATGACATTCGACCCCGGACAGATGCGCAATGTAATGACATCGTTTGCCGATGTGGCGCTTTCGCCCGTGGCAATCAACAAATTTTTCCACACCGTACTTTCCGGCTGGGTGCTCGGAGCCGTTTTCGTGATAGGCGTCTCATGCTGGTTCCTTCTCAAGAAGAGCAACACAGAGGTGGCCCGCGAATCGATCAGGATAGCTTCATGGGTAGGCCTCGCAGGCATAGTGCTGACCATGTGGACAGGCGACGGCTCTGCAGTGCAGGTGGCTCAGAAACAGCCCATGAAACTGGCTGCCATGGAAGGGCTCTACGACGGTCACCACGGACAGAGCCTCGTGGCTTTCGGCATCGTTAACCCCCGAAAGACCCTTGACAACGACGAGCCGGCACTGCTGGCCGAGATAGCCATCCCCAATGGCCTTGCGCTGCTGGCCAACCATGACCCGCTAAGCTTTGTGCCGGGCATCAACGACATTATCGATGGTGTGAGCTACGACAACAGCGGCAAACCAATCGACACCGTCAGCTATGCCGAGCGCATAGCTAGAGGCAAGGCGAGCCATGAGGCTCTGCGTCTCTACGACGAAGCAAAAGCCAAAGGCGACAAGCCTGCTATGGCCGAGGCTGAAAAAGCATTCATGGCCGACTTCCCCTATTTTGGCTACGGATATCTGGACTCGCCTGCCGAGGCTGTTCCCCCGGTAGCGCTCACCTTCTATATGTTCCGCGTGATGGTGATAGGCGGAGGATATCTGCTACTTCTGTTCGTGGTAATGCTCATGCTGAGCTACCGCAAACCTGAAGCACTAAGCAATAAGTGGGCCATATTATTCGGCCTCATATCCATACCTATAGTATGGCTGGTGAGCGAAGCCGGATGGGTAACGGCCGAAGTAGGGCGGCAACCCTGGACCATCGAGGGACTGCTCCCCTGCCGTGCCGCTATCTCGGCAATATCCTCAGGTTCGGTGCAACTCACATTCTGGATTTTCGTAGTGCTTTTCACTTGCTTGCTCGCCGCCGACATCAGCATCATGTGCCGCGAAATAGCCAAGGCTACCAGGCGCGACATACTTTATGGCCCCGAGAAAACCGGAAAATAATTTCGATACATCCGATATTTTTAATACAGTCAGCTTGCTGACAAATATATAGCTACAAAACAACACCTATGGAAGCATTACAGATTTACTGGTGGTTCATAATTGCTCTTCTGGGAGGAATCCTCGTGTTTCTGCTCTTTGTGCAAGGGGGCCAGACTATGATATGGAGCGAAAGCGACATGTCTCGCAAATCGCTTATAGTGAATGTACTCGGACGCAAATGGGAGCTTACGTTCACAACCCTTGTAACTTTCGGAGGCGCCTTCTTCGCCTCTTTCCCGCTTTACTACGCCGTAAGTTTTTCCGGCGCTTACTGGCTGTGGATGCTTATATTGCTGAGTTTCATACTTCAGGCGGTGAGCTATGAGTTCCGAATGAAACCTGGCAATGTGTTCGGCACAGCCACCTACGATGCATTTCTGTGGTTCAACGGTCTGGTGGGTTGCGTGCTGCTGGGGGTGGCCGTGGGCATGCAGTTTTTCGGAGCTGATTTCGAAGTGACCCGCGCCGGCATCCTCAATCAGTCCGCCCCGGTGATCTCCACTTGGAACGTAGCGCACGGCTTCAACCAGATTTTCTCCATTCCCACCCTACTGCTCGGATTCTCTGTCTATTTCCTGGCGCGCACCGAAGCATCGCTTTTCTTCATCGCTAATGTAAAGGCTCCCCGTGAAGCAGAGTTCGATCATCGACTCCGCATGCGAGTGCTCATCAACGGCACAATGTTTGTGCTCCTTTTCCTGAGCTTCCTCTTCGCGCTGTTCATGGCTCCTGGCTACAGCATGATGCCCGACGGACAGATAGTGGCCGTTCCCAACAAGTATTTCTTCAACCTCTTCGACCTGTGGTGGGTCGGAGCCGCATTTCTTATAGGTGTGATTATGGTGCTTTACGGCATGATACGCGGAGCTTTCGACAAAGGTTTCAAAAGCGGCTTCTGGTATGCGGGAGCAGGCACAGTGATCGCAGTCACCGGGCTGCTGTGTATCGGCGGATACAACAACACCGCCTTTCTTCCCTCCACCACTCACCCGCAAAGTTCGCTCTTCATCACCAACGCTTCGTCGAGTGAATTCACTCTCACGACCATGACATGGGTAACCGTGCTTCTTCCAGTTGTGATCGGCTACATAGCATATGTATGGCATAAAATGACTTCACCAGCCATCACAGCCAAAGAGCTTAACGACGAAGACCACATATATTGATTCTTTTTTCGTACTTTTGCGGCACAATCGCACAATGGTATCGCACTGCAACGATATGAAAGCAAGTCTGACAGGAAATATCATCAGAATCCTGATAATATTCATTGCTCTGGCTGGAGCAGGCACAGGTATGGCGCTGCATAGTCTCACTCTTGTCAGTATCTGGATCGTCGTTTCAGGCGCTTTGGCCATAGCCGTTCCCATTGCCATAGCGCTTTCGGGTAAAGACCTGCGATGCATCTCCTGCCAGTCGCGGCTTCTGCGCTTTGCGTTGTGGCTGACCGCCACAGCACCGACACTGGTCGGCGTATACTATGCCGTGAACTACGCCGGAGCCGACGGAAGCAAAGCAACAGCTGCCGCTGCCACTCTTGAACGAAAATATTATACCGACCGTCAACGCACCCACCGCGTCGGACGCCGCTATGTGGCATCAGGCGAGACTTACCGCACATATTATGCTGATATGAGGTTGGAAGAGAGCGGATATATAGTTAAGATATCATTAACCGCGCGTCAGGCAGGAGCACATCGGCCAGGAGAATGCCTGCAGGTGAAAGTGGCGCCCGGGATGCTCGGCGCACCTGTGGTGCTTAGAAAAAGTATACTCAATCAATAAGAACAAATGAAAAAATCAATTGCAAAAATTCTGACATTAGCCGCATTTATCGCCGTATCTCTCTCGGTATCGGCACAGTTCAACCTTAAGAAAGCCGTAAGCGGCGCAGCAAAGGCAGTGAAAGCTGTAACTCTCACCGACGAGCAGATGGCCTCGTATGTCAAAGAGTCAGTCGACTGGATGGACAAAAACAATCCAGTTCTTCCTGAAGACAACCCCTATACCATGCGCTTGCGCAAACTCACCGACGGTATAACCGATGCAGACGGCATTCCTCTGAATTTCAAGGTATACAATGTGGTGGATGTAAACGCATTCGCTTGCCCTGACGGCAGTGTGCGAGTGTTTGCCGCACTGATGGACCTCATGAACGATGACGAGCTCCTTGGCGTGATAGGTCATGAGATTGGCCATGTGCTCAAGCATCACTCCAAGAATGCATTCCGCACCCAGCTTCTTACCGACGCGCTGAAAGACGGCGTTGCATCAACCGGAGGCAAAGCCGCCGCATTGACCGAATCGCAACTTGGAGGTCTCACACAGTCGCTCATCAACGCCAAATACTCGCAAAAGCAGGAGAACGAAGCCGATGACTGCGGCTACGACTTCCTTGTATCCAAAGGCAAAAATCCATGGGGCATGGTGATGGCTTTTGAAAAACTCCAGTCACTAGAAGGCGAGCAGGCCCAAAGCTCCTATATGCAGAAGATGTTTTCGTCGCATCCTGAAACCAAAGCCCGCATCGAGAAAATGACAAAGCGCTGCGAAAAAGACAATTACACCCGTCCTGCAACCGAATAACACGACATAAGGAAACAATAGGCTAAAACATATGGTGCCCCGCAAGTCAAGAAGGAACACGACTTGCGGGGCATTGCATATAATCTTATATCCGGATATCCGTCGGCAAACATCATTAAGCATATTCAGCTGTATACCTGCAAGGTAACACATCCGGCAACACAATCTCTGTTAAATTTATCGGAATATTTTTTCACGAAGACTTGCACAATCCAAAATTAGTGCGTACCTTTGCATCGCTGAAAAGGAAAAGCGATGATTAAAATCGGCTTTCACCGCCGGCAGACATCCTTCCCGATGTCGATGATGGTGCCATAGCTCAGTTGGTAGAGCAAAGGACTGAAAATCCTTGTGTCACTGGTTCGATTCCCGTTGGCACCACCTCCGAAAGACTTGCAAATCAACGTAATAGATTTGCAGGTCTTTCTTTTGGCCTCGGTCTTGAGTTGGCCGCTTCTCGTCAAAAAAAACGACACAAAAGTGTTTCAAAGTGTTTCATCGCGTTTCCCTCGGTTTCGCCATGTTTGCACAAAAGTTTGTACATTGCGTGTCGGGTCTTTTGGCAATGGCAAATTTAAAACTCTATCTCGATGGTCGCCGTCTGAAATCGGACGGGACTGCGCTTCTAAAAATTTCGCTGTCGCACCATCGGCAGGTTCGTTATGTGTCGCTCGGTCTTTCGTTGAAGCCATGCGTGTGGGATTCCGAACATTGCCGGGTGATTGATGGAAAACCCAAGCCTGAATGCCCCCTGCGGCCAAGGTTTATTTGACCCCTGAAAATAATTTGTTTTTGACCCCAGAAGAGTTTGGCCGTACAACCGTCCACGATAGCGTATTGAAACCTGTCGATATAGACTCTAACTTTGCCATTAAATTTTAAATATGGAT
>CAKTFH010000048.1 GCA_934555895.1 uncultured Muribaculaceae bacterium | reverse complement strand
GGGCAACCCCTCCTCGGGAGAGTGAGGAGAACGCCTATAACGCTAACGAAATTTTGCACTTCGATTTTGAATCTTCAGAACATATCTGAAATCTGTACAAATGTCAGGCGCTTGTCGCGCAGGAGTCGGGCGATGTCGAGCGATGTGTAGCGGTTTATCCAGTAATTGGCCGGATAGCCGCTCACTTTTTTCGACACCGCCGAAATCTACGGTACTGCCGACGACCCTCACGCCAATGAGGAACTGCTCGGCATCGGCTTCGTGGCTTTCTCACCGCTTGCCAACGGTCTGCTCACCAACAATTACGACAAATCGTATCGGTTCGACCCTCATTCCGACTACCGCGCCGCCATGCCTCAGTTCAGCAAGGAAAGTTTTGATAAAAACCGTGAGCTCATGGACTTCATTATGACACTTGCCGATAAAAAGCACGCCACACCATCACAGATTTCCCTCGCCTGGATGCTCTGCAAGAAACCGTGGATTGTGCCCATCCCCGGCACCCGCCATCTATGCCGACTCAAGGAGAACGCCGGCGCCCCCGATGTGAAACTTTCACCCGAAGAAATCGCACGTATCGACAGCACACTCAACTCCATGCCCATGAGCGAGGTGTTCGGCGGCTCAAAAATATTAAAACCAGAAAATTAAGAAAGCAAATGAAACCTGAAGTAATATGCCATATCATGAGTTCGGTCGACGGAAGGCTCCTTCCCTCGCGCTGGACACAGCCGTTCGACGGCACCCCGTCTGCCGAAATGTTCAAGACATACGCCTCCTTAGGGAAACAACTCGGCACCGATGCCTGGATGTTCGGCAAGTCCACAACCCGGGAAGCATTCCCGTTTAAATTCATGCCGAAAACGGCCTCGCATCCCAAACCGGGGAAAATACACATCGGAAAGCGCGATTCCTCGCGGCTTTTTATCACCGTTGATCCCGACGCCGACATCTACTACACATCGACCAGGTTCCGCGGCGACAACATCGTGACCATTCTCGGCACGAATGCCACCGACGATTATCTTGCCATGCTCGAAGAGAAAGGCATCTCCTACATCGTGCTCTCTAATCCGACGGCATTGCACGAGGCCATGACAACACTTTACCAATATTTCGATGTAAAAAGGATATCCCTGCAGGGTGGAGGCATCATAAACGGCGCCATGCTTGCAGCCGGCCTTATAGATGAACTGAGCCTTGTGATATATCCCGGAATAGACGGGCTCACCACCGCCCCGTCGGTTTTCGAATATCTCGGCGCGTCCGACGAACACCCTGCCGAAGGTCAGTCGTTGCAGTTCATTTCATCCGAAACCGTCGACAACGGCATAGTCTGGCTCCGCTACCGTTTCCACAAAGCTTCCAAAGACTGACGCGGCATGAGATTCCGACTTGTAATATTGGCGGTATCTGTTCCCATTTTTTCGGTTATCGCATCATGTTCCACAACTTCGCCGAGTGAAGATGTGTTAGATGAAGTGCACACCGGATACACACTCAACAGCAAATAATCATGATCAATACAGTCAACAAACATATTTTCGGTGCCGCGGTCCTGGCAATGGTCTGCACATGTGAGGCACCGGCCCAAAACACAGACAAAATGAACAATAAAACCATCTTTGAAAATGTAGCCGTGGAAGATGTACTCGCCTACAAGGGCAACCCCTACGGCCTCGTGTACGACAACGCAATCGTGGCCAATGAGCCCGGAAAGGTCAACATCCATCCTATCGCCTACGACCTCAACGGCATCCGCATCGCCGCCAATGTATATACTCCCGCCGGTTACGACCCTGCGAAGAAATATCCCGCCCTTGTGGTGGCCCATCCCAATGGCGGAACCAAAGAGCAGGTAGCCGGCAACTATGCCCAGATTATGGCAGGCAAGGGCTACATCACGCTTGCTTTCGACGCCGCCTACCAAGGCGCCAGCGGAGGTGAGCCCCGCAACACCGACAAGCCGGCAAACCGCGTGGAGGATATCCACCGCGCAGCCGACATACTCGCCACATATCCCGGCGTCGACCCTTCGCGAATGGGGGTGCTCGGCATCTGCGGAGGCGGAGGTTACACCGCCAAAGCCGCACAGACCGACAAGCGCTTCAAGGCCGTGGCCACACTCAGCCTTTTCAACTCGGGACTCGTGCGCCGCAACGGTTTTCTCGACTCGCAAATCAACACCGTGCAGGAGCGCCTGGCCGACGCCTGCGCAGCACGCCAGAAAGAGGCCGAGGGCGGTGAAATCGAATATGTAGGCGACATGAGCGGCGTCACCCCCGAGCAGGCCGCAAAACTCCCCTTCGACCTCTACCGCGCCGGATACAACTATTACATCGTCAACTACGCGCACCCCAACTCCACCTTCCGCTACACAAAGAGCAGCCTTGTAGACCTCATGGGCTGGGACGCATCTGAAGACATGCAGCTCGTGAACGTGCCGCTGCTGATGATCGCGGGCGGCAACGCCGACACCCTCTATATGTCGGAACAGTGCCTGAGCAACGCCACATCGGCACCCTACAGAGAGCTATACCTCATCCCCGGCGCAACCCACATCCAGACATATTACGTACCCGAATATGTGGCACAGGTAACGGACAAGCTCACCGATTTCTTCGGCAAGAACCTATAAAAACAACCGACTATGAAGATATATCGTACAATAATCGCCGCTCTGGCTTGCGTGCTGTCGCTCAACGCATGCGTTTCAAAGACTACCGACAACGCGGCCGGACAGCTTAAAGACAAATATGAAATGAAAGCTGTAATTATCTATTTCACCCACTCGGGCAACACCGAACTTGCCGCCAAGGAGATTGCCGCTGTCACAGGAGCCCAAACCATACGCCTGATGCCCCAGCAACCATACACATCGGAGGATGTAAACTGGGAAAACGAGCAGAGCCGCTGCACACAGGAACACCTCAACCAGTCGTTGCGTCCGGCCATCAAGCCGGTTGATGTCAATTTCGCCGATGTCGACACCGTTTTCGTCGGTTTCCCCATCTGGTGGCACGAGGAACCGGCTATAATCCGCACATTCCTCGACAATTACCGCAAGGAACTCAAAGGCAAGGTCATCTACCCGTTCTGCACGAGCTATGAGAGCCCCATGTCGGAGGCCGACGCCACCCTCAGGAAAGGCTATCCCGACCTCAACTGGAAGACCGGCCTGCGCCTCCCCGCCAAGCCCGACCAGATTAAAGCCTGGCTAAAGCAGTGACCCGCTGCCCCAAGCCGCAAGATTTGATTCTAAAATACATCTATAATTGAACTGACACTGCCGTCCGCCATCAACGGGCGGCAGCGTATTTTTTGCCAATCAACTAAAGAGGGAACCGCTGACGGTATTCCACCGGCGATACACCGGCCACCTTCTTGAACAGACGCGAGAAATGCAGCCAAATGCCCCGCAGGAAGGCCGGGCACAGCCGATGAAGTCGCAAACGTGGCCGAACTGCTCATGCGCCCGCAGGGGGCTTTCATTACCGGCTCCGACTTTCTCATCGACGGCTGCGCCACCGCCTCATACTTCTACGGTTCGACAGAGAGTGTTTAAATTTAACTGATTTTATCGCAAGCGCAAGAAAAAAACAGGCCACCCATCCGGGAGGCCTGCCCGCTCCTCATAACTCCACACCGAGCCGGGTATTACGGTTTCAGTGCTTCACATATCCGATTTTATCCAGCCATCTGAGCAACCCATCTTTCGACCCGGGCACATTGTCGCGGGCTATGGCATAGCCGTCGAGTACCGTGGCTTCGGGCTCAAGATCTCTGATGGTCTTGATTGCGCCGGAGAAGCGGCTGCCGCCGTGGGTGCAGAAAGGTATCACGGTCTTGCCGCTGAAATCATACTCCTCAAAGAACGTATAGAGCGGCATAGGCATGTCATACCACCAGTTGGGAAATCCCACAAACACCACGCTGTAATCGTCGAGATTCTTGATATGTGTGGCCAGTTTAGGCCGTGCTTTACTGTCAATTTCGACTTTAGCGGCATCTATCAGCGCCTTATGCGAGCCGGGATAGGCACGCACAGTCTTTATCTCGAAAAGGTCGCCGCCTGTAGCTCCGCTGATTATGTCGGCCACATAGCGGGTGTTACCCATCACCTTGCCGTCGGAAACCACACGGCTTGCTCCCGACGATGCATCCACCCCGTCAGTCTCGGGCACCGAGAAATAAACCACCAGCGTTTTCCCGTCGCCCGGTTTGGCAACGGATTTCTTAGTCTGCTCGGTCTTGGCTCCGGCGACCTTTTCCGACGCGTTGCCGTTTCCCGATGTCCTGCTGTATGCTATCACGGCTCCGGCCACAATTGCCAGAGCGCCGGCTGTTAAAACTCCCTTTTTCATATGTTTTTCTTTCATTGGTTTGAATCATCACAGCTGCAAAACCTTGTGCAGTAATTCAGCAGCAACTCAATCTGCGACACAATGATTGTGCCGCTGTGCCTGTCGATGGAATGATGCAACTCCTTGTCTATTTCAGCCAGACAATCCTCGATTGTTCGCTGTTCCTGTTCGGTCAAAGTTCCGTGACAGCTGCATCGGGTAGGATAGTCGGCGATATGCCGCTCAAGCGGTGTGTCGCACAGCAGGTCGGGATGAAATATCACACCCTCATAGCCTTTCGACGCACAATGGCAGGCCAACGGAATCTCGAACATCTCCCCCGGTCTGACCATCCGCAGCGAGGCATGTTTACCCACCTCATCAGACCGGCAGAGGAGGGCGTAGAAGCTGCACGGCATTCGCAGGTCCTCGCCTAACCTGTCACCCGACAGGTGGGCGATACTCACCAGCGGATGCAGCGTCTCCTGCCCCGTGAGTTTGTTGAACATATCCACCGTGATGACACCTTGTATGTTTTCAGGGTTCGCCTTCATATCATTCTCTTATTGACAGTGCAAAATTACCCCGCATCGGCCTTGTCGCCGTTATCCTTATTACAGAATGAATTATAACTTTTACCGATTATCGCGGATTATGGCGGAAATATGCTATTTTTGCACTCAGCAAGAGATTAGCACCGACCACTTATGGATAAAATACGAAAAATAGCCACGGTGAGTGATTACAACACAATGTGGGGACTGCCCGACCGGCATCCCCTGGTCAATGTGTTCGAAGGTTCGCAAATCAGGCAACCCATACCCAACTGCCTTAAAAACATCGATCTCTATGTCGTATTCCTGAAAGATGTGAAGTGCGCCGACTATCTGAAATACGGGCGCAAGGAGTACGATTATCAGGAAAACACTCTCGTGTTTGTGTCGCCGGGGCAGGTCTTCGGCTATCCTGCCGACGGTTCCACATACCAGGCCAAGGGCTGGTGCCTCTACTTCAGCCCCGAACTGCTGCGCGGCACACAACTCGGACGGCACATGAAAGACTACACGTTTTTCTCCTACAATGTTAGCGAGGCACTGCATCTGTCGCTACAGGAACGCGAAACCATAATCGACTGTCTGAAAAAAATCGACGACGAAATAAACAGAGGCACTGACAAATTCAGCAACACAATCATAGCATCAGCCATCGAACTGTTGTTGAACTACTGCGACCGCTTCTACGAACGCCAGTTCATCACCCGTAAAAAAGCCAACAAAGACCTCCTCACCCGCTTTGAGGAACTGCTCGACGGGTATTTCACAACCGACAGTCCGCGGGTGTACGGCACACCGTCAGTAGCATATTTTGCCGAACAGCTGCATCTGTCGGCCAACTACTTCGGAGACCTCATCAAAAAAGAGACCGGAAAATCGGCGCAGGAATACGTTCAGCAGAAAATCATGGAAACAGCCAAAGATATGCTCGCCGAACCCGGCAAAAACATCAGCGAAATCGCTTATGCCCTCGGCTATCAGTATCCGCAGTATTTCAGCCGCGCGTTCAAGAAAACCGTCGGCTGCACTCCCAACGAATACCGCTCACGCCAATCCATATCCTAATCCCGTCATTCACGACATCGGCCGATGAGCATATCGGTCCATGCCCGGAATCTCGGGCATTTTTCGAGAATGACAGGCAATCCGATTTCCAAGGCTATAATATTCCCGAATAATACTTTGTCATATTCCGGTATAATCCGGAGTAATCTTTTCGAAGGCGCTGTTTCGGGGGAACTGTTGATATCTTCCGGATTATCATATGAATCGACAATGCCCTGTATCTCCTTTGAAATTTTATCGTCAAAATACAGTTCAAATCCATTCACAGAGGAAAACAGCAACGCCTCAAATTCATGCAGCTGGATGTATGGAATGAACCGCCTGTCATTTATATCGGCGGCTATACTGTTTTCCATCGCCTCAACTTTCCGATAGTGCGACGGAAGTGCATCGATATCCTTCTGCATCGGTAATTCCGGGCATCTGAAAAAATCAACGAACGTGGTCACAACCACATCCTTTCCCTGCGATTTCAACAATCGGTGCAAATCATTCCTGAGATGATCGTAATTGACAAAACCGCCCTTGTGACCTTTGCTTGTCTGAATAAGTACAGGGCGCACATCATATATACCGTTCTGCATGAAGTACGGCATCATCAACTCCTTTACGAATGCCTCCTCAGTCTGCCCTTCGACTACAATAAACAGCCTTTTCATCAGGGTCGTCCTCCAATGATGTTCTTTTCCCACAACTCCCTGGAAAACCCAAGCCTGAATGCCCCCTGCGGCCAGGTTTATTTGACCCCATGAGCCAAAATTGCTCTAACCCT
>CAKTFH010000047.1 GCA_934555895.1 uncultured Muribaculaceae bacterium | reverse complement strand
GTGGCAAATGCAGCCTAAATCTTCTGATTTTATGTATAAAATAGAGACTGCCTAACTTTGGTTGTTAGACAGTCTCCGGCCATGTTCACCGCTTGCTCCTCCGACGAGCCCATCCAGGGCCCCGGCGAAGGCGGAAACAATGGCGGAAATGTGACAGCCGACGGTAGCGGTTATATCACTGTGGGCATAAACCTGCCTACAACACCCGTAGGAGGTGGCCGTGCCAACGATAACTTCGACGACGGTACCGCAAACGAATATGCTGTAAACAGCAACAACATGCTTCTTCTTTTCACAAAGGATGCTGCTGCTCCAGAGGCTGATGCTGTATTCCACTCCGCATATAGCCTCGCCACACTCGGAACTGCTTACCCCGGTACCAATCAGACACCTGCCGGCAACATCACCACTTCTTACCGTAAGACTGTAAAAGTGCAGGGTATTGCTGACAATACTAATCTTTATGGCCTGGTAATGCTAAACTACGACAATGTCGCAACAGGAACAATCGGGGATGGCGGTAAATTCTCAACTCTTTCTATAGCTGGCAACACTGTCGCATCTACCACAAAATTCAGCGATATCGTAGCTTACACTTCCAAAGACAATCTCTACACTCCCGGAGTAGGTGAAAATGCTACAAACTTTTTCATGACCAATGCACCTGTGTCGGTCAATCAGGGTGGCTTCGCACAGCCTACTGCAGATGGTGTGCAGACTCTGGTTTACTTCGGCCTTTCGCAGAATGTGCTCTATCCTACCGAGGCTGAGGCTGAGGCAGCTCCTGCAGCTTCGTTCTTCGTAGAGCGTGCCGTTGCCAAGGTTACTCTTTCAAACAGTGCCGTATCCGGCCCTCACTCTCTTAATGTGGAGAAGACAGAGTGGATTCTCGACAATACCAAAGATGGATCTTACGTGGTTCGCAACATGGGTAGCGACTTGACTTATATGACCTATAAGGCTGCGGGTGTCACTACCAATGCTTACCGATTCGCAGGCCACAATCCTATCGGTCAGACTGCAATCCAGCCCTTCACTCAGTTGTTCCGCACATATTGGTGTACTGTTCCTGCCGATGCAAACTTCGGCAACCTCTCTTTTGCATCTAATGAAGATGCAGTAACTGTCTGGGGCGCTACCGGCGCTGCCAATCCTCAGTATTGCCACGAGAACACCTTCCCTGTAGCAGATATGGATTATGAGCACACAACCCGCGCTCTTCTCAAGGTTACTTTCAAGACCAAGGAAGGTGAGGATGGCATCTACGTTGTCAACGGACTTTTCTACGACGAAAAGGCAAAAGCCCAGAGCCACCTCATCAAGGCTCTGTTGCCGTTGGTAGCACAGGCTATCAAAGAGCAGCTTCCTGCGGATAAGGCCTATAATATCGTTATCACCACGGATAACATTACGGATTATGTTGATGTTAACTGGACTGAAACCACTGACGGTAAGCTGATTCTCGCAATGCCTACATTTAAGACAATCACAATTGACGGGACTGACTATCCCATCAACAATACTATCTCGGCTGTTCAGCTCGCCAACATCAATGCCGAGAACGGAATCACATATTACAAAAACGGTGTTTCTTACTACGCTGTCATGATCAAGCACTTCGGTGACGACCTGACGCCCTGGACTCCCAGCGGTAGCAATCAGCTTACCACCGAGACAGCTTATGGTACCGGTGAAACTGCAAATCAGAACTATCTCGGCCGCTACGGTATGGTACGTAACAACTGGTACGACCTTGAGGTTACTTCCATCAATAAGCTTGGTGAGCCTGTTATCGGCAATCTTGAGCTTAACAATAAGCCCGATGATAACAATGAAGTTGAGAAATGGCTTTCGTTCAATGTCAACCTTCTTGCCTGGGCTAAGCGCGTGCAGAACATCGAACTCTAAAGTTACTGATATTTTCATCGAGGGGAGGCCTCGGCCTCTCCCGGTGAAATAACCGGAAACCGGCTACGGTTCCCATCCAAACACACACTCTCTGATTCGTTGCCGCCTGTCACAAGGCTTGCGGCAGGCGGCAGCGGATTTTCTTAAAATCTCTTCTCTCCACCCTCTATCTCTCCGGCTCTCTTTCCGGAAGGCCAACGGCACAGCCACCCTGTGCGGCGGCCACACAGCGCGGGCCATAGGCTCTGTCCGTTCAGCCCACGCTCCTTATAATCGCAATCAACGAGGGCACCCCCTTGCGGCGGGCTCTACAATATATACAGAATATACAGAAATCCACCTCTCACCGGGTGACAAACATCATTAAACGTAAACATTGGAAAGACACAGATATGAACCGTTTCTTTCATAACATACTCTCTGCAGTAGCCGCGGTGGCTGCCATGGCCCTCGGCGGCGCGGCCACCTCGTGCACCATGATCGAGGACGATGTGACCGATTGCCCCACCGGCCTGTATGTGCGGTTTGTCTACGATTACAATACACAGCGAGCCGACATGTTCCGCGATCATGTGGGCCATGTGAAGCTCTATGTCTACGACGAGCAGGGCCACAAGGTTGCCGAGCGCTCGGTGAGCAACGCCGCCGACTTCACCCCGCTGAGAAACTACGGCTACACCATCCACTTCAACCCCGGCGAGCTCGCCCCCGGCCGTTACCGCCTGCTGGCTGTGGCCATGCACAAGGACTGGGATGACGCCCTGGCCGCCCCCGGCGCAAAATACCGCCGCGAGGAGGGTCCCTCGGCCACCGACCTCAAGATTCACCTCGACCATGCCGCCTCGCCCGTGGAGGGCACCGACCTTTACCCCGTGGAGCACGGCCCGGATGGCCTCGACATACTCTGGCACACCCTCAAGGTGATGAGCTACACTCCCGACGACGGCCGCGATGTGCCTCCGATGCACACTACCGCACGCCCCTACTCGGTATACCCCCTGGAGGA
The DNA here is from genome assembly GCA_934555895.1 of uncultured Muribaculaceae bacterium. Lineage (GTDB taxonomy): Bacteria > Bacteroidota > Bacteroidia > Bacteroidales > Muribaculaceae > UBA7173. Next base: position 4,171 of record CAKTFH010000047.1, on the reverse strand, counting down.
CCAATTGGTGACCGTGACCGACAACATGGCCACCTACGCCACGGTGTCGATGGTGCGCGACACAAAGCATCTCGACCTCACCCTGCGCCAGATCGACGACCCCGACAACATGTTCCATCAGGACTATGCCGTGGAGATAGTAGAGGCCAACGGTTCACTCGGCCACGACAACGAGGTGCTCGACGGCCCCACACTGCTCTACACTCCATATGAGAGCTGGACAACACGCTTCGACGAAAACGGTGTGCAGCCCGACCAGGGACGCCCTGAGTCGAAGGCCGCAGTGCTGCAGCGCACGGCACATTATAATGTGATGTTCAACCGCCTCGCTATCGATCCCGCTAACGCCTCCAAGGGCGCCGTGCTCCGCATCACCCATCGCGAGAGCGGCAAGACAGTGGCCGAGATGAACCTCACCCACCTCCTTTCGGAGGGCCGCACAGCCTACGAGCTCGCCAACTATGCCCCGCAGGAATATCTCGACCGCGAGTACGACTACCACCTCGACTTCCTGCTCAAGGGCGACCAGTGGGCTTACTGCGACATACGCATCAACCTCCTCTCGTGGAGCAAACGCATAGAAAACATCTCTCTTTAAACACACACAACGACACACACTTTAACATTCAGATGAAGATATTTCACTACATACTTCTGGCTCTTAGCCTGCTCCTGACGGGGTGCTCGTCGACGGCTGTCGATGAGCCCGCACCGCCCGCTGCACCCGTGCCGGGAGAATGCAGCCTGAAAATCACACTCCGCACTGAATCGCAGACGGTGGAGCGCCCGCGGCGCAGCCCCGCAGCCAGAGCCAACACATGGGGAGACCCTTACGACCCTGAGGCTGCGCTCCCGAGCGAGACCGTAATCGGCTCGCTGCGCTTCTATCTTATTGCCAATGGCATCACTATAGAACTCCTCCCCGAGCGCGGCACAGCCACACCTTCAGGCTCAGTAGTATACACTGCAAAAATCACCGAACCGGGCCGTGTTGCTATCCTCAACCCCGACGGCCAGACATATTCCCTCACCGGCCGCGTGGTGGCCCTGGCCAACTATCCCGCCGCCCGTACCCCCGACACATATCCTTTCGGCGACAATCCCTACAGCATCACCGAGCTCTACACCCAGGGCCTCATCCCCATGTGGGGTGTGGTGAGTGTGACTGACTTCAAGCTACAGCCTACCAAAGCCGATGCCGAGCAGGATGCCAACGTGGTGCCCGACGAGCTTGTGCTGCTCCGCTCCGTGCCCAAGATTTCGGTGGAGCTCCATGAGGATATCGCTTCCGATTTCAGAATCGTGAGTGTGGTGCCCGACCAGGCCTCATATACCTCGGTAGCCAACACTCTGCCCACAGGCGCAAGCACTGTGGCCAAAACCAAAGACCTCCTCGTCGACGGCTGCTTCAATCCGTATTATATTTCTTCGGATACGGAGCTGTATCGGCCCGAATTCCGCAGGTCTACGGAAAACGGCAAGTTCATCAGCTATCTGCCTGAGCGCACATGCCCGGCGGAAGCCGACGGAGGTCCGCTCAGTTTCACCGTCACCCTTGAGACCACCCGCACCCCGGCCGAAGGTGAGCAGAAGCACCGCTTCTCAGGCAAGATATATCTGCGCGACTATGTCGATGGCCAGCCTACAGGCGAGCTCTACAATACCCTTGTGCGCAACCACGATTATCAGTTCATAATCGACCTGAAGGAGCTCGAGTTCCGCGTCTCTGTGCATAAATGGCGGTTCGGCGGCAAGGTGCACATCGATCTTGAATAGTAAATTTTCTCTCACTCCTTGAGACCACTATATATAATCATGAACAGCTTCCTGAAGAAAATACTCCATATATTTCCGGTGCTTCCGCTGATGCTTGTCATGCTTAGCGGTTGTGTCGACGATTATTTCGAAAGCGATTCCACCACGGCGGTGAACCCCGATGTGGTGAGCTTCGCCACATCAGTCAGCAAAGGCGAGCCTCTGCCCGAGCTTGCCCGAGGCGGCTCAAAGCCCCTCTACGAACCCCTGCTGCTCGGCGATGAGTCGGGTGAGGAGAAACTCTATCTCCACACCTACGACGCCGACGAGGTGGGCTTCAACCCCGAGACCTCGCAGCCCGACACTCCCAAAGGGGGCGTGCATTCGCGCGGCCTTCAGGTGGAGAGCGTGCAGGACCTCATAAACATCCACAAGGATTTCCTTGTGCATGCCCGCTTCGCCGACAACCCCGAAGAGGAGTTCATCGAGTGGTCTACGGCAAAGCAGGTAACCGGCGACAACACCACCTGGCAACCCTACAAAACCCGCTACTGGCCCATAGAGGAGGTGCTGGCATTCCATGCCGTGGCACCCGCCGCTGAATACAGCAGTATCCAGAGCCTCGCTCTCGGCGACAACACCATGAGCTTCAGCTACTCTGCCAAGACCTCCACAGGCGATAGCAAAAACAAGGACGCCGAGGCGCAGACCGACCTCCTTATCGCCGCAAGCAAGTGCAACAAAGCCGGCAGCGATGCCGGAAAGGCGCCCCTGCAGTTTCACCACGCCCTGTCGGCAATCAAGTTCGCCATCCGCGATGTAGCCAACGGCACCATCGACAACATAAAGATTTCCGGTGTCTACGGCACCGCCGACTGCGTGTACACCTACGCAGACAACCCCGTAGACCCAAACCCCGACGAGCCCACCGACCCCTGGCAGGGCACTATCGCCTGGAGCAATCACCGCGACCTGAAGACCGGTGATGCCGCCTACTCTCAGGATTTCGCCTTCGCATTTAAGCAGACATCAGAGGAAATCAAGCCGGGTGATGATACCCACGACATCTCCATTGATGGCAAGATGCCGGAGAAAACCTTCATGCTCATACCCCAGGCTATCCCCGACAATGCCGAAATCATCGTGACAATCACCCGCGATGACCCCAATTTCGGAGACAAGAAAACCGTGATCCTCCGCGGTAAAATCAAGGCCAACGGCGTAGACGAGTGGCTCCCCGGCCACGAATACATCTACACCATCTCCTCCACCGCCGACAACTGGGTATATGTCTTCGATGTCATCGGCAACCACAACACTGATTTATCCATAAACAAGCATTTCTCTGATGAGGATGGGAATGATCATGCATGGAACGATAGTGCAAACATGATTTTTGTCTATGCGCCGATGAATCCTGAGTTTGACAAATTTGAGGAAAAAGCTCACTTCCACGTGAAAAGTTACCGTTATAGAGCAAATAATCATAGCAGGATCGAGCTTCTCCCTTGGGAAGCCAGTTATGGTGATGAGCCGATCAAGCAGTATGAGAGTCCTCAAAAAGTTGGTGAGCCAATTACCAGGCCCGTTGCTGATATTTTAAAAGACCCCGGTTATTACATAGAAAATAGAGACCTTCCTAATGAAGAATGGATTGAGGATAGGTCTGCTCTCAAAGGGGAAGGTTCGGATAATGCAAATGGTGAAATCAAGCGTTTCCGTTTTGCAGCTCACCATGCTGTATCTAATTGGAAGGGTGATCGTGATATGCAAGATTCTGATCCTTATGATAACAATTCTGAAAGTAATCCCTGGGATTTATCCACATGTTCTAATCTTGGAAGCGAGGGTGGACTTAGTCGCAATACTGCAAACACTTATGTAGTTGACCGCGGAGGATGGTATGTTTTGCCTGCCGTTTATGGAAATGCTATTAAAAATGGTGCTGATAATGTAGCTGCCTATAACCCTGGGCGTAGTGGTTCATTGCCTTCAAGTCAAGAAACTTCTACTCGTGTGACATATGAATACCTTCCGACTTTTGTAGGCTATGACAACAAAGCAATTCAAAGTCCCTGGATCCCATTGAATAATACTCATCAGGCGGTTCTTGTATGGGCTGATGTTTATAATGCGGTTTCGGATGTATCTTTGTTTAAACATACTGATGGAAATTATTATGTTAAGTTCAAGGTGAATTCCCAAAGTATGCTTCAGGGCAATGTTGTTCTTGCGATAACAGGTAAAGATACTTCGACTGCGATTTGGAGTTGGACAATTTGGGTGACAGAGCATTGGCTTGATCCTGATACCGGGCGCCCTCATGCTTTCCATGAAAGCACTAAATTTACTGAATTTGAACCTTCCGGGGATCCAAAGAGACCGGAACAATCTGGCGCAGGCAGGCGCCAACGCG
>CAKTFH010000046.1 GCA_934555895.1 uncultured Muribaculaceae bacterium | reverse complement strand
TTGCCGTATAGCTACATTGCTATCGCGGCAACCGTCTGTATATCTACTCGTTACAAAACAAACTGTCAAACTAGGGAGATTAGCATCATGATTCCGTGTGAATTATTTCAAAAATCGTTTGTGGTGATGTAGAAATTCATTCCACTGAGTGTTGAGATGCTGTTGGAGTTCCGGTATTGATTCGCTCACGCTCAAGCATGTCGGCGGTGATGAGCGTGCGTCTAAGGTCGAAATGTATGGCGTTCATTTCAAGCGGAGAAAGCTTGCGTGCGCAGGCGGGTAAAGTGTCGCTGATGATTTTGGGTGTGTGTTTCATATTTCATACAGATGTCAGAAGTTAGATGACTGAGTGGTGCCGGGTGAGACGGTTAACTTGGCCATATATGTAGAGAGGCGGTTGATGGCCAGCAACACGGTGGCGTATGTTACGGCAAGTGCGAAAAATTCGATTCGTAGAGGGAAAATACCATGCAGCCATCCGCCCCCGAGATAGCAGAAAAACAGTAACCATAGTGTGCACTGCACGCTCACGCACATGGTGCACCATGTCTTGACCCTGAATTTCTGATACCATATGCTCCAGAAGGTGAACGGCAGGCAGCACACATTGCATGCGGCCAGATACATGGTGTATTGAGGGAATAGAAGCAGACACAGCAGGCTCACGGTGAAATAGGTAAGTCCAACCTCGCTCCAGCTGAAAATGCCGAAGAACGACGATGCCTTATCCTCAAGCACATGGTCGCAGCCCCCTTCCTGTAGCACGGCGCAGAAGCGGTCGGCATGGCGGTTCTTGATTTTCAGTGTCTTCTGCAGCAGCATGAACGACAGGACGATGCCGGCCATGTCGAGCAGCATGATGAGCACTGTCGACACATGGCTGTAAATGCCGTTGCCCACCACCAGATATGCGAGCAACGCCAGTGTGCATATAATCAAGGCTATACGTTTTACCTTCGAGAATATCTCCACCGTGCGGTGGGCGCGGTAGCTCGGCTCCATGCATCCGGCCGACGGGTGGGCCACAAACGCTATGCCGGTCCACACATCCTCGAAATCGGGAGTGGGAAGGGTCTGCGGCTCGCCTTGGGTGAGGTATGATACGTTTTTCGGATTAATGTCAGTGACAATTACAAACCCTTCCTGCATCTTGGCGAGAAACGGTGGCTGAATTTCAGTCAGACTCGATTTATCGGCAAGAGTTATCGCTTCGCTGTCGATGCAGTATTCCTGCAGGAGTTTCTGCAGTCCGAAAAGACTTTGGAACGGCATCGACGCGAAGCGGTTGTTGGAGTACTCTGTGGTATGGGGCACTCCCAACTCGGTAAGAAAGTCAGAAAGGAGGGTGTGGTCTGTCATAGAGCGCTTTGAATTTTCCCGAGAAGCGTCTCGGCTTCCATTTCGCCGCTCTGACGCCATATTTCCTTACCGTTTTTATAAAGAATAAACGTGGGGATCGACTGCACTTTCAGTTCATCTGCAAGTTCCTGATTTTTATCGATGTCGAATTGATGCACTTCAGCTTGATTTTCAAGCAATTCTTTGATCTGTGCCACAATGGGCATCATGCGTTGGCAATGAGGACACCATGTAGCAAAAAATTCTACAAGCACTACTTTTGAGCTTCGGATCAGGTCGTTGAAATCCATAATATCTTAAGTTTTTAATTATAAATGAGGATAAAGGGCGTCGCAGTCGACCGGACAGCGTCTGATATGCGTCCTTTTGTATCCTTATTAACAAGGCGTGTCGTAGAAAAGATTATTCTCTGCTCAGAAAAAAGCAAAGCCGGGAGGCCATGTCTGCCGCTCCCTGATGGGGTGTGTTCTGAAGTTATGTTATGAAACATGTGAATTTTCATGGGTGTTATTGTATTTATCGCTAAATTGCGTTCGCTTTTCGAAAATTTCCGTTGACAATCGGTAGCGGAGATTTTTACAAGACATGGAATTCTTACTTTAAATTTTCGATAACATGAAGGTTTACCAAACAGATGAGATCAAAAACATAGCCTTGCTCGGTAGCAAAGGCTCGGGAAAAACCACACTCGCCGAAGCTATGCTTTACGAGTGTGGAGTTATAAAACGCCGCGGCACTGTAGAGGCTAAAAACACTGTGTCAGACTACTTCCCTGTTGAAAAAGAGTATGGCTCATCGGTTTTTTCCACGGTTTTCTACGCCGAATTCCTTAACAAAAAATTGAATGTAATCGATTGCCCGGGAGCCGACGACTTCGTGGGCAATGCCATCACGGCTCTTTCTGTTACCGATACCGGTGTGATTCTGGTCGACGCACAGTATGGCGTGGAAGTGGGCACTCAGAACATTTTCCGCACCACAGCCGCCATGCACAAGCCCGTGATTTTCGCTGTCAATCAGCTCGACGGCGAAAAAGCTGACTATGAGAACACTATTGAGCAGATGCGCGAGATTTTCGGCAACAAGATAGTTCCCATCCAGTATCCACTGCAGTCAGGTCCTGGCTTCAACGCCATGATCGATGTGCTTCTGATGAAGAAATATTCGTGGGGCCCCGAAGGTGGCGTGCCCACCATCGAGGAGATTCCTGCCGAAGAGATGGATAAGGCCAAGGAGCTGCACCAGGCTCTCATAGAGGCTGCCGCTGAAAACGACGAGACCCTCATGGAGAAATTCTTTGACCAGGGTCACCTCTCGGAGGATGAGATGCGCGAAGGCATCCGCAAGGGTCTGGTTGACAGGTCGATCTATCCCGTGTTCTGCGTCAGCGCCCTTAAGGATATGGGTGTGCGCCGCATGATGGAGTTCCTCGGCAATGTAGTGCCTTTTGTAAAGGATATGCCCGTGCCCGTCGACGACGAGGGCCGCGAGGTGGCTCCCGACAGCAACGGTCCGCTGAGCATCTTCATGTTCAAGACAACTGTTGAACCCCATATCGGCGAGGTGCAGTATTTCAAGGTGATGAGCGGCACTCTCACAGCAGGCGCCGACCTCGAGAACGTGACCCGCGGCGGCAAAGAGCGTCTGGCTCAGATATATTGCGTATGCGGTCAGATCAAGACTCCGGTCGATAAGATCTGCGCGGGCGATATCGGCGCCACCGTGAAGCTTAAGGATGTGCGCACCGGCAACACTCTCGACGAGAAGGGCTGCGACTATCACTTCAGCAACTTTATCAAATATCCCGCTCCCAAGTACCAGCGTGCCATCCGTCCTGTGACTGAAAGCGACTCGGAGAAGCTTTCAGTGATTCTGACACGCATGCATGAGGAAGACCCCACATGGGAAGTGGAGCAGAGTCAGGAGCTCAAGCAGACCATCCTCAGCGGTCAGGGCGAGTTCCATCTGCGCACTCTCAAATGGCGCGTGGAGAACAACGACAAGCTCCCCATCATCTTCGACGAACCCCGCATACCTTATCGCGAGACCATCACCAAGGCCGCGCGTGCCGACTACCGCCACAAAAAGCAGAGCGGCGGCGCCGGACAGTTCGGCGAGGTGCATCTGATTGTGGAGCCTTACAGCGAGGATGCTCCTATGCCCGACACCTACCGCTTCGGTAATCAGGAATATAAGATGAGTGTGCGCGACACACAGGAGATACCCCTGCAGTGGGGCGGTAAACTTGTGGTGCACAACTGTATTGTGGGCGGCGCCATCGACGCACGTTTCATCCCTGCCATCGTCAAGGGTCTTATGGACCGCATGGAGCAGGGCCCGCTCACCGGCTCATATGCCCGCGATGTGCGTGTGTGCATCTACGATGGCAAGATGCATCCGGTCGACTCAAATGAAATCTCGTTCCGCCTGGCTGCCCGCAACGCTTTCTCGGAGGCTTTCCGCAACGCCAACCCGAAGGTGCTCGAGCCCGTATATGATGTAGAGGTGATGGTGCCCTCCGATGTGATGGGCGATGTGATGAGCGACCTTCAGGGACGCCGCGCCATCATCATGGGCATGTCGTCGGAAAACGGTTTTGAGAAGATCAGCGCCAAGGTGCCTCTCAAAGAGATGGCTTCGTACTCGACAGCGCTCAGCTCCATCACCGGCGGCCGTTCCTCATTCTCGCTCAAGTTCTCCTCTTATGAGCTTGTGCCCGGCGATGTTCAGGAGAAACTTCTCAAGGAGTATGCCGAAAAGAACACAGAGGAATAACCCTGCGGCTGTTTAGCAGACTTTTAACCTTCATTCTCTATATGGCGCTCTCCCCGGTCCGCATTATGTGGGCCGGGGAGAGTTAGCTTTGTAAAAAAAATCGTGCAGCTCAAGCGCGAGGCCTGCAGCAGCACGATAATATGAGTTTGTCAAATAGATTTGCTCAGTTACTAATCATTCCGAAACATTGGCGGGTCCCTGGGCCGAGATGGCGCCTGTGGCCGGATTGTAGATTACGTAGATGGGTGCCTTGCGGTCGGTGAACGAGTTTGGAGCAAGTCCGTATACCACGCCGAACTGCGACATCTCCTCGTCGCGCTCGGCGAACACCTCGCCATCGCAGCTTACTGTCACTTGTGCCTCGCCGGGGATGCAATATGGCACACCGCCTTTGGGCATCGGCAGCTGTACTCCTTTCTCGTTTACAGGCATCTCGCCTTTGCGGGTTACCTTGAGGTCGAGATAAACAGGGTCGCCCGAAAGGTCAGAGGCATCTACGATGCCGTTGAGGGGTGAGATGCGGGCTATAACCATGTTAGAAATGTCGCCGTCGGGGGTGAGCTGGAAAGTGGCTACATCGGTAGAAACCGAGGTAGTGCCCACAAACATCGCCATTAACGCCTGCTCCTGCGCTTCGAGATTGTCGAGCATTAGCTGAAGCGACTTGCCGTCGGGGGGAGTCTGCTCGGCCTGTCCGGCTATGAGCTCGCTGCGTGTCTGGCGTATGTCAAACAGAGCTGTGGCGGCGAGCTCGGCGCGTTTGGCTATGCTCTGGCTCTGCATCATCTCCTCGCTTACCACCTGTCGGGCGGCGGCTGTCTCAAGCGGGGTAGGGGGAGCGGGCACGGCCTCAGGCAGGGGAGTGTCAGACCCTGGAGCCTTGTAGGTGCGGTCGGTGTTGATGGCTAAGGGCACGCCGTTGGGGGCCAGCAGCACATAGGGAGATGTGCCGTTTTTGAACTGTACAGCGTATGTTTCGTCTGTATCCACAATACCACGTGTGGCTATGTGGGCGCTTTTGAGGCGCACCGTGCGGCTCTCGGCGGTGATGGGGTCCGATATATTAAGATATTTTTTTGCGTATTTATAAAATTCTCCCGGCTCTTTCACTGTGGTTTCCGATTCGAGCGTGACCATAAGCTGAGTCAGCGGGAGTGAGTAGACCAGGGCGTATTCGTTGGCTTTGGTGGCAGAGAGTCGTTTGGCGGTCTGTGCCATGCCGTGTGAAGGAGCCAGCATACATGCCACGGCGACCAGTGTGAGGAGTTGATTTCCTGTTTTCATGATTATTTATAGTGTGGGGAAAGATTGTCAGCTCATGATTTTTTTGATAGCGCGGCCGGTGAAGGCGGCTATGTCGCCTGCCGTGACGCCATACTGGCCCTCTTCGGCCTCGGCGAGCTCGCCTGCCATGCCATGTACGAACACGCCTATGATAGAAGCCAGTTCTGGCGGATATCCTTGCGCGAGCATAGCCAGAATAATGCCGGTAAGCACATCGCCGCTGCCGGCTGTAGCCATGGCCGGTGTGCCCGAGGCGTTGAAATAGACTTTTCCGTCGGGGCGCACGATGGCTGTGTAGTGGCCTTTGAGCACTATGAAAATGTTGTAGTAGCGTGCTTTCTCTATGGCAGTGCGAAGGCGTGCCTCGCTGCTCTGCTGCGAGCCGAAAAGACGGTCGAACTCTCCGGCGTGGGGAGTGATGATGCTCAGCACCGGAATGGAGTTGAGCATCTGTGGCTTGATGGCGATGCAGTTGAGGGCGTCGGCATCGAGCACCAACGGCTGGCTGGCTGTGGCGAGAAAATTTTCAAGAGCCTTTACGGTAAGCTCGTTTGTGCCTATGCCGGGGCCTGCTCCGATAGCTGTGAACGAGTGGTCGGGATGCATATCCACAATGTGGAGCTCACCACGGTTGTGGCGGTAAAGCGCCTCTGGCACTGTGGTCTGCAGTATCTCGTAAGCGCATTTGGGCGCGCACACGGTGAGCTTGCCCACTCCGGCTCGGAGACACCCTTTGGATGCGAGCACGGCAGCCCCCGCCATGCCGTAGGCTCCGGCATAAAGGATGGCGGACCCGAAATCGGCCTTGGAGCAAAAATTCTTACGACGCTGCAGGCGCAGGCGCACATCGCGTTGCTCCACAAGGCAGAAGCTTGCTGTGGACGACAGACGCGGGTCGACCGCCAGGCCTATGTCGATTACTTTCCATTCGCCCACAAGCTCGGCATTGTCGGGGATGAAGAAGCAGAGCCTCGGGAACTGCACCGCCAGTGTGAGTGTGGCATGGATTGTGTTGCGGTTTACGATATGCGGGTTCCAGTCGCCGAACATGCCAGAGGGAAGATCGATTGCCACCACGGTGGGACCCTCGTCATTGATGTTCTGCACCAACATCTTGAAGCCACCCTGCAGCTCTTCGTAGAGCCCTGAGCCGAAAAGACCGTCGACCACGAGATACGCCGAGCTGAGCTGGGGCATGTTGAAGGCGTTGGTCACCTCGATGACATTCAGTTCGGGATGCTCACGGAGTAGGCGGTCGCGCTGCGAGGCGCATTCGGCCGTGAGCTTGTCGCCGCCGATGTTGAACAGATACACATCTGGGTGGAATCCCCGGTCGGCGAGTATGCGGGCGGAGGCCAGAGCGTCGGCTCCGTTGTTGCCCGGGCCGGCGAAAACTATGGTAGGTTTGTCGGAGCGCCATCTGGAGCAGATTTCATCGGCCACGCCGTCGGCCATCCTTTCGATGAGCTCGGCGTGGGAGATGCCCTCTGTCTCCATGGTATAGCGTTCGATTGCTTTTATTTCTTCTGTCGTAAACAGTCTCATTTTGTGCTGTTGGATGTAATAATTGCACAAAATTACTTATTTCGCCTCTCCTTTGAAAATTAAATAAACACAAACTTCGCAAAATTAGTCAGTAAAATTACGTTGAAAGTGCGGCACGTGCTATGCATGGCTGTTACCGCTTAGTGAAGATTCAAAATCGAAGTGCAAAATTTCGTTAGCGTTATAGGCGTTCTCCTCACTCTCCCGAGGAGGGGTTGCCCTAGCGGCGCGGGTGTTTGACAGTTTGACATAAAAATTTTCTGAAAATAGCTGGCTCACAATTTGGTGGAGTCAATTTTTATTCG
>CAKTFH010000045.1 GCA_934555895.1 uncultured Muribaculaceae bacterium | reverse complement strand
AACTAAATTTTGACTCTCCCAAGAATGTTTTCTTCCGACAAATCGATAATTTTGCACTTGCCAGTTGAGAGTAGGGGTTGCGCCATATTCAGTTACAAAATACAAATGTAGAAATTCTTTCTAAATAATTTCATAATATTTAATAATTTCATTTAATGGGAAATGAGTAATTTTGCGGTCTGTCGGCAGGAAATTCGACGGTATCACAGTCCGCGGGCCTTACGGCAATCTCAAAATCAGTTAATTCAACACATAAATATAGCTATGAAACAGGTTGACAAGATGGAATTCGGGGGAGAAAGAGCATTGTTTGCAGTAAAGGATGTGCACCTGACCGACTGCACCTTCCATGTGGGCGAAAGCGCGCTGAAACGCACCGCCGATATTTTCGCTGAACGCTGCACTTTCGAAGGCAAATACCCCTTCTGGCATACCGACGGTTTCAAAGTGATAGACTGCGTCTTCACCCCCGGTGCACGCGCCGCACTCTGGTATTCGCGCAACCTCGAGATGAAGCATACCCGCGTGGAAGCGCCCAAGATGTTCCGCGAGATGGATAACCTCGTTCTTGAGGATGTGACCATACCCGATGCACAGGAAACCCTCTGGAGCTGCCGCAACGTGAAGCTAAACGATATGCATGTGGCCAACGCCGACTATATATTCATGCATAGCGCCGACATAGAAATCGACAATTACACCCAGGACGGCAACTATTCTTTCCAGTATTGCCGCAACGTGGTGATACGCAATTCAAAAATCAACTCTAAAGACGCCTTCTGGGAAACAGAAAACGTGACTGTCTACGATTCCGAAATCAACGGCGAATATCTCGGATGGCACTCCAAGAATCTCCACCTTGTGAGATGCCACATCAACGGCACCCAGCCGCTGTGCTACTGCAAGGGGCTGATTCTCGAGGACTGCACCATGGGCGACGAATGCGACCTCGCCTTTGAGGAAAGCGAACTGCAGGCCACCGTCAATTCGGCCATCGTGAGCGTGAAGAATCCCACGACAGGCAGCCTTCATGCGCTCTCGATCGGTGAGGTTATCATCGACAAAAATGTGCCGGCTCCTGCCGACTGCGTGATCGAGACTGAAATCTAAGCCGTTCACCTCCGTTGATGCAGCACACCATGAGCAGATTCGATGAAATAGTAGAGCGTCGCGGCAGCGGGTCATACAAATGGGATTCGTCAGCCGACCAAGAAGTGATACCCCTCTGGGTAGCCGACATGGACTTCCGCACTGCCCCGGTAGTGGAGGAAGCCCTGCAGCGCAGAGTGAGCCACGGCATATTCGGCTATACGCTCGTTGACCACACGTATTACGACGCACTAACCCGATGGTTCGCCACACGGCACGGATATGAATTCAAGGCCGAAAATGTGATTTACACTTCAGGCGTGGTGCCTGCCATCTCGGCCATCATCAAGGCCCTGACGAAACCAGGCGACGAAGTAGCCGTGATGACACCGGTATACAACTGCTTTTTTTCGTCGATACGCAACAACGGATGCAAAATTGCCGACAGCCCGCTGAGGAGGGTTGAGCTGCCTGATGGACGATTCACCTACCGCATAGATTTCGACGACCTCGAGCGCGTGCTTTCGCGTCCGCAGGTGACCATGCTGCTGCTCTGCAACCCGCACAACCCGGCCGGACGCACATGGACCCATGACGAGTTGTCTGAGATAGCCCGTCTGTGCCACATCCACCACGTGAGAGTGGTTTCCGACGAAATACACTGCGAACTCACCGCTCCAGGCACCTCATACACACCCTACGGACCTATCGATCCGGATGCGGTGGTGTGCCTGTCACCGTCGAAGGCCTTCAATACCGCCGGTCTGCAGATTGCCAACATAGTTTGTCCCGATGCCGAAGTGCGCGCCGCCGTTGACCGCGCCATCAACATCAACGAGGTGTGCGATGTGAACCCGTTCGGGGTTGAGGCTCTGAAAGCGGCCTACACCCCACAGGGCGAGGCTTGGCTCAACGAATTACGGGAATACCTGTGGGAGAACTACCGTCTGACGGCCGAACTGCTGCACACACACCTGCCGCAATGCCCCGTGACACTTCTCGAAGCCACCTATCTGCCATGGGTGGATGTACGGGCGCTCGGCATACCGAGCGAGGAACTTGAAGAGAAACTGCGCGACCGGGCCAAGGTGTGGGTGAACTGCGGCGACATGTACGGCACCTCGGGATACATCCGTCTCAACATCGCATGCCCGCGCAGCATTCTCGCCGAAGGCCTGCGGCGTCTCATCGAGGGTATCCGACAACTTACAGCGCACTGAAACTGAAACAGCGACTGACGAAACCAATCATATAAACACTCACACCCCGAAACCTTGCTGAAACTCATACAATCAGGAGCACCGCTCAGTTTCCGTCAGCGACTTGCGCTGACAGCACAGCTCTCGTGGCCGGCCATCATGGCTCAGCTTTCGAGCATCATGATGCAATATATCGACGCGGCCATGGTGGGTCATCTCGGCGCCGACGAAAGTGCGGCGGTGGGTCTGGTGAGCACAAGTCTCTGGCTTTTCTGGGGTCTATGCTCGTCGGCCATCGTAGGTTTTTCGGTTCAGGTGGCACACCGCATGGGAGCGGCCGACTATAAAGGCGCACGCTCCGTGTTGAGGCAGGGATTGCTGTTCGCTGTGATTTTCGGCAGCATCATGGCCCTCATCGGTTGTGGAATAGCCGCCCCTCTCCCCCGCTGGCTCGGAGGCGAAGGTGAAGCCGTATGCAGCGGAGCGTCGATGTATTTCGCCGTCTTCGTGGCTGCGCTTCCGCTGCTGACACTCAACTATCTGGGAGGCGCTGTGCTCCGCGCCACCGGCAACATGAAGGTGGCCGGAGGCGTGAATGTGCTCATGTGTGTGCTCGATGTGGTGTTCAACTTCTTCTTCATCTTCCCTACACGCAGCCTCGAACTTTGGGGTATGGACATTGCGATGCCCGGCATGGGTCTCGGTGTACTCGGAGCGGCACTCGGCACTGTGTGTGCCGAAATAATATCGGCCTCGCTGATGATATGGTATGCCACCATGCGTGAGAAGGATATAGCCATCTTCGGACGCCACGCGGTACACAACGGCAGAAAGGAGCCCAACCGATGGCACGACTTCATTCCCACCGGCGTTGTGCTTCGCAACGCGCTGAAAGTATCAGCACCCATGACACTCGAGCACGGTGTGATATGTGGCGCACAGATTATGGTCACTGTGATAGTGGCACCTTTAGGCGTGATGGCCATAGCCGCCAACTCGTTTGCCGTCACGGCCGAAGCGCTCTGCTACATGCCTGGCTATGGAATTGGCGATGCGGCTACTACTCTCGTGGGTCAGAGCTATGGCGCCCGGCGCAAAGACCTCGCCCGGCAGTTCGCATATCTCACCGTGGGGCTCGGTATGGTGGTGATGACAGTAATGGGAGTAATCATGTGGCTCGCCGCGCCGGCAGTTATGGAACTGTTCTCACCCGTGACCGAGATACAGGCATTAGGCGCATCAGCTCTGCGCATCGAGGCATGGGCAGAACCCATGTTCGCCGCCTCAATCGTGGCCTACGGAGCCATGGTAGGAGTGGGCGACACCGTGATGCCGGCGGCAATGAACTTCGGCAGCATATGGCTGGTGCGACTGCCTATCGCCGCCCTCATGGCGCCCACGATGGGGCTTAACGGCGTGTGGCTCGCCATGTGCATCGAACTCTGTTTCCGCGGCTCCATATTCCTGTGGCGACTTCTGAAAGGCACATGGCTACGCCACGGAATAATAGAAGGCGTCTCATAACATCCATATAAATCAGCGAAAAAAATAACCGGCGCTGTGTCAGAATCGGCCTTTTGACACAGCGCCGGTTTGTAGTATGGATATGTTTATTGGTGAAAATCAGCGGTTGTTGTAAGCCTCGAGTGCCTTGCGAAGCACCTCCATGGCATCCTTGAGGTCTTCGCGGCTCAGCACATATGCTATACGCACTTCGTCGCGGCCCATGCCGGGAGTGGTATAGAAGCCCGATGCCGGAGCCATGAACACTGTCTTGCCCTCGTATGAGAACTCATCGAGGCACCAGGCGCAGAATTTATCAGCGTCGTCGACCGGAAGGCGTGCCACGGTGTAGAACGCGCCCATAGGAATGGGACTGTAGACTCCCGGAATCTTGTTGAGTTCATCAATGAGGAATTTGCGGCGGTCCACATACTCGTTGTAGGTGTCAAGCATATACTCGCGCGGTGTGTCGATTGAGGCCTCGGCGACAATCTGGCCAATCAGTGGCGGACTCAGACGCGCCTGGCAGAACTTCATGATGTTCTGTTTGAGCTTGGGATGCTTGGTGATGAGGGCGCCGACACGGATACCGCACTCGTTATAGCGTTTCGACACCGAGTCGATAAGCACCACCTGCTCCTCGATGCCGGGAAGATGGAATGCCGATATATAGGGAGCGCCGGTGTAGCAGAACTCGCGGTAAACCTCGTCGGAGAAGAGGAAGAGGTCGTGTTTCTTCACGAGGTCACGCAGCTGCAGCATTTCTCTCATGGAATAAAGGTATCCCGTGGGGTTGTTGGGGTTGCAGATGAGTATGCCTTTGGTACGCGGGGTAATCAGTTCCTCGAATTTCTCAAGGGGAGGCAACGCGAAGCCTTCGTCTATGCTCGAAGGGATGGTGACGATTTTCGCGCCGGCAGAGATTGCGAACGCCATATAGTTGGCATAGGCAGGCTCGGGTACGATGATTTCATCACCGGGGTCGAGACACGCCATGAATGCGAACAGCACCGCCTCGGAACCGCCGGTGGTCACGATTATATCATCAACATCCACACGGATGTCATAGGTCTTGTAGTATTTCTGCAATTTCTGCCTCAGCGAGAGAAGTCCTTCCGATGGGCTGTATTCCAGCACATCGCGGTCGATGTTGTGCAACGCCGCCAGTCCCTGCGGAGAGGTGGGTATGTCGGGCTGACCGATATTGAGCTGATATACCTTGATGCCGCGTGCTTTGGCTTTGTTGGCCAGAGGCACGAGCCGTCGGATAGGAGATGCAGGCATCTCTGTGCCACGTTTTGATACTTCAGGCATTATTCTTAATGATTATATAATTAATTTTCGGGTTGGCAAAATTAAGAATTTCCGCGCTAACAAACAAACCGCCGGAGAATAAGGCGTCCACGCCATGGCACGCCTTTCTTCCCGACGGAATAGTTATAGGTTCTGAAGATTTTCTGATGATGAGGAAATATCGATCAGTCGTCGACAATGAGAGTGAGCACGCCCGAATTATCGTAAGTCAGTTGCTCGAAAACCGGGTCGGCCACTTCCATACGATAACCACCACGCTCGTGCTGCACGGCTTCCACGCTACTGTCAAAACCATTGTTAGACAAAAGATTATACAGCTTCTTAGGAACCACAGCTTTGAGCAGGGCCGGTGAGAGCGAATAATTGTCGGGCGCCTCGATTTCAACGATATTGCCTTTGGCATCGAATTCCATTTCTATGCCGTCGGCCAAGGTTATCTCAAAATCGCCGGAGGTATATTTCTTCTCGCATTTCACCACGGCATGGCCATTGCAGTGCTTCTTGAGGAATTTCTGCGCTTTCGAGGGGATGGCGTCGAAATCGACACTGCCTGCCACCACAGGCCCCACACCGGTAAATCCGTAAGGCACTTCACGCACGGCGCTGCGGGGAGCCTTGTAATTGGCATTCTTAAGCTGTGCCGTTACCGACAGCGGCATGATAGCTCCTATGGCCACCACGACCAAGAGTATCATTGATTTAAATATAGAAACATGTGCTTTCATTATCCCTTGACTTTTAAATTTGAACGGTTGAACGACGGACCTTTAGTCCTTTGCAATTTCAACGCGCCGACAAGTTTAAAAGTTCAGGGTGAAGCGCATCAACTTTACTTCAATACCTCGGCTGGGTCGACCTTTATGTCAATCGATTTACCGTTGACATCCTGCCACACCATCTTGATGGCCATATGCTCTTCGGCAAGCGCCTCGATGCCCTTGCGGAAGTTTTCGTCAGCAAGCTTGTCACGGAACTCAGCCAGAGCCGAAGCCTGAAGCTGAGGCATCTGCTCCTGCGAGATGCCGGAAAGATTTATCCATGGCCGGCAGAGGAAAGTGATTACCAGCGAGTCGCCGTCAATCTCGGCTTTCGAATCGTCGAACAGACCTGTTTTGGCCTCCATGGCGCGGAATGTAGGCGAATTAAGCTCGTCAACCATGGCCTGGATGGCGCTGCTGTTGCGGCTGCATGATGCAAGGCATGCCATCGCCACAGCCACACAGATTATAAGCTTCGATAAGAATTTCATTTTTATGCTATTAATTTTCAATTTATTAAAATCATACCATATACCAGTTTACTTAAAACGAAGTATGGTTCTCAGAAGTTTACCTTCGATTTATAAACCTGAGAAGACCTACCGCAATACGCTCAAAACCGGGGTAATCGAGAAGTTTGTCAAACCATGCAATGTGAGGAGTGACCACCTTGACGACATACCCTATGAAAAGCATGGCGAAGAGAGTTCCGGGACCAATCACATCCCAAAGCCAATGGTTGAAAAAAAGATAGCACAGGCCTATGGCAATAACCACAAGCGATGTGTCGACAAACATTTTGACCTTAGCGAAAGACGCACCGCTTACCCGGCTGATGGCCACTGATATTCCTTCGCCCGGCATCGTGACGGAGCCACATTTCACTTCAAAAGAAATGCCGATGCCCATGATTACGCATCCTGCGAGCTGAGCAGCAATTTGCGCCGGAAGGGTAGTGAAGCTTGCGAATGACAGCATCGACATATTCAAGTCAATAAGCCATCCGAAAACAAAGCCGATAACAAGCTGAAAGAGCTGTAGAGGTGAAAAACGACGCCTCAACACAAGAATCTGACAGAAAACCAGGATAAAATTCATGATGATGGTATAGCCACCCACGCTCAATGCAGGAGCAATGCCGTCGCCACCGGCAATTGACATGACATAAGGTATCGAAGAGATTGCACTGCTGCCGAGACATGACTTGAGACAAAACGCTATGCCGAGAGTCATCATTTCGAGAGAGAAAAGAAGAAAAAAATGTTGCCAGATGAAAGAGAAGAAAATATCTTTGGATAACCTTAAACCTAAAATCATAATTTTTCCCTTCAATTTAATAAAACCACAAAAATATCAAGAGCTGGCTGTTGACTTGCAAATATTATATTGCCAGCAGATTAGCAACCTCCGCAGCAACTATCAGCAGTTGCTTGGATCGCGCTTAATTTCATTGCAAATTTAGTTAAATACCCTGAATTCTGCAAAATCACCCGAGAATCGCAACAATATATGATCCTGTGTTCCTTTGAGCTCCTTCGTAGTACACCAAACAAAACCGAATTATTTTCCTGCACGCACCCAGAAAAGATCTCTGCATTTCACATCTATGTGAAATAAAAGTCGTATCTTTGCGTTATAATCAAAAGAACTGTCGATATGAGCGAAGTAGAACTAGTTTTAGTCAACGATACTGATAAGTGTACCATTTACACTATTCAGTTCTCGGAAGAATCCGAGACTGAATATGAGCGTTTTTATACCAAATTCATTGAAGATGCTCAACTGAATAAGGACTTATTGCACATAGTGCAAATTTTAGATAAGATTGCCGATGAAGGAGCATTGGAACGATTCTTCCGTCTCGAGGGCAAGATGCGTGATTCCGTGGTGGCTCTTCCTGTGCTTCGTTCCAAACTCCGTCTATATTGTCTGCGTCTCTCCGACCGGATTCTTGTTCTCGGCAACGGAGGTGTCAAAAACTCGCGGACATATGAGGAAGATGATTCGTTGCGTGGGTATGTTCTGACTTTACAGAAATTTGAAGAACTGCTGAAAGAGGGACAACGTGACGGAACCGTAACAGTAACATCCAAGACAATCGAGACCGACAAAACATTTAAGCTATGAAAGATATTAGAAACAGATACCGGGAAATGGTTAATCAGGTGCCACCTGAAATAAAAGAAGAGATTAACCTGTCTTTCGCTATATCCAATAAAATCGATGCTCTTATGCAGGAGCGCGGACTTTCAAAGAAGCAGTTTGCCGACCAGATAGGTAAGCGTCCGAGCGAGATAACCCGATGGTTGAGCGGACAGCATAATTTCACAGTCTCCACACTTGCCATGCTGTCGGCATTTTTCGGCAAATCCATAATCTCCGTCTAATCATGGCAAATGAATCCCTGTCGGCGGCCAAAGCCGCCAAGAATGATGAATTCTACACTCAATATTACGATATTGAGCGTGAGATAAACGCATATCTCGAATTTGACCCTGATGTGTTTCGTGGAAAAACTGTCCTGTTGCCCTGTGATGACCCGGAATGGAGTAACTTCACCCTATATTTCGCACAACACTTTCAGACACTTGGCCTGAAGAAACTGATTTCCACATCATACGCACCGGAAAGCAAGAAATACAAGACTCCTTATCAGCCATCGCTTTTTGAGCAGGATGCGCCACAGTTTGACCCGAACAAAACTTCTGTGCGTGGAAAGATATTCGTGCTCGACCATGACATTGACGGCGACGGACGCATAGATTTCCATGACCTTGAATGGCGTTATCTTGATGGGGACGGAGATTTTCGCAGCGATGAAGTCACACGTCTGCGTGATGAAGCCGACATCATTGTCACCAATCCCCCATTTTCCCTGTTCCGCGAATTCCTCGCTTGGATATTCGAAGCAGACAAAAAATGTCTGATGATAGGAAATACAAATGCCATTACCTATAAAGAGGTTTTCCCGCTAATCAAGGATAATCGTCTTTGGCTTGGAGCTACAGGTTTTTCAACCGATATGGTATTTGGTGTACCAGAAGGGACAGTGGTTCCTGAAGCATATAAGAAGAAAGCTGAGAAAATGGGCTATGTAGGCAACTATACACGCTTGGGTAATTCATGCTGGTTCTCCAATCTGGAACATGGTCGTCGCCATCAACCGCTCTCACTCATGACTATGGAGGAAAATATCATGTATTCAAGACATAAGGATATTAGAGGGAAAGGTTACGCAAAATATGATAACTATGATGCAATTGAAGTACCATTCGTTGATGCAATTCCTTCAGACTACCATGGAGCCATGGGTGTACCTATCACTTTTCTTGATAAATATTGCCCGGAGCAATTTGAAATATTAGG
>CAKTFH010000044.1 GCA_934555895.1 uncultured Muribaculaceae bacterium | reverse complement strand
AAAAGGGTTAGAGCAATTTTGGCTCATGGGGTCAAATAAACCTGGCCGCAGGGGGCATTCAGGCTTGGGTTTTCCATGTGGTGGCCAAAGCACTGTCAGATGCGGAAGCCGCGGTCTGTCCGCTTGGGTGCGCTGTGTAGAGGCGATGCGATTTTGCGGTGGGGAGGAGAATTTGTATCTTTGCGGTACGAAACACAAAAACAGATTCACCCACATAAAGCGAAAAGAAGATGAAATTCAAGGAAGTGAACATAAAAAACCGCCGCGCGACTTTCGACTATGCCATCGGCGACACGTTCACTGCGGGCATTGTGCTCACCGGCACTGAAATAAAGTCAATCAGGCAGGGAAAGGCCTCGCTCGCCGACACATTCTGCTATGTGAACAACGGCGAGGTGTGGGTGAAAAACATGTATATAGCCGAGTATTTCTACGGCACATACAACAACCATACCGAGCGCCGCGACCGCAAGCTGCTGCTCAACCGCAAGGAGATTGCCGCTCTGGAGAAGAACGGCAAGGAGTCGGGCTTCACAATAGTGCCGCTGCGGCTTTTCATCAGCGACAAGGGATATGCCAAGCTGGTGATAGGCGTTGGCCGCGGTAAAAAGGAGTATGACAAGCGCCAGAGCCTGCGTGAGCGCGACGACAGGCTGGCCATGGCCCGCGCCATGATGAAATAAATTGATAGCGGTTATTTCAGGGAAATAACGAGCATACGGGAGCCATCGGTAGCGGTGGCTCCCGTTATTCTTCGGGAACCTCCGGGTGTGACCCGCAGACGGGCCGCGAGCTGTTCGGCCCGCATGGGGAAATTGCGCACGGCCACATCGGCGCTCATGCGGCGTCGGCCGAAGTCGCGTGCCGCCGACGAAGTGAAGGCGATGACTTCCTCTATCTTCTGCCACCGGCCGGGCAGATGCTCCGCGGGCGATGGGGCTACATAGAGATGGGTGTTGGGAGCGAGTTTTCCGAGCCTTTCGCGGGCGCAGAGCAGCGAAAACGGGGCAGCCTTCATCAGGGCGGCCGACGGCTCGAAGAGCCACATGCCTGCCTGCGGAGCGGCGTACATGGGTTCAGCGGCATGTTCCTCAGCCCGGGTGAAGGTGAATGGTGCCGAGGTGCCTGAATGCACCGTGACGGGCACATCGTCGGGCTGCGGGGGCGCGGTGGTGAAATCGACCACCGCAAGGAGCTCGCGGCATTCGCCACCCTCGTCGACCACATGGAGCTCGGCACAGGGAAGGTCGCGGAGGGTCTGTGTGACATCGAGCATGGGCGAGAGCTTCACCATGAGCCTGCGGGAATGCCCGGCGATGAGCGGAAGGATTTCCGCCACATCGGGCGCGCAGTCGTGGATGTTGTATAGGCGTCGGCCGGTGGAGTCGCGCCTGGCCGGGTCGATGAACACAAGGTCGAAATGCGCTTCAGAGGCCGCAAGCCACTGCACTGAATCAGCGGTGATGATTTCGGCGTTCCCGACGGTGCGGAAATTGTAGGCGGCTACCTCGGCCAGCAGAGGCTGCATCTCCACCGCAGTGGCACGGCAACCGGGGCCAAGCGCTTCGGTGATGGCGGCGAAATCCACTCCGAGGCCGCAGGTCATATCGAGAAAGCTCTTTGCATCCGGAGCTATGCGACGCGCTATGGCGCCGTGGAGGCGCGCCACAGCCCCGGAACTTGCCTGCTCCACGCTCACGGGTGTGCCTATGAGCTGCGGATGGAGGTCGCCGAATTTGCGGCCGCATTTTTTCAGCGCTTCCAGATGGTTGAGGGCGAGCGGCATCCATGGCGGCTCCTGCGCACCGTGGTGCCTGAGGCGCAGACGCATGGGGTCGGCCGATATGTTGGCGCTGATGAAATCGAACAGTTCCGGGCAGATGATGCTCATTTGTTATGTCATGAAGAAGGAGCACGGCAACCGGATGCGAAGTTTGCGCCTGCCGGTTGCCGTGCTTATTTACAAAGGTATGAAGTTACGTAGGGAAGATTATTTGCCCTGAATGGCTGCTACGCCGGGGAGCACCTTGCCCTCGATAGCCTCGAGGAGTGCGCCGCCGCCGGTAGATACATAGCTTACCTCATCGGCGAGGCCGAATTTGTTGACGCAAGCCACTGAGTCGCCGCCGCCTACGAGCGAGAAGGCGCCGTTGTTGGTGGCCTCTACGATAGCTTCGGCGATGGCGCGTGAGCCGGCGGTGAAGTTGTCGAACTCAAACACACCGGCAGGGCCGTTCCACAGGATGGTCTTGGCGCCGCGGATGGCGTCGGCGAAAGCCTTGCGGGTCTCGGGACCTGCGTCGAGGCCTTCCCAGCCTTCGGGAATGTCCATTACCGAGCAAATCTGGGTCTTGGCGTCGTTGCTGAACGAGTCGGCTGCCACGCAGTCGGTGCCGAGCACGAGGTTCACGCCCTTCTCCTTGGCCTTCTGCATGATGTCACGGGCCAGGTCGAGCTTGTCGAGTTCGCAGATCGAGTTGCCCACGTTGCCGCCCATCGCTTTGGCGAATGTGTAGGTCATACCGCCGCAGAGGATGAGGTTGTCGACCTTGTCCATCAGGTTCTCGATGATGCCGATTTTGGTGGAAACCTTCGAGCCGCCCATGATGGCGGTGAAGGGACGCTGGATGTCGCTGAGGATTTTGTCAACGGCGTTCACCTCTTTCTCCATGAGGTAGCCGAGCATTTTGTCGTCGCTGTTGAAGTAGTCGGCAATCACGGCTGTGGAGGCGTGCTTGCGGTGAGCGGTGCCGAACGCATCGTTCACATACACATCGGCGTAGGAAGCGAGGGTCTTTGCAAATTCCTTCTGCTGCTCTTTCATCTGCTTCTTGGCTGCGTCGTAAGCGGGGTCTTCTTTGTCGATGCCCACGGGCTTGCCTTCCTCTTCGGGATGGAAGCGGAGGTTCTCGAGCAGGAGCACTTCACCGGGCTTGAGGTCGGCGGCAGCGGCAGCTGCATCGGGACCTACGCAGTCGGATACGAATTTCACATCGCGGCCGAGAGCCTTGGCTACATCGTCCTTAATCTGCGAGAGGGAGAACTTGGCGTTCACCTTGCCTTTGGGCTTGCCCATGTGCGACATGATGATGAGGCTGCCTCCGTCGTTGAGGATTTTTTTGAGAGTGGGGAGCGCGCCGCGGATACGGGTGTCGTCGGTGATGTGGCCGTTCTCGTCGAGGGGCACATTGAAGTCCACGCGCACGATGGCCTTCTTGCCGGCGAAGTTGAATTTGTCGATTGTCATATCAGGGTTGTTATTTTAGTTGTAATATTGATTGTCGCGTTTTCAGCAAGATATACCTGCTTGTGCAGCGTGACAAATATAGCTTGTTTTCTCGGAAAAAGTGTAAAATCGAGCGTTAAATTTTGCTATATTGCTTAAGAAGTGCGGCCATCTCCTGTGCCAGGGTGCTTGCAGCTTTGGCAGCGGCCTCGGCATAGTCGGCTTCACGCGACGCGAAGATGATGCCGCGCGAGGAGTTCACCAGCAGACCGCAGTAGTCGGTCATGCCGTGACGGCACACTGTGGCGAGGTCGCCTCCCTGGGCGCCTACGCCGGGCACGAGCAGGAAGTTGGTGGGTGCGCAGCGGCGGATGTCGGTGAACATGGCACCCTGTGTGGCGCCTACCACAAACATCATCTCTTCGTCGCTCGCCCACTCGCGGGCGGTGGTGAGCACACGCTCGAAAAGGCGGTTGCCATCGGTCGACTCGGTGAACTGAAAGTCTTTCGAGCCGGGGTTGGAGGTGAGCGCGAGCAGTATCACCCATTTGCCGTCGTGGCCGAGGAAGGGCTTCACACTGTCGGAGCCCATGTAGGGAGCCACCGTGATGGCGTCAACATCCATGTTGTCGAAGAAAGCGCGGGCGTAAAGCGCCGATGTGTTGCCGATGTCGCCGCGTTTGGCGTCGGCGATGACAAATTGGTCGGGGTATCTGCGGCGGATGTAGTCCACGGTCTGCGCGAGCACCTCCCAGCCTTCGGCACCGAGCGCCTCATAAAAGGCGGTGTTGGGTTTGTATGCCACGCAGTAGGGGGCTGTGGCGTCGATGATGGCCTTGTTGAAGGCGAGCATGGCCTCGGCCTGCGACGAGGTGGTGTCGGTGATGCACTTGGGGAGCTTCAGCGGGTCGCTGTCGAGTCCCACGCAGAGAAATGAGCGCTTGCGCGCGATGTTTCTGATAAGGTCTTTCTTTGTCATATATGTGTGGTATATGCTTGTTTTTTCGTATTATGTCCCTAAAGCTCGGCGGCTTTCAGTTTCTCGGCGTTCTCGGCCACGATGAGGTGGTCTATGCAGTCCTGTATGTCACCGTCGACGAATGCCTGGAGGTTGTAGATGGTGTAGTTTATGCGGTGGTCGGTGATGCGTCCCTGGGGATAGTTGTAGGTTCGTATCTTGGCCGAGCGGTCGCCGGTGCTCACCAGAGTCTTGCGACGCGAGGCTATGTCGTCGACATATTTCTGGTGCTCTTTGTCGTAGATGAATGTGCGCAGACGGCTTAGGGCGCGCTCCTTGTTCTTGGGCTGGTCGCGCGTTTCGGTGCACTCGATGAGTATCTCGTCGGTGGTGCCGCTCACCGGGTTGCGCCACATGTAGCGCAGGCGCACGCCCGACTCCACTTTGTTCACGTTCTGGCCTCCGGCGCCTCCGCTTCGGAAGGTCTCCCATTTTATTTCGCCTTCGTTGATTTCAACATCGAAGGCCTCTGCCTCGGGCAGCACGGCCACCGTGGCGGCCGATGTGTGCACGCGGCCCTGAGTCTCGGTGGCGGGCACACGCTGCACGCGGTGCACTCCGCTCTCGTATTTCAGGGTGCCGTAGACGCCCTCGCCGGTTACGGCAAACACGATTTCCTTGAAACCTCCCGCAGCTCCCTCGCTGAAACTGGTCACGGCTACTTGCCAGCCACGTTGCTCGCAGTATTTCGAGTACATGCGGAAGAGGTCGCCGGCGAAGAGTGCGGCCTCGTCGCCGCCCGTACCGCCACGGATTTCCACAATGGCGTTTTTTGCATCTTCGGGGTCGGCGGGGATGAGGAGCAGCTTTATCTCCTCCTCGAGGGCCGGGAGGGCCGTCTGGGCTGCCTCGGCCTGCTCGCGTGCCATCTGGCGCATGTCGGCGTCGGTCTCTGTGTCGAGTATGGAGCGGGCTTCGTCGATGTCGCCGAGCAGGCGGCGATAGCGGCGGGTGGCGGATGTGAGTGTCTCGAGTTCCTTATATTCCTTGTTGAGACGCACATAGCGCTTCATGTCGGCAATCACATCGGGGTCGGTGATGAGTGTCGACACTTCTTCAAAGCGTGCTTCTATGCCGTCGAGGCGGCTGAGCAGGGAGTTGTTGTCCAATGGCGGGAGAGTTTATGAGTTTTTATTGGAGGGTTCGGCAGGCAGAAGCGCGAAGTCGAGCACCTCCATCACGGTTGATACGTAGTGGAAGGTCAGGCCGTCGATATAGCGGGCGTTGATGTCGTCCACATCGCGGCGGTTCTCCTCGCTGAGCAATATGTCGGTGATTCCGGCACGTTTGGCAGCGAGGATTTTCTCCTTTATGCCGCCCACGGGGAGCACTTTGCCTCTGAGAGTAATCTCGCCGGTCATGGCCAGGCGCTCGCGCACCTTGCGGCCGGTGAGGGTTGAGGCTATGGATGTGGCCATGGTTATGCCGGCCGAGGGACCGTCCTTGGGGATGGCACCTTCGGGCACATGGATGTGGAGCTGGAGGTCGGTGAAGCTCTCGGGGTCGATGCCGAGGCGGTCGATGTGGGCGCGCACATACTGCAGCGCTATCACGGCCGATTCCTTCATCACATCGCCGAGGTTGCCGGTAAGGGTGAGTTTCTCGCCCTTGCCTTTTGCGGCCGACGATTCGATAAAAAGTATTTCGCCTCCCACGGCAGTCCAGGCCAGTCCGGTGACCACGCCTGGGAATTCATTGCCTTCATAGCGGTCGCTCTGATGGCGGGGGAGTCCCAGGAAAGTGTAGAGATGTTCAGGCTCAATGAGTGCCGGTGTTTCTTTGCCCTGCAGGCGGTGAAGCACTGCCTTGCGGAGCACCGTGGAGATGGCTTTCTCGAGCTGACGCACGCCGCTTTCCGATGTATATTGTTCTATGATGGCGCGTAAGGCATCGTCGGAAAATGCTATGGTGGCGGGGTCGACCTTCAGGCTCTCCATGGCTCGTGGCAACAGGTGGCGCTTGGCTATCTCTATCTTCTCTTCGGTGATGTAGCCTGAGATTTCGATTACCTCCATGCGGTCGAGCAGAGGCTGCGACAGGGTGGAGAGGGTATTGGCCGTGGCTATGAACAGTATTTTCGAGAGGTCAAAATCTATGTCGATGTAGTTGTCGTGGAAACGGCAGTTCTGCTCCGGGTCAAGTACCTCGAGGAGTGCCGCCGATGGGTCGCCCTTGAAGTCGTTGCCGATTTTATCGACCTCGTCGAGCAGAATCACCGGATTGGCCGATTTGGCACGGCGCACGGCATCTATGATGCGGCCTGGCATGGCGCCGATGTATGTGCGTCGGTGTCCGCGTATCTCAGCCTCATCGTGGAGGCCTCCGAGTGACACACGACGGTAGTTGCGTCCGAGCGAACGGGCTATCGACTCGCCGAGCGAGGTCTTGCCCACGCCGGGAGCGCCCACGAGGCATATTATTGGCGATTTGCCGTCGGGATTGTTGATCATCACCGCCAGCTGCTCGAGAATGCGGTCTTTCACCTTCTCAAGTCCGTAGTGGTCGCTGTTGAGTATGTTTTCAGCTTCAGCGAAGTCGGTGTTCAGTTCGGTGTAAACTTTCCAGGGGAGGTCGAGCACTGTCTCGATGTACGACAGCAGGGTGGCGTAGTCGGGTGAGGACGGGTTGAAATGCTGCAGACGGTCGATCTCCTTGTTGATGGCCTTGTCGGCGGCTTCGGGGAGACTGGCTTCAGAGGCTCTTTTGCGCAGAGACTCTATCTCATCGGTCTCGTCACCGTAAAGCTCCTCGCGGATGGCGTTCATCTGCTGTTGCAGGAAGGCGTTGCGGGTCTGCTGATTCATCTCCTCCTGTGCCTTCTCCTTTATGGAACGGGCTATCTCCACCTGCTGCAGGATGCCGAGCATGGCGTGGAGCAGCATCTCGCCGCGGTCTTTCACCTTCTGGCGCCCAAGCATGGCCATCTTCTCCTTGGGTTCGAAAGGAAGATTGGTGGCCACGGTGTTGATGATGTCGGTGCCGTTGGTGAAATTGTCGACTGTCATTTTCACCGCTTTCACCACCTCGATGGTGTCGGAAATCTTGTTGAGAGTCTCGTTGATGCTGTCAACGAGTACGGGAAACTCCTTGTCGGAGGCCGCAGGTTTCCTGTCGGCCACAGGCGATGCCACCACATTGAGCTCTGAGCCGGGAATGGTCTTGCCTTCGGCTTTTCCTTTGATTTTGAATCGTCCGCGTCCGCGCACCAACGCCGTATGGCCGCCGTCAGGCAGCTTGATGACCTGCAGTATGTCGGCGGCCACGCCGTAAGGGCTCACTTTCTCAGGGTCGGTGACATTCTCGTCAGAACTGTTGAGCTGGCAGCATATACCCACCGGCATGTGGTGTGCCGAGGCATAATTGGCCACATTAAGGGCATTATCCCTGACGAGGGAAATTGGTATTGTCACCCCCGGGAAGAGCACAAGGTTGCGTGTGGCAATCACGGGAAGGTCGGCCCACACAGGTGACGGGGCACCCGGGGTGTCGGAAATATCTATTTTGCCGAAAGAAAATATCTGACAATTATCGTCCATACTAAACCGGTTGAAATACAGAGTGCTGGATGGCTTAGGCGGGGTCTCCGTCGAAAGCGACTGCAAATATACTAAAAAAAATCCAAAGCGCACCCGCTCGGCCCCTCCCCGGCTCTTCACCGATAAACTGAATGAAGCCTTCAACATTAAAGTTAATCTTCAGTGGAGTTCTCAAAAGGACTATTTCGTAGATAGGATAATTGAAATTTTATTATTCGGTTTTTAGCTTATATGGAATTTCAATCACTTCTTAAAATGGGAGCTCATTCCCATATCCTTGTTCTGGTTCATTGGTGCAAAAAGATGATATTACCAGCTTTAGGTCTGAAAGCTTTTTGATATATACTTGTTTTATATTTGTTTGAGCAATTTCCTCACATCGTAGTTTGCTTAATATTGCAAATTCTTTTTTTAGCTCTATTCCAAGAAATCTTCTACCACATAAATTGGCTGCTATACCTGTAGTTGATGAACCTGCGAATGGATCGAGAATCCAATCGTGTTCGTCTGTGCTGGCAAGGATGATGCGGGTGAGTAGAGCCAATGGTTTTTGCGTAGGGTGCTTGCCGCATGATTTTTCCCAATGTCCAATTGCTGGAAGCCGCCATACATCCGTCATCTGCTTACCACCATTTATTGCCTTCATAAGCTCGTAATTATACTTATGCGGTACCTTTGGGCACTTACGCGCCCATATAATGAACTCTGTCGAGTAAGTAAAGAATCGACATGATATGTTTGGCGGCGGATTAGTTTTTGCCCAAGTAATTACGTTGAGAATCTTATAGCCAAGTTCAGTCAGAACGTTCGCTATTGAAAAGATATTATGGTGGGTGCCGGAAATCCATATTGTCCCGTTATCTTTTAGTTTTTCTCGGCATAAAGATAGCCATTTACGGTTAAACTCCATAATGGATTCTGGAGAGCCACCCTTATCCCAGTCGCCTTTGTCCACACATACGACCTTACCCGCCTGATAGCTTATGCCTCCGTTAGAGAGGAAATATGGTGGGTCAGCAAAGATCATATCAAACTTAAAATCAAACAGAGGGAGCACATCAAAGCAGTCGCCATTAACAATGGTGAAGTCTCTATTGTCTGATTTATAGAATGATTTTATCATCACTTAATAGCTGATAAATCCAGATTTGGAATTATTTGTGTATTGGTATAATTTTTCTTGTAGTAGAAAGCTCTTCTTCGAGCACGTGTTATTCCTCCATTTCCATCAGGAGCATCCGTTTTATCTTGACTGTTTTTACCTTTAGTCTTTGGTTCAAGATAGGTTCCCATACTGCATGAAAGTCTGTCAGCATCGCCTCGCTTTATGTATGATTGGATTTCTTCCCAATCTGTTTTGAAAACTCCATTTGTAACGTCGGAAGGATGATCAAGGAAATAATCAACAATTACGTAATCATCTTGTGGCTTAGATTTGCCATTCTCCTTTGCAAGATAAACTACCCAAAATGTTAAATTAATCTTACTTCTAATTTTTGCAGTCTCCCATGTCTCCTTAGCAACCTCACAATAATTAATCATCTGAATGGCTGTCGGTTCTTTTGCTTTAATAGAGCCATCCCCATTCTTTTGCAAAGGTAGGATCTTTATCTCACAGCCAATTTGAACTAAATCGGCTTCTGGCCTACTGTTGTTTTCTATTCCAAGTAAGTTTTCGACAATTAGGCCGGAAGCACCTTTCTTCATCTTGCACTTATCACCAATAAAGAGAGATTCTTTAATCTCTCCTATAGTCTTTCCTTTTGCATTGGTGACAATATTGAAGAGAGGTGTAAGAGCCTCTATAACTTTGCTACTAATCATTTCTTACTGTAGAAATAAAATCTTGAATATTCGTTAGATTATACACGCTGGGAATGTGGGCAAATGCCTCTTCGAGCTTATTGCGGGCAGATTCCTAGCCGACACCGTCTGTTATCCAGACAAATTCAAAGCTAGGAACAGCGTTTATCTTCGGAGCAAGCTCAGAGTATGAACGTGCGACCTCATTAAGTTTGGAACCACCTCCGGTATAGAAATTAGCCTCGATAAGATATGTCTTCTCAGGAGTCCGGATTACAAAATCGAATCGTTTATTATCCGAGCCTAAAGCTTTGACTATCTCCGGGAACTCTGTATAATAAACTTCTTGCTCGAACGGGATGCCATTAAGTGTAAGGATATTTGCGACAAGCCCTTCCATTATGTGGCCTCCGCGATTTTTACGGGCATTGGAATCAAGACCGACTTCTACGCCAAAGACGTAATCTACAAGATTCTTAATTTGCTTCTTTTGGAAAACCTCAGTCAAACCGGTTTCGTTAAGAGGTTGTTTAAAAACGATTGTTAACGGAAGTGAGTTTGCGTAGGGTAATCACAACCGCTGCGACCATGAGCA
>CAKTFH010000043.1 GCA_934555895.1 uncultured Muribaculaceae bacterium | reverse complement strand
TCCACAAAGGATAAATGCCTGAGCATCCGACTGATGCTCATTTTTCATTCACATTTGTTTTTAAACAAGCTCTAAGAAATTCTGTCACCTGTTCCGGCGATGAGAAGTAATCGCTGAGCAAATGAATATTGCCATAAACATCAATGGCTTTCTTCTTGTCCTTTGTTCTGACGGCAATAAGAACATCCAATACGGAGAACACTTTCGGATTCTCTACCCATAGCCATTTAACCGCCGCAGCCATATCATCCTGACCAATCAGATAATTGAGTTGGTTAAGTTTTATAGAAATGGCTTCTACATTGGCTGCCACTTTCGGGAAGTCCACATAATCTTTGAGAGAAAAATGTGTCTCTTTCAGCGGTTTCATGAAGTCTGAAAATCTGTCGGGCATGGCTTTAGATATTAAAGAGATTCAAGGGTGCACCTTGGTAGTTTTCGTAGTTTCTTATCAGCAACTCGGTTAAAGTTCCGCGTTTGGACGCATTAGCGTTAATGCATCTTTTTGCATAAACTCGTTCTATAAAGAAGTCAGCGTAAAGCCTGTCAAAGAAATCGTCATCGGCATTACGGCCTTTGCAGTCTGAGTTGCTGAGCATTGCATAACATCCTCCGGCGGAGAGGTCAGAATAGAAATTCCTTAACCGGATTTGTTCATTATCGTCAAATGATTCCTTTACATAAGAATTAAAACTTGAAGTTGCGTCAAGAGGACGATAAGGAGGGTCAAAATAAAAGAATGTGTATCCTTGGATATGCTCCGCAGTATGAGAGAAATCCCCAGTCATTATCTCAACCTTCTGCAATATTTCGCTATCGGCGAGTATCAATTTTTCATCGCAGATTGTTGGATTGGAGTATCGCCCAAACGGAACATTGAATCCGCCCTTGGAGTTTTCCCTGTAAAGGCCATTAAAGCATGTGCGGTTCAAAAATATCATATAAGCAGCCTCTTCGGTCCCGGATATTGCTTGCTGATTGAAACGAGTCCTGATGTCAAGATATAATTCTTTCTTCTTGTCATAGTCCTCCATTGCCTTAAACTGAATTTGTAGGTCATTCAAGGTATCTATTAATGAGTAGGGCTCATCTCTGATAATCCTATATGTCTTTACAAGATGAGGGTTGATGTCATTGATTATGGCTCGTTTGATATTGGGGTATTTTTGTAGCATGTAGAACAGCATAGCCCCTCCACCCACAAATGGTTCGATGTAGGTGACATCATCCTCGCCTTGAAAGGTATCGGGCAAGAATGTGTCGATGGTGGGAAGCAACTGAGTCTTGCCACCTGCCCATTTCAGGAAAGGCTTTGCCTTCGTTTTTGTCATAGTTTGTACTATCATTCAGTCACAGGCTAATAAACGAAAATATCAATGGTCTTTTTAATAATGGATAATGCTCTCAACTCCTGATTGATAGTTATAATTTTAGTGGATTAATAAAAATGCCACATTTGAAACATTACCGCATTTTGATGCTTCATTTTGTTACAATACAAAGTTATAAATTAATTTAGAGATTGCAATTGAATGTATTGAAAAACATATAATGAAACAAAACATCCAATATAATCTAAGAAGCTAATTTGTTATCATTCAGCTCAGGGGGGTGGAGCGGACTGAGGAAAGGCGGAGGCTGTGGGCCGCACAGGCTTCGGAGAGCTGGGCGGCAAAGGTGGCGGCGATGGAGCCCACGAAGTGAAGGCCGGTAGTAGGGGAGAGCGACTGGTGGCGCCGGAAGTAGAGCAGCGCATTGGCTGTCAGGAATCTGTCGAAGCCTTCACGTACCATGGCCGCGATTTCGGGATGGCCGATGTGGGTCGACATGAATGGGGCGAATGACGCAACAAACGCATTGGGTGCTCCATCGGCGGGCGCAGGGCGGTAGATGCGTCGGATTATCTCGTCGTAACCGATAGGGTAGGTGTTGCGGAAACTGTGGAGCAGTTCCTGCGGCAGATTTTCCTTCAGTACGGCATGGAGCAGGCGTTTGCCGAGCCATGTGCCCGACCCCTCGTCGCCGAGGATATAGCCGAGCGGAGGCACGTTGTCGATGATTTCATTCCCGTCGTAAAGACATGAGTTGGCTCCGGTGCCGAGTATGCACACTATCGACATCTCGCCTTCTGGAGCCACGGCCCGGCAGGCACCGAGCATATCGCTCCCCACGGTTATTTTCTGAGCTTTCGTGAATATGGTGCGGAGCACTTCCTCCATAGCCTCGGATGCTGCCCCACGGCATCCGGCGCCGTAATATTCCACTTTATCTGCTGTCAATGCATAAGGGGTGGAGGAAAAATCGTGGTGCAGGATGGCGGTTATTTCATCGGTTGTCATCACCGATGGGTTGAGGCCACGGGTGACAAATGTCTCTGAGGCGTGGTAGTCAGCGGAGTCGCTGACCATTATCCATTGCACTTTAGTGCTTCCGCCGTCGGCTATGAGTTTCATCGGTAGAGGTGATATTTTTTAGCGGTCTGCCTGAATGCGGGCACATCTTTCATCCATAATTCCTTGATGTCGGCCACACGGTGGTTGCGGAAGAATTTTTGCCGCACGGCTTTGGAGCCGTTCACGTTGTCAAACATCGTGAAACGTTTCGGGTTGGCTGCCACGGATGCTTTCTTATCAGGACAAAGTCGTGCGATTTCCTGCATTACATAATATTGAATGAGCGTGAGGTTAGCTTTCTCAAAATCGGTTACAAATACCTCCACACCGTTGAGCTGCTGACCGTTGAGGAAGCCGTAATATGGTTTGTAGCTGACTGGACGAAATCGCACGCCGGGAATGTCGAGCGCGTTGAGCGCGTCGGCGAGCTTGCGCGAGGGTATCCATGGCGCGGCGAACGTGCGGAAGGGGAGAGTGTAGCCAACGCCGATGTTCAGGTAATCGAGTTCGCCCGCAATGCCTGTCGCGGGATAATATACGGCGGTCTCAGCCGAGGGAATATGGGGCGATGGGAGCACCCAAGGCATCCCGGTGTCATCGAAAGTCATGTCGCGGCTCCATCCTTCCATAGGCACTACGGTAAGTTTCAGCGTTTTGCCTCCGGTGTCAATCATGCCTTCGTCAACGAGAAGTCGGGCAAGTTCGCCGGGAGTGAGGCCGTATATATATGGGATGGGATACTGGCTAACGAAACTGATGCAGTCGGGTTCGGTGAGCAGGCCTTCAATCTTATTTCCTCCAAGCGGATTTGGACGATCAAGCACAACGAACTCCTTGCCGAGGCGTGCGCATTGCTCCATGGCAAGCCCCATGGTGGAGATGAAAGTATAGGAGCGGCAACCGTTGTCCTGTATGTCGTAGACCACTACATCCACATCCTTGAGCATGGCTGCTGTCGGACGCCGTGTGGCCCCGTAGAGCGAATAGACCTTCACCCCGGTGGCGGGGTCGGTGGCCGACTGCACTTTCTGTCCGGCCGGAATGTCACCTCGCACTCCGTGTTCGGGGGCGAAAAGAGCCACGAGATTCACCTCCGGTGCCTCGTGCAGAATATCGATGGTGGAGCGCAGGTTGTTGTCTACGCCGGTGGGATTGGTTATCAAAGCCACACGTTTCCCTTTCAGGGCTTCGAATCCTCCGTCACGCAGCACCTCGATGCCAGGCTTAACCGGCTTCTGGGCCACTGCCGCTGCGACGGCGAGAAGTATAGTAGTGAATATGGTTGCAAATCGCTTCATAATCAAATGTATATTTTGTCGGCGCTCAGCACTCTTTTTTGCCGAACGATGGGTCGACTTTCACAAGATAGCATACACCTATTGTGGCGGCGCAGCATACCATGGTCCATATGAAAAAGTTGCTGTAGCCGAAGGTGTCCACGAGCCATCCGGCTGCCATGCCCGGGAGCATCATGCCGAGTGCCATAAAGCCGGTGCAAATGCTGTAGTGCGCTGTCTTGAAGCGACCTGTGGAGAAGTAGATGAGATAGAGCATATAGGCGGTGAAGCCGAATCCGTAGCCGAACTGCTCCACAAACACGCATGCCCACACCTGCCAGATCTGCGTGGGCTGCACCATGGCGAGATACACGAAAGTGAGGCAGGTGAGCGACATGCTCCAGGCCATGGGGTGGAGCCAGTGGCGCAGGCCGTTGCGTGCCGCCACAAGTCCGCCGATTATGCCGCCAATCACGAGACCGGCCACACCGATGGTGCCGTAGGCCAGTCCCACCTCGTCGGCTGTGAGGCCCAGGCCGCCGTCGGCTGCGGAATCGAGCATGAACGGTGTTATCATTTTCACAAGCTGTGCTTCCGGCAGGCGGTAGAGCAGCATAAACAGTATGGCTGTGCCCACCTGCGGCTTCCTGAAGAAATCTATGAAGGTGTCGACAAATTCAGTCATCACTTCGCCGGCACTGCGCGGCTTACGGTCGCGGTCAGCTGCGGGATGGGGGAGCACTGCGCTGTGCCACAGCATGATGGCAAGAAAAAAAACGGCGAGGATGCCGAACACTAGCATCCATCCCGCCTTTGGCTGTGCCCAGGCGTCGCTCACACGCGCCGCAACTATCACCAGCACACCCTGTCCTACAACCATGGATATTCGGTAGAAGAGCGAGCGGATGCCCACGAAGAAACTCTGGCGATGCTCGCTGAGACCGAGCATATAGAAACCGTCGGCCGCAATGTCGTGGGTGGCCGATGCGAATGCCATGAGCCAAAACACGCCCAATGTGGCGGCGAAGAAACCGCTTACCGGCAATGTGAAGGCTATCAGGGCCATGCACACGGCTATGATGAGCTGCATGGTGAGTACCCACCAGCGTTTGGTGCGAATGATGTCGACAAACGGGCTCCAGAACGGTTTTATCACCCACGGCAGGTAAAGCCATGCGGTGTAAAATGCCAGACGGGTGTTGTCGATGCCAAGGCATTTATACATCACGGCGCTGATGGTCATAACCGCCATGTAGGGGAGACCTTCTGCGAAATAGAGTGTGGGTACCCACCACCATGCGCGGTCGCTGCGGCCTTTGGCACAGGCGGGGTTGGCTTTGGCTTGGTTCATTTTATTCAGTATAGTTTTTCAAGCGTTGATTCAGGGAAATAGTGGCTGAGGATTTCGCGGTAGCCGTAGCCACGGGCGCCCATCACGGCGGCGCCTATCTGGCACATGCCAACCCCGTGGCCCCAGCCGCGGCCATGAAGCAGAAAATCGCCTTCGGGTGTGCGCTCCACATCGAAAGCCGAGCTTCGCAGATGGCTCGGGGAAAGCCAGCGCCTTATCTCCAGCTCTTTGCCTACTATGGCCGAGCGGAGCGAGCCTTCGATCAATAGTCGTGTGATGCGGTGCGATGGGGTGCGCTCAATCGGGGTCAGTCGGATTATATCGCCGAAATCCATGCCGGAGCGAATTTTTATCAAATCGGAGAGCTCCCGGGCGGTGTAACGCTGTTCCCAGCTGAAGAAGTCGGTAGTCTCGCGGTCGTAGTTGTTGAGCACCTGGCTCAGGATATCAGGGTCGCTGGTGTCGCAAAAGGGTCTGCCGCCCTCTGCGGGGGTGTCGGCGATGTGGCCGAGATATGGTTTGGGCGCATTTTCCCAGCAGTTTTCGAAACGCTCGGTCACCCCTCCGCAGCATTTGCTGAAACGAGCGTCGCATATCTCTCCGTCGTAGACAAGCATTTCGCCGCGTGTCGCTTCCACAGCCTCGGCAACATTGGGATTTGTCTGCCGTGTTATGCCCTGATAGCGCTGACAGTGGTCGTCGGCGCAGACATCAAACTGACGGTGGTCCTCGCGGTCATACCATTTGCAGATTTCGTCGACCGCGCCTATGCCGTCGACCTCGGTCTGCGACCACATCTCCGATTCAGCTGCGGTGTGTTTGCCAAGGTCGAGGAGTTGACGCACAAGCCAGCTGCGGCTCACCACCGCATGTGCCCGAAGCAGTGCTTCCGATGCATTGGCGCTCATCTCCGAGGAAATCACGCTCATGAGGTAGCGCTCCAGTCCGATTTCATTTATCGCTATAGCCTTGGTTGAGTCATCTTCATCTGGAATCACCTTGAACTTTCCGGCAAAGCGTTGGTTCTCATTGCGCTCCCAGTGGAAATTCACTCCTATGGTGACATTCTCGAGCTCGAAATCACCATTGCCGTCGGCGGGAATAAAAGTTACTGATGGATATACCGCATCCCGACAAGCGATGCCTGCTCCGGAGCGCTTGAGCGTGAGGGACCCTTCAAGTTTTTCGCCACTCTCCTTCATTATATAAGGACGTAAAAAACGCACTCTGATTTCGGGGAGCGACATCACACCTACGCTGATGGTGGGCTCTGTTGTAATATTTGCTTTTCTGTCGGTCATGATATCAATATGCAAAGGTAATGTTTTCCCCACATTTTTCATCAGGCTGAATAAATTTTCATTTTTTATTGCTACTTTTGTATTGGAGAAGCAACGTTTTGACTATCTGCCATTTTTTTCTGAATTAATCGCCAATTATTATCCGAATGAAAGTATATAAACCAGCCATGTGTGTGGCCGCAGTTCTTGCTGGCACCCTCTGCTTAGGTGCAGCGCGTGCTTTTGCCGCACAGAGTGAAAAGAAGTCATCGCCACGCATCATCAACATAGTGAATTTCATCCGCCAGACCGATTACCGTCTGGAAAATTCCGACAGCCTTATGTTCGACGCGGTAAAGCGTCAGATTGCTCTGTCGAATAAATACCATTTCCCCACCACGTTCCTTTTCCAGTATGACGCGCTAATCAATCCGGAATATCAAAAGCTGATGAAAACCTCGCTGGGTAAGGATTCGGAACTCGGCGCCTGGTGGGAGATAACGCAGCCGCATGTGGAGGCTGCCGGACTCAAGTGGCGCGGCGACCATCAGTGGGTATCTACGGCCCACATAGCCTTTACTCCGGGTTACACACAGGCCGAGCGTGAAAAACTGGTGGATGTGTATATGGAGAAATTCAAGGAAATCTACGGTCAGTATCCCAAATCGGTCGGCTCGTGGTTCATCGATTCCTATACGCTGCAATACATGTATGAGAAATACGGCATTGTGGCATCCTGCAACTGCAAGGACCAGGTGGGAACCGACGGCTATACCCTTTGGGGCGGCTATTGGAACCAGGCCTACTATCCGAGCCGAAACAACGCCTACATGCCTGCCCAGACCGCCAAGGAACAGATCCCCGTGCCGGTATTCCGCATGTTGGGAAGCGACCCGATGTATCAGTATGACAACGGCGCGGGAACCGCCTGCCAGGGCGTGGTGACCCTTGAGCCGGTGTATAACGAGGGCGGCAAAAACAGGCAGTGGGTGGATTATTTCCTTCAAACCATAGTTGATGAACCCTGCCTCGCCTTCAATTACGCCCAGGCCGGACAGGAAAACTCTTTCACCTGGAATGCCATGGGCGAAGGGCTCGAGATGCAGTTCCCGGTCTATCAGTCGCTGCGCGATGCCGGCAAAATCAGAATCGAGACTCTCGGTGAATCGGGAAAATGGTTCAGGGAGAATTTCAAACATACCCCAGCCACGGCCATAACCACCTTGAATGATGTCAAAAACGAAGGGAATAAATCGGTGTGGTATAACTGCCGGAATTATCGCGCGAACCTTTATTGGGAGAAGGATGGCTTCTGCTTCAGAGATATACATCTCTTCGATGAGAATTACAAGTCGGAATATCTCGAGAAGCCCGGCACCGGCGGTCAGTTCTTCTATTACACGCTACCCCTTGTAGACCGTTTCCACTGGAGCACGCCGGAAAACAAGACAGGACTTAGATTCGTGAACTGCGGCAGTGATGGCCATAGCAGGATGATTGCCATTGCCGATCCTGTGGTCACCGAACCTTCGGGCGATGTGCTGAAAACCGTCTCAAAGGATAAGAACGGAAACAGTTACACCATTACCCTCTTTGAGAACCACATTGAGGTGACATCCGACAACAAGGACAACTGGGCTCTGGAACTCAGTGTGCCGTCCGAGCGCATATCCATCCTGCCGTTCAAACGGTTCGATAAAAAGTCGATGAATGCCGTATTCCGAGGATATGAATACGATATCGCTTGCAGCAAAGGCCATGTGGAGGCCGGCGATGGCACCGGCTTCGTCTACAGACTTGTCCCCTCGGGCGGTAAAATCGTTATCGACTGCAAGGTGAAAGGCCATTATCCCGAATCCTGATATAATTTTAATCACGAAATGAGACATATTTACATAAAAAGCATTGTGGCTATGGCAGTGGCTTTTCAGGCTGTCGTAGCCTCGGCGGATATTCCACTTGACTATTATGCTCCCGTGCAGGGCCTCTCGGGTGAGGAGCTGAAAACGGCACTGTTCAACATCGTTGGCCAGAGTCCAGACATCAGCATGCTCTCCTACGGTTCAGGCAACATGCGCACATGGTGGGGTTTCTATGTCACCGACCGCAACGAAGACAATTCTGTGGTTGACCGCTATAGCAACGACCTGCGTTATTTCGGCAATCGCGGGGCTTCGATAAGCGGCATGAATATCGAGCATTCCTTCCCGAAATCATGGTGGGGAGGAACCGAGAACAATGCCTATAAGGACCTTTACAACCTCATGCCCTGCGAGGCGAAGATAAATTCCACCAAGAGCAACTATCCCATGGGCGTGGTGACCAAGACCACCGCGGCAGGCAACAACGGCTGCACCCGTGTGGGCACCGGCGAGTGGGGCGGCAACTGGTGGGAGCCTGCCGACAAGTGGAAGGGCGACTTCGCACGCGGATATATGTATATGGCCACCGCTTACCAGGACTATACCTACAGCAGCGACATGGCCAAGAAGATATTGAGCACCGGCGACTATCCAACATTACTTCCCAAAGCCTCGGCTCTTTACATAAAATGGGCCAAGGCCGACGATGTGACCGAGATGGAGGCTGTGCGCAACGACCGTGTGCAGACACTTCAGGGCAACCGTAATCCGTTTGTCGATTTCCCCAACCTTATGGAATATATATGGGGTGACTCCATCGGTGTGCCATTTGATTTGCGTTTCACAAAAAAATCGGCACGTGCTACAGGTGTGGTCGATGAACCTTCGGAGCGCCGTGTGGCCTATGAAGCCAATTTCAATGGCAACGAGGGTGGCTTTTCTGTTGAGGTCGTGGATGCTCCTGCCAACGGTCATGCCGTGTGGATCAACACTGCAAGTTACGGCTGGAAGGGTACATCCTATGCAGGCTCGGCACAGGCTTGCACTGTCGACCTTGTGAGTCCTGAGATTGACCTGACACTCTTCATCTCGGCCACGCTTTCTTTCCGCCATGCCGTGAACTATTGCGACGCTCCGGTAGAGACACTCGCGGTGCTTGTGCGTAATGCACGTGGTGAGGAGATTAATCTTACTGTGTCGCAGTGGCCGTCAGGTAAAAACTGGACTTTCGTGAATTCCGGTGATATCTCGCTTGATGATTTTGCCGGACAGAAAATCAATATCATTTTCCGTTACAGGTCAGACTCGAAAAAGTCGAGCACATGGCAGATTTCCAATATGAAGGTAAATGGATTTGCAAAGACCGGCGGTGTGGATACTATGCCGGCACTTGATCCCGATGATAATATCCACCTTCAGGAGCAGTGGTATTCAATCGACGGGCGTGCGATTGATCCGGCCTCCTATCGCGGTATTGCTATAAGGCGTCAGGGTAACCATGTCTCCAAACACCTCCTTTTATAAGTTGGTCTGCAGGAAGGCAAAAGAGTCACCGGTCAGCTTATGAATGCGATTCAAGCAGGCATAAACTGGCCGGTGAAGTTCGTTTTAACAATAAAATTATTATCGGGGGTGGGTTCTGTGTTACTGACCGAGATAAGTCTTTAGAAGACGGGATTTCTGGCCTTTGAGGCGGCGGATTGCTTTCTCTTTGATCTGACGCACACGCTCGCGGGTGAGGTCGAATTTCGCGCCGATTTCCTCGAGGGTCATTTCCTGGCATCCGATGCCGAAGAACATTTTCAGAATTTCGCGTTCGCGCTCGTGAAGCTGATGCAGTGCCCTGTCAACCTCTTTCGACAGCGATTCCTGTGTGAGGGTGGCGTCGGCCATGGGGCTGTCATCATTGGTGAGCACATCAAGCAGTGAGTTGTCCTCGCCTTCCACGAACGGAGCGTCTACCGAGATATGGCGGCCGCTGACTTTCAGCGTGTCGGCGATTTTCTCCACAGGTACATCAAGCTTTTCAGCAAGTTCCTCAGGCGAGGGACGACGCTCGTTTTCCTGCTCGAATTTCGACAGAGCCTTTGAAATCTTGTTGAGCGAGCCCACCTGATTGAGTGGCAGACGCACGATGCGGCTTTGCTCGGCCAATGCCTGCAGGATGCTCTGGCGAATCCACCACACTGCGTAGGAGATGAACTTGAAACCGCGGGTCTCGTCGAATTTCTGGGCGGCCTTGATAAGGCCGAGGTTGCCCTCGTTGATGAGGTCGGGCAGCGAGAGGCCTTGGTTCTGATACTGCTTGGCTACCGAAACTACGAAACGGAGATTGGCTCGGGTTAGCTTTTCGAGTGCCTGCTCATCGCCTTCGCGGATGCGCTGTGCCAGTTCCACTTCTTGTTCCACTGTGATAAGCTCCTCACGGCCAATCTCCTGGAGATACTTGTCAAGTGAGGCGCTTTCGCGATTGGTAATTGATTTGGATATCTTTAATTGTCTCATGTCTCGAAGCGTAAATATAGTAGTATAGCCCCGCCGGTATGGCAGGGCGCAACTAACAAGATGCAAAGGTATAAAATTTGTTTCAGATTAGCATCATGATTCCGTGTGAATTATTTCAAAAATCGTTTGTGGTGATGTAGAAATTCATTCCACTGAGTGTTGAGATGCTGTTGGAGTTCCGGTATTGATTCGCTCACGCTCAAGCATGTCGGCGGTGATGAGCGTCGGGTGTTTGACAGTTTGACATAAAAATTTTCTGAAAATAGCTGGCTCACAATTTGGTGGAGTCAATTTTTATTCG
>CAKTFH010000042.1 GCA_934555895.1 uncultured Muribaculaceae bacterium | reverse complement strand
AATAATCAAGCACCGAGACGAAACAAATCGCCTCGGTGCTTAGATATTACGTCGTTTTATGGGATTTTATAGATTAAAACCTGAGCTGATTATATTATATAGTATGCGACGAAGGAGAAACTAATAAGAAGTCTCGTTAAAGAGAGCTATCCCGTCCTCGCATGATTTAGTCTGTTATAGCGGGGACGGGATAGAAGATTATTTCAGAATTTCAGGTCGAAACCGGCAAGCACGGTGGCATGTGGCATGGGAAAGCCATTGACTATCTGATATTCGGTTGCAGTGAGGTTTTCACCTTTTGCAAAAAGGGTGAGAGGTGTACGGAACGGGAAGGTGTATGCCACTCGGGCATTGAGCAATCCATAATTCTCAGTGGTACTGGCACGGTTTACTGCCATGTCGTCGGTGGGGGCTGTAAGCAGGTGCCAGATGCCGAGCAGTTCAAGCGATGCCTCCCATCGGCCTGCACTATAGCTCACATC
Source organism: uncultured Muribaculaceae bacterium (assembly GCA_934555895.1). Taxonomy (GTDB): domain Bacteria; phylum Bacteroidota; class Bacteroidia; order Bacteroidales; family Muribaculaceae; genus UBA7173. Next base: position 11,038 of record CAKTFH010000042.1, on the reverse strand, counting down.
TGCGAATAGTTTGTGACGCGGAGCGGCCGTGATGCGTGTGTCGGTATGAAGATAAGCATAGTTGGCTGTGACGCTCCATTCAGGTGTGATTGAATATGCGGCATCAATTTCAAAGCCTTTATTAATGAATTGACCGATATTTTGATTGCGGCGGTTGATGGTCTGTATCATGTTGTCGCCATTGATATAGTAGAGTGCGAGGCCTATTTCCAGATGGTTGTCGAGAAGGCGCTGCCTCAATTCCACTTCAAAATTGTCCATACGCTCGGGGTTGAGGTCAGGATTCCGGGGTGGATACATGTAAAGCTCCCTCATGTTGGGCGAGCGGAAGCCTTTGCTGTAGCTGAATTTCATGGTAGAGGCTGTGAGCGGATGCAGAATGAATCCGGCCTGAGGTACCCATTGGTTGCCGAACTGTGACGAGTGCTCGAGGCGCACTCCGGCGTTGAGGCTGAGAATGTCGTGAAACAGCGCCTGTTGCATCATAGCATAACCTGCTATTTCGTTTACATGTGCGCGATACTCGTTTGATTTCGTACCGTCGAGTTTGGCGGCGTTGTAGGCATATCCGCCCCAATGCTTGAAATCGATGCCGGCGCTGATGTTGTTGCCTGTGAATGGGCGGATTACCTGATATAGCGTGAAGCCCATGTTGTAGTCGCGCGAGTGGAAAAGTTCGGCGCGTGGCTCGTTGTTGGTGCGCAGACCGTCCTCAATTTCGTGCTTGCCCCAGTTGTAGTATGCCTGAAAACCGCCCGACGAGATGCCGTAATGATTTTTTACAAACACGGAAGTGGTGGTGCGCAACTGTTTGGCCCACATGCCTAACGGCACTTCACGGTACGATGAACCGGGGTTGTCGGCCTTGGTTTCGGTGACCATAGCGTCCGCTCCGGCCTCCCAGTGCGGAGAGAAGGAGTAGCTTACATTGCCGTATCTGTTGGTGAGCCAATAGCTCATGCCGCGACGGTTCCCGTCGGAGCGCTCGTAGCTTGCAGCCGCGAGAGTACGTAGCCCCTGATGGCGGTATGCTATGCGTCCGTTGGCTTTGAAGGTACCGAAACTGCCGCCCATGGCGCGTATGGCGCCTGAAAAGCCCTCTTCTGAGGCACGGCGTGTGATAAGGTTCACGGCTCCACCCATGGCTCCGGAGCCATAGAGCAGCGATGCCGGGCCGCTCACTACATCCACTCGCTCCACATCGTTGGCTGAATAAGTGTCGGGCAGCGAATGCCCGAAAATTCCGGCCCACTGAGGTTGCCCGTCGATGAGGAACAGCACTTTTCCAACTCCGCCCACTCCGCGGATGCTCACGCCTCCGGCAGCTCCCCCGCTCACGCCGTAGCCGGCCATGCCTCGTTCGGTGACAAACATTCCCGGGATGCGGTTGCGGAGCACCGGCAGCACGTTGCTCTCGGCGCTTTTCTGTATTGTGGCGTCGTTCACAGTCTTCACATCGAGCGGTAGCAGCGATATGGGAGCTTTTGTGGCGCTCTCTACCACTTCCACCTCACCGAGGAGATGCGTAGTATCGGCCGGGACATATGAAGTAGCGCTTGCCGCCAACGAAGCGAGAAGCGCCACGGTAAGTGATAATGTCGTTTTCATTGTCTTGGTTTTGGTTGTGAATATGATTCACCACAAAATTAACCATTATCGACTATATCAGCAAACGCCCTGAGCCGCTTATATCGCGTCTGCGTAATATCAATTGTATGATTAAACTTAATATTTCTTAATATTTTTGATATGGCTGAGCCATGGCGTTGAGAGTTTTAGTCAGCCATACACGGTATCGCCCTGTTCGGCACCAGTCGGAGCCGGCTGAGCTAAAGTCACACATGCGCATATATTTGACGGTGCTGTTGGCAGGGTCCTCGAGGTCGGTTCCAAGCACTGCGGGCACTTCAAGGGTTACCCATGCCCAAGGCACCGGATTCTCGGCAAAGCGGGTCTCGACGATGCCGTTGCCGTCGGCCTGTATCACGCAGCATTCGTCGACATATCCGTCGCCGAAACGGCTATCACGGGCGAACAGAAGCGGTCCGCGCACCACAGCCTGCATGCCGTTGAGCTCCACAAGGCGTGTGTCAAGGGCGAAATCAAGTGCCATCTCGGTGTTTCTGCCGAACTTGCGGGAGACATAGATGTATCCAGTGCTGTCGGAAGCGGCGGTCTGTGTGCCGTCAACTGTCACAGAATAATGTCCGTGACTCCAGCCGGGCACCCTGAGAGCCATCACCATCTTCTGCTGTTTAGTCATTGTCATGCTTATCGAAGCATTGCCACTTACGGGAAAGCCTGGTTTGATGTCAAGGCTTATTTTATTCCTGCCTGACTCCAGTTGATAAGTTCCGGGCAGATATAGGTTTACCCATATTGTGTCGGCGCTCTGTTCCACGGCAAAGTCGGGTATCATGGCAAATGCACGCGGTCCGTTGGCACTGCAGCAGTTGATGGGGAGTCCACATTGTTCTTCACCTGCCTGACGCCTCCCTTCCAGCGGGCTGTATTTCGATATCTGGTGTGCGTCGTCTTTCAGAGCAGCCATAAGAGCATTATACATTGTTCGCTCGAACTCGTCGACATAGCGCGATTGGTGTGTTTGTTGCCACAGTTTGTTAAGAAACTGCATCCAGGTGAATGTCACGCATGTCTCCATTGTATGATATGCCGGAGTGGTCTGCCGGTCTTTGCCGTTGTACCAGCACTCGAAAGCGGCTCCCGACCCCGCTATGTTTATTTCAGTGGCGAGTATATTGTCGGCAACTGCGCATGCCGCCTGAATGTAGTCGCTTCGCCCGATGGCTTTGCCGAGTTCAATCAACCCTACGTAGCACGACATCATCTCATAAGCTTTCTGGCCGTTTTCATATGTCCACCAGTTTTTTGGGAAATCAAAACGATGGGCCACCGGAACGCCTTTAAGGGCTTTTGTCACAAGCCCGGGACCATCGGGAGAATCGAGCGACTCGCCTATGTAACATGCGAAATCGAGGTAGCGGTTGTCGCCGGATGCCCTATAGAGATACATCACAGGCTCAAGTATCGATGAGCTTGGCATGCCGCGGTAGTTGCCCGTCGATGCGATATCCTTGTTTTGTGATTTCAGTTCGTTCATTAGACCGTCGATAAGCCGTCTGGCTGCTTCCAGCGACGATTTTTCTCCGGTAAGTGCATAATGGTCAAGCAGCGCGAGCGATGTGTATTTCCGGCCCCATATGTCCCATCCGGCATTTAGTCGGTCATCCAATTCGTAATTGCCTATATATCCGTCAGAATGCTGGGTTGCGATTAGTGCAGTCACAGTATTGTTTATTTTCTCGAGAAGCTCCGGGTCATGATTGTATCTGTATGAAGCCATAGCACCTAACATCCATTTCCCCACAAATTCGGTCTGCCATCCGCCTTTTTCGCCAAGATGACGGAACGGCTCCACAAGCGGCTCCGTATCACGTGCCTTGACCATGTTTTCTATACATGAGTCGATGCGCGAGCCGATATATCCGTTGAGTTTACTCGAAATCTCTGCTGAAGCAGCGGCATATAATGCTACTGCGGCTATGATTAAAGAAAGTCGTTTCATGAATGCGTTTGTAAGTTTTTCTATAATGGTATCTTGTACTTTAAGATGTGCAAAGATAAGCAATTAAAATGACGAAAAGCTCGAGTTTGACTGAGAAAAAATCTAACCAATTCTCAGATCTTTTTTAAAGTGCTTTTTAGCCTACTAAAACAACAAACCCTCTAAAACTCAATGAGTTAAAGAGGATTTGATGTACCCGGACCCGGGCTCGAACCGGGATGGGTTGCCCCAACGGTGTTTGAGACCGTCGCGTCTACCGATTCCGCCATCCGGGCGATGGCTTTATGTATGGAGAGGATTATGAAATCAGCCTAGCGTAGAATGATATTTGTGCCCTCCCGCATATCCGTATGCAAAGGTATGAGTTTTTTTTCATTCCCACAAGTGTCACTTGCAATTGCGTGGAATTAATTGATTGTGCTCTGTTTCACACTGTCATCTCGCCGCATATGGCATGATGCAGGCAGCGGGTCACTTGTGCAGATGAAAGTCCCATACCGAAGAGGAACATTAGCTTTGTGAGCGCAGCCTCGGTGGTGATGTCGTGGCCGGATATCACTCCCGCCTCGTCGAGATGTCGGCCGGTGGCATAGCGTTTCTGCTGTATTCCGCCGTTGACACATTGGGTGACATTAAGCACCACCACTCCGCGTTCTACAGTGCGGCGTATTGCGTTGATAAACCACGGATAGTCGTTGGAGTTGCCGGCGCCGTAGGTCTTCAGCACCACGCCTTTCACTCCCGGTGCGTCGAGCTGACGCATCAGGGCTTCTTCGGTGAGGCCGGGGTGGATGTAGACTATAATCACGCCGGTGTCCATGCCGGTGTGCACCTTCAGCGGCAACCGTTCGCGCACGCGCCACAGTGCGTCGGCATTGAACTGTATCGAGAGGCCGATCTTGGCGAGCGACGGATAGTTGTTGCTCTTGAAGGCGTTGAAATTGTCGGCGCTCATCTTTGTGGAGCGGTTGCCTCGCCACAGATAGTTCTCAAACAATATGGCCACCTCCTGCACCATCGGTTCGCCGTTGACGGGGTCCACGGCGGCAGCTATCTGCAGGGCTGTGATTAGATTTTCCTCTCCATCGGTGCGCACCTCGCCGATCGGGAGCTGCGAACCGGTGATTATCACCGGCTTATGCAGATGCTCGAGCATGAACGACAGGGCTGATGCGGTGTAGGCCATGGTATCGGTGCCGTGGAGCACCACAAATCCGTCGAAACGGTTGTAATGCTTGCCTATAGCCGACGCTATCTCCCGCCAATGGGTCGGCTCGATGTTGCTCGAGTCGATGGGCGGATTGAATTGCAGATGCTCGATGTCGTAGTCGAGCATGCGTATCTTCGGCACATTGTCGATGAGATGGTCGAAATCGAACGGCCGCAAAGTGTGAGTGGCAGGATCTTCAATCATGCCTATGGTGCCTCCGGTGTAGATTATCAGTATGCGAGGCCTCTCGCCTGCGTCGCGGGTGTTCATTTCGTCAGGGGGTGTGGCTAGGTGAGGTGAATGTGGTTAATGGGGGAGAGGAGAGAGGTGATGGGGCGCATGGTGAGTTATTTCACCTGTGCGCCCGGAGTCACGGGGCCTGTGGGGCCTATCACAACCAGTGAGCCGTCGGGCTGCTGTGCAGAGAGTATCATGCCCTGCGACATCACTCCCTTGAGCTTCCGGGGTGCGAGGTTGGCCACGAAGCAAACCTGACGGCCCTTGAGGTCTTCCGGCTTGTAGTATTTCGCTATGCCGCTCACGATGGTACGTGAACCCATGCCGTCGTCGATGGTGAACTGAAGCAGTTTGTCGGCCTTCGGTACACGCGAGCACTCGGTGACTGTGCCCACCCTAATATCGGTCTTGAGGAAATCCTCAAAAGGAACATCGGGCTGCTGGGGTTCCGGATGCCATGCCTTGAGCTTGTTCTCCTCCTTGATGCGGGCGAGGCGGTCGAGCTGTGCCTCGATGGCCGGATCTTCTATCTTCTCGAAGAGAAGCTCAGGCTGTGCGAGGGTGCGGTCGGCAGGGATGAGGTCGGCGCGTCCGAGCATATCCCAGTTCAGATTCTCCATGCCGAGCATTGCGGTGAGCTTGCGGCTCATGAAGGGGAGGAACGGCTCGAAAGCCACCGCTATGTTGGCGCAGATCTGCAGGGCAGTGTTGAGCACCGTGGCCACGCGGCCCATGTCGGTCTTTGCCACCTTCCAGGGCTCTGTCTCCTGAAGGTATTTATTGCCCAGGCGGGCTATGTTCATCGCTTCCTTGAGGGCTTCGCGGAAGTGGAATGTCTCGAGGTTGGCGGTAAGCGCCTCTTTTATTGTTGTGAGTTCGGCAATGGCTTCGGTGTCGATTGGCTCGAGTGTACCGGGTGCGGGCACGGTGCCGTTGAAATATTTGTGTGTCAGCACCATCGCGCGGTTCACGAAGTTGCCCAGAATGGCCACGAGCTCTGAGTTGTTGCGGCCCTGGAAGTCGCGCCAGGTGAAATCGTTGTCTTTGGTCTCGGGCGCATTGGCCGTGAGCACATAACGCAGCACATCCTGCTTTCCGGGGAAGTCGCGCAGATACTCATGGAGCCAGATGGCCCAGTTGCGCGATGTGGAAATCTTGTCACCCTCGAGGTTGAGGAACTCATTGGCAGGCACATTGTCGGGCAGCTGGAATCCGTCGCCGTAGGCCATGAGCATGGCCGGGAAGATGATGCAGTGGAACACTATGTTATCCTTGCCGATGAAATTGATGATGCGTGTCTCGGGGTCTTTCCAGTATTTTTCCCACGAGTCGGGCAGCAACTCTTTGGTATTGGATATATAGCCGATTGGTGCGTCGAACCACACATAGAGCACCTTGCCTTCGGCGCCCTCAACGGGCACTGGTACACCCCAACTTAGGTCACGGCTCACTGCCCTGGGTTGCAGCCCGAGGTCGATCCACGACTTGCACTGGCCGTACACGTTTGTCTTCCACTCCTTGTGGCCGTCGAGAATCCAGTGTTTGAGTTTATCCTCCCAGCGGTCGAGGGGCAGATACCAGTGGAAGGTCTCCTTGAGCACCGGAGTGGTGCCGGTTATGGCGCTGCGCGGGTTTATGAGGTCGGTGGCGTTGAGCGACGAGCCGCAGTGCTCGCACTGGTCGCCGTAGGCACCCTCGTGATGGCAGTGGGGGCATTCGCCGGTCACATATCGGTCGGCGAGGAACTGGCCTGCCTTCTCATCGTAGAGCTGCATGGAGCTTTTGGCCACAAACTGGTCGTTGTCGTAGAGGCGGCGGAAAAATTCCGAAGCTGTCTGCGAGTGGATGTCCGATGTGGTGCGCGAATAGATGTCGAACGATATGCCGAGCTCCTCCATGGAGTCCTTGATGATTTTGTGGTAGCGGTCCACGATGTCCTGGGGTGTAACACCCTCTTTCTGGGCCTTTATGGTGATGGGCACACCGTGCTCGTCGGAGCCGCCTATCATCACCACATCTTCGCCGCGGAGGCGAAGGAAACGGGTGTATATGTCAGCCGGCACATACACTCCGGCGAGATGACCGATGTGCACGGGGCCATTGGCGTAGGGGAGGGCTGTGGTGACGAGAGTGCGCTTGAATTTCTTTTCCATAAATATCCTATGTGTACTATGCTACGAAGCCCGTAGCCCGGCGGCGTGGGCATGTCGTATATATTTTTTGCAAAATTAAGCATTCCTGCTGAATAATCAAACCTTTGCGAACGCATTTGAGCGCTTTTGGGCGCGATGTTCCGGACCGTGCTGCATTTGATACCCGGTCGGGCGAACCATCCTGCAACAGGATTGTTTAAATATTGAATGCACCCCACGACGGGAGCGCGTTCACGCGACCGGTTTCGGTCCAGGTGAAAATGACAATCAATAAAAACAACTAAAAACTTTCATTCGATTATGAATACAGCTCCATTACAGGGAATCAAAGTGGTGGACTTCACTAATGTGCAGTCGGGACCTTCTTGTACCCAGATGCTTGCTTGGCTTGGTGCCGATGTAGTGAAAATTGAACGCCCGGGTTCGGGAGATGCAACACGAAACGAACTTCAGTTCGACCCCGATTGCCCCAGCTACTACTTCCTGCAGCTCAACAGCGATAAAAAGTCGCTTACACTCGACGCAGCTACTCCCGACGGTAAGGAAATCCTTACTAAACTTATCGAAGGTGCTGATATCTTCGTGGAGAATCTCCATCCGGGTGCCATGGATAAACTCGGTTTCAGCTGGGAGGTTGTGCACAAACTAAATCCCAGATGTATCTACGGCACAATAAAGGGATTCCCTCCCACATCGCAGTACAAAGACCTCAAGGCCTACGAGCCTATTGCACAGGTAACTGCCGCTGCTGCCACTACTACTGGTTGGTATTCAGGCGAATACAACATCCCGACACAGAGCGGTGCAGCTCTCGGCGATTCCAATACCGGCATGCATATGCTTATCGGCTTGCTCGCAGCTCTTATGCAACGTGAGAAAACAGGCGTAGGCTCTTATGTATATCAGTCGATGCACAACGCATGTCTGAATCTTTGCCGTATCAAGACACGTGACCAGCTCACACTCGACAAGATCGGATACCTTACCCAGTATATGCAGTATCCTAACGAGAAATTCCCCGACTACGTTCCACGTTCGGGCAACACCGAGGGTTCGGGCGTGCTCGGATGGACATATGCCTGCAAGGGCGCGGATACCGATCCCAACGACTACGCTTATATCATTCTTCAGCGTGGTGCGAAAGATTTTGAGAAGGCATGTGAGGCATTCGGTTTCCAGGACTGGCTCACCAACCCCGACTTCAATACCGCTGACGCCCGCGACCGCCACAAAGACGCTATCATAAAACGTATCGGTGACTGGGCTGCTACAAGAAGCAAATTTGAAGTTGTCAAAGACCTCGCTCCTTATGGAGTGCCTTGTGCACCTGTGCTCAATACCAAGGAGATTATGGAGGATCAGAGCCTTTACGACGGCAACACTCTGGTGAAGATTAATCAGGGCGGCAAGGTCGGTGAGTTCGTCACCGTGGGTGTACCTTTCACCATCTCCAACTACCAGCCTACTTATGGTCCGTGTCCCACATTGGGCGGCAACACCGAAGAGGTGCTCAAGAGCATCGGTTACACCGACGAGCAGATTGCTTCGTTTGCAGCCAACGGCACTACAGCCCCCATGCCTGCCGCAGCCAAGGCAAAAGCATGAGATAGCGATTAAATTATACCGGAATCTGAGATGATTCCATGAAATGCCCCTCCACGGGGCCGGAAAGAGCGCCGAGGCGCACACTACAGTCCCGTGGAAACTCTCTCAAATATAGTTTTTAGTTGTTAGTTTTTGGTTGTCGGCCGAGGTTACTCGGCATGAGTAACCGAGGCCTGACAACTAAAAACTACTGTTTTACTTACCCTCTGCATTGCGCTGTCACGATACACAATTATCAGTCAACAGTTTTTTAACAATCTAATCTCGAACAAAATGTCCGACACTACCAATACCAACTCCGCAACCCCGCAGAAAGCTGCCACTCCGGCTGCCGGATGCAATTGCTCCAAACCTGCTCCCCATTATCCTGAACAGGTTACCGGAATGTATGTACTCGCCCGCGCTCTCAAAGCTGTGGGCATCGATACTGTATACGGCCTTGTGGGTATTCCCATTACTGAGGCTGCTTATCTTATCCAGGGACAGGGAATCCGTTTCGTGGGTTTCCGTCATGAGCAGCAGGCCGGTATGGCCGCAGCCACACATGGCTTTGTCACAGGCAAACCGGGTGTGGCAATGACAGTGAGCTCGCTCGGATTCCTCAACGGCTTAACCGCCACCACCAACGCTACAGTCAACTGCTACCCGATGATTCAGATTTCAGGTTCGTCTGTCCGCGAGCCCATTGACCTCGACCAGGGCACCTACGAAGGCCTCGACCAGCTCAACACCGCCAAGCCTCTCGTGAAGGCCGCTTATCGTGTGAACCGTGCCGAAGATATCCCTACCGGCGTGGTAAGGGCTTATCGCGCTGCCATATCCGGCCGTCCCGGCGGTGTCTATCTCGATATCACCACTCCCGCTCTCGGCCAGGTACTTGACCATGATGTGGCCGAAGCACTGATAAATGCGCCTGTCGATCCGCAGCCTGCCATGGTTCCCGCTCCCGAGGCAGTGAACCGTGCCGTAGAGCTTTTTGCTTCAGCTAAGAATCCTGTGATTCTTGTGGGCAAGGGAGCTGCCATGGCACAGGTAGAGGACCTCGTGAAAGAGCTCGTCGAGTCGACTGGAGTACCGTTCTATCCCATGTCGATGGCCAAGGGAGTGATGCCCGACAATCATCCTCTGAGCGCAATCTCCGCCCGTTCCACTATCATGGAGCAGGCCGATGTGGTAATGCTCGTGGGTGCGCGCCTCAACTGGCTGCTGAGCCGTGGCCACGGCAAGTGGAATAAGGCCGGCAAGTTCATTCAGCTTGATATCGAGCCTACCGAAATCGACTGCAACCGCCATATTGATGCTCCTGTTGTGGGCGACCTCCGTTCGTCGCTTGAGGCCATTATCGCAGGGCTGAAAGGCAAAACTATGGCTATGGATGCATCGTGGCCGCAGGGCATCCAGGCTGAAAGTAAGGTCAAGAACGCCAAGTTCCTCGAGCGTCTGAAGGTTCCCACGGTGCCTATGACACACTGGAGCGCGCTTGGGGCCGCCAAGAAGGTGCTTGAGGCCAATCCCGATGTGATTCTGGTAAATGAGGGCGCGAATACACTCGACGATACCCGCGACTCCATCGACATGTTCCTGCCGCGTCACCGCATCGACTGTGCCACATGGGCCATCATGGGCATGGGCATGGGTTCGGCTGTCGGCGCAGCCGTCGCCACCGGCAAGAGCGTGGTCGCCATCGAGGGCGACAGTGCCTTCGGTTTCTCGGGCATGGAGTTCTCCACCATCTGCGATTATAAGCTGCCCGTCACAGTCTGCATATTCAACAACGGTGGTATATATAACGGTATAGGTGTGCCTCTTGCCAAGACAGACGATCCGGCGCCCACTACCCTCAATGTGAACGCTCGCTACGATAAGTTCGGCGATGCTTTCGGTGCGCAGAGCTATTATGTCACTACTCCCGATGAGTTTGAGAAAGCGCTTACCGAGGCCATCGCATCAAGGAAGCCTTGCATCATAGATGTTCAGCTTGCAGCCGATTCAGGTAAGGAGAGCGGCCACATAGGCTATCTCAACCCGACTCCGCTTATTGATATCAAGGTATAAGGAGCATAATGCTCATTCTCCTCTTCTCTTTTCCTCTTTTTCTTAAGAACTAAAAACTATTTTTTATGGGACACATTCTCTTATACGCTATTGTGCCGATTATCGTGGTGATGCTCGCGGATCACAGAAGGAATCGGCAATATTCCGCAAATCGCTGAAACTAAGATAGTTTTAGCGATTTTTGTAATGCCC
>CAKTFH010000041.1 GCA_934555895.1 uncultured Muribaculaceae bacterium | reverse complement strand
AGCGAAAAACGGGACTCGAACCCGCGACCCCGACCTTGGCAAGGTCGTGCTCTACCAACTGAGCTATTTTCGCAAGTATAAATCTCAGCGCTATGCGTTGCCGATGCAAGATTGCTCCAAAAAGTAAAAGAACTAATGTGCGTTGAGCGAAAAACGGGACTCGAACCCGCGACCCCGACCTTGGCAAGGTCGTGCTCTACCAACTGAGCTATTTTCGCAAGTCGTAGGCTGCTTGACTTGGGGCGTTTGCCACTCCTGGTACCCCGTTTTGTCGTTTGCGATGCAAAGGTACGCATTTTTTTTGAACTGGCAAGCGTTTTCGCCAAATAATTTCAAAAAAGCATCGAAATAAATCTTGAGAAAGTGTTTATGTGCCTGTATATGAAGATATGCGTGAGTAAACAAACAGAGGGCATGTGGATGTGCCCTCTGTTGAAAAAATTCGGATATGTGCTATTGGGTGCTGAAGGAATGCTTATTCGGCAATGAGTTTGTCGGAAACTGATTCGCCATTTTTGTAGATGACGGTGTAGATGTACTGACCGTGTCTGATACCGGAAATCTGGCAGCTTGTTTCGCCATAGGCAATTTTTTTGCGGAGCACCTGGCGTCCGTTCATATCCACGACGGATATGTATGTTGCCTCGTCGGCGGCCTGAGCTAAGTCGACATGGAATATCTGTCCTGCGGGCAGCGGATTGGGATACGCTTTCGCGAAAGAGGCGACTTTAACCGGTTCTATGCCGGCCTGTCCGGTGAATGTATAAAGCTGGAAAGTTTCGTTACTATCGTTATCATATTCACTGATAAGTAAGAAAGGCGTTCCGTTGTAAAAACCGTCGAAAAAGATATTTGGATCAGAGCCACGTGGAACCTGTGGAAGGTTGCCCATAAGATTCCCGTCTTCGTCAACAACGATGTATTTTTGAGTTAGATTTGAATAATCTCCTTTTCTCAGACACAACAACACACACCATTTGTTGTTATTGGCGAAGAAATTGCGTGTCACAACTACATTTTGTATGTCGGTGGATTCAACCCACATATCGGCAAGGTATATATCGTCATATGCATCTGTGTTATACTTTGTGGCAAAATCATGGATGGTGAATTTTTTCTCGACTGCGAATTTCTCACCGAAAATCACTACTTCGATGTCGTTGCCCGACTCGTATGCTACGGCAGGCTGCATTACTCCGACCTCCTCTTCATCAACGGTCAGTGCGATTTGCGGACAATAGGTCGGGTAGCTTGTGGGGATTGCTGGTTGAGGTGTGAGTTCGGCATGAACAATGTTCGCGGCCATAATCATGGCTGCCGGTAGAAGCAAAAACAGCTTTTTCATAAGTGATTGTTGATTAATGATTGTTGTGTCTCATCCATCCCCGAATTTGACATTTGAAAATAGCATAGGGATAAAAAGAAAGCGCGGGACGATGTTCAGTTTATTTTCTCTGAGGCATCGCCAAACGCCCTGTACTAAATAAACAGTCCACTCCCACGCCTTATCGTATATCGATGCTCCATATCGGAGCGGATATGCGACAAGCATGAGCGTTTTTTTTGACTGCTTTCTCCTTAGTACATAAAAATTTGGCGATTTCAGAGAAAGGATAAAGCTTGAAACGCTTTTATTAAATTGCAAACTCTTTTGCAATGGTAAAGATAGTGTTTTTCAGAGGATATATGATAAAATGATGTGTAATAATTATGAGTAACTGCTTAAATTGTTTATAGGCCGACTAAATTTCATCTTTCGGCGCAAAATCTCAAATAGGTTAAAGTAGCCTTTTATTTCTTCAGATGCAGTTTATAGGCGCTTGAGGGGGCGATTTTGTGGAAGTTGCCGTCAAGCAGGATAAGGGTGCTGTCGGTGCTGTTGAAGAAGAGGTTGAAGATGGTGCCGTCGTCGGCTTTCAGCTGCCAGACGGTGGCGTCGTTGTCGCCTGGTATGCCGCGCTGCGTATATCTGCGGCCTGAGTAAGTGCATGTGTCTGAATTTTCGCTCTTGGTAGCCGGTGTAGTGATTGTCAGTGAGAAGGTGCCGTCGCCGTACTCCTGATTTCTTATTGTCAGTGAATAATGCGTCTTACCTCCCGATGAATCGGGGATAAGGCCGCTGTAGGTGTGCTCCTCCATTTTGCCCAATGACGGGTCTGAGGCAACAGCTTCAATATTTGTCGAGTCGCTGCTTTCGGTGGCAACGGTTTCGTGGCTCTGTTTCTGCGAGCATGCGGTCAGTGTCATGCTCAGCAAAACTGTGGCTATAAGGGAATTTGTCTTCATCTTGGTGGCGTTGTTGGCGTTTAGCGGGGAAGGGAGGGGAGGAGGGCGGCGCGTTGAGGTGAGAGGCCGAAGTGCAGGGCGGTGGTGATGTCGGCCTTGGCGTCGTCATCACGGAACCGAAGATGGTTGAGATATGCGCGGCAGAAGTAAAGTTCGGGGTCTTCCTTGTCGAGTTCAAGGCCGCGGGCTATGTCGTCGGCGGCTCCGGCAAGGTCGGCTGTGGTGAGGCGGCACATGGCCCGAGCCGAGTATAGTACCGCCTCCGGAGAAGCCTTTATGAGGTCGGAATATAGCTCGATCGCCCGCTCGGGATACCCGGTCGACGAACTGATGATGGCGCTTAAAAGTTTGCCCTGATGGTCGTCGGGGCGCATGGAGGCGAATTTGTCGGCATCGGCCTGAGCCTCCGGCAGCCGGTTGAGGCCGAGCAGCAACGCCGCACGCTCGCGGTAGGCGTCGGCGTATGTGGAGTCCATGCTGATAATCAGGCTGTAGTCGGCCACGGCATCATCGGGCCGGTTCATCGCCGAGAGCACACGGGCGCGGTTGGCCAGTATCACCACCGACCCCGGAGCCATGGCACGCGCCTCGCTCAATGTGTGGAGTGCCAGCGAATCCTCCCCGGCATAGAACTGTATCATGCCCATGTTGGAGAGCAGCATCACATTCTGCGGATTCGACGGCTCGGTGTGCATGGCCTCCTGCAGGCAGGCTATGGCTCGCTCCCAGTTGCTTTTGGCTACGGCCTCGTCGGCCCATTGCACAAGCTGCATATAGCGGTCGGCGTCGTTGACTCGGGCCGGTTCACCGCGTTCCACGCGCTCCTGTGCAAAAGCGGTGGCTGCGCAGACCAGCGCCATTGTGATGATGGCGCAGAAGCGCCGGAAAGTATGATGTTTCAGTTCCATTTGTGTGTCTTGTAAAGTATGGTCTGCAGTATGCCGCGTGCAGCGAGATAAGCTATGAAAGCCATCCACAGGCCGTGGTTGCCCATCATGGGGCTCAGTGTGAAATAGAGTATGAAAAACAGTGCGGTGGCGCCGGCCATCGACAGCAGCAGCTGCCGGGTGAGCGTGGCGCCGATATATATGCCGTCCCAGGCGAAGGCCGCGAAGCCGGCAAGTGGCACGGTGACGGCCCACAGCCTGTAGTCGGCCGAAGCCGCTATCACATCGCCGTCTGCTGTAAGGATGCCGAGAAACCATTCGCCCCCGAAGAAATAGAGCGCTGTGAACGCCGTGGCCAGAATCAGACCCCAGACAAGTATCTGCCTCACGCACTGACGCATGGCGCGGAAATCGCGCGCTCCCGCAAAATTTCCTGCCAGAGCCTCGCCCGCGAATGCGAAACCATCCATCACATATGAGAACAGCAGGAAAAGCTGCATGAGCAGGGCGTTGACGGCGAGAATCACCGCGCCCTGGCGTGCTCCGGCCTTTGTGAACCACAGGGTGACAAGGATGAGACAGAGCGTGCGGAGCATCATGTCGACATTCACGCGGAAGAAGCGGCCGAGACCACTGGTGCGAAGGCATGTGGCATTCGGCCGGGCGACACGAAACCGGCGCAGGAGCGCCAGTCCGGTAATGAATCCCGCCCATTGTGCTATTAGAGAACCCAGGGCCACACCCTCGATGCGCATGTGCAGCCCGAACACCAGCAGCAGGCTTGCAGCGATGTTGGTGATGTTCACCACAAGCGAGGTAATCATGAGCATGCGGGAGTTCTGCATGCCTAAAAACCAACCGTTGAGCGCATAGGTGGCGAGCACCGCCGGCGCGCCGTAGATGAGTATGCGGAAATACCGTCTGGCAAGCGAGGCCGTCACCGGGTCGGGGTCCACGAAGTGCCGCAGTATCAGCTCGAGCGGCCACTGCAGCAATACCATGGCCGTGCCGATAAGCATGCCCACCGCCAGCGAGCGCCACAGCACTGCCGAGGTGTCGGCTGTGTCGCCGGCGCCGAAAGCCTGTGCCGTGAGGCCCGAGGTGCCTCCTCTGAGAAAAGAGAAGAGCCAGTAGAGCATGTTGAACATCACCCCTCCCACGGCTATGGCGCCGATGTAGACAGCACTGCCGAGATGCCCCACGATGGCCGTGTCGACCAGCGAAAGGAGCGGAGTGGTGATGTTGGCTACTATGGAGGGGATGGCCAGCGTGAGAATGCGGCGGTTCATCCGTAAGGTCGCTTATTTGCCGAGTGGCTTGCGCACGCGGCAGCTGTCATACCACAGGTAGGCGATGAGCAGTGCGTAGGCGATTATGCCGTAGACCTGCAGCATACCTTCGGAGATGCCTGCCGAATATTCATAGCCGAAGAAGCGTGTCAGAGCGGCGAAAACACCGAAGAGGGCACCGCCTGCGATGAGGCCAGAGGCGATGAGGGTGCCGCGGTCGCGGCGCAGGTCGTTGAGGGCTTTGTCTTTGGAACTGTTGCTCACAAACCATGCAATGGCACCGCCCACGAGCAGCGGGGTGTTGAGCGACAGGGGGATGAACATGCCGAGGCAGAAGGCCAGGGCGGGTACTCCGAGCCAGTTGAGCAGCAGGGCGAGTATCACGCCGGTCATGTAGAGAATCCAGGGCGTGTCGCCGCCCATCATGAGGGGTTCTATCACCTTGGCCATGGCGTTGGCCTGCGGTGCCACGAGGGCATTCTCGCCGGTGAAGCCATACACCTGGTTGAGCACCAGAATCACGCCGCCCACTGTGGCAGCCGACACCAGAGTGCCGAGAAATTTCCACTGCTCCTGCTTGCGGGGTGTGGAGCCGAGCCAATAACCTACCTTGAGGTCGGTGACGAAGCCTCCGGCCATGCTCAGCGCGGTGCACACCACGCCGCCGATGACCATCGAGGCCACGATGCCGCTCGGGCCCTTGAGACCGATTGCCACGAAGATGGCCGAAGCCACGATAAGGGTCATGAGGGTCATGCCGCTCACGGGGTTGGAGCCCACGATGGCTATGGCGTTGGCGGCCACGGTGGTGAAAAGGAATGCTATGACGGTGACCACAACCCAGGCCACGAGAGCCTGCCACCAGTTGTGGATTACGCCGAACCAGAAGAACAGGAGCACGGCCACAAGGGCAATGGCGATGAAGAACACTATGTGCTTCATCGAGATGTCCCACTGCCAGCGCACGGGGCGCTCGGCTGCCTTGGAACCGCCCTTGAACTCACGGCCGGCCAGACCCACGGCCTGTCGGATGATGGGCCACGACTTGACGATGCCGATGACACCGGCCATGGCGATGCCGCCGATGCCAATCATGCGGGCGTAGTTGGAGAAGATGTCCTGCGGCGCCATGGCGGCGATGGTCTCGTTGCCGTAGGTGCCCATCAGGGGAATGAGCACCCACCACACGAAGAACGAGCCGGCGCAGATGATGAATGCGTAGCGCAGGCCGATGATGTAGCCCAGACCGAGCACAGCGGCTCCGGTATTGCAGCTAAGCACCAGTTTGGTCTTCTCAGCGATGGAGGCTCCCCACGAGCTCACGGCGGTGTTGAGCGTACCGGCCCAGAAGCCGAATGTCTCTACCACGAAGTCGTAGATGCCGCCTATGAGCGACGCTACCACGAGGGTCTTGGCCTGCGAGCTGCCTTCGGCCGCTCCGGCGCTCTGGCCGCTGGCGAGCACCTGTGCCGTGGCGGTGGCTTCAGGAAAGGGGTACTTTCCGTGCATGTCCTTCACAAAATATTTGCGGAAGGGGATAAAGAAAAGTATGCCTAAAATGCCGCCGAGAAGCGAGCTGAGGAATATCTGGAAGAAGTTGACCGAAATCTCGGGATATTTGTCCTGAAGGATGTAGAGCGCGGGGAGGGTGAAGATGGCTCCGGCCACGATTACGCCCGAGCAGGCGCCGATGCTCTGTATAATCACGTTCTGTCCCAGAGCGTTTTTCTTGCCGAGGGCTCCCGACACTCCCACGGCGATGATGGCGATGGGGATGGCGGCTTCGAAAACCTGTCCTACTTTAAGGCCGAGATAAGCTGCCGCGGCGCTGAAGATGATGCAGAGCACCAGACCCATCACCACCGAGTAGACGGTGACTTCGCGGTACTGTCGCGCGGGGTGCATCATTGGGCGGTAGTGCTCGTCGGCGGCGAGCTCGCGGAATGCGTTTTCGGGGAGCTCTGCAGGGTCGGCGTCGATAATCGGCGGTGCGGTGTTGACCGTCTCTTCGGCGCGGGGCTCCAGTGTGTTGTCTTTTTTCATTTGATATGTGAAGGATGATTAGTTGGCTTGTGAAGGTGTCATGCCGCTGTCGGGCAGCGGACGCGAGAGGATGTCGAACCGCTCTACGATTATCTCGGTCACGGAGCGCTTGATGGCGTTGGCGTCCTGCCACACGCGGGTGCGCAGTTTACCCTCGATGTATAGCTTGGTGCCTTTGGTGATGTATCGCTCGGCGGTGAGGGCGAACTGGTCCCACATTATGATGTTGTGCCACTCGGTGATTTCTGGAACCCTGGCTCCCGAGGCGTCGGTGTAGGCCGGCTCGGAGGTGGCGAGTGTGAAACGGGCATAGGGCCTGTCGCCCACGAATTTTATTTCGGGGGCCTTACCGGTGTTGCCCACAAGTATCACTTTGTTGACCGACATGATGCGAACTTTATTCCGTTTTCAGTTGACAGAATTACTTTGAAAACACAAAGATAGTTATCTTTTTGCAAACCCTTACTGTATGGGGTCGCGTTTTTTGAAGATATAGGCGAGCAATTCGCTCTGCACGTGGCTCCGCATG
Source organism: uncultured Muribaculaceae bacterium (assembly GCA_934555895.1). Lineage (GTDB taxonomy): Bacteria > Bacteroidota > Bacteroidia > Bacteroidales > Muribaculaceae > UBA7173. The sequence goes on along the minus strand of CAKTFH010000041.1, from coordinate 5,378 downwards.
GCGGCGTTGGCGCCGATGTAGATGGCCAACCCTGTGGCGGCCTGCGCCGCGAGCAGCTGCCAGCAGTCGGCTATATAGTTGCTCTCCAGAGCCATGAAAGCCATTGCCATCACGGTGAGCAGGGTGTAAGGTATGTAGTCGGCGAGGAAGGCCGTGAGGCGCCTGCCCACTATGCCTGACATGCGTGCTATCATCACCGCCCAGGTAATGGCCGAAGCCGCCACCTGTCCCCAGAGGAGTATCTCGATGCCTTTCACCGGATTTTCCGGTGTGGTCATGCCTATTATGGGGAAGCATACGGCGAGAAATACCAGTGCGGTGACATCGCGGAGGGTCTCCATGCGCACCACCTCGCGTGTGCGGGCAAGGGCGATGAGGAAATTGTTGTAGAGTGTCACCATTACCGTGAAGACGCCTCTGAGCAGCAGCAGCTGGAACAGAGGCACCGCGGCATCCCATTTGGTGCCGAACAGGCAGTGGAACACCGGCGTGGCGCACACTATGAGGAACCCCATGAAGGGAAGCACCACATAGGCGGTGAAGCGGTTCATCTTCGTGGCCACGCGGATGAACCGCGAGGGGTCGTCCTGCACATGGCTGAGGCCGGGCAGGAAGGCCGATGTGACTGTCTGAGAGATGGTGGTTACGCCCATTTTGCTCCATTTGTCAGCCTGGGTGTAGTAGCCAAGGGGCACAAGGCCCGCCCGCATGCCAATGAGCAGGGCGTAGATGTTCTGAAAGATGGTGTTGAGCAGCGAGGTGGTCATCATGCCGGCTCCCACGCTAAAAAAACTGCGGAGTGAGCCCATGGAGAAGCGCAGCATGGGTCGCCAGCGGGTTGTGGTCCAGAGCACGATGCTCTTCACGGCGCTGATGACTATCGACTGCCACACGAGAGCCCAGGCTCCGAATCCCTGAATGGCGAGCCATATGCCGGCAATCGCTCCTGCCGTGAGCCCCAGGGCGTTGGATGCCGCCACCATGCGCACATCCATCAGTTTCATGAGCCTGTTGGTCTGCACTATGGCCGTGGCGTTGATTATGAAGCTGAGTAACATCACGCGGCTGAGCGGCACGAGCCGCTGGTCGCCGCCGAAACATAGGGAGATGAGTGGCGCGGCGAAAAACAGCAGGATGTAGATGGCGCAGGCCATGCCCACGTTGAACCACAGCACGGTGGAGTAGTCGAGTTTCGACGGGTGTTTGCGCTGGATGAGGGCGTAGGAGAAACCGCTGTCGACGAAAAGCGAAGCGAACGCCTGAAACACCATGATGGCGCCCACCAGACCGAAATCTTCTTTACTGAGTACATTGGCGAGTATCACGCCGGTTACTCCGTAGAGAAGCTGGGTGGTGAGACGGTCGATGAGGTTCCATTTCACCGACCGCGCCGTGCGGTTTTTCAGTGCGCTTTCCAAGCAGCGGATGGATATGAGTGGTTATTTGTCTTTGGATTTCTGCTCTGTCTCTTTATCTTCGTCGGGGTCGGGCGCAGTTTCCGGCGTTCCGGTCCACTCAAGTCCCTCGAGGGTGTAGATTTTCACTCCCATGGAATAGTTGCGGATCTTCTCGGGCTTCCCGCGGTAATAAAGTTTTCCGGCCATCACGCCTTTTATTTTCAGCGATTTTACCGGCCAGCAGCCGGTGGTGCCTGTGCCGAAAAATTTTGCGCTTACGTTTTCGGCTTCCAGATTGTCGGCTTGGATTGTGCCGGTGCCGGTGTTGCTCAGAATTGCGTCTTCACATTTGCCTGAAAGCACGAGGGTGCCGTTGCCGGTTTTCACGGCGCCGTCGACTTTAGAGCATTCGAGTCCGCGGACGACCATGCGGCCGTTGCCTATCACTGAGGCTTTTACTTCCATGGTGGGCCTGATAGAGAGTACTCTGACGGTGGAGTCGCCCCCGTTGCGCACCTCCTTGAGGAAACGCGAGTAGACGGTGATGGTGGGGAGTCCTTCGTCGAGCTCGCCTTCGGGGCGGAAGGGTTTTTCGATGCTGAGGCGTCCTTTGTTATTGTTTTCGAATATGATTTTGTCGGCAAGTCCGGGTGTGGTGTAATATACCGCCAGACCGGCCGAGTCGCCGCTGCACTTGTAGTCAACGTTGAAGCTGTTCTCAATGTCGAGAGTAGTGAAGTCGCCTACTTTTGCCTCATAGCGCTTCACTTGTGTGCTGTCGGCCGGTGTGTCGGCGAAAACGGCCACTGCTGCGGTGACAAGTGCAGTAAGAGTTAATATCAATTGCTTCATAATCCGTTTTGAGATAAGTGTGAGAGTAAAAGTGATGATTGGATATAGTCTGTCAGAGTTCCGGCAGCGTGGTGGCGCTGCCGGCCGAGTCGCCTGGCAGTTCGCTGTCGGGTTGCGCCGTGCGGAGCTGCTCCACGGAGTCGATGATGTCGAAAAGTTCCTGCTTGGTGTTGGCTCTGAGCATGCGTATGCGTGTCTCCCTGAAATGGGGGAGCCCTTTGAACAGCGAGCTTACGGCCAGATGGCGGCGTATGTGCAGTATGCCGCGGTATTCGTCGATGCGGTCGATGCTCTCGTCGATCTGACGGCGCAGGATATCGAATTTGCGGGCCAGCGTGAGAGGCTCAGGCACATAGCCGTGGAGCAGGGTTTGCTTCATGTCGTGGAAAATCCAGGGGTTGCCTATGGCTGCGCGGCCCACCATTACTCCGTCGACCCCGTAGCGGCTGAACGCTTCGGTCAGCCGCTCGGGTGTGGTGATGTCGCCGTTGCCTATCACAGGAATGCGGAGGCGCGGATTCTCTTTCACGCGGGCTATCATCTCCCAGTCGGCCTCGCCGGTGTACATTTGCGAGCGTGTGCGGCCGTGCACGGTGATGGCCTGAATACCGCAGTCCTGCAGTTGCTCGGCGAGTCCCACTATGATTTTCTGTGTGTGGTCCCACCCCAGACGGGTTTTTACCGTGACAGGAGTCTTCACGGCATTCACTACGGCGCGTGTGATTTCGAGCATTTTAGGCACATCGCGCAGCAGGCCGGCTCCTGCGCCTTTGCCTGCCACTTTCTTTACCGGGCAGCCGAAGTTTATGTCGATCACATCGGGGTGTGCGGCCTCGACCATGCGCGCGGCCTCGACCATTGGCTCCACCTCGCGGCCATAGATCTGTATGGCAGTGGGGCGTTCGCCCGGTTCGATGTGGAGCTTGCGGGTGGTGGCGGCGATGTTGCGTATCAGGGCGTCGGCCGACACGAATTCCGAATAGGTCATATCGGCACCAAGCTCCTTGCAGATGAGGCGAAACGAACGGTCGGTGACATCCTCCATCGGCGCCAGCATCACTGGGCGCTCTCCGAGGTCAATCTCTCCAATGCGCATAGGTGTCAGTGTGTGATTGGTGCGGAGGTGGGTTATTCTTACTGCTCATCCGTCTCGGGGAATTTGCGGTAATATTCCTCCAGCAGGTTGCGTATGTTGAAATAATAGGTAGAGCTCTCTTTGTTGCCTTTTGGTCCGGTCTTTTCCACATCGATGCGGTCGTAGTACGGTTCCTCGTACTCCTGGTGGCGGGCCACGGCATTCTGAAAGTTTATAATGTTGTATTCATGCCGTGGGTCGATTACGAACCATGCGTTTTCTTTGTCTGCTCCTGTGCCCGACGACACTATGGCCTGCAGCAGGTGGTTGAGTCTGTACTGCCATATGCTGGCCAGATTCACTTTGCCTCGTGCCCTGAGGGCGTAGATGAGGAAGTTCATCTGGGCGAGGTTGAACGGGTTGTCGGCGAGTGCCTCATGCGCGTAGGTGATGATGGAGTCGAGCTCCGCGCGGGTATGCCCCTGCTTGTAGTAGAGGCTTTCGTTTTTTGTTGAAGCTTCGGAGTGACGGTAGGGGTTGAAGTCCTCCTGGAAGAGGTAGCCGTAATAGAGGTGACGGTAGTCGTTGAGATTCATTATGGTCTCGTTCTTTTCGTATCTCTCCATAAGTTTCGGGTAGTAGTACTGCGAACGCGGGTTGAGCACTTCGGCGCGTATGGCATCGAGGTCGGGTTGCTCGGCTACCGTCTTGGGGCGTGCCTGACGGGATTTGTCGGCGTGGGGGGGCGGTGGCACTTCGGCAGGTTTCTTTTGTTCGACCTTTGCTTTGGGCGGTGGCACGGCGCGTTTATTAGAGCGCGTACGTGCTCCCGCATCGACGCAGAGTGCCAGTGTGAGTACAATGAATATGATGTAAATCAGTCGTTTCATCAGGCAATGTGTCAGAGTTGGCTTGTGAGAGATGCTATAGATAGGCCGATGAGCACCATCACCACTGTCACCGGCAGGCCGGTGGTCACAATCATGCCGGTGATGCTGCCCATGGAGTCACGGCCATGCGGAGTGCGGCTCCAGGCCATTCCACCGAGCACTGCACCCAATGCCGCGCCGACAATCATGCCTGCCTGGCCGAGGATGAACCCCGCAAGCATCCCTGCAAGCGAGTCTCCGGCTATATAGTAGCGAGCCGAGGGGATTGTGTCGCTTTCGGAACGGCCACCTACAAGGCGGATGGCGCAGATGATGCACACGGCTATTGCCCAGAAAAGCAGTGTCTGCCCTGAGAGACCGTGAGTGTATCCTGAGTCCCACAGAGCTACGATGCCCAGATAGGAGGCACAGACCGCTCCCGGCATCGGACGGCGGAAAGCCTCCACCAGTCCCACGCTGAGCATCAGCGCACCGGCTATGAGCAGAAGTGTGTGCATAATCAGTCGGACAATTAGGTGCTTGAATTGAATAAAGCCCTGCATCACGGCTTTGTGGCCATGACGCACCGCTATAGTTGTAACGCCTGAGACATCCCTCTGATGTCTGTTGGACATCACAAATTTAGCTTTTTTCATTCAACTCCACAGCATCTTTATTATTTCTTAACCTTTTTGGGGTTCACGGCCTTGACTGCAAATATTTTTTAGCGGAAGCTATCTCATCAGTCCTGGATAGGATAAAAATGAGGGAGCGCTACGCCTCACGGCAGGCACTCCCTCGGGATTATTGAACTGGTAATAAAGGGTATTTGATGAGATTCGCAGCGCCAGAGATTCGCTGGACGCATATGGCGCTACGGTTATAATGATGTTGTTTCTGAATAAATATGATATTCTTATTGTAGAAAATTTGGCTTCAAGCCTGCGTTTTATTGGTGCAATGTGCTGCTTGTCAATAATAAAAAAGCTGCAATTTGATTAATATAACGCTCTTTTAAGTTGTTTGTTGATGTGCAAATGTAAACATAAATATTCACTTCGGCAAACTTTTTTGCCATAGTTTTGCATATTATTCATTCATTTAGCCTTCCTACTCTCAACTGGCAAGTGCAAAATTATCGATTTGTCGGAAGAAAACATTCTTGGGAGAGTCAAAATTTAGTTT
>CAKTFH010000040.1 GCA_934555895.1 uncultured Muribaculaceae bacterium | reverse complement strand
AAAAATCAGTTTTTTAATGTCGCAGTTTCAATTAATTTCGTAATTTTGCAAAACTGATACATCTCTTATGGAGAGAATTGGACTGTAGCCTGATTGTTTATAACCGTGGTATTCCCTTTTCAAGCTTAGAAGAGTGATTGTGCGTTTAAACGTTAAAGCGATGACAGGATAAGGCTGTTTGCGTGGTCCACTACAGAAGTGTCAAGAGAGGCAAGATAAATGCGGGTGGTGGTTTCGGAGTCGTGTCCCATGGCTTCGCTTATTGTGGATATGGGGATATTTTTGCTTTTGGCAATGCTCGCCCAGCCATGACGGGCTACGTAGGTTGTCAGTGGAATGACCAGTCCGAGATGTTCGCCTATTTTCTTGAGGTAGCAGTTTATGCGGTGTGCTTCGTTTTTATATTGCAGCCTCTCGTCTTTACCGTTGCATTTTATGATGGGCAACAGATAGGGTGAGCCGGCGGTGTTGTATTTGTCAATTAATTCCTGCATGGGCTTTTCCCATTTGATGAACAGTCGCTGGTTTGTCTTGTGCCGTCGGTAAGACAGAATGCCATTCTGTAAATCTTTTTTCCTTAGAAACGCCATGTCGACAAATGACATTCCGCGTGTGTAAAACGAGAACATGAACACATCTCTGGCAAAATCCATTGCCGGGTGCAGCCTCAAATCCATATCCCTTATCTGCCGTATTACATTTAGTGGTACACCGCGCTTGACAGTCTTGTCAATTCCGGTATAAACATATCTGAACGGATGGCGCTGCATTGTGAGTTCCATGTTTACCGCCCGATTGTAAATCGCTCTGAGATTGCGCATGTAAAATGAAATACTGTTGGGGCATATGCCGATTTGTTTTAGATAGGTCTCATATGCTGTCATTTGGTCGGAGTTCACCTCGTCGAGAAGGATGTCGCGGTATTTTCTGAATCTTTCAAAACTATTTATGGCTGTTGTATATGTCTCGGCTGTGCATTGTTTCCCGATTTGTTTCAATTGTTCGACAAGATTTCTTGCGAAGGATATGAAGCAACGGTTGTTGTCAGTGGAAACGTATTGTGATACCACATCATCAGCCGTATAGTTGGTGTGTGTGCGTTCAAGATGCAATATGATGCTTTTGAGGTATCTTGTATCTTCATGTATGGAGTTTCTTAGTGATATCAGATATTTCCGGCGTGTGTCTTCATCGCCGGCTGGGAGTATGACTTCATTGTCTTCGGCATTCCATTCTTGCGGAAACAGTCGGTATCCTGTGTGGAGTTGCCGTGATATCCGTTTGTGAATAACTTGGTAAAACAATGTGCCCTCTTTGGCTTCGGAAGAGGATGCACGGAATTTGGTTCTTACTGTTGCCATGAATTACATTTGTGAGGTTAGTTTATGGGTTTAATCTGCATTATATGTGCTGCGTATCAATCTGGTTATAATTGTGATGATGGCTTGAGGAGTTGTGTGACAAGGGAGCGGGGCGCACTGATTCCCGTTTTATTCAAAAACGGAAAAGTGTACATGAAGCTGCTACAGTTTGTTGGCGATACGTTTCCTCCGCATAATTTAATTTGTCAGGGAAGGGAGCTGGCTTCATTGTGTGGATAAGTTTGGGAAGGGATATTTTTTTGACTAATTTTGCGATACATAAATTCAAATACCCTCTAAAATCTTTTTACTTGCCAAAATTCATGAATAGATTTATTAAGACCGCATTTGCCGTGACCGGAGCCCTGTGTGTTTGCTCGCCGGCATTGGCGTTGAAAGTGGAGCGCCTCAAGGTGCAGGGGATGACCAACCCGCTTGTGGTGGATGTGCCGGAACCGACTTTCAGCTGGATTATAACTTCCGATGAGCGTGCTGTAAAACAGACATCCTACCGTATTGTTGTAAGCGCTGATGCCGAGGGCACTCTGCAGGTGTGGGATTCGGGGGTGATAACCGGAGACAACACCGTGAATGTACCCTCCGAGGGAATCAGCCTCAGTCCGGAACAGCGTTACTACTGGAATGTGACCGTTCAGGACAACAAGGGCAATGAAGCGGTTTCGACCGAGGCGGCATGGTTCGATACAGGCCTGATGGGTGGAAGTTGGGACGGGGCCCGTTGGATAAAGGCATCCGACATGCCGCTCGGTTCAGCAGTGGAACCGGAAGAACCGGTGACCGACTATACAGTTGAGGCCACATTCAGAATAGAGCATACCGCAGCAGGAATCTGTCTGGCCGCTCACGGCAGTGACAATTTCTATATGTGGCAGTTCAATGTGGAGGGAGCATATCCCCGTTTCCGTCCCCATCGCTGGCAGAACGGCAATCCCGCATGTCTCGACAATGTGAACCTTACCGGCAAGGTGGGTATGCGCACCGGATCGGAGCACCGCATGAAGGTGGAGGTGACCGACGGTGGTACACGTGCGCTGACATATCTCGACGATGTGCTTATCGACAACCGTACAGGCGACTTCTCCTACGGTCTTGTGGGAGTGCGTCAGGATAAAGGTGAAACTGACGGGCAGCCCGAAATAGCACTTTTCGACGATTTCAAGGTGACATCATCCACCGGGAAGGTTCTTTTCGAAGAAGACTTTTCGACATCCTCCCCGGCGATGGAGGGCGGCGAGGTTGTCGACGGTCGGCTCCGCGTGGTTGGTTCGACCACACGGTCAATCTACGCATGGCAGAAAGAGGCTTCCGACCTCCATTACACTATCGAGACCGACATGACGCTCATGGCCGACAATGCAGGCATAGTGTTTGCCTCCACCGGTCCGCGCACATATCTTATGTGGCAGATCAATACCTACGACAGTTCGCGCCCTATAGTGCGCCATCATATCTACAATAATGCTCTGCGTCCGCAGCACAGCGATGTGGAGGTGACGGCGTTCTCAAAAGACTATATCCTCGGCAAGGAGCGTCATATAAAGCTTGAGATAAAGGGCAAGCAGATAATGACCTATATCGACAATGTGCTTGTCGACACCTATACCGATAATTCGGGAGTAGTCGGATTGGGCGACATTGGTTTCCGTGTGGATAATTCCGCCCAGTTCCGCGACAACGCTTATTTCGATAACGTGAAGGTAACTGTTTATGACAAAGAGGGAAATGGGACTGTGACCCTCGACGAGGATTTCGAGCATCTTCCGTCGGCATATTTTTACGATGCCGTTATCGAGAATGTGGATGGCAACAATAAGCTGTATATGCCGATACGGGGCATCGAGACCCGGGTGCTTCAGCGTGGAGGCAACGGCGCTCCGATGTTCCGCCGCGCCTTTACGGTAGACCGTAAGGTGAAGTCGGCAAAACTTTTTACCTCTGGTCTCGGTATCTATGACCTGTATATGAACGGCACCCGTGTGGGACACGAACAGCCCGACGGCAGCATCCGTTATGAGGAACTGAAACCGGGACGCACCGACTACAATCACCGCGTGCCTTACTCGCTCCATGATGTCACAAATCTGATTTCGGAAGGCAAAAACGCTGTGGGTGCGATAGTCACCGACGGCTGGTGGCGTGGTGATGTGGCACATGGCGCATACGGTAACCCGGAGGTGGCATTCATCGCCCGGCTGCATATAGTGTATGAGGACGGCACGGAAGAAACGATAGTATCCGACAGCTCGTGGGCCTCTTCAAAATCGGGAGCCATGCGTAGCGGCGACATCTACAACGGCGAGATTTATGATGCTCGTCTGGAAAGCGACTGGTCGACAGGCTTCTACAATCAGTCGGGATGGAATGCCGTGGCATTCAGCTCCGATTTCAAGGGCGTAATCCAGGCATTGCAGACCGAGCCTGTGGAGGAGCTGACCGAACATATCCGCACTCCGCAAAGCGCTACGGTATTCAAGACGCCGGCGCTGACAACCGGCGATTTCGGCATGATAGATGTAGTGAACAAGACCGACGGCAAAAGCGCCGTTACGCTCAAGAAAGGTGAAAGCGTCATATATGATTTCGGACAAAATTTCGCCGGATGGGTGGAGTTTACCGTGAAGGGCGCCCGCGGCAACCGTCTGCGCATGCGTTATAGCGAGATGCTTAATGATACCGGAGAAAAATCGCGTGGCAACGACGGCCCGGGCGGCAGTTTGTATCTGCTGAATCTCCGAAGCGCCAATGCCGAGCTTTTCTATACACTCGCAGGCCGTGAGGAGGGGGAGACATATCGCCCGACGATGACTTTTTTCGGCTTCCGTTACTGCGAGATAACTGCCACCGACGATATTGAGATTCAGGCGATAAAAGGTGTGCCTGTGAGCACACGCATGGCCGATGCCGGCACATTCGAGTGCAGTAGCGAGTCGGTCAACCGTCTCTTCAGCAACATTGTATGGAGTCAGCGCAGCAACTTCCTGAGCATTCCCACCGACTGCCCGCAGCGCGACGAACGCCTCGGTTGGGCTGCCGACACACAGATTTTCGCCCGCACGGCATCGTATAATGCCGATGCCGCCACTTTCTACCGCCACTGGATGGAGACTATGCGCGACGGGCAGAACAGCGAGGGTGCTTTCCCAAATGTCTCGCCCTGGGAGAGCTGGGACGGCAATGGCGCAGGAGCATGGGCCGACGCCGGCATCGTTGTGCCCTGGACAGTGTATCTCATGACCGGTGACAACACCATCATAAAGGAAAATTATAGCTCGATGGAAAAATATATGGACTGGATGTCGCGCCAGAGCGGCGACGGATACAGCTACAACGGTGCCGCAACCACTTATGGCGACTGGCTCTCGTTCGTCAACACCGATTCGCGCTATGTTAGCGTATGCTATTATGCTTACGATGCACTGATGATGGAGCGCATGTCGCGTGCTCTGAGCGTGGCCGAGGGCGATGAGTATGACCTTAAGGCACAGAAATACCGCACGCTGTTCAATAACATCAAGACGGAGTATGGCCGACGCTACACAAGCCGCGGAACACCGACACAGCGTACCATGACTGGTTATCTGCTTGCACTTAAATTTGATTTGCTTTCGGATGAAGATGCACGCCAACGAACGATAACTCTGCTCAATAATGCCATCACAAACAACAGTGAGACTCTCAACACAGGTTTTGTGGGTACCGGCATATTGAATCAGACTCTGTCGGAGTGCGGTCTTACAGACAAGGCCTACAATCTGCTGCTGCAGCGCCGCTGCCCGTCGTGGCTCTACAGTGTCGATCAGGGAGCCACCACCACTTGGGAGCGATGGGATTCATATAGGATTGACAAGGGATTCGGCGACTATTCCATGAATTCGTTCAACCACTATGCTTACGGTGCTGTAGGAGAGTGGATGTACCGCTTCATGGCCGGAATCGATACTGACGAGGAGAAGCCCGGCTTCGAGAATATCGTGCTGCGTCCGACACCCGACACGCGCGAGAAACTTCCTGAAGGCCAGGAGAAAATCACTCGTGCATCGGCTGTTTACGAGTCGGTACGCGGCCGCATAGCCTCGAAATGGGAGAACGGAGATCAGTTCACTTACGAGGCTGAGATACCCGCCAATACCACCGCCACACTCTACATGCCTCTCTCCAAACCCGATGACGAGATTTTTGAAAACGGCATCCCTGTTGAGAACGCAGAGGGAGTGGAGGTGATAGGCCGGAATGACACTCATGCCATACTGCATGTTGCTTCGGGCAAATACAGTTTCTCGCTTAAGGAGGGGGCTGGTATCGACAGAGTGGTATCGGGCAATGCCGATGTGAAAGTCTATCCCAACCCGGTTCATGACACGCTGCATATCGCATCCGACTGCGAGATAAGTTCTGTGACACTTTATGATACCGCCGGGCCTGCTGTGCTTCACATAGATGAAGAGTGCACCGCCGTGGATGTATCCTCGCTTCCCGCCGGACTCTACATCCTTTCCGCCAAAACGGCCGATGGTCCGTTTGTGACCAAAATAGTGAAGCGGTAAGAAATACAGACATACAGCTATCCCCGCATCGGAGGTTATGCATTCTCAAGTAATGCCGAATCTCCGGTGCGGGGATAAATTTTTCTGAGGTTACTTAATATTTTGTTTACATACACAAAACATTTATGAAATAATCTGAAGATAATTTTGCGGTGTAAAAATCATATCATTATCGAATGAAACCCATCACGCTGCTTATCTTCATCGCATCCTTGTTTTTCACTGCATCAGGTTACGAAATATCCGGCATAGTGGTTGACTCATCGACCGGAGAAACTCTTATCGGAGCATCGGTGTATGTGAGGCAACAACCAAAGTCAGGAACTTCCACAGGGCTTGACGGATCATTCAGATTGTCCACCGATATAAAAGCCCCGACCTTAGTATGCTCTTATCTTGGCTATGAAACACAGGTTATCGATAATCCGGGGTACACTCCTCTGACAATCAGAATGTCCGAATCAACGGCCCAACTTTCCGAGATCATGGTCACGGCATCGGTTTCCAATACGGAAACAGGGGCCCGTTTGATTGAGCGGAATTCGATGAATGTAGTCAATGTGATGAGTGCCCGAGCCATGGAGTTGTCGCCTGATGTAACAGTAGGAAACATCATCCAGAAAATGTCGGGAGTCACCACCGAGCGCAATTCATCAGGCGAAGGACAGTATGCAATCCTCCGCGGCATGGACAAACGATATAACTACACTTTAGTCAACGGTGTGAAAATACCGAGCCCCGACAACAAGAACCGTTTCGTGCCTCTTGACCTGTTTCCTTCGGAAATACTTGATCGAATAGAGGTGTCAAAGTCAATGATGCCGAATCTCGAGGGAGATGGAATTGGCGGAGCCGTGAATCTTGTGATGAAAGACGCTCCATCGAGACAGTTGTTTAATGCGAACATCACCACCGGTTATAACGCTTTGTATTTCGACCGTGATTTCCTGTCATTCGACCATGGCGCGATAAAACAGAAATCGCCAAACGAAATAAAGGGCACATCAGGAGATTATGATGTTAAAGATGTGGATTTTACTCAAGACAATCTGCGTGTGAAAAAATCACATCCGTGGCCTGATATCCTCGCAGGTGTGTCATGCGGCGACCGTTTTTTCAGCGACAGATTCGGTGTCATAGCTTCGGTAAGTTATCAGAATCTGAACCGCGGTAAAAACAGCGACTGGTATTACCGATCCGCATATATGACGAATGGAATTGAACGAAGAGAATATTCCGATAACCGTCAGCGTATCGCCATACATGGCAAACTTGATTACAGGTTTTCAACACGGCATACAGTATCGTGGTACAACGGCTGGCTGAACATGACCAATGAGCAGACAAGACAGGCACATGATGACAAGACGGCATCGATGCGTATGCGTTGGAACCGTCAGGGCATATTCAATTCAACCCTTCAGGGTAGCCATCTGTTTCTTGGCGACCAGTTCCGGATTGAGTGGAAAGCCGTGTTCTCAAATGCGACAAACCGCACGCCGGACAATGCAACCGTGTATATTCAAGGCAACCATCTTGCCACAAGTAAAGCTGCTGTGCGTCGTTGGGAGCATAATTCCGACCGTGACTGGGCTGGGTATCTCAATCTAGCCTACAATTATGGCAAATGGGATTTTTCTATCGGAGGGATGTTCCGCGACAAAAGACGAAACAGTTTTTTCAATGAATATACCTTCGATTCAGCCACCGGTATCGGGCATATACAGGTATTCGGTCAGGACTGGGACAATCTTGACGGCATACAGATTTTACCGAGAGAGTTCGGTAACGTTGGAGACCCTCTCAACTATGACGCCGACGAGAAAATAGCATCCGGATATGCGATGGCAAAACTTTCTCTTACAAATTGGGAAATTATCGGAGGACTGCGTATTGAAAACACCAATCAAGGGTATGCACTGAGATTTCCGCGTGATGTAGATCCTACAGGGCGGCAGAAATACACCGATTTCCTGCCCAGTCTTCACATAAAGCGGATGCTTACCGACCGGATGAACTTGCGGTTCAGTTACGCCCGCGCCATCAATCGTCCGAGTTTTTTCGAGATAGTGCCCTACAGTATTATAAATGAGGAATATAAAGAAAAGGGTAATCCCAGGCTTAAACATACCGTGGCCGACAACATCGACCTGCGGTGGGAGTTCTTTCCTAAAGCTTCCGAGCAATTCATGGCCGGTCTCTTCTATAAACATTTGGAGAACCCTATTGAATACGGCCTCATAAATGAGGGACAGGACACCTACTATATGCCTGTGAACATGGGTGATGCCGACAATATGGGGGCTGAAATCGACATATTGAAATATTTCAGCAAATTCGGCATCAAGGCCAACTATACTTTCACCTGCTCACGCATCACGACTGACAAGCGGACGATGAGTGGCAACGACATAATAACCGTAAGACAGACACGACCGCTCTTTGGACAGGCGGCACACGTGGCCAATCTTTCGCTTCTTTTCAAAGACACACATAATGGCTGGGAGGCGCAGGTAACAGGCAGCTTCATAAGCAAACGACTTGCCGATGTGAGCAACTGGTATGACAACGACATTTGGGAAAACGATTATTTCCGCATGGAACTATCTGCCGAGAAATCATTTAGATGTGGTGTGTCTGTGTTTTTGAAAGCTACTAATCTGCTCAATCTGCCCATGATAAGATATTATCATAAAGGACCGCATACCGACAGCCTGACCGATGTGGAACGTATCGGAGGCAATGTAATCGAACGCAAGGAGCGTTATGGCCAGACCATTCTGCTTGGAGCGCGATTCAAGCTCTGATTTTATTTCAGTCGACAATACAACAACCCAATTATAACAAATTCATGCATATGAAAAAAAATCTTATTGTCGTCGTCATTGGCGTGGCGATGTCGCTCGCATCATGCAGCGAAAACGAAGAGCCGAAACTTCCCTCGGCAGATTCCAACACAGAAATTACAGACACCGAGATGATGGTATCCGGAACCTGGAAGTCTGGCACAGAAATCAATCTTGACCGTCACCTCGTCATCCCCGAAGGTGAGAGCCTTACGATTGAGCCTGGAGTGAAGGTGATTGTCTCAACCACGGGAGTCGGTGTTAACCATACGCCCATTGAAATTATCGTCAATGGAAATCTCTATGTGCTCGGAAGCGACACACAGCCGGTGCTCTTCACCGTTGAAGAGTCGAAACGCACGGTTGCCAACACTTTCGCCGGGCTATGGGGAGGCATCGTGGCTACGGAATCGTGTCAGGAAATGGTTATTGACCATGCGGTAATCGAATATACAGGCGGGCAGGTAATCGAGGGCTCTCCATCTGCCACAGAGGGTATATACACTGCCGGAGACGATGCCTATCCTCAGATTACCACCACCAATATTCAAGGCAAATACGTGATTACCAACTCGATTGTCCGCAACGGCTGGAGCGATGGCATTTATCTTATGGGAGGCTCTGCCATTATTGCAGACAATATCTTCGCCGCCAACGGATACAGCGGCGCCGAATCGGTCAACATCAAAGCCGGTGTGAAGGCCGACATCGCCCGGAACATCATGTTCAGCCCGAATACGAATGGTCTCAAGCTATCGTCTTCCGGACAGAGCGAGACCCGCGGACAAGCTGTCGCCAATGCATACAACAACACTATCATCAATGCCGGATGGCGCAGGGACGGTGAAAAAGGCGGATGCGTCTACGTAGAGAAAAACTGCCTGGCAAACGTGGTCAACAATCTGATGGTGAACTGCAAATTTCGTGCAATGACTCCAAATTACAAGAATCCGAACTCATCTGATGCTGGTTTCGACGACAAATCGGTTATTGATTTCAACATGTATGTTTCCGGAACGCAAAAAAGCTCTATTGTATATCCTGAGGAAAGCAATGTGGCCTATGCTTACGAAGGATACAGCTATAAGCATAAGAGCTATAATCCATCGGTTGATTCTCATAGCGTGATAGCGACGGCTGACAATTTTGTAAATCCCGGGTTTGTCAATTTCAACCTCAATGAAGTGAGCCTTACCGATTATGTCTACAACTCCGCATGGGATTTCCACCTTTCATCCGGTTCGCCTGCTCTCATGGCCACATCGGCCAAGGTAATTCCATGTTTTGCAAGCGGACTCGAAATTAATGGCAAAATATATCAGTCACCCGCTCTTGAATCGCATTTCGGCGCATTCGGAACTAAATAAGAACTGCCAT
The DNA here is from genome assembly GCA_934555895.1 of uncultured Muribaculaceae bacterium. GTDB lineage: Bacteria > Bacteroidota > Bacteroidia > Bacteroidales > Muribaculaceae > UBA7173. The sequence continues at coordinate 3,500 of CAKTFH010000040.1, read as the reverse complement.
GATCCGCAAAATATTCATATCTACAATTCTTTCGTTCGCGGCCATAACGGGAGCAAACGCACAGACTTCTGCCACAGACCTCGATGGTGATATCAAACTGATGATTGGCAACGACCTTGGCCGTAACGGGTATTACGAACAGAAACCTATAGCCGAACTGATGGGTGAAGTCGCCGAGGCAGTGGGCCCGGATGCCTTTCTGGCGCTTGGCGACACCCATCATTTTCTGGGTGTGCAATCGGTCGACGACCCTTTGTGGATGACCAATTACGAACTGATTTATTCCCATCCGGAACTTCAGGTCGAATGGTGCCCCATTCTCGGCAACCACGAGTACCGCGGCAATACTCAGGCGGTGATTGATTATTCCGGAATAAGCCGCCGTTGGGCAATGCCATCGAGATATTATACCCGCATCTTCGACAATGACGGGACACGTGTCAAGGTCGTCTTCATCGACACAGCTCCGATTATTGACAAATATCATGCGGACACTGTGGAATACCCTGATGCAAACAGTCAGGATGTCGACGCTCAGCTGAAATGGATTGACAATGAGCTTAGCCGTGATGACAAGGCCGACTGGGTTATTGTGGCAGGACACCATCCAGTCTATGCACAGACACCTAAACAGAGCAGTGAGAGAAAAGATATGCAGAAGAAAGTAGACCCGATATTGCGGAAACACAAAGTGGATATGTATGTTTGCGGGCATATTCACAACTTCCAGCATATCAGCAAAAACGGCATTGATTATGTGGTAAACACATCGGGTTCTCTCTCCCGTCCGGAAGTGACTTTCACCGAAGGCACGGTATTCTGCAGCGGCGTCGCAGGATTTTCCGTCCTTACGGCCACTCCGAAAGAACTTACACTTTCAATGATTGACGATAAGGGGAATGTAATCCATCAGGTGACCCGTTCCAAATAATTTTTTGATACATGCATCGGGAGGCGTCGCGTAGATGGCGCCCCAGATGCATTTTTATTCATTTTTAATTACATTACGGTTGATGGTCGCAAATTTTTAGGCGCAATCTGAGGCGGTTTGTTGATTTTTTCTTAATTTTGCAGTCGTTTTTGGGATCGCAGCCCGACGCTCCTGATGGTCATGGTTTCTAAATGGTGGCCGATAAGTAATTTAGCTATGTACGCTACATGGGCAAACTTAACAATTTGAAATTATGAAGCTATTACAAGCCAAGCTCGCAAAATACACTGCTCCTCAAGAGGCTAAGGCCGCGGGCGTCTATCCCTACTTCAGGGCCATTTCCTCTGAGCAGGAGCCCGAGGTGATAATAAATGGCAAGAAAGTGCTGATGTTCGGTTCCAACTGCTATTCCGGTCTGGTTTCCGACCCCCGCATCAAGGAGGCTGCCATCGAGGCTATTAAGAAATACGGTACCGGTTGCGCCGGTTCACCCTTCCTCAACGGTACTCTCGACCTGCATAAGCAGCTCGAGGCCCGTATCGCCGAGTACATCGGCAAAGAAGATGTGATGATTTATTCCACCGGTTTCGAGGTAAATCTCGGCGTGGTTTCTTGCCTTACCGGCCGTGAGGATTATATCTTGTGGGACGAGCAGGACCATGCCTCCATCATCGAGGGTCGCCGTCTGAGCTTCTCTCAGTCGTTGAAATACAAGCACAACGACATGGCTTCGCTCGAAAAGCAACTCCAGAAGTGCGAACCCGACAAGGTTAAGCTCATCGTAACCGACGGTGTGTTCTCGATGGAGGGCGATGTGTGCAACTTGCCTGAGATTGTGCGTCTTGCAAAGAAATACGATGCCCAGATTATGGTTGACGAGGCACATGGCATAGGTGTGTTCGGCAAAGGTGGCCGCGGTGTGACAAATCATTTCGGTCTCACCGACGATGTCGACCTCGTGATGGGAACCTTCTCGAAGTCGTTCGCTTCGCTCGGCGGTTTTATCGCCACCGACAAGGAGATTACCAACTTCCTCCGTCACCACTCTCGTTCGTACATCTTTACCGCTTCCATCACTCCGGCTTCGACAGCTGCCGCCCTAAAGGCCATCGACATCATGGAGGCTGAACCCGAGCGTCAGGAGCATCTGTGGGAAATTACCAATTTTGCACTCGAAGGTTTCCGTAATATGGGCTGTGAAATAGGCCATACTTCCACCCCTATCATTCCGCTCTTCATCCGCGATGATTTCAAGACTTTCGCCATCACCCGCGACCTTTTCAACGAAGGCATTTTCGTCAATCCCGTAGTTACTCCGGCTGTGGCTCCACAGGATACCCTCATCCGCTTCAGCCTTATGGCCACACACACCAAGGAACAGGTTGAGGAAGCGCTCACCAAGATTCAGAAAGTGTTCCGCGCACACAATCTCATTCCCTGATTTCAAAAAAACTTCAAAATATAGCCCGCCGCATCGGTTCTGCATGTCAGAAAGGTGCGGCGGGCATTTTTTTTCGACAGAGAGGGGAGTGGTGTCAGTCGGTTGCCTTTACTATTGATTCGATTACAAGGCCGGCGAGGGTCATGCCGAATATGGCCGTAATGTGGCACAGTGAGCCGTTAACTGCCACCTTGTTGAAGCTCATGGCTGTGTCGGATGTCAGTTCCTTGCCGCGGTTTTCCAGCAGTTCGGGTGAGTAAACGCATTTGAACTTCCTTGCCGGCATGATACCCGACTTTTTGAATCTTCGCCGAAGTGCCGCGGCAAGGCGGCAACCGTCCACCTTCCAGAATTCGGCTACGGCGATGCGCGAAGGGTCGAGCTTCAGGGCCGCTCCCATCGATGAAAACAGGCGGGGGCGTTTGGCGCGGGTGGCGTTGTTTATCAGGAGCGCTTTGTCGGCGAGCGAGTCGATGGCGTCTATTATATAGTCGTAATCCTCGAGGTTGAAGCTTGCGGTGGTATCGGCCGAATATACATTGGTTATGATATTTATCTCGGCTTGCGGGTTTACTTCAAGAAGATGGCGACGCATTGCCATGGTCTTTTCCTCTCCCACGGTGAGAGTGGTGGCCGGCGCCTGGCGGTTGATATTCGACACTGCAACACGGTCGGCGTCCACCAAGGTGATATGCTGCAGTCCGGTGCGCACGAGCGCTTCCGCAGCCCAGCTTCCCACGCCACCGATGCCGAATACGATTACACGTGTTTCCTGTAACCTCTGCATGGTCTCGTCGCCGAGCAGCCGGCGGCTTCTTGTGAAGATTTCTTCTGTGTCGTATTGTGCCATTCCACTTAATTTCTCTTCCTCTTTTATTATATATGTGCAATTCTTCGTCATTCAGTGGCGGAAATTTGGTCCGGATATGTGCCATTGGTTCCACACTTCCGCTTCTGCAAAGATAGTGAACATGCATGAAATTTTGATAGAGATTGCAGATGAAAGGTGACGATGGCGCTTTAGCGGCCGTTTGTGGCGATTTTGCGGTGGAAAAAAAGTTGTGGTGTCAAGGTGCTGTGGCAGTGGGTGAAAACATGTTTTATAACATAGTTTTTAAAAATTTCTTG
>CAKTFH010000039.1 GCA_934555895.1 uncultured Muribaculaceae bacterium | reverse complement strand
GTCACAGATAAGAAATTTTTCATCTTCCGTCTCTGCAATCTATATGCTTAAACACAGGTTTATTACCATGCGCCGCAACGAGGACTCCACGCAGTTATATATGCATACCCCGGACTCATTTCAAGTTTTCACCTGAAATGAATCCGAGCAGGTATTACATACCCGTGGCGTCTATCGTTGCTATGTTCTCGAATAGGAGGTCTGGATTGTGGAAAGTTCTGAACCTGCCAAGAACAAAGCGTCAATATACGCTTTTTATTATGTGTAATTGATTTCCCGCATGCCTTGCGATGCTCCTTTGAGCACCGCCCCCATTGCGCGGAAGTCAAAGCACAAAATTAGTAAATAATTCGTTCCCTTTCAACTGAAAATGTTAAATAATATTAAATTTTCAATTAAAAGTATATTAGCGAGATTCAACGTCTGAAGTAACTACTACATGAGGGGAATAGATGCAGAAAGTTTTTTTGACTAATTTTGCAGCCCGAAAACAGGTTTGATTTTTTAGGTTTTACTTTTAGGTTTGATTTTTTAGGTTTGAGACAAATGAAGAGATCGTTGCTTTCACTGGCTATGGGCACATTCGCGCTCGGGATTGTCGAGTTCGGCATGATGGGAATCCTTAACGACATAGCCGCAGACCTGAACATAAGCATTGTAGAAGCCGGGCATCTCATATCGGCCTATTCGGCCGGAGTTGCCGTCGGCGCCCCGGCGCTGATATTTCTGCGCAGGCTGCCGTTGAGGCGCCTGATGCTGCTTCTTGCCGCAGTGATAGCCGTCGGCAATGCTCTGGTGGCTCTGTCGCCCAATTTCGGATGCCTTCTCGGAGCGCGTTTCATCGCCGGGCTGCCACACGGCGCGTTTTTCGGCGCGGGCGCCATAGTATGCTCCAGACTTGCCGACAAGGGCAAGGGAGCCTCAGCCGTGGCCGTACTCGTGGGAGGAATGACGGTAGCCAATCTCGTGGGGGTGCCGGGCTTCACCTTTGTGTGCCAGCTCGTGTCATGGCGTCTGCCGTTCGCCATAGTGGCCTTACTGGGTCTGATGACATGCGTGGCCATAAGGTGCTGGATTCCTCAGCTCGCGCCGTTGCCCGACACGGGCATGAAGGGGCAGTTCAGGTTTCTGTCGAAACCTGGGCCATGGCTCATTTACGCCGGAGTGTTTTTCGGTCAGGCGAGCGTCTACTGCTGGATGAGCTATATCTCTCCGATAATGACTGATGTGACAGGATTCTCGGAACATGCCATGACATTCATCATGGTAGTCGTAGGCGCGGGCATGGTGTTCGGCAACTACATCGCCGGGCGACTGGCCGACAGACATTCGGCGTCGCTCGTCACAGCCATAATCGCCACTCTCATTATCGTGGTAATGCCGCTCATATATTTCTGCTCGCCGCATAAGCTGCCTTCGCTGGCGCTCACTTTCCTTGCGCCGGCATTGCTTTTCGGTCTCGGCGGACCGCTTCAGTATCTTATAGTGCGCTATGCCAAGGGAGGAGAAATGCTCGGAGGCGCCGGCATACAGATTGCTTTCAACGTGTCCAACGCCATGGCAGCGGCCATAGGCGGCGCGGTAATCCATCATGGATTCGGCCTCGCGTCGCCGGCCCTGGCAGGTGTGCCGCTGGCCGTCATCAGCGCCGTGGCGCTCTTCATGTTATACCACATGGAGCGAAGCGGCCACGGAAGCACTGCAAACTGACATAAGGCTATTATCTCACCACGGTCTTACTGACTGCATTGCCCCGGCGCACTATATAGATGCCCTGCGACGGCAAAGACACCGGAATGCCCTGCATGTTGTAAAGCTGCGTGACGCTGTCCACATCGGTCCACACGGTCTGTACTCCACCGGCAATAGGAGTGTCGGTCTGCATCCATTTGTGTAGCACGTTGTCGCCATGTATATGCATCAGGTGGTTTCCGTCGACTTCCTCTATTATGGCGTCGGGGAACCAACGGGCGCTACCGGGTTCGAAGTCATCGCACAGCGTCACTTCGGCCGTGCCGTCGGGGGCATAGTCGGTGACACGGATGTTGTCTATGTAGGCGTTGTCGCGCTGCGGACCGGTGGTGTCGATGCGCATACCCACCAGACCGGGGCGCAGATTCTCCGACCAGTCGAGATAGGTGTCTACCAGCACATCGTCGATATATGTGCGTATGGAGGCGCTTTCCACCTCAAATTTCACATGATGCGGTTTGCCGAGAATCTCATCTTTGGTGAACTCACGCACTATGGCATCGTTCCACACCAATGCACCGTGATTGAACACATGGTGTCGTATGCGGGGCTCGTCACCGTCGAAACAGTTCACAGCCCACATATAATAAGTGTCGGACGACTGCTCCGCGAACACAAAAGCCACATCGTCTTTCAGCAGAATCATGTCGGCCTCAAGAGAGAAATGCACGCCGTTGGCCGGAGCGGCCCAGGCGTAGCAGTCCCAGGTCATGCCGCCGACAGCGTAAAGAGCGCCGTTGGTCACAGTGCCTGCAGTAAACATGTTCCCCTCCGAAAAATCTTCGCTGAGGCGCACTTCGCCGTCCTCGTTCGAAGTCACCTTCACATTGTCGAAATACGCGGCCTCCTCGCTTCCGGCCGTGTCGCTGTGGGTCTCGCGGAAACCTATCAGACCGTACGGGAACTGCCCGTCGCGCTCATCCACCAGCACGCCGTCGATATAAGTGGCGGCATGTGTGTCATCAGTAATCACAATTTTAAGATTGTGGTAAGCGCCGTCGGCCACATCGACCTTGCCGCCCAGAGGCACCTCTCCTAAAAGAGACACTCCACCGTCAAACCACCTGTGGGGACGCAGCATCTGGTTTTCAGGATTCTCCACATTAATCTGCCACATGTAGTAGTTGCGTGAGTCACGGCCGGCGAAACACACTCCTGCCGACACCTTGTCGATTTTGAAATCCATCTCGACTGTATATCCGGTATCGGGAGTGGGCGCAGGCATTTCCGTAAGGTCTATCAGGGAGTTATCGACCAGGAACATCGACTGGCCGGGAGCCAGCCTGAGGCTCAGCGAAGTGCGACCGCCGCCGGCTGTAAGTTCGGCAGGCGCCATCTTGCCCGAGCGCGGGTCAAGAAGGGTGTAATCGGCGAGCGAACCGCGCAATGATATTGCGCAGGTGGCTGTGGCCGGGTCTATGTTTCCGAAATAATACACATCCTTCCCTTCCACTACCTTGTGAATATAATTGAACGGATGCACTCCGGCTGTGAAGCGCACATCGAGGTCCTCGCCTTCGAGAGCGGCAGCCAGACTCTCGGCTGTAGGATTCTCCACGAACACCGCGCGGCCGCAGCCCGATTCGCCGGCAAGCATGCGTGCCACGGCAGCCTTCACTGTAGCGTCGGCGCCATCCATGTCGGCGCACTGGTCGGGCAGCTGAGTAGTGAATATCACGGTGCATCCGGCCTCCCAGGCCTTGACAATCTTATCGAGATTGGCCGATGTGAGTACCTTGACGCCCGGCAGCACTATCACCGAGAAAGACTCGCGGTTCATCTCGTTGTTCATCACCAGGCGGTCGCCTTCCACGGCGCATCGGTCGTCGATCACCTCAGGATGCAGATAAGTGAAGTCGACGCCGAGCTCGTCGGTGAGCACACGCGACACCGTATTGTAGTCGGTGCCGGGTACATCCACTCCACCCTGCATGCTGCCCTTAGGGCCGTCGAGATAGTGACCTGCCTGGAGGGTGGTGATGGGATAGAGCACCGCCACATCAGCCACATGGCGTCCGGGACGCGCAAGCATATAGTTTAGACGACTCAGGAAGCGGTTGAAATCGGGCAACCCGTAATTGTAAAGCGGATTGCGCCACGACAGTTCGGGGAGGAATGTCACATTCGCTGCGTCATACCACACGGCATGGGGGATAAGATGGTTGACACCCTTGGTGTACTGTTCGGTGGCGATGTTGTACATGCGCTCCATCGATAGGTTGCCCATGTCGCCGTAGGTTTCCGACATCACGTATGTCTTGTCCCAGTTGTTGGCCGACGACGATACCACCTTGTAGAAATTCTCGGCCGGCCGGTCGCCGCCAATCTTGTCGATGCCAGGCATGCTCATGTATTTGCCGTCCAGCATCAGGTCGCCCGACACGCTCACCGGATTGAGCACCTCCTCCTGGTCCTGATGGCCTGTGGAGCGTATGCCGTGCGCCTCGGCCCAGTCTGCTATGGTCTTCATGAAGCCTTCGGCATACAGCTGCGCGCGCATGCCGAAAAGCATGTTACGTGCGGCCGCCGTCTTGTCGCCTATCTCATACCAGAGGGCCGGGTAAAGCGTCTCGGGAGAGAAACCGTATTTCGCCTCAAACTTAGCGTTGAAGTCGGGCGTCCACATGCGGCCGTTGGCGCGATACATCGTGGGCTCGTCGAAGAAGGTTGAAGTAATCGTAGTCCCGAAAGCGCCGGCGAAGCGGTCGTAATAGGCCTGGTGCGTGTCGTTCACAAAGAGCTGCACGGCTTCGGACGAGAGATAATCTACATTGGGGTCGCCGTCGGTCACACAGTTGAAAAGCATCACGGTCCACTCGCCCTCTGCTGGCACATCCCATCGGAGTGCATTGCCATGAAGATTGTCGCGCAGCGATATTATCTCTTTTGACTCCTTTTCCATTGCCACAACGGCCATAAGGTTGTTGGTGGTTATGCGTCGGCTGAAAGTCTTGCCGGGCGTAGTGGGTATTTCACGCTTGTCGAGACGCTTTATCGTATAGTCCGGATGATTGTTTTTGAAAGTAGTCACACCCGAACCGTTGATAGCGCCCATGCTTCCGCTCGGGAAGCCATATTCATCGTAAAGTGACATCGAAGCGCCATGTCGCTTAGCCACCTCGATGGCTTTTTCATAAAGCGCGAAATAATCATCTGACAGATACCCGGGCTGAAAACCTGCGCCGAAAGGCAATATGGCACAACCGCCATAGTTGTCGACGGTAATCATCTGCTCGAGCTGCTCCTCGACAGTCTGTGCGTTCACAGATGTATTGTTCCAGAACCACAGCGGCACCGGGCGCCACTGCATGGGAGGTGCCGCGAACTCAGGGGCCGTATAGACATGGGTCTGCGCCATCGATGCCACAGCCACCATACAGATGGCCACCTGCATCAGCATTTTCTTGAAATTCATACCTGAATTTTATGGTTTAGACTTAAGGAGTTAAAAACACGCCGCAAATATACTGCTTTTTCACAGCGATTACAACTATAAAAATCCATGCCACATCCCACCGGGTGGAGACGGATTTTTTTGTTGTCTATTTGAGGAGATTGTCGTAATTTTGCGAAATTAGGCATCTTTCGTTCGGGGAGGCCCTTGACGGGCCGGAGACGGAGGGGCGTCACCACATGCAGGAAGGAGATTTTTACCGACTTATGACACAGAACAGCAGTTTTACCACCGAAGCCGAGAACCGGCAGATAGATGAAGCTTTCCGCGAAGTACTCGACGGCTATCTCAACAGTAACCACCGCAAGAAAGTGGAAATCATAGAGCGTGCCTTCCACTTTGCAAAAGAGGCGCACAAGGGCATACGCCGCCGCTCAGGTGAGCCTTACATTCTGCACCCCATAGCCGTGGCTAAAATTGCCAGTCAGGAGATAGGTCTGGGCAGCACCAGCATATGCGCCGCCTTGCTTCACGATGTGGTGGAAGACACCGACTATACTGTAGAGGATATAGAGCAGAACTTCGGCCCTAAAATAGCACAGCTTGTGGCCGGCCTCACCAAAATATCGGGCGGCATCTTCGGCGACAAAGCCTCGGCACAGGCCGAGAACTTCCGCAAGCTGCTGCTCACCATGAGCGAGGATATCCGTGTGGTGCTCATCAAAATGGCCGACCGCCTGCACAACATGCGCACTCTCGGCAGCATGGCTCCCAACAAGCAGTACAAAATCGCCGGCGAAACCCTCTACATCTACGCCCCTCTGGCCCATCGCCTCGGCCTGTTCAACATCAAGACAGAGCTCGAGGACCTCAGTTTCAAATACGAGCATCCCGACGCCTACCGCCAGATAAGCGAGAAAATACAAGCCACAAAGGCCCACCGCGAGGAAATATACGCAAACTTCGCCGCCCCGGTAATCAAGCGCCTCGACGAGATGGGGCTCACCTACACCGCCAAGGCCCGCGTGAAGAGCGTCTACTCCATCTGGAACAAGATGGAGACCAAGCATATACCCTTCGAGGAGGTCTACGACCTCTATGCGGCGCGCATAGTGTTCGACTGCGACGACCCCGCGAAGGAGAAAAGCATCTGCTGGCAGATATACTCGGCCATCACCGACATATACCGCCTCCACCCCGAGCGCACACGCGACTGGATTTCAACCCCCAAGGCCAACGGTTATCAGGCCCTGCACCTCACCGTGATGGGCCCCGACGGCAACTGGATAGAGGTGCAGATACGATCGCGCCACATGGACGAGATAGCCGAGAAGGGCTTCGCCGCGCACTGGAAATACAAAGTGGGCGAAGGCGACGAGGAGAGCGAGCTCAACGCGTGGCTCCACACCATCAAGGATATACTCGAAGACCCGGAGCCCGACGCGCTCGACTTTCTCGATACGCTGAAACTCAATCTTTTCGCTTCAGAGATAGTGGTGTTTACCCCGAAAGGCGAGCTGATGACGCTCCCGGCCGAAGCCACTGTGCTCGATGTGGCCTTCAACCTCCACTCGCAGATAGGATGCCACTGCATCGCCGGCAAGGTCAACCACAAACTCGTGCCCCTCAGCCAGAAGCTCAACTCCGGAGATCAGGTGGAGGTTATCACATCGCAGAGCCAGGTGCCCAAGCCCGAGTGGATCGATTTCCTCGCCACCGCCAAGGGCAAATCGCGCCTTAGGGTGGCGCTCCGCAAGCTCCAGCAGCCCTCCATAGCCGCAGGCAAGGAAATATATGCAAAATTCCTGAGCGACAACGGCATCGACGACGACAACGACACCATCACCAAAGCTATGGGCCTCTTCAAGGCCGAGAGCCGCGACGACCTCTTCTACATGCTCGGCAATCAGGAAATAGTGCTCAACGAATTTGTGGCCAAGACACTGCGCCGGCAGAATCTCTCCACCGCACGCCGCCTCTTCAACAAAATCCTGCGTCGCAAGGAAAAAGAGGAACAGGCAGAGATAGAGCAGGAAAACGCCCGCAAGCGTGCCGCCATCAACCGCAAGGAGACCTACATACTGCGCTACGACGAGAACGGCAACAGCAACTTCCACTTCTCCGACTGCTGCAACCCACTGCCGGGCGACGATGTGCTCGGGTTCATAGAGGACAACGGAGAAGTGGCCGTACACTCGCTCGACTGCCCGAGAGCCAACGCCCTCAAGGCAAGTTTCGGTCCGCGCATATTAAGCACCCGTTGGGAGACAGGCCAGGCAACCTTCCCCACACACATCCATATAGAAGGCATCGACCGCCACGGTATACTCCATGAGCTCATACAGCTTATCTCCACCCACCTCGCACTTAACATCCGTTCGCTCGACATACACACCGAAAAAGAAGTGTTTTTCTGCGATCTCTCGGTGCTCGTGACCGATGTCGACGAGGTGAACGACCTCTGCGCCAAAGTGCGCAAAATCTCGGGAGTGCAGAAAGCATCGCGAATATCCAACTGACACAGCCGCCCTCTATCTCCCCCATACACCAAATCTGAGCAACGCCACACATCAAGGAAACAATTTCAACGATGAAGCATCTTTCCAATCAGAAACTGTATTCGGCACTGATTTTTATCATAGCCACGGCTATCACGGTATATTTCATGCCCCGTGACAACCGCCACAAATATTCCTACGAGGAGAACCGTCCCTGGAGCTATGCCCTGCTCACTGCCCCGTTCGACATCACCATCTACCGTGACTCTGCCACTGTCAAGGCCATGACCGACAGCATCGACGCATCGCTCGTGCCCATCTACAGGCGCGACCTTACTGCCGAATCGCGCATATCTGAAGCGATAGCCAACGCCGACAGTGTGCCACACCGCATCCGCACACTCCTCAACCACGCCATACGCAAAATATATGCGCAAGGCGTGGTCGATCAAGCAACAGCCACCCTCATTGAGCGCGGAGAACTGCCCGAAGTGAAGTTCACCCGCGACAATGTGAATGTGTCGCAGAGCACATCGTCGTTCCTCTCTCGGCGCGACGCCTATGCCACCATCGACTCACTCTTCGCCGACGGCGAGGCACACCGCGCTGTGCTCGACATAGGCATATCCACCCTGCTGCAGCCCAATATCGTGGAGGACCGCGACGCCACGCAGCTCTACCGCGAGACACTCATACAGCCCATCGTATCAGGCATCGGAGTGATTCAGAAAGGCGAACGCATCATAGCACAAGGTGACATAGTCACACCGCAACTCTACCAGATACTGCGCACATACGAGGATATACTTGACCGACAGACCAACAACGACCGCAGCCGTCTCACCAACACGGTAGTGGGTCAGACGCTGTTCACCGCCATACTCTTCGCACTACTCTACAGTTTCATTTCCTTTTTCCACCCGGGCCGCTTCCGCACCCACCGCGAGGTGACGGCACTGATGACACTCATCACAACGTTCTTCGTGCTCACGGTGCTTGTGAGCCGTTTCTACACCTCAGGAGTCTACATCGTGCCCATCATAATCGTGCCAATTATAATCACGGTGTTCTACAACTCGTCCATTGCCTATTTCATCTATATAATTGAGATACTACTCTGCGCCGTCACGGCGACCTTCCCCATCGAGTTCATCTTCATAGAGACAGCGGCGGGCATCGCGGTCATCTTTTCGCTCAAGGAACTGTCGCGCCGGTCACAACTGCTGCGCTCGGCCGCCCTCGGTTTCATCACCTATGTAACAGCATATGTAGCGGTCGAACTCATGACCACTGGCTCGCTCTCAGCGCTATCGTGGAAGCTCATCGGCTTCTTCGGCGTGAACGCCGTGCTCATATCCTTCGCCTATATCCTCATCTTCCTGTTTGAGAAAGCTTCCGGCCAGGTGTCGCTCGTCACACTCGTGGAGCTCTCCGACATAAACACACGCACATTGCGCGAGCTCTCGCGCGAATGCCCCGGCACCTTCCAGCACTCCATGGCGGTGAGCAACCTCGCCTCCGAAGCCGCCCACCGCATCGGCGCCAACGTGCAGCTCGTGCGTGCCGGAGCACTCTACCACGACATAGGCAAAATCGACAATCCGGCCTTCTTCACCGAAAACCAGTACGGGGTGAACCCACACGACGCCCTCACACCCGAACAGAGCGCCGGCATCATAATACGCCACGTGGCCGACGGGTTGCGACGCGCCGACAAAGCAAAGATTCCACAAGTTATAAAAGACTTCATCTCACAGCATCACGGCAAGGGCAAGGCAAAATATTTCTATGCCATGGCATGCCGCCAGCACCCCGACGAGACCGTAGACCCGGAACCTTTCACATATCCCGGTCCCAATCCCCAGACCCGCGAGGCGTCGCTGCTGATGATGGCCGACACCGTGGAGGCCGCCGCACGCAGCATGACTGACCATTCGCAAGAAGCCATCCAGGACCTTGTAAACCGACTTATCGACGCACAGATTGATGATGGACTGCACAACGACTCGCCGCTCTCATTCCGCGATGTCCGCGACATCAAGGAATGCTTCATCTCGCGTCTCCGCAGCATGTATCACGCCCGTGTGCAGTATCCAGCTGGCACCGGAGAAAAAAACACCACCCCCACCGCCGATGCCCAGCCCAACAAGCAATGAATTCCGAGCCGCTCTCGCTGCGGCGCTTCCGGCCTATGCCGCCACTGTGACAGAAGCCATCGAGACCACCGCCCCCTCGGTGGCAGTGCGTATCAACACATCGAAATGCGTCCTCCCCCACCTGCCCTCTATCGTGAGCGACTCCGACGGCAGAGTACCTTGGTGCGAAGAGGGATTCTATCTGCCACAACGGCCCGACTTCACCCACGACCCGGCCCTGCATCAGGGCCTGTATTACGTGCAGGACGCATCGTCGATGGCTGTAGGCACCATAGCCGGCATGTTAGCCGGTTCAATACCCGCACCGTTACGGTGCCTCGACGCATGCGCTGCCCCAGGAGGAAAAACCACAGCCATACTTTCAGCCCTCCCTCAGGGAAGTCTGGTCGTAGCCAACGAATTTGATTACCGCAGGGCTGAAATCCTGCGCGAAAACATCATCAAATGGGGGTCGCCCTATACCGTGGTGAGCCGCGGCGACACAGCATGCTACAGCAGACTCAAAGAATTTTTCCATATCATTGCGGCCGATGTGCCATGTTCAGGCGAGGGGATGATGCGCAAAGACCCACGCGCCGCCGAGCAATGGAGCCTGTCGTTGGTACACCAATGTGCGGAGCGTCAGAAGGAGATTATCGCAAACCTTTGGCCGGCGCTGATGCCGGGAGGCTATCTTGTTTACTCCACATGCACATTCAACACAGCCGAAAACGAGCGGATGCTCGACTGGATTGTGGAGAGCTATCCCGGTGCGGAAATATTGAACCTCGATCCCCGGCAGTTTCCTGGTGCCGTGATGCCGGGCAGCATGCTGCGCTTCCTGCCCGGGCTTGTACGCGGCGAAGGCCTCGCTGTGGGCGTAATACGTAAAGCCGGAGACATACCGGCCGAAGCCGGCGCCACGCTCTCATCTCAACGACGCGGGAAATCGAAAGACCTACGCCAACCCACCGCATCAGCGGCATGGAGCGGAATGAAAACACCGTCATGGGCCTGCGAAAGCTTTGAGGCCGAAGCATCATTGACACACGACGGAACCACCCTTCGCGCTCTTCCCGCTCCGGTCGCATCTGTTTTCAGCCAGTTAAGCCGCTGTCTCGACATAATCTACGCAGGTGTGGAAGTCTGCACGCTCAAGGGCAAGAAAGAGATGCCCCTCCACCCTCTGGCCATGTCCACCACCCTGCGCGACGGGGCTTTCCCAAAAGCGTCCCTCGACCTTCCGACCGCCCTGAGCTATCTGCGGCGCGAAGCCCTCCCCGGTCTTGATGCCCCCAAAGGCCCGGTGCTCGTCACCTTCGGCGACCATCCCCTCGGGTTTGCCAACAACCTCGGCAACCGCGCCAACAACCTCTACCCGGCCCCATGGCGCATCCTCACCTGAAACTCTCTTTTGCATTTTCCAAAACAAGATCATGAAAAGCTTCGTTATCACCTCAATACTATTTATCTCAATCACTCTTACAGGTCATCCCCAATCCATTGTAACAATACCGATTGAACAGAATCCGTTGTTTGAAGTGTCAACCAATCGTGTGAATATCTCCGGAGTAGATTTATCTCAGAGGTTAGTTCTTGGAGGTGACATAGTAGTGAAAGGAGGGAGTGGTCATTACACATATCATTGGCATACACCGGCAGGGGCATCCGTCGGAACTTCTCAGACAATTACGATATCGAGTCCCGGCACATATCTGCTTGATATAACCGATACTTGCGACTGTATGCAGACAGTCGAATTTAATATCGAGAGTTCCGGCCTTTCCAGGAATGAAACGACCCAATGCGCGATAACACCGAATCCGACTTCCGGCCCGGTCAAAATCACCGGATTCAATCCGGTGCAGATATCCGTCGTTAATATGTCCGGACAGCTGGAAACTTTAATCGATTTAAACGGAGCTATCATTCATGATGCGGATTTCAGTAATTTTTCTAAAGGAATATATATTCTCACACTCACTGATAGGGAAGGGGAAATTTCCGTAACCCGATTGATAAAAAAATAACTGTATCACGCCTGACCCATATTTAGAACTTGTCTAATAATGATGAGAATATTCGCTATACTAACGACAGCCATAATTGCGGTACTCAGCTGTTCGGCAAACGAACGCATCGTAAGCTATGCCCGATTAAATCAAAATGTCACATTCAATCTTGAATGGGGTGCTAACAATTACGGACAGATTCAATGGCAGAAATCTGACGATAACGGAACGACTTGGACAGACATTCCCGATGCCATATTCCCGGTTTTCACGGTCAAAGCCACAGGACCGGCTCTATACAGAGCGGTGGTAAACGGCGACCCGGCCTGCGCTCCCATTATTGCAGAAAGGGAACTGAAAACCGTAAGCATATATACCGCATTACAGAAAGCGGGAGCCGACTACATCGATCTCAAGATAATTACAAAAGACTTTGAAGATGCGGATATTATCGAATATGGCTATACAGCCTCATTCAGCGGACTTAAGCGCGACTACACACTTTTGCCCAAGAACAAGGTAGGAGACCGCATACCTGACTATAGCGGCACATTCACGATGAAATGCTCCGGTCTCACTCCTTCATCCGATTATTATATACGCCCGTATTTCGTGACAAAAGACGGTTCTACGGTATATGGAGCCTCCAAAAGCGTCACAACTGTCAGCGGGCTCAAATTCGACTCAGAGAACTGGATTATAGAAAAAGACAGGGTGCAGATACCGTTTTCTATTACTGATTATTTGGGCGCGGACCCGGCACCGGAAATATGGTTCGGCATAGACCGCGGTTCCATGAAAAAATATGAGGTGGAGTCATTGGGCAGCAATAAATTCCGTTCGTCCCCCATAACGGAACTGACGCCCGGAACTACATATATCGCCGTTGTCAAGGCGCTTGTCAATGGAGAAATTATGGAGATTGAAAAAGAAGTGACGACATGGTCTGACTATTCAGCCATTGCAGTCGACAGCTCGGTGAAACCCGTAAGCCACACCGTGGAATGGGACAATGAAAACCTGATATGCCTCACACCTGAAGTGCTGCAAGTGGAGTATCCGCGCATGTGCCGTGTCGATGAAAACAAAATCCTCCTTACATATCACGGAGGCACCGAGAACCATTGGCAGAATTCCTATCTTCGGAAAAGCTACGACAACGGAAAAACCTGGACAAGACCAGTCACCATTTACAATGCCACCGATGTCTTTCACGGCAGTGAGTATTATCGCATCTGCAATCCCGAAATGACACGCCTACGGAACGGCTGGATTATCCTGACCGCCATAGCAAACGGCAAACCGGAAAGCAACTACAACTGCAAAGTGATCGCCTGCATTTCTAAGGACAAGGGAGAGACATGGAGCGACCCCATAATAGTTGGACGGGGACGCACATGGGAGCCTCAGGTGGTACAACTGCCAAATGGAGAACTGGAGTTGCTCGTATCTTCAGAAGCATTTTGGTGGGAAAATCAGCGGGATAATCTTTTTCAAGAGATATTAAGTTCACGCTCTACCGACAACGGAGAGACATGGACCGCCTTCAAACGTGCAAGTTATAAACCAGGGGCCCGCGATGGTATGCCTGTTTCAGTAGTGATGCAAGGCAACAAAGGTGTCATGTTCGTGGAAGAGAGTGTGAACGGAGGTATTTCACCATCGCTTCAATTCCGCTCGCTTGATGGAGAATGGGACACTGAAGACTGGGATGGCAAGCAAGACGAAAACCGTTGGCTTACCGGACTTGCCAAGTGGGCCGGGGCTCCTTATATGATACAGCTTCCGACAGGAGAGTTCCTGATCATGGCACATACAGCACAGACAGGCAGCGTGTGGCAGACAAGCCGCCCGCAAGTAATCATGGCTGACAACACCGGACACAACTTCAAATTTTCCACCAAGCCCCTCAACGGAGCCATACTTCCTTCAGAATGTGGCGCATATTATAACTCTTTTTTTCTATATGACGATAATACCGTGTGGTTGCTGTTCACAAAAGCCCAATACAAGGGCCAGAAACGCATGGAAAGCAATATAATGATGATGGAAGGCAAAATCGTTGAAAGGCAATCCATTATCTTACAGAACGAATTGTCGGAATAATTTTCACAAAGGAGGCCGTCTCCGTTTCCGTGCAAAGGTGAAGGCTAAATGAATCATAGATTCAATAACGAAGTGCAAAAATCCTCGTTCTGAATAGCCCCATATTTTTTGAGACACGAGACTTAATG
>CAKTFH010000038.1 GCA_934555895.1 uncultured Muribaculaceae bacterium | reverse complement strand
CAAAGGCCCTCTGATGTCCGCTATAAAATAACAACATTTCCAACCATGCAAGACAATCTTAAATGAAAGAGCCGTGGAAAAAACATGAATTTTCGCTTGTACAGGGCGAAAAATATTGCACGATTGAAAACTAATGCATATCTTTGCAATGGATAATCAGGAGACTTAAGGTCTCATAGTTATAAAATAAGCGATGGATTAATCCGAAAAAAATAATTGAACGGCACAGAAGCCACCTACTAAAAACTATATTATTCACCAAATACCACACTGCCTATTGAGAGACTTTACTTAATCTCTAAACCACACAAACACAATGCAGAACATATCCCGGCTTACCGACGAGAAGTTGGTTCAGGCTTATGCCAATGGCGACAACAAGGCTTTTGACGCTTTGCTTCGCAGGCACGAAAACCGTGTGTTCACTTATATTTTTAATATAGTAAAAAACAAAGATGTGGCCGACGACATCTTTCAGGAGACTTTTGTCAAGGCCATCATGACCATAAAGCAGGGACGGTACACCGACTCAGGTAAATTTTCGGCGTGGCTTACCCGCATAGCTCACAATCTTATCATCGATTTTTTCCGTCAGGAGAAGAGCGAAAATACCGTATCGGTCGATCAGGAGGACACCGATGTGCTCAACCGTCGTGACCTCGCGGAGGAGAATGTAGAAGATATCCTTGTAACCGGTCAGATCAGTGCTGATGTACGCCGCATCATGGAATCGCTTCCGGAAGCACAGCGTGAGGTGCTCGAGATGCGTTTCTATCGTGACATGAGTTTTAAGGAAATAGCCGAGTCAACAGGCGTGAGCATAAACACAGCCCTTGGCCGCATGCGTTATGCCGTGCTTAACATGCGTCGTATCGCATCGGAAAATAATATTGTGCTTACACGATAAGCATCCCTAAACAGAACTCTCGGTTACGTAAAATAAACGAAGTGCCCGCAATGCCTCCTGTTTAGGAGATTGCGGACACTTCGTTTTTATGTAAGGCTACGCTGTCATCCTGCATCAGATGATGCCTCTTATTTCCGACAGGGAATGCACATGGTGGGTGCGCATGAAGTCGGTGATTTCATGTGCCACTCGCGCGGCTGCGGCAGGTTCAACGAAACTTGCCGTGCCTATCTCGACTGCTGTCGCACCGGCCATGATGAACTCAAGTGCGTCTCTTCCGCAAGTGATACCTCCTAGGCCGATAACGGGAATTTTTACTGCTTTGGCCACCTGCCACACCATACGCACGGCAACAGGGCGCACGGCAGGGCCTGACAGGCCACCGGTGATGGTGGAGAGATACGGACGACGGTGCTCCACATCTACAGCCATGCCTAAAAGTGTGTTGATAAGTGATACCGAGTCGGCGCCTTCGGCTTCCACAGCTTTGGCTATCGACACAATGTCAGTGACATTTGGAGAAAGCTTAACTATAAGGGTCTTGTCCCAAGCTTCTCGCACAGCTCTTGTCACTTCAGCCGCCCCTTCGCATGTAGTGCCGAATGCCATGCCTCCCTGCTTGACATTAGGGCATGAGATATTCACCTCCACGGCTTTAATGAGAGGGCAGTGCTCTTTAAGGCGGCGGCAAACTTCCACGTAGTCGGGTACCGAGGCACCTGATACATTCACTATCGGCTCGGAGCCATAACCGGTGATGCGGGGGTAGATATTTTCAATGAAGTAGTCTACACCTTTGTTCTGCAGTCCCACTGCGTTTAGCATACCGGAGGGAGTCTCGACCATGCGGGGATAGGGATTGCCTTCGCGGTGATTGAGTGTGGTGCCTTTCACTATGAATCCACCGAGATCGGCGAGGTTCATGAAATCGGCGAATTCTTCGCCGTAACCGAAAGTACCCGATGCCGTGAGTACGGGATTCTTGAGTTTCAGCGTGCCTATGGTCACAGCTGTCTTGGGTGTGAAGTTTTCTGACATGGTGTGTATATGCTTTTTATATCAGTTCAACGGTCTCCGCTTCTATGGGATGTGAGAGAAAAAGCGAGGCCATGGTGGAAAATTTCGACGAATTTTCGGTGGTGAGGTATACGGTTGAGTGTGTCGTTTCTGAATCAATTCGGCTCAGACGCGCATCCATTGTCTGATGGCGGCGAAGATAGTCGGCCAGACTTTCTGCCACGATTTCACCCTGACCAAGCAGACGGATGTGGGAAGGTACATACTGCCTGATTTTATCGTAAAGTATCGGATAATGAGTGCATGCGAGAATTATCGTATCGATATCGGCGTCTTTCTCGAGAAGGCGTTCTACCTCCTGTCGCACAAAAAAATCAGCACCGTCGCTTGCTGCTTCTCCGTTTTCTATTATAGGTACCCACATAGGGCAGGCATGCCCCACAGTGCGGAATCCCGGATATAGCTTGGCAATTTCCATATCATAGCTTTCGCTCTGTATGGTACCAGGCGTACCGAAAATGCCGATATGACCTGTAGATGTGGTGTGGGCTATCTGCTCGACCGTCGGACGGATAACGCCTAACACACGGCGGCTGGGATCGATAGCCGGAAGGTCGTGCTGCTGAATGGTGCGGAGCGCCTTGGCGGAGGCCGTATTGCATGCGAGCACTACAAGAGGGCAGCCGAGGCTGAAGAGGTAACGTACTGCCTCAAGTGTGAAGCGATAGACTATATCGAATGAACGTGTGCCGTAGGGTGCCCGGGCGTTGTCGCCAAGGTATATGAAACGATGGTCCGGCAACTTGCGTTGCATGTCGCGCAATATGGTGAGACCTCCATATCCGGAGTCGAATACTCCGATAGGACCTGTAATGCGGTTGGTCATTGTGTAAAACTTACGGTTTAAGCTTTGTATGCAGAAAGTTCGATCTTGATATGCCAAACATAGAGCTTCTCACATACAGGGCCCGAGGTCCTGTATGTGAGAAGTGAGTATGTTCATTATCGCGATTGAATCACATGATGCCGCGCTCGCGGAGACGGCACTGCCATGCCCAAGCCGAACGCATTGTATCGGCAATAGGCGTCTCGGCTTTCCATCCGAGTACCTCGTTGGCGTGACGCGGGTCGGCCCACACTTTCTCGATGTCGCCGGCGCGGCGTCCTACGATCTTGTGGGGAACTTTCACGCCTGTGGCAGTCTCGAAAGCGTCGATAAGACCGAGCACTGACATACCGTTGCCTGTGCCGAGGTTGAAAATCTCAATCTTATCGGGGCTCTTGTCCTCAAGCATGCGCTCGATGGCGATGACATGGGCCTTGGCAAGGTCGACCACATCGATGTAGTCGCGGATGCATGAGCCGTCGGGGGTATTGTAGTCGTTGCCGAACACACTGAGCTCCTGGCGGATGCCCATGGCAGCCTGAGTGAGGAAGGGCACAAGATTCTGGGGAACACCGTTGGGAAGTTCGCCGATCTCTGCGCTGGGATGTGCACCTACCGGGTTGAAGTAACGGAGGATGACGCTCTTGAATGGTGCACCCGCATTGATAACATCAGTGATGATTTCTTCTGAAATCTGCTTTGTGTTTCCGTAGGGCGATGTAGCCTTCTTGATTGGCGACTGCTCGGTTACGGGGTTCACATCGGGCTCGCCATAAACAGTGCACGACGAAGAGAATACGATGCCTTTTACATCACGTTCTGCCATCATGTCGAGCAGATTCATGAGAGTGTTGAGGTTGTTGCGGTAGTAGAGTACCGGTTTGTGCATCGATTCTCCCACGGCTTTGCTGGCTGCGAAGTTGATGATGCCCTTGATGCCGGGATATGTATCGAAAAGCTTGCGCACTGACGCCATATCGGTGCAGTCGGCTTCCATGAAGTCGGGGCGGATGCCCGTGATGCGCTCAATGCCATCGAGCACCTCTTTATTGGAGTTCGACAGATTGTCGATAATTACTACGGGATAGCCGGCTTTCTGAAGCTCAACCACAGTGTGCGAGCCAATGTATCCGGTACCACCGGTTACAAGAATTTTAGGTCTCATAGTTGCAGGTAGTTGGCGTGTTAATCAGAAAAGTTTCGAAGGATATGTGCCGTTCTCATGCAGTTCGGCGAACTTGGCTACCACACCGGGGCGGTCAGCGGCATATGTTACTCCGAACCAGCGTGAGTCGGTGTCGAGTACCTTTACTGTGGCTTCTCCCGAGTTGATGAGGGCGTCGATGCACAGAGGAATGAAGAACTCGGCCTTGGGTGTGTTGATATCCTTGTCGAGGAATTTCTTGAATTCACGCTCGCTGAAGTCGAAATAGTCGGGGGTAAAGCCCCAGAGGTTCATCGAAACGGGGGTGTTGGGCTCAAGAGTCTGCACATCGCCGTTTTCGTCGGTAAATACGATTTTGCCGTCTTTGTCGTAGCTGATGGCAGTGCGCTCTACAACAGATGTGAGAAGGCCGTCTTTATTCTCGCAGACGCCGCGGGCAACAGAGCCGTTTTCGGTCATGGTATTGCCTACACGGAAGCCTACCATGCAGTAGTCGCCCTTCTTGTCGCGGGGACGATTGAGTTCTTTGGCGATCACCTCAAATGCGTTGCGGCCATAGAAGTCGTCGGCATTAATTACTGCGAAGGGTTCTTTGATCACATCCTTGCCCATGAGCACGGCGTGGTTTGTTCCCCAGGGTTTAGTGCGGTCGGCGGGGCAAGTGTATCCTTCGGGGAGTTTGTCGGTGCTTTGGAACACGACCTCCACGGGGATATGTCCCTCATATTTTGAAAGAATTTTGTCGCGGAAATCTTTCTCAAAGTCTTTGCGAATTACGAAAACCACTTTGCCGAATCCGGCCTGAAGGGCGTCATAGATTGAATAGTCCATGATGGTTTCACCGTTGGGTCCGAGTGGGTCGAGCTGCTTGAGACCACCGTAACGGCTGCCCATACCGGCAGCAAGTACAAAAAGTGTGGGTTTCATTTTGTGTATTGTTTTGTTGTTATAAGTTGATGATTAGTTTGTAGGGGGTGTGTCTATTTTATAAGGAAAATCCCCCGCGGCTTTTGGCCGCAGGGGTTGGAAGTGCAAATTGCAGTTTACTTGCTCACGCAACGTGCGCCGTCGGAGATAATCACAGGATAAACCACGGGTTCGTGGCCATAGCGCTCGTTGAACTTGGCTTTTGCTGTGCTGATGAAGTTGTCATACAGCTCATTTTTCACGAGGTTGATGGTGCAGCCACCGAAACCGCCGCCCATGATGCGTGAACCTGTCACACCGCATTCCTTGGCGATATCGTTTAGATAGTCGAGCTCCTCACATGAGACCTCGTAGTCTTTCGAAAGACCGGCGTGTGTCTCATACATTTTCTTGCCGACAGTCTCGCAGTCACCGGCCTTAAGGGCATCGCATACATCAAGCACGCGCTGTTTCTCCTCGATTACATATTTTGCGCGGAAATAATCTTCGGCAGTTATGTCGCTCTTGACAGCATTGAGCATCTCCATAGTGGCGTCGCGAAGAGTCTCTACGCCGAGTTTCTGTGCCACGCGCTCGCAGGACTGGCGACGCTTGTTGTAGGGAGAGTCAACAAGAGCATGTTTAACTTTGGAGTCGAGAAGCACGAGTTTGTAGCCGTCGATCTGGAAGGGGAAATATTCAAATTCCATCGAACGGCAGTCGAGACGCATGAGGTGGTCTTTCTTGCCGAATACGGAAGCAAACTGGTCCATGATGCCGCAGTTTACACCGCAGTAGTTGTGCTCGGTGCTCTGACCGATGCGTGCGAGCTCGAATTTATCTATGGTGTTGCCGTTGTAGAGGTCGTTGAGAGCGAATGCGAAGCAACTTTCAAGAGCAGCTGAAGAGCTGAGGCCTGCACCGAGGGGAACATTGCCGGCAAATACAGCATCGAAACCTTTCACGATGCCGCCACGCTTTATGATTTCACGGCAGATGCCGAAGATGTAGCGTGCCCACTGCTGTGTAGGGGCGTCTTCCTCGTTGAGGCCGAACACAGCCATTTCGTTGATGTCAACAGAGAACACGCGTACTTTGTCGGTACCGTTGGGCTTTATTTCTGCCATAATCACCTTGTCGATGGCTCCGGGGAACACAAAACCGCCGTTGTAATCGGTGTGTTCGCCAATGAGGTTTATACGGCCTGCAGAGGCATAAACGTTACCATGTTCTCCGAATTTCTCAGCAAAGATGCTTTTGATTTTTTCTTCCATATAATAGTTAGATTTGAGGTTGACTTGAGAAGGTTTCAAGCACTGTATTTATTATCTGAATGCAAATGTAATGAATTTTATCGGGATTACACAAGTTTTTTTAAGCCAAAAATGTTTCGGATGCGTCATATGACAGCATCCGAAACACTTTTACTCTTACTATATATGCGAACACTATGGTTTTATTGCAATTTCAGCGCACCTCAATGGTGATGGAGGCCGGCTTCACTCCCGGGGCACTCACTGTGAGATTTGCTTTGCCGGGGGTGTCAGCAGCTCTCAGGATGGCTGTGGCAGCACCGGAGAAAAGTTTCATACGCGGTTCGTCAAATGAGAGCAGGCATGTGGGGTCGCCATTGGCCGTAGCAAGAAACTTGGCGGCGCCGCTGACTTTGAAGTTAACCATGCGGGTGTCATCAGGAACGATATTGCCATTTTTGTCGGCTATCTGTACGGTCACATAAACAAGATCATTGCCGTCGGCTGTGATTTCACTCCGGTTGGCCGAAAGTACTATGTGGTGAGCTTTCCCGGCGGTCTTCAAGATTTTCTCGTCAACTGCATTTCCATTGTTGTCATAGGCCACTACTTTCACTTCTCCCGGCTCATAAACGGCGTCGGCCCATACAAGGCGGTAACGGTCCATAGCCAGGGAGTCGTTGTGCAGACCCACTTCACTGAGTTTCTCACCGTTCATCCAATATGGTTTGTAACCATCCCAGTCAAGCGGTTTGGCATCGGCTTTGCTGCGGAGTCCGTAGCTCTTGCCGTTTATGAAGAGTTCAGCCGAGGGGTATGATGTGTATGCTACCACCGGTGTCACTTTGCCTTCGCGTCCTTTCCAGTTCCAGTGGGGCAGTACGTGAAGCGTGGGCGACTTGGTGTTCCATTGCGAGCGGTAGAGCCAATAGCGGTCTTTGGGAAGCGATGCGAGGTCGATGATGCCGAACACACTCGAGTGGTTGGGCCATGCGTCAGTGTCGTAAGGGGAAGGCTCTCCGAGGTAGTCGAAGCCGGTCCACACAAACTGACCAATCATCCATGGATAATCGTCGTCGGATGCGAAGTCGATGTCGGGAATGTTGCTCCAGTAGCAGTATTCGGTGTCGTACGACGACGACTGGTGGTTGGAGTGCATAGCGTTAGCAGCGAGTTCCATGGGGAAGATATAACATCCTCTCGACGATACGGTGCTGGCTGTCTCGGAGCCGAGCACGAGCTTCTGGGGAAGGGTGTTGTAGGCCTTGAGATAGAACTGAGGCTTGTAGTTGAAGCCGGGAATATCGAGCGCGGCGGCAAAACCATTGTCAAGCACCGAGCCAATCTGGTCCATGCCGCATGTCACGGGGCGAGTAGGGTCTTCGCGATGACAAATGTCGAGAAGCATCTGGAGCTCGCTCACACCGTCGGGCCCCCACTGACTTGGCACCTCGTTGCCGATGCTCCACATCACCACCGAAGCATTGTTACGGTAGTTGTGCAGCATGTTCATCATGTCTTTTTCAGCCCATTCGTTGAAGATGGAGCCGTAACCGTTGGGGCTTTTGGGACGGAATCCCCAGTCGTCGAAAGGTTCCACCATAAGCATCATGCCCATCTCGTCGCAGAGCTTCACAAGTTCAGGAGCCGGCATGTTGTGCGATGTGCGGATGGCGTTGGCTCCCATTTCCTGCAGCAGTTCAATTTGATGACGCAGGGCGGCGGTGTTTACAGCAGCTCCAAGCGGGCCGAGGTCGTGGTGATTGCATACACCCTTGAACTTGGTGTATTTCCCGTTGAGGAAAAATCCTTTCTCCGGGATATACTCGAGTGAACGTATACCGAACCTGGTGTCATAGCGGTCCACTACACTGCCTTTCACTCTGAGCGTAGTGCGCATGGTGTAGAGCGAAGGTGAGTCGGGGCTCCACAAGGAGGGCTTAGACACGAGGAAATTCTGTGTGAAAGGCTGACCTTGCGAATAATAGGTCGAACGGTTTGTGGCAGCCACTTTGCCGTCGGGACTTATGATTTCCGAAAGGACTTCCACTGCCTCGCCCTTGGCTGCGCCTGTAATGTTTGTGACCAGATGCACGGAAGCTTCTTTATCGTTTACATAAGGAGTGGTGACATAAGTGCCCCACACAGGCACATGTATGCGTTCGGTGGTGATGAGATGCACATTGCGGTAAAGACCTGCTCCAGGGTACCAGCGTGAGGACTGTGGTTTGTTCTCAAGCGATACCGAAAGAGAGTTGGAGCCCGGATGCACTATTCCGGCAGGAACGGTGAGGTGAAAAGAGTTGTAACCATAAGCCCAATGACCAATCTCATGACCGTTGACACTTACCACAGGGTTGCTCATGGCACCGTCGAAAAGGAATGTGAACACCTTTCCCACAGTGTCAGGCACTTCGAATGTAGTGGTATAGAGTCCGCGGCCCATATATGGCAAACCACCGGTGCGGCCTGTTTTTTCAGTCTTTTCAGTTTCGCCATTTTGCTCCACGGCCACAACCTGGAGATCATGATCGCGTGAGAATGGTTCATGGACGGCCCAGTCGTGGGGTATGCGCACTTTTTGAGGGGCGCTTTTCACGCCATTGTCGTCGATTTTGGTGAATTCCCAACCGCGTTGCAGCGTCTGCTCGGTTCTGGCCGATGCTGATGTCGGCTCAGCGGCGTCAATCAGCACCATTGCCATGACCGGAATTAATGCATGGAATATACTTCTCATGTTGTCAGTTTTCGGTTATTATGGATTTGATGGTATTCAGTTTTTAAAAGGGTCGAGAGCGATGGTTGGGCGCCCGTTGACGAATGCTCCCTTGGGATAGTCGTTGAACTCTACCGGAGTCTCGGGCTCCCACCAGAAGATGCCGTGCAGACGGTTGTCGCCACGGAATGTATCCAGGATTGTTGTAATGGCATTTTTTGCACCGGCATCATTGGTGTAGTGGAATCCGATTTCGCTGATGATTACGGGTTTGCCGAAACGAGAGTTTAATGCCCTGATGTTGGCCATGCAGGTGTTCACCTTGCCGACATCGGTGCCGACAGTCCAGTTGCTGCCAGAACCTGACTCGATTTCAGGATAAAGCGACATGCCTATGAGGTCATAGTTGCATTTGTTGGCTCTCATCAGATTGAAGAACCAGTTGTAAAGACTCTGGTCCCAGCCGTTATCGATATGGAGCACCACTTTCGCTTTAGGGAATAAATTTTTTACAGCATCGTAACCGGCATTGAAGTAACGCACAAACTCATTGACTTTCGAACCGGCCACTTTGCCGCTTTCCCAAAGCATGCCGTTGGTGGTCTCATTGCCGACCTGTACCCATTCAGGGGTGATATTCTCTTTTTTGAGGCGCGACAGCATGTCGGTGATATGGTCTTTGATAGCCTGGGCCATCTGTTCGGGGTTTTTGTTTTCCCATGCAGCGGGAACAAACTGTTTACCGGGGTCAGCCCAAGTGTTTGAAAGATGAAAGTCAATCATGAGCCGCATGCCGAGAGCGTTGGCGCGACGGGCTTTCACCATCACATCGTCGATGGTGTTCCATTTATTTTCAGGGTTAACCCATACGCGAAGACGGATGGAGTTCATGCCGCATTCATCGCGAAGGAGCCGCATGCACTCTATTTCCTTACCGTCTTTGTCGTAATATTTAAAGCCTTTTTCCTCGATTTCGGTGAGCCAGCTCACATCGGCGCCTTTTGCGAAGACCACGGTTTCCTCGTTGTTGTTTCCGTTGTCATTGTTGTCACCGCCATTGTTGCCTTCGTTATTTCCGCTGTTGTTGCCGGAAGGGGGAGTGGGGTCATCGTTTCCGCAAGAGCTGAGTGTCAGAGGAGCTGAAAAGCAGACTGCGCATAAAGCAAGTGCGCTTAAAAATTTATATGACATATTTTAATGAATTGATTTGTATAGATTCTGATTTATAGTATGTAAGGATTACTCGAGCCATACACCAATAATCTCGGTCTCAGTTTCCCGGCAGGGGAAAACAAGCTGAAGTCGTTCGACATCTGAAGCGTCAAGAGGTTTGGTGTATCCTTCCGGCATGAACTCACGGCCGAGGAAAACCGGATAAGGAGCGGGGCACAGCAGAGTCGGGCGTAGCTGAAGATCGGACAATGGGATTGCTGTTACGGATTCTGGGTTGAGCGAGATGGTTTTGCCGAATGTGATACCGTCGGCATTGACAAGTGAAACTGTCATTTCGTTTGTGCCTTTTACGGTACCTGTGCGTACCTTGAGAGTGGTGGGAGCTTGGGTACCTGCGGGATATGCTCCTTTGACTATATCCTTAACGTAACATGTAAGCACTGTATTGATTGTATCATCCTCCTCTTTAGTTGAAATTAACAGAGCGTCGGCAGCTATTGGGGATTTTTTTAAGGATTTAACGCTTGACCTTCCCCAATAGTCGGGAATTGTGGAGATGTCGATGCCTTCGATACCGCAGGCGCCGTCAAGTAATGTCACAGGCGAAGACGGCGCGAGGATTTGTGTGATATAGTAATCGCCACCCGCATAGTCCCAGTCGAGAGGAGCCCCGTCGACTGCACCGGGGAATGTGCGGTTTTGATCGCCGGAGTATACACAGATGCGGTATCGGAATTCATCACGACCTTTTAGGTCGGCGCCGGGAATCACCCCTTTATATAAATAAGGTGCAATTCGGTGCATGGTGTAAAGGCGGTTGTCTTCTCTCCAGAATGAAATGTCATCGGGATATACGACCAGCGAGTCGGGCATTTCAGGCCCGAATGCCTGTGCTGTGATTATGAGATCGTCTCCTTCACGATGAACAGGAGCTGCCAGATGGTTCACATGTAAAGGTATAGCATCAGGCATAGGAGGAGCCACAAACTCGTTGATGGTCGTTGTGCCGTTGCCGAATGGGGCCTTAATGTCGATTGATGCAATATCAGTGGAGTCATTAGCAACGAGATAAACGCCCGGTCGCACGGCGAATGTGCTTTCGGCAGCAGTGCCGCCAAAAGGATTGGCCTCCGTGACTGACTGATATGAAAAATCGCTCTTCAATCCGGGCAAGCGGAGTGTCATAGGGTGAGTGGCCGATATGGCAATGACTGCCTCGCGCTCAAGCGACGGGGTTGTGAAGGGGTCGACTGTCGGCAGGGCATCGGGCATGATTTCCACTCGCCATGCCGAGGGTGAAATACGGTCAATAAAATAGGCTCCGAGACCGTTATAGTCCACAAGAGGTGAACTCCCAACTCCGGCGATCTCACGCAGACGCTCCACATTTTTTACAGGAGTGTAGGTGCTGTTGGTATGGAAATATTCTTCGGGAGATGTCCATGTGGCAAGGTTTTTTCTATAGCTTACCGATGCATTGCCAAACACTGTATCAAGGGGATATTTAGGAATCTGTGCGCCACGAGGTGTGGTGTCCATTACCTTGCGTGCTATCTTCATGCCTATAGCTTTTCCCGGAGTATATGCGAGATTAAGGAAATGTGTCTGGTATTCGGTATTATATGATGCCATGTCGACGGGGTCGTAGGCGAATTGCGTGGCCCACTGGAATCCTTCACGGGCAAAAGTTCGTGCAACAGCCGGATAGAGATAGCTGTCGGGCATATCTGCCGGGTCGAATTCATATATTACTCGTACCTTATCCTTATATCCTTTAAGATTGGTGTAGGGCAGATGGTAATTGTCGACAAACGGGAGGAAATTGCCTTGGCGTGATTTACCTGATACGAGTCCGATGGGATACCACTGATAGGTCGTGCCGTCGATATTGGCATTGAAATATCCTTGCGCAAGCGGTATATTGTGGCTTACATTGTAAAGTATCGGTTTCCCCCATCCGCTGTTGCGGAGCGTGCGTGTCATGGTGTTTATATAGTCGGTTACCTGCATGCTGTCGGTGTCGTGACAGGGTTCGTTGTTTATTTCCATGGCTATAATCGATGGGTCATCGCAATACCTGAAGCCTGTATAGCGATTTTTATGACGGGAGAGTGCATCGATATAGCGTTTCTGTGCACTGATAGCTTCAGGGTTCTCGTGCATGTCGCATTTGTCATAAAGATAACTGAAGCCGCCGGTGGGCTCGTTACGTTCCGGATAACCGTTCCCGAAATTGGTCTGTGCAGTGAGGATGATGTCAATGCCACGGTTCTCAAGACTTTCTATGAGGTAGTCGAGAAGCTCGAGGTGCTCGTTGTCCTGAAGGTTTCCGAGACTGTCGGTAAGCTCCACATCCCATAGGTGAAGACGGAATGCATTGAGGCCAAGACGGCTGAGATGATACACATCGCGATCAATGGCACTATGACGGTCCACACCAAGGTTTTCAAGAGCGCGATAAGCATGCGCGAACGGTACTGTGTAGTTAACGCCATAATATCGGGCTTCTGAATCGTCGGAACTCATACGCAAGAGTCCCGACGAATCGACATATACTTTCCCAGCCTTTTCAGAGGTTGCAGCTGAGGCAGTAAATTCGTTGAATGTCAGTGTGTGAAATATGGCGAATGCAAATATTAGTGCAAAGCGGCACATTGTGCGCCTTATGGCGCACGACAGTTTTTTCATGATAATCTCTACATTTATTTTTTGCAAAATTAAGAAAATATTGCAACAATCAATCGACATGAAGCATATAATTTCGCTACATTTGTAGAGTCAATTCAAACCATTACCCCAGATATTACATGAGGATACGATATATATTCCGTTGCGGTGTGACTGCGGCACTTCTTGCCACAATGTCGTCGTGCACTCTTTTGGAGAAATCGCAGAAACTTGTGCTTCGTGGTTCTGACGCCCAGAATACTGCCGTAAGCGATGAGGCCGATCTTGAAAATGAGAAATCAGACAAGGGAAAAACTCTTACCCCACCTGTGGCGAAACCCACTAAAAAGCAAAAAGAAACAGCAAATGTCTCTTCGAAAAAGGCTGTGAAGTCGAAAAAGAAAGGGGACAAACACGGGGGAAATGCTTCGGTTTCGGTAAAGGAACTCAATGAGGCACGCCGTGAAGTTGCCGAGGAAGAAAAAGTAGAAAAGTCTGTTGCCGAGGCTGGAAAAATATCGGCCGATGCATCTGATTTGATTGTTGCACATACTTTGCCGTCTGATTTCACTATCAATGGTGAATGGACAATCTCTTCGGTGGCCGGAAATGTTGTAACTGGAGAGGAGAGACCTTATGTGACATTTGATCTTGCTGCCAAACGGTTCTATGGCTCCAATGGGTGTAACTATGTTAACGGCGACATCGTGGCCGAAACTCAGGGAACTCTGCGTCTTACTAACCTGATTACTAGCATGAGAATGTGCGAGGATGCTCCCTATGAGTATCTTATTAATTTAGCTCTTAGCGAGGTGTGCAGCTACATCCCGCGTCAGGAAGGTTCGGTGACATATCTTGATCTCAACGGAGCTGATGGGCGTGCCGTGATGGTGCTTCGTCGACATAATATGGAATTTGCCAATGGAGCATGGCGTATAACAGTGCTGAACGGTACAGAGATGAAAGAAGAAGCTTCGATTACGATAGATGTGAACGAACTTCGCATTCATGGTAATACGGGTTGCAATATTTTCAATGGCACAATATTCATTGACCCCGATAAAGTAGATTCAATGCAGTTTGCCGATCTCGGATGCACCCGTATGAGCTGTGAGAACAATGTGAGGGAAACTGAACTTCTTTTAGCTTTGGAGCAGGTGGAATCGGCTCGCCCCGACGGAAAAAACAAGATGAATATGTACAGTACTGACGGTACGCTACTTCTTACACTCGAGCGCCTGAAACTTGCCCCGATGAACTAAGTTTTATAATTCAGTGTCTGCATCACGATAGCACAAATAAAAGAACACTCCCCGATATTGACCTTTGAGGTCATCGGGGAGTCTCTAATTAGATATATTAGCGGAATGATAGATGAAAATCAGAGTTCGTCCATGTCGAGAGCTATATAATGCTGATAAGGATGGTCGCATGCGGGGCAAATCTCGGGAGGAGTGGTGCCATGATAAACATATCCGCATACGAGGCACTGCCAGTTGATGGGTTTGTCGCGTTTCCATACGGTACCATTATTTACCTGTTCGAGATATTTTTCAAAACGTGCACGGTGGCGCGACTCTATTTCTGCGATTGCACGGAAATGTGAGGCGATTTCGGTAAAACCTTCCTCATCGGCCACTTTCGCAGCGGCTGTGTACATCTCCACGCCTTCCTTCATTTCCTCGTTGGCAGCTATACGGAGGTTGGTAGCTGTATCGCCGATAACGCCGGCGTCGATATCGGCCGTTATTGTAACCTGACCGCCTTCAAGTAATTTAAAAAATACCTTAGCATGACGCAACTCATTGGATGCAGTGTTGCGGAATGCTTCTCCAATAGGAAAATAGTTTTCTTTATCTGCTTGAGCGGCATAAAATGTATAACGGGAATATGCACCCGACTCGGCTACGTAAGAGGCTACAAGATTTTTTTCAGTGCGTGTGCCCTTGATGCTTTTAGCTATTGTACTCATAATATAGAATGTTTTTCTGAGTTGTATGTATTGATATTCTATCATGAATAACAAACAGGAGGGCAAGGTGTTTGCTTGATGCTCAAAAAACTTATAAGTCGGTGTCATCAAAAAAAGTCCCCGACCGGCGATTGCCGATGGGGACAATGTGGATTTTTCAGATGAGAGATGATGCAATAGAATGTGGAGGAACGCGAGAGACGAATCCCTGCACTACATCATTCGCCAATTACTTGCTTGCGATGGAGCAAGAAACGGTAAGGCGCAGACGACCTTTGGCACGACGGCGGGCAAGAACCTTACGGCCGTCTTTGGTTGACATTCTTTCACGGAAGCCGTGCTTGTTAACTCTCTTTCTGTTAGAAGGTTGGAAAGTTCTTTTCATTGCGGTATGATGTTATTGTTTTTCTTTTCACAATTCAGAGTGCAAATTTAACTCTTTTTTCTGAAACGAACAACTTTCTTGGTGAAAATTGCATTCAAGACTCACGGCTCTTTCATTTACGCAGGTTCAACTGGCAAGTGCAAAATTAGCGATTTGTTTGAAGAACGCATCTTTAGGATTTTGAAAACCGAGTTTT
>CAKTFH010000037.1 GCA_934555895.1 uncultured Muribaculaceae bacterium | reverse complement strand
GCAAAGTTACGAACAATTTTTGAATCTCCAAAAATTTCTTTGAAAAAATTTTCAAGACCGCGAACTTCGCAGGCCCCGGGAGCGTTATTACCTTTCGGCATCCGCGCCGGCGCCGCTGCGCCTTCCCAAAAGCGGGTGCAAAGGTAGGCACTCCTTCTGAATTACGCAAGCATTCATGCGAAATTTAATCGATATTTAACATTGATTAAGGAATCTAGAAACAGCTCACAAATTAACATCGACTCGTATAGTGCTGCACTAATGATATTTACAGCAATCACAAATCAATACGCGCCCGATTCAGAAAAAAACATACGCCCCCCCAAAAAAACACTTACTCTATCAAGAGTGAAACAGAATCGGGCAAATGTTATTATATGGGTATTTCCATAAATTACGCAACAAAATAATTATACATTCGCACGAAGGGCAACAAGTCGCCATACTGTTATATATTCCGAACAACGATCATAGGAAAATATGTAACGTATATACCCAACACATAAAATTAATTTGCAGATAGTGACCCATACGCTACAAAAAAGTTGCTATTGTTTTTGAGGATTTAATAACTTTGCCAGCAACAGATTCATATATAAAGAAAGGAGGAAAAGAAAAGGAGAATGCCGAACATAATAACAGATTGTGTGATATAACGTATAGCCAAATGTCATACAGCGAAATAGCGCTGAATCAAGTTATATAATATTACATAACAAGACATCCTCCGACAGATGGGAATAAAAAAGACAATCTCATTTTACGAATAAATATTCAATAAAACGCAATATATTTTCAATCTTTTTTTCGCAGAACCTACCACAGGATTCAATAAGATTACAGATATTGCATGCCATGATGCATAGTAAAAGCATATGATTTCTTCAAAAAATCTATACCGCGACTGATGTCACGGATATATAGATAATCGGAAACGAAGATAATTTGGGAAGGATATAAACAGGAGAAAACTGAGGGAACATCCAGAGATGAAAAAGGAAGGGGAATTGAAAGAAATAAATTACCAGTCGGAATCGACACACAAATATAAATACTAAAAACGGCTAAAGAGCATAACCCAAGAAAGGGAATTATTGCAGCTCATATCCGTCGAAAAATTTTACCATAATGGAGACAATGAATGAAATCAAGCCCCGAAGACCTCGCCGCTCAAAAGCCGATATCGAATCGGCGATTCTGAAAGCAGCGATTGCACAAATCAAGAAAAGGGGATTTTCGATGGCATTGGTCACCGATATAGTAAAACGTGCAAAGATTGAGCCGATAGTGTTTTACAACCGTTATAAAAATCTCGACGAATTTTATGATACATTTGTAAAACGCTACGACTATTGGATCAGCGACCTTTATAAAGGATCCAACGAGACCCTACCTACAGAGAAAGGTTACGGGGATGCGTTGGAAAAGCTCTTCAACGCATTGCTTGAAGACAGCATCATGACAGAAATATTGCGTTGGGAGATAGCTGAAAGCACCCCAACCACCGAACGTACGGCACGCCTACGTGAAATGGACACAGCTGGTCTGACATGCAGATATGACGAGTTTTTCAAAGATGACGAAATTGACGCCGTAGCTCTCTCGGCACTGATTGTAGCGGGAATATTTTTTATAGTGCTGCACAAAGAGCGCTCGACATTTGCCGGAATCGACATAAACACCCACGATGGCTGCGACCGTCTGAAGAAGGCCATGCATAAATTCGCAAACATGCTCTTCCATGACAAAGAGATGAAACGCAAGCGCAAGGAGCTGGCCGACTGCCTGCGCCAGGAAGGCCTCAGCGATGAAGCGATAACACGTTGTCTCGAAAGAATCAGCTGAAAGCGTCCATAATCGATAAAACATCGATAAAAACATATTGCCGCGGTGTCAAGGAAAGAATCGTCCGACACCACGGCAATATGTTTTCATTACAATTTACATCCCCGCCATCGAGCGGGCTTTGGTGTTGAAATCCCGGAGCTGAGGCATATCGAGCAACGTGCGGAATGCAGGCATCGAAGTGCCGTTGAAAGTGATGCGCGTTTTCCAGCCGACGGCATCTACCTTCACTTTAAAAGTAAAACCGTAAGGAAGATTCCATGCCTGCGCCAGCACTCCTCCGGCCGGCACATCTATTATAAGCGCAGCACGCAAGCCCTCAAAGTCGTCGATATAGGTGTTTCCCGAAAACTCCGGCGCTATCTCCCTATTGAGAGAGAAAACCAGATTGCCGTGGAAATCACCAAAATAATATTCGTTTTCTTCCACTGCATAAGTCCACTGGACATCACCCTCGTCGAGATTTGTCAGAGTAGTAGGCGCGGTTTCTTTATATCGCTTAATCGCAGCCTCAAGGCAGGTGTCAGGGAGATGCACCATGGTAGCGACATTCCAGGAACCGGAGGTCTGATTGCGCACAGCCTCCACACTGCCCGAAACAGGCTGCGCGTATAGCGCTGTGGTGCCATCGGCCTCATCGAGATAAATAGGCGCAAAACGGTCAAGCAACATGGAGAGACCTCGCACATTGCCGCTGAATTTTCCAAACGCGAGCACAACGGGAGCACGCTCGGGGGTATACCGGAGAAAATCGGTATCAATCACCTCAAAATTCGCACCGATAGAATCGGGGATTCCCTCTCGGCTGACAACCTTGCCCGAAAGAGACACTGATTGAGGCGTAATCTTCATGCCAATACACAGCCACCGGTTTATGCCGCCGAGATAGCTCAAAGAGGAATTGCCGCAGTTTACCGCAAGATTAAACACATCGTCGGAGCGCAAAAAGTCGGTCACGCCCTTTATTTCAACAAAGTTTCCATGACTGGCCGCCGACCGTGCCTCGATAACCGACATCAGATCAGGCCCCACCCAGCAGAATCGGTTATCGCTTATAGCCACCACCGCACCAGCATGATATGCCACAAGAAGCCCATCGGTTTCATCGAGTTCACCGCTCTCTTCCTCCAGATACTTTTCAAGAACATCGTTGTCTGCCAGAGGCACTACAAGAATATCGGCGCCCTCAGCCGAAGTGAAACACACCACACGGCTCAGTTCGAGACCATCGAAGCATGGCATGAGATATTTCATCTGCTGCACAAGCGAGGAAGGTGCCACCAGACTGAGCACCTCAGCGGCTTCAGCCGAAAGTGAGTCACCGCAGACCGGAAAAGACACTCCCGCCTCTTTAAGCATGGCCGCAAGATTGATTTCCTCCACTATCACGGCCGATGCCGGGACCTGCTCAACAGGGTCGCCGCCACGGCGACCGGAGCAACCCGAGCCTATCAATGTCATGAGGCAGGCAAGAAACACCATGCCGCCAACACAATCATGCATGAAGCTACTCCTAACTATTCTGATATTCATTTCCCTATATTCAGTAATCGGATAACATGCCGCACACTTTAGTGTGGCTTGTCATGAAGCATGATACCATGAATAACATATTCGTCACATGCTCCCCTTGAAAGGCGATGCAAAGTTAGTATATATTTTATGATATTAACAACAATTTGCAGTTGAAAGTTGATTACCGAAAGGATCAAAAAAGTGCCGAGCATCGGCCAAAGAAATATACACAGTATAAATATACCCAATAAATATACCCACCATGCAGGAGCGCGACAGCATAAAGCGGCGGCAGACCATGCACGGCGGGATATATATCTGGACGACCTATATATCAGCCCTGATGCTGTGGGCGAAGGAGGTCGTTTACGGTCTTTACAGGATTGAATGTACTAACAGGAACTTCTACAAAAGCAGTGTTCCAGTCGCTCATCGAGCCGTTCCACAGACCGGGAAGCTCAAGCGCCTTCAGCGAGCGGCCATGAAGCGATTTTGAAGAGATGAAACCGGTCTGATGGTCGACATATTTTGTAAGGTCGTAGTTGCGGCCTTCATTATCGCGCACATAGCATACCAGATCTACCGGATTAAAGTGCGTGGCCTTTGCCATCATATCGCGGTTCTCATCCTTGGAGAGGTCAATCTGGGTGCTCTCCAGAATCTGCAGCGAACGCGAACCGTCGGAATTGTAGGCAATGTAAGGGCCGCCGCCAGGCTCGCCCTCGTTGCGCACCATGCCGCATACACGCATTGGGCGATCGAGCTTTGCACGGAGATATGTGGCAAGGTCTTCTCCCGACAGGTCATGGAACTCAGGCGCGTCCATGCTGAAAGCATCCTCCATGAACCCGACAATCTGCCGCAACTGTTTTTCGGTGTACGAGCGGCTGTCGATAAGTGCAATGGCTTCCGACACCTTGTCGTGTAGCTCGATAAGATAGCCGCCAAGCACCATCTTGAATTTCAGCGTGTCGGCACGCAGTGTGTCGGGCACCACATTGTCGATATTCTTGATGAACACCACCTGACCGTTAATGTCGTTGAGATTCTGAATGAGAGCGCCATGCCCTCCGGGACGGAACACGAGATTCCCGTTCTCGTCGCGAAAAAGCGAATTATCCTCGTTCACTGCCACAGTGTCGGTGGAAGGTTTCTGCTCCGACATACCTACGTTGATTTTCACTCCCATCTTCCGCTCTATGGCAGGCACAGCTTGTGCGAGCTTCTGCCCGAACGCCTGGCGATGCGCTCCTGACACAGTGAGATGCATGTTAACCGAACCGTCGGCCTGACGGGCCATCTGCGCGCCCTCCACAAGCTGCTCCTCAACCGGAGTACGGGTGACACCACCCTCGGCATGGTGGAAAGTGAGAAGGCCCTTGGGCAGATTGCCATAATTGAGGCCTTCAGGAAGAATAATCGAGCCAATCACATCTTTTTCGCGACCCTGAGCCAGAAGAGCGTCGACATCGGCGCCAAACCTGCGCATAACCACATCGTTGAGTTCATTGAAGAAAGCCACATTGTGGATGCCTTTGAGCAGGCGGTCGACATCAGAGCCCTCGGCAGGATGAGCCTCGGCTCCATCGACGAAAGCAAACAGAGCCTTGAACATACGCGAAGCAGCGCCCGAAGCTGGCACAAACTTGGTGACCTTGCCACCGTCGGCGAGATATTTTTTCCAGCGTGCGATGGCTGAATTTTCCCCGTCGGCATCGAGACAGGTTATGCCCTGCCCTACACGTGCCGAATCGTAAATTCTGAGATATGGAAAACCGGTGACGAACCTGTTCACTTGTGCCTGCAGCTGCTCCTCGGTTATTCCGCGGGCCTGCAGTGTCTTAAGGTCTGAATCTGTCATAGTCATATTTGATTTACATTGATTGTCAAGTATCATTAAAGGAGCCCTTCCGGTCACCCAGAAGAGAATAGTGTCAGTTCATGCGCTTTATAAGGCTGTAGGACGGCACCACTCCGAGTTCTCCCGCTTTCGAAAGATTGGCCACTCCGCGGTCGCGGTCGCCGAGCTGGAAGTAGACATATCCCCTGTTGTAATAAGCCTCGCCG
The DNA here is from genome assembly GCA_934555895.1 of uncultured Muribaculaceae bacterium. Classification (GTDB taxonomy): domain Bacteria; phylum Bacteroidota; class Bacteroidia; order Bacteroidales; family Muribaculaceae; genus UBA7173. Next base: position 10,006 of record CAKTFH010000037.1, on the reverse strand, counting down.
AAGTCGGGCTTAATTTCTATCGCTTTGTTGAATGCACGCAGAGCCGAAGTATAGTCGCCCAGAGCCGCAAGCACATTGCCTTTATTATAATGCGCGAAAGCCATGCGGGGCGAAAGTTCGGCAGCATGGTCGAAATCGTCTACAATGGCCCTGATTTCAGCCTGCGGCGCACCTGTGGTTCCGTTACCCGCACGCATCGCCATGTAGCGAGCCACTCCGCGTGCAAAATATCCCAATGCGAAATCGGGTGTGAGCTCCAGAGCACGATTGAGATCGGATACAGCCGACGCATAGTCGCGCAGCATGGCGAAATCCATCGCGCGGCCGAAATAATCGATGGCTCGTGGTGTGTGTGTCGCGAGGTATGAATTGAAATACTCTATCGAACGGAAATGACGATTTATCTTCTCCTCGTCGTCGAGCGTGATGTCGTCGTTGGTGAGCTGCACGAGGAAACGGAGCACACGCGTTGAGTTCACATCATCGATTTCCTTAAGATAGTAAGCACTCTGCCGGAGCTCAGTGGGAGCGGTGTAATAGCTCAAAGCGAACATCGGTTCAAGCTCGATGCGCCGCGAACGGTCCTGCACACGGCCACGGATGTTCTTGTTGTTGAATTCCTCCTCCACTTCCACCTGACTCTCCACGGTGCGGAGCGCCGTGAAACGCTGCGCCACCTTTTCAGGCGTAAGCGTATCCTCCTCCCGTCGGCCTCCACCGGCGGGACGCTTGTCAGGAGCGCTCTGACTGTCGGGAGCATCGTGACTTGTGGCCTCCATAGCTATATCGGAAGTACCGGAAGGGAGCGACTTTGCCAGAGCGAGCGCACGGTTGTAGTCGGCCTCGGCTTTACGCATCTGCCCGGCAGTGCGGTTGAGGTTGCTGCGCATGTAGAATGCCTCAGGAAGATTAGGGAAAGCTGCGATGAGCGAATCGACATCGGCCATAGCATGCTTTATGTCGCGTTTTTCGCTGTAAAGCCACGCGCGATTGTAAAGAGAACGGTAATCTTTGGGATCTATTTCCAGCGCACGCGAGAAATCGGCTATCGCATTGTCATAGTCGCGCACTTCCATACGCAGAAGGCCGCGGTTGAACAGCGCCGGTACATTCAGAGGGTCGAGTTGCAGAGCATAATCATAATCGGCCATAGCTCCGAAATAGTCATCGAGATTATACCGCAGGAAAGCACGGTTGATATAGAGACCTGGCTCACGCGGCTGAAGCCTTATGGCCTCCGACAGGTCTGTGGAAGCCTTCTCATAATCCTTGTGCGAGCTTATCGCCACATCTGCCCGGATAAGATAGGCATTAGCAAGATTTTTGTTGATTTCAAGAGCTTTGTCAACATCTGCCATAGCGGCCACAGTGTCGCCCATCTCGAGATAGAGCCGTGCCCGGCCCACATATCCGTTCTCAAAAGCGGGGAACTGCGTAAGCAACTCGTTCATCGACATCATAGCGCTGTCACGCTCTCCGAGCTCCTGCTGTGCAAGTGCTTTGTTGAACAGTAGTCCGCGGCTTTTGGCCACCAGTTTAAGCGCGGCGTCGTAGTCGGCGATAGCGCCACGAAGCAGGCCCCGATTCTGACGGGCCACGCCACGCACCTCATAGGCGTCGGCTATAAACGGATTTCGCTCAATGGCCGCCGAGGCATCCTCCTCTGCTCCGAGGTAATCCTCCAGATTCAGTTTCGCTATGGCTCGCATGAAATATGGCTGAGCCAGGTAAGGCTTTGCCGTGATAGCCTGGTTGAAATACTGAATCGAGAGCATATAGTCCTCGAAATAAAGCGCATTCTGCCCTACGCGGAGCACCTGCTCGGCGTTAATCTGTGCTGCAACCGACGACGGCGCCAGTGCGATGGTCACAAATGCCAGAGTGCGGACGATATATGCTATGAAATCCTTTGAATGTTTCATTTAGTCAAGTTTCAGCACAGCCAGGAAAGCCTTCTGGGGCACCTGCACCGAGCCGATTTGCTTCATACGTTTTTTACCTGCCTTCTGCTTTTCGAGCAGCTTACGCTTACGGCTGACATCGCCGCCGTAGCATTTAGCGGTGACATCCTTTCTGACGGCCTTGATTGTTTCACGCGCTATAATCTTGGCGCCGATAGCAGCCTGAATAGCTATATCAAACTGATGACGGGGTATGAGCTCCTTTAGCTTCTCGCACATACGACGGCCGAAGGTCACGGCATTGTCGGCATGGGTGAGAGTGGAAAGTGCGTCGACACTCTCACCGTTGAGAAGCATGTCGAGTTTCACAAGCTTGGAGTCGCGGAAATCGTGAAGATGATAGTCGAATGAGGCGTACCCCTTTGAAATCGACTTAAGTTTATCGTAAAAATCTATCACGATCTCACCCAACGGCAGGTCGAACACAAGTTCCACGCGGTTGCCGGAAATAAAATCCTGCTTCACAAGTTCGCCGCGCTTGCCGAGGCATAGGGTCATTATAGGACCGATGAAATCGGCCGTGGTGATAATCGACGAACGGATATATGGCTCCTCTATATGGTCAATAAGAGTGATGTCGGGCAGTCCGGAGGGATTGTGTACCTCGGTGACATTGCCTTTCTTGTCATATACATTATATGACACGTTGGGCACGGTAGTAATCACCTCCATGTTGAACTCACGGCTGAGTCGCTCCTGGATAATCTCCATATGCAGCAGTCCGAGGAAGCCGCAGCGGAAACCGAAGCCGAGTGCCACCGACGATTCGGGCTGGAATGTGAGCGAGGCATCGTTGAGCTGAAGTTTCTCGAGCGATGAGCGGAGATTCTCGAAATCCTCGGCCTCGATGGGATAAACGCCGGCGAACACCATAGGCTTCACCTCCTCAAAACCCTCGATGGCAGGAGCCGGATCGTTGACATGAGTGATGGTATCGCCCACCTTCACCTCCTTTGATGTCTTTATGCCCGATATGATATAACCCACATTTCCTGCAGAAAGCTCTTCACGTGGCTGCAGGTCGAGTTTGAGCACACCTATTTCGTCGGCGTGATATTCCTTGCCGGTGGAGACGAACTTCACGAAATCGTCCTTGCGGATGGTTCCGTTAAGAATCTTGAAATATGCTATGATACCACGAAACGGATTGAAGACTGAGTCGAAAATCAGCGCCTGTAGCGGCGCCTCCGGGTCACCGGCGGGAGCAGGCACACGCTCTATGATGGCGCGCAGAATTTCCGGCACACCCAGACCCGTCTTACCCGAAGCACGTATAATCTCATCGCGGCGGCATCCGAGCAGGTCTACAATCTGGTCCTCCACCTCGTCAGGATTTGCGCTCTCAAGGTCCACCTTGTTGATTACGGGGATAATCTCAAGATTGGAATCGATGGCCATGTAAAGATTCGATATAGTCTGTGCCTGAATTCCCTGGGTGGCATCCACAATGAGAAGTGCGCCCTCGCATGCGGCTATTGAACGCGACACCTCGTAGGAGAAGTCAACGTGTCCCGGAGTGTCAATCAGATTAAGCGTATACCTTTCGCCTTCAAAGGCGTAATCCATCTGTATGGCATGACTCTTGATGGTTATGCCACGCTCACGCTCGAGGTCCATGTCGTCGAGCACCTGTGCCTGGAGATCTTTTCCGGCAACTGTGTCGGTGTATTCGAGCAAACGGTCGGCAAGAGTGCTCTTGCCGTGGTCAATATGGGCTATAATACAGAAATTCCTGATATTCTTCATATTCAGACAGTGCGACGCAATTGATGCGCCGTCATATAAACAACAATGCGGGAGACTCTTTCTCTCGCCTTTTATCTTGCAAAGATACTACAAAAAAGTGGAATACGAAAAAACCGTGTAGCATAGCTCCAAAAGGGATATGAGGATTTGCTATTCCGGCAAAAAGAGGGTAACTTTACGGTGCCGAAGCGGTGCATAGCCATCGCTTCGGATACCAACAACCATAACAACTTTAAGGACGAATCTATGGATAATTTCACATACTGCACCCCTACCCGTTACATTTTCGGACGCGGAGCCGAACTAAAGGCTGGTGAGCAACTTTCATGTCTCGGAGCCACGCGTGTACTCGTGTGCTACGGCAAAGGCTCTGTAGTGCGCAGCGGCCTTCTCGGCCGTGTGCTTGACACACTCGACAAGGCTGGAATAGCGCATACCAAGCTCGGAGGCATCGAGCCGAATCCCACCGACCCCAAGGTGCGCGAAGGCATTGAGATATGCCGCCGCGAGAATATCGACGCCCTGCTGGCCGTAGGCGGCGGCTCAGTGATAGACACCGCCAAAGCCATAGCGGCAGGTGTGCCCTACGACGGTGATTTCTGGGACTTCTGGGCCGGAAAAGCCATTGTTTCGAAGGCATTGCCGGTGGGTGTGGTGCTCACCATACCGGCGGCAGGCAGCGAAGGTTCGGGCAATTCGGTCATCACACTGCTCGACGGCATGCACAAGATAAGCCTCCGCACCGACTACTGGCTGAGGCCAAAGTTCGCCCTGATGAATCCGGAGCTCACATTCACACTTCCTCCGGAACAAACGGCGGCCGGCGTGGCCGACATGATGGCGCATATCTTCGAGCGCTATTTCTCCAACACTGCCGACACCGAGGTGACCGACCGCGTGGCCGAAGGCGTGCTGAAAACCATTATGGAGGAGGCGCCGAAAGTGATGGCCAAGCCCGACGACTATCAGGCAAGAGCCAACATCATGTGGTGCGGCACGCTGGCCCACAACGGCATATGCGGCACCGGGCGTGAGGAGGACTGGGCCTCGCATGCCATGGAGCATGAACTCAGCGCGCTCTACGGTGTGACCCACGGCGCAGGACTGGCCGTAGTGCAGCCTGCATGGATGACATTCATGGCCTATCGTCACCCACAGCGCGGAGCACAGTTAGCCGAAAGGGTGTTGGGCGTGGAACCACAGGATACACTCACCGCCACCGCGCTTGAAGGGATAAAACGCCTTCGCACGTTTTTCTCCTCACTGGGACTCCCCTCCGACATGAAGCAACTCGGCATCAGCAATCCCGACATACCATTGCTGGTGAAAATGCTCCATGCCAACAAAGGCGAGACCGTAGGTAATTACTACAAACTCACCCCATCCGACACCGCCACAATCTACCGCATCGCCGCCGGCGAGCCTATATCGCTGTAATAATATTAAACCATCAATCACAACGCATGGCAAGCCTGCTGCAAATAGAAAACCTCACCAAAAGCTACGGCGACCGCATGCTCTTCGCCGATGTGACATTCGGCATCGACGAAGGCGACAAAATAGGTCTTATCGCTAAGAACGGAACCGGCAAAACCACCCTGCTGCGCTGTATAGCGGGGATTGAACCATTCGACTCAGGCACCGTGACGCCGCGCAACGGACTGCGGCTCGGATACCTCGCCCAAACACCCGAACTGCGGCCCGAGCTCTCGGTGCTTGAGACATGCATCACCGATAACGGTCCGCTGCTTGAAGCAATCAGCGCATATGAGGCGGCAACAGCATCGGGCGATGTAGACGCACTGGCGCGTGCCACGGAAGCTATGGACGCCACTCGCGCCTGGGACTACGAAGACCGCCTGCGCCAGATGCTCAGCCAGCTTGGCATCGACAATCTGAACGCCCGTGTGGAGCATCTGTCGGGGGGACAGCGCAAGCGCGTGGCGCTCGCGAAAGTGATACTCGAGGACCCGCAGTTGATAATCCTCGACGAGCCCACCAACCATCTCGACATAGCATCTATAGAATGGCTCGAGAGCTACCTGTCGCGCTCGCGCATAGCTCTGCTGATGGTGACCCACGACCGATATTTCCTCGACCGTGTGTGCAGCCGTATCATTGAAATCGATATGGCGCAGATATTCAGCTACAACGGCAACTATGCCTATTACCTCCGCCGCCGTCAGGAGCGCATCGACGCCATGACCGCCGAACTGGCACGTGTGCGCAACACCCTGCGCCGCGAGCAGGAATGGATGAGCCGTCAGCCGCAGGCACGCGCAGGGAAAGCGAAATTCCGCATCGACAACTATTACGACCTCAAACAACGGGCTTCGGTGAATCTGAGCGAACGGCAGGTAGACCTCAACGTGCGCTCGTCATATATAGGCAAAAAAATCTTCGAGGCGAACCATATCTCCAAGCGGTTCGGCGACAAGGTGATACTCCGCGACTTCTCATACACCTTCGCCCGCTATGAGAAAGTGGGCATCGTAGGCGCCAACGGCGTAGGAAAATCCACATTCATAAAAATGCTGCAGGGGATAGTGCCCAGCGACAGCGGCACATGGGATGTGGGCGAGACCGTGCGCTTCGGCTACTACAACCAGGACGGTATCACTTTCAATCCCGAAAAGCGTGTGATAGATGTGATAACCGATGTGGCGGAAGATATAAAGCTCAACGGCGGAGAAGTGCGCCTAAGCCCCTCGCAGTTTCTGCAGCACTTCCTGTTCACGCCTCCCGACCAGCAGAAACTCGTAGCAAAGCTGAGCGGCGGAGAGCGTTCACGACTCTACCTGGCCTCGGTGCTTATGCGCTCCCCCAACTTCCTCATCCTCGACGAGCCCACCAACGACCTCGACATAGTGACACTGGGCATACTCGAGGAATATCTGGTGGATTTCAAGGGTTGCGCCATAATAATTTCGCACGACCGATATTTCCTCGACAACATAGTGGATCACCTCTTCGTGTTCGAAGGCGACGGCGTGGTGAAAGACTTCCCCGGAAGCTACAGCGATTACCGCGAATGGCGCAAGCAGACTGAAAACGAGGAACGCACCCGCATGAACGCCGAAGAGCAGAAGAAACAAAGCACAACCACTGCTGAACCGGCATCAAAAAAACCTGTCACCGAACGCAAGGAGCGCCTCAGCTTCAAGGAGCGCAAGGAACTCGAGCAACTGACCGCCGAGCTCGAACAGATGAACACCGAGCTCGCGGCCATAGAGCAGTCTTTCAACTCCCCCGCTCCGGGCGATGACATATCGCAGCTTTCGCGCCGTTACAGCGAACTGAAAGCTGCTCTCGACGATAAAGAACTGCGATGGCTCGAACTATCGGAAAAAGAATGACCGTCGTAAAAATGATTACATAAATGAAACATGCATTCAACATAATACTGTTTCTTCTCACCATATTTATCCCCACAGCCTGCAATGAAGACAAACAGCAGCCGACAGAAGGTTTCAATATCGTCGGAGCCTGGGAACTTGCTCGTATCGAGTATCCCGACGGTCGGATCGACACGATGGATGTTGGGAAATACACTCGGTGTAAAATCTATGACGCCGACAGCACATATTACAGCATCGAGCTTATCACCGACGGTGATGTGGTGGTGATTGCCCCGCATGAGATGGCCAAATATACACTCAACGATACCGCATATATAGAGAACGGACGGCCCACACCCTTCAGGATAATCAACGACACCACCATGACAACCGTCTGGGACGGGTACACTGAAGTCATGCACAAGGCCACCACCATGTCAGAATCGCGTAAGGATGAAATCCGCGGCATCGTGCGCACGTTCTTCTGCGAGAACAGAGGCACAACCCGTCTATCGGATTTCGTACTTTCCACATCTGAGCGCGAGCTGAAATCCGACAAGCAGCGGCTGGTTTACATCATCGTGATACTCGTGCTTGTGGCGATTATAATGACGATGGTCATTTTCCGGACCTTTAAGCAGAAACTGCTTCTGGAACGGAATATGCGCGAACTGCAGGAGATACGCAACCTCCGCCCCGAACCGATAGCCAATGCCATTAAGGAGGCGGAGACGGACCTCTTCAAATCGGAATTCTATCAGAACCTGCATAAAAAAAATAGAGACCGGAGCCAACATTACTCCCAAGGAATGGGACAGTCTGGAGCAGAAGCTCAAAGCGGTTTATCCGGATTTCTCCGCAGTGCTGTATCAGATACACCACCTCTCGAAAATAGAGTATCAGGTGTGCATGCTTATAAAAATCCACGCCACTCCAACCGAGATGGCCGCAGTTCTGAAGAGGGAGCCGAGCACAATCAGCAGCCTTCGCGGGCGTCTTTACCATAAGGTTTTCGACAAAAAAGGGGGTGCAAAGGAGTGGGATGAGTTCATCTTGTCGCTATAGCATCACACCTTTAGTAGTAAGGCAGTTATACCCAATTTGCAAGCTTTTTGCAAGGTCGGTAGCGGCTCCCGAGAGATAAATGCGCACAATTTGCAAAGTCATTTTCATGGCATTGAATATGCATTCGCATAAATTTGCAAGAAATAAAACAGAATTTAAACACCATGAAACGAATTTTATTTGTAACGGCGGCCATCCTCCTGATGGCAGCGGGTGCAAACGCCATGCCTGAATGGCCACGCAAATATGCGACTACCCTTGTGCGCGGACATGTAAGAAATCTTCCGAAAGATGTAGAGCATATATCGACCTCAATAGCATCCGGTCTCATCGACGAAAACCTCAAAGGAGAGGCTCTGACCCATGAGAATCCCGACAGCGCGGGGGCATTCAGCATGAAAATGAAGATGTGCTGGCCCAATGTACAGTCGATTGAGATTTCCGAAATAAGGATAGACCTGCCTCTGACTCCCGGCGACACCATAGATATCTACATGGATTATCAGGAGGCCGAGAAACTGAAAAACGACAGCACACGCGCACCTCAGGAAGCTATTACAGTGCGGGGGGCAGTCATTCCATGCTCACCGCAATATCTTGCGCTAACGAGAAAGCTCAAAAAAGAAGCCACTACGTTCGACCTGGACTATTTAAAGAAGTGCGGCAAGGCAGGCTTCAATGTCTTCCGTGAAACGGAATGGAAAAAGCATCAGAAAAGGCTAAAGGAAATAAATGTCTCAGGTCTGGACAATGATGAGAAGGATATGCTGCGCCTGGCAATGGAATGGAGTTACATATCAAGTCTCAATGCATTAGCCGTAATGATGCCGTATGCAGGATGTGACTCAGCCGAAATAGCCCGTGTCAACCAACAGTTCACCCTTGTCGACCCACACGCCGGACAGCTGGAGTTCCCCAAAAGCATCTCGAGCGCATACAACTTCCGAACAGGGCACATGGATTACCTCAAGGCTAACGGACTTGACGACCTGCCGTTTGGTCGCTAGCTGAAAGAGCGTAAAAAGGCAGAAGAGATAGTGGCGCAGCTCAAAGCCTTCAAAAATATTCCTTCGGAAGAGATCGAACACCTTTCGCCTGAATTCCGGGAACCCATACATGAACTGCAGGCCGAAATCGCAGAAAAGACTGCGGATAAAGCCGGTGACTGGACGCCCACAGGCGAACCTTCCACATGGCTTGAGCAGATTGTCGGCCGCCACAAAGGGCATGTAGTCTTCATCGACTTCTGGGCCACATGGTGCGGACCATGTGTGAGAGGCATAGAAGCAATGTCCACAATCAAGGAGGATTATGAGAAAAAAGGCGTAGACTTTGTGTATATTACCGACAACACTTCGTCGACCGACGGCTACCTCAACATGAAAAAAACACACCATGGCGACCATTTCCTGTTCACCAAAGAAGAGGTCTTCGGGAAAATGAATATCCCGGGACTGGCCGGCGCCATCCCTCATTACTTAATTTACGGACGCGACGGCCGACTCATCACAGCAATCGCAGGCTGGCGTAGCCTGGATGGGATGACCCAGAAACTCGACAAAGCACTGGCGAAATGAATAGCACTTCAACCTGTTTTTGGGGGTCAATGTAAAAAATCGGTTGTTAAATTTTTAGGCAAGGTGGGGATGATGTATATGGCTCAATATTTTTCTATATCCTTGCTCATATAAGCGATTGCTTAATAACATCCTACCGATAGGATGTCTCGACTGAACCAAAACCGATACACCTAAAAATAAATTCACACTCGGGTAGTTTTTTAACATTTCAACCGCCTTTTGCAGCTGACCCCTTAACCCGGCGCATGGTAATAAACCTGTGTAAGCAGAATAAAAATCTTACCTTTGCAGATATAAACAAACTGCAATGGAAAAG
>CAKTFH010000036.1 GCA_934555895.1 uncultured Muribaculaceae bacterium | reverse complement strand
GGCAACCCCTCCTCGGGAGAGTGAGGAGAACGCCTATAACGCTAACGAAATTTTGCACTTCGATTTTGAATCTTCACCGGATAAAACTGGCGGAGTCAGCCCGAGCTATTTCGGGCCGACTCCGCAGTTTATGGGGCGGCACGGCAAGGTGCCGCTCATCGCGTGAATCGAATTATTTTACGAAGGTTTTCTTGCCGTTGATGATGTAGAAGCCGGGGGCAAGAGTCTTGAGTGATGCGGCGGGAGCGTCGGTGGCAACGCAACGCCCGTCGATGGTGTAGACGGTGTTGCTGTCGCTCTGTGCGTCTGCGTCAACGCCGTCGATGCCGGTGTAGGTCGGGTCGAAATCGAAGGTGGCAGTGATGTTCTCGTTGGCCTGTGCACCGTCGAACATAAGCGAGCCATAGCCGATGTTAAGGGTGTATTTTCCGGCAGTGGTGGGCGCAGGGTTGAAGGTGATGCGCACGGTGGCATTTTCCTGACCTTCTACGAACTCATATGTGCCGGTGCTGCTGAACGAGTAGTCGCTCTTTCTCAGATTGGGCTTGCCGTATTCGCCGAATGCGACTGTTTTGGCGCCTACAATCTCGAGAGTTATCTGTTCGAGCGAACCGGTCTTGCTGCCGTCGGCGGGTTTGAACTTGAGGGTGTATTCCTTGGGCGTAACAAGTTCCCATTCATAGGTGAATGCAGGTGAGGGGGTGCCTGAGATGGTAAATGCACCTTCGGGCGATTCGATGCGGAATGTTCCGGCAATGCCGCAGAATGCTTCCTCGTCGATATAGAACATGAAGTAGTTGCTTTCCATCGAGGCGTTGAGGCTGGCGACTTCGGTGTCGTTGACATAGCCTTTTATCTGCGAATAGTTGGTGCCGCGCGAGATGCTCTCGTTTTCTGCGAAGATGAGAGCGCCGTTGAAGCCGTATGATTCGTTAAGAATCTTCTTTTCAGGCGATCCGGTTACAGTAGTGTCGATGTCGCCGGTCTTAACGACGGTCCAGTAGGCCTCAATGGATGGGCTGCGCTGGTTGCCGTCGAGTGTGAACGAGCCTTCGTCGAGCACGAGGCTGTAGCGGCCGGGGGTCGACTGAGTCATGGCGAACTTAAGCGATACAGTAGGGATTTCGGTGTCTTCTACGACAGTGGCGTCTACTGTGGGTGAAATCCACGACGAGGTGCGGAGTATGGCGTAGAGAAGGTCTTCGTTCACAGCGACGCTCTTGGCTTCGGGGAAGGATATGAGAATTTCGTTGAGTTCGTCGATGGCGATTTCAGAGCCGGAAGCGGGAGTGATGCTGTAGGTATAGGTGCGCACATCGCCCACGTTAATGCTGTATTCTATAGCTGGCGAGGGGTTGCCGTCGACGGTGAAGTCGCCTTCCTCAGATGATATGGTGAGCACACCGGGGTTGGTGAAGGTTAGAGGCGAGAAAATGAAGTGCAGCTGCTCATCGTCATATGACTGGATGAAGTAGCCGCCGTTTTCACCGAGTGCCTCTGACAGTGAGGAGCGGCGTGGTATGTTCTGTCCCGAGTAGTTTACGATGAATGTGGAGGGGTCGCCTTCGGAGTTGACGAGAGTCACCTCTGTGGCATCGAAGTTGAAATATACGTGTGTGGCATATTCGGTGTTGAGGGCAATCTTAGAGCCGTTGGCAGGCTCGAATGTTATGCCGCCTTCACTGCCGCTCTGGCCATCGATTACGTAAAATGCAGCGATTACATCGCTGCTTTCTCCTTTATAGGTGAATGCCCCGGCTGGAATCTGAAGCTGCCACATGCCGCTTTCGGTCACAACAAGCTCGTCGCCATCTTCGGTGGTGAATGAGATGAAGATGTTGTTGCCCCAGCCGCTGAGGCTGCCGTTGTAGGTGGTAGTGCCGTTAGAGAGGGTCACTACAGCGTCGGAGTCGATCGAGAGGTCGTAACCTACGTTGTCTCCAAGTTTGTCGAAACTCATGGTGATGTATGAGAGTTCGCTTAGCTCGGAGCCGTTGGCGGGGCTGAACGTATATTCGTTGAGCATACGTATTTCGGGGTCAACGGTATAGGTCACGGTGAAGTCGGCGTTGGTTGCGTCGGTGTCCTTGATGTCGGGAGCGCCTGTATCCCAGTTTACGGCGCTTTCGGTGATGGTGCCGGCGGGAATGTGGAGAGTATAGGTTCCGGCCTCGGTGATTTCATTGAAAGTAACCAGCACGGTGTTCATCGGCCATTTGTCGACATCAGTCTGTGCGCTCATACATGCCGCAGGCATGCTGTCGCCCTCTTTAGTGATGGTGATGCCATGCACTTTATCTTCGCTGACAGCGAGGACATTTTCTGTATCAGAAAGATTGGTTGACACTTTGATGTCGCTGATGCTTCTCACGGTCTGGCCCGCAGCCGGGTCGGTTGTGAGAGTAAGGGTGGCTGCCTGCAAGCTTGCGGGTATGGCAAACAATGCTAAAGCCAAAGCACTCTGGAGTAAATTTTTCATCATAGAAATTGTGTATAATTATTGGAAATCAAGAATAAATTTCGAATATTGGAGAGTGGGTATGCCATGTGGATGCTTGGTGTGATGCCGTAGGCGCTGTGATGGGACCTAATCACACTGTGTGCATATATATACAACGGCGGGAAGCTGTCGATGTTAAACCTATGCAAAGATAAGGCTTCTTTTTAATATCCGCAACTTTCCTATGCTTTTTAATGCCGATTTATGGCTTTGAGGAGGTGATAAGTCAACCTTGTATATATGCTCTGCCGCGGTCAGCGGGGTGAGAATGTGAGCAGGGCTCGGCAGAGTGTGCGGTCTGCATGCACGAGTTCGGCTCGGGTGAGGGCTCCATCCGTGCTGAGGCGCACCTCTACAAGTTCATCAAAGTAGGCTTCGTGGATATAGTTTATCTCGAAGCGTGTGAGTCGGTTGTGATCATGGAAGTCGAGTCCCCAGCAGTTGAGCAGCAGTTCGATATATCGTGAGGAGTTCACGTGGCGGTTCACATCGAGATCGCAGTAGGTGAAACTGTATGGAATCGCTTCATATACATCGAGTTGTCTTAGCCGAGTGAGAGCCGGGCACCGGCACTCTTTGTCTTCGGGGTAGAGTTCCGAAATCCATTTCATGTGGCTGAGGTCGGCGGCGGCTCGCGTGTCGGTGTTGAGCACGGCCCATATGGTACGTGCCGAGCCTATTGTTTCGCCGGCGCCGTTAATTATCTCGAAATCTCGCTCGGAAAAGAGCCTGTTGATACTCACAACCCATGTACGCACGGTGTAGTGGTCGTTCACTCCGGGATATGCGGTCATCTCTACTCCCACGCGTGATAGTACCCATGTTTCGTGGCGCGGGTTGAGGTAGGCGTAGCCGATGCCTAACTCATTGGCATGTAGGGTTGCTACCTCTATGAGACGGTTGATGAGCAGCGTGATGGGCATACGGCCCTGAGGGTTGCACTCGGCGGGGGTGAGGAAATATGTGCGTTCGAATATCTTTTCCATCGGAGTGGGCTGCAGGTGTTTGCTTGGATTATTTTGTTCCGCGAATTTACGAAATAGTTGGCTCGCTTGCAAAAAGGCACCCCGGAAGTCTTGTGTCAGACTTCCGGGGTGCGACTATGAGTTTGCTGGAAATCAATAATTCTCGGCTTTGATTTCGAAGAAGCTGCGGGAGTGCTTGCATACGGGACACACTTCTGGAGCGCTCTTGCCGATGACGATGTGGCCGCAGTTGCGGCAAATCCATATGGCATCGTTGTCGCGTGAGAACACTACCCCATCTTCGATATTGGCCAGCAGTTTGCGATATCGCTCCTCGTGGTGGCGTTCGATAGCTGCTACGGCGCGGAAGCGCCATGCTATATCTTTGAAGCCCTCTTCCTCGGCTTCTTTAGCCATGCGATCATACATGTTGGTCCATTCGAAATTCTCACCTTCTGCTGCGTCGCGCAGATTGGTCATGGTGTCGGGCACCTCGCCTCCGTGAAGGTATTTGAACCAGAGCTTGGCGTGCTCTTTTTCGTTGGCGGCGGTCTCCTCGAAGAGGGCTGCTATCTGTTCGTAGCCGTCTTTGCGGGCTTTGGAAGCATAGTAGGTATATTTGTTGCGGGCCTGGGATTCGCCTGCAAAAGCTTCCATCAGATTACGTTCGGTTTTTGTGCCTTTGAGTTCTTTCATAATTAATGTGTGTTAGATATTTGAGTTGTTTTCTGATTCTCTGTCACAGCAGTCGGGGCATAGCCCCTTGAAAAAAATGTCGATGCTGTCTATGCGGAACCCGTCGGCCGAAGGGAAACATAGCTCTGGGGGGAGCGCCATATCGAAGATGCGCCCGCAGCGGCTGCATCGCAGGTGACCGTGTCGTGGCTGCGGCGCGAAGTCATACCGGCGGTTGCCGCTTTCCAGTTCGAGCTCTCTGAGCAGACCTGCCTCTGTGAGCGCATGTAGCGAGTTGTAGACCGTTGTGCGCGACATGGTTGGGTAATCTATCTGGAGGTTGCAGAAGATTTCGTCGGCCGTGGGATGCGCGCGCTCTTCCACTATGTTGCGGAGTATGGCAAGGCGTTGTGCTGACGGACGCAAGCCTGCATTGTGCATCATTTCGGCGAGTTCTGCGTTGGAAATCGGCTGATTCTGTTGCATAGATTGAATTAACAATGTTGTAACGATTACAAAATTAGTAATGATTTTAGATAAATCCAAATTTTTATCGTTTTTTTATGATTTGCTCTCTTGCTTTTGAATCCATATGTCGATTGCTGCGGTCATCAACAATGCCGTGCGCGCTGTCCTATGCTTTTGTATACACGCATATTTATTTTGGGGTTTGGAGCGGATTTAGTAACTTTGCGGCACTAAAACCGCATTTCTGAGCCATGGCCACCACGCAGATAGCCGCAATAATGCGCGCAGGCGCATTTTCACCCAATCATATAGGCAACGACGCTACGATAATGAATACCGTGGCCGAGCAGTTGCGCAAACGCGGGTGCGAGGTGCGTATCTATAGCGAGGAGCAGTTTGTAGCCGGAGCGGCCAAGGAGCCTGTAATCATCAACATGTGTCGCGAGAAGCGCTCTACGGAGCTGTTGCAGCAGCTCGAGGATGAGGGGCGCCTGGTGATCAACTCGGGTTATGGTATAGAGAACTGCATCCGGGAGCGTCAGGCCCGCATACTGTTGGGTAGCGGCATACCTTACCCCGAAAGCATCATAGTGGATACCGACGAGGTGGTGCGTCCGCGGCTCATACGCATGGGCATGCAGCAGTGTTGGATAAAGCGTGGCGACTATCATGCGCAGCATGCTGAGGATGTGAGCTATGTGCGCTCGGCTCATGAAGCGCAGGATGTGCTTCAGGAATATTTTCTGCGTGGTTTTCGCAGGGCGGTGATTTCGCGTCATCTGCCAGGGCAGCTTGTGAAATTTTATGGAGTGGAGGGCACCGGTTTCTTCCACTGGTTCTTTCCTTTCGAACCCGACGAGGCCCGCATGCAGAAAGACGAGATGCGTAATACTGAGGAGCAGTTAAAGGTTATGTGCTCTAAGGCAGCCCGTGAACTCAATATAATTGTCTACGGCGGCGAGTGCATACAGGCTGCCGACGGCTCGCTCAGCATAATCGATTTCAACGATTGGCCAAGTTTTGCGGCATGCAGGGCCGAGGCCGCATCGAATATCGCCAAGGCGGTGATCGCCGCTGTAAAGCAACAGAAGAAATAACCTGTTTATACCACAAGGCAACTGATGGACAACACCTCCGAACATACCACCGAAAGTGAAAATACGGCCTCTCAGGCAAAGACCGATGGATTGGGCCGCAGGGTGGCGCGCAAGTTCATGACCGGGAAGGGTATTTTTACCTTCCTGCGGTCGTCAGTGTCGTCGCAGATAGCATCGTGGATCGACATGGGCACATGCTTCGTGTTCTATGCATGGGTGTTCGTGGCTATGGGCAAAGACCCTCTGCGCTCATTCCTGGCCACCGCCATAGGTCTTGTGGTGGGCGGAGTGGTGAACTGCTGCATCAACTATAAGTTTACATTCCGTGCAGAGCATTGCTCTATGAAGGCTGTGGCTGTGAAATATCTGCTCATATGGGGCGGCAGTTTCGCTCTCAACCTCGGTGGAACCACTCTGCTCGACCATTTGCTGCAGCACATCGAGTGGCTGGCCAAAATCGGTGTCAAGCCCGATGGCATATTCGCCGCGGCCCGACTGAGCGTTTCGCTCGTTGTGTCGCTGGCCTGGAATTTCCTGCTTCAGAAAAATTTCGTATATGTGCCCACTCGTTTCGATCCGTGGGCCATACGCCTCGTTGACAGCATAACCTTCCACCACAGCCACCCGACAGAAGAAGCCTGTGAAAGCACCTGTGGAACAGATAATAACGAATCATCAGCTTCAAGCAAAAAATGATAAAGGACAATTACAAGAAAGAGCGCGACGGATTGCAGCAGCTCATATACGCTATAATTAACCCTGTAGTTCGCGGTCTGATCCGCATGGGCGTGACCCCCAACATGGTCACTACCATCGGTCTGCTCGGTAACCTCGCCTCGGCCTGCATCATAGCTTATGCCGGATATGAGGCGCAGACCACCGGCAACCCGCGTTTCGACCTCATAGTGTGGGCCGGCGCGGTGACTATCGTGTTCTCTCTCTTCGACATGCTCGACGGCCAGGTGGCGCGTCTGGGCAATATGGTGAGCCGCTTCGGCGCGCTCTACGACTCGGTACTCGACCGCTACTGCGAGCTTTTCACGGTTGGCGCCCTGAGCTACTACCTGATAATGAACGGCTGGGTGCTTGGTGCCCTTGTGGCATTTCTTGCGCTTGTAGGTTCGGTGATGGTTAGTTATGTACGTGCCCGTGCCGAAGGCGTGGGGCTTGAATGCAAGGTGGGCTTCATGCAGCGGCCTGAGCGTGTTGTCGTCACTTCTGTTGGCTGTCTGGCATGCGGCATCTGTGGCCTGTGTGCGCCCTCACATCCGGAAACCGCTTTCATAATCCTCATCGTGGCCATGGCAATTATTGCCGTGTTCGCCAACCTTACGGCTTTCGCCCGCATAGATGTGTGCCGCAAGGGTCTGAAAAACCAGAAATAAACTATTAGGCAAACTGATGCTGTCGACAAAACTGCCCCCTACTCGCCGTGAGACATTCACCATGGCGTGCGCTTTGTGCCTGTGGCTTGCCGTGACGGCAATGTTTGTTGGATTCAGACCGGAGCATGGTCTGATAGCTCTTCTGCTGGCTGCACTTTTCTTCCTATCAGGCGTCACTCGCCGGCTTGTGGTGGCTCTGTTGCCGTTTGTGGTATTCGGCATCTCCTACGACTGGATGAACATAGTGCACAATTATGAGGTGAATCCGGTGGATATACAAGGTATATATATGACGGAGAAGAGTCTTTTCGGCATTACGTGCGCCGACGGTGTGACAGTTCTTACTCCGAATGAGTTTTTCGCTATGCATACATCGCCGGTGATGGATTTTCTCGGCGGCTTCTTCTATCTCTGCTGGGTGCCGGTGCCTATATTGTACGGCTTGTGGCTCTATTTCAACGGTCAGGTGAAGAGCTATCTGCATTTCGCACTGGTGTTCCTGCTTGTGAATCTGATAGGGTTCGCAGGATACTATATCCATCCCGCCGCGCCGCCTTGGTATGTGGCGAAATATGGCTTCGACTTCATTCTGGGTACGCCCGGCGACACCGCCGGCCTCGGCGCGTTCGATGATATGACGGGGCTCGGGATATTCAACGGCCTTTACGGACGCAACGCCAATGTGTTTGCAGCCGTGCCCTCGCTCCATTCGGCTTACACACTGGTGGCTTTCATCTATTCGCTGCGTTCGCGCACACCTAATTGGATGCGTGTTTTCCTCGGTGTTGTCACACTGGGCATATGGTTCACCGCTGTGTACACCTCACACCATTATATAATAGATGTGACACTCGGCATAGTGTGCGCGTTCCTTGGGTATCTGCTCTTCGAGTATCTGCTCATGCGCATACCGGCTTTTGCGTCGTTCATAGGACGCTATGTTGCATATGTGGCTCCGAAACGTAAATAAACCTTATTTAAGCCCTGAAAAGCGCCGGAGCATTATTAACATACGTTTACTGTTGTAGGCTTAGAAGTTTCTGTTTTTAGTATTAATTAATAAAAATGGTCTGAAAATAACTTTTATTTGCGAAATAATACAAAAATTACGACTAAAAAAATTTTGCATTTTAAAAGTTATATGTACTTTTACACGGTTTTTCAAGCAACCCATAGGCATGCGGCCGACGCCGGTGTGCCGATCAAAGCGGTGACGCTTCGTCAATGGGCTGAGTTTCAGATGAAGACGGCTTGGAAATACAGACCATAAGAAACACAAACAAATTAAATAGATAGCAACAGACAATGAGTAACGTAAAGAAGGCCGAGGGCAAGCTCGGCGTATTGGTTGTTGGTCTCGGTGCAGTGAGCACCACCTTCATGACCGGCGTTCTGATGACCCGCAAAGGACTCGCTAAGCCAGTTGGCTCCATGACCCAGTACGACAAAATCCGTGTGGGCGAAGGCGCTGACAAGAAATATCTCCATTATAATGAAATTGTGCCCATCGCTGACCTGAACGACATCGTGTTCGGCGCATGGGATGTTTATCCTGCAAACGCCTATCAGTCGGCAATGCATGCCGAGGTGCTCAAGGAGAAAGATATCGAGCCTGTAAAGGACGAGCTCGAGCAGATCGTGCCCATGAAGGCCGCTTTCGACCACAATTATGCAAAGCGTCTCGACGGCGACAACATCATGAAGGGTAAAACCCGTTGGGAGATGGTTGAGGCCCTCCGCGAGGATATCCGTAACTTCAAGAAAGAGAAGGGTGTTGACCGCGTGGTAGTGCTTTGGGCTGCTTCCACCGAGGTTTATGTTCCCGTGGACGAGAAGGTTCACTACAAGCTCTCCGATCTCGAGGCTGCAATGAAGGCCGACGACAAGGAGCATGTGGCCCCCTCGATGTGCTACGCTTACGCTGCACTCGCCGAAGGTGCTCCTTTCATCATGGGTGCACCCAACACCACAGTCGATATCCCCGCAATGTGGGAGCTCGCCGAGAAGACCAAGATGCCTATCGCCGGCAAGGACTTCAAGACAGGCCAGACTCTGGTGAAGAGCGGTTTCGCTCCTATCATCGGCACACGTTGCCTCGGTCTGAACGGTTGGTTCTCGACCAACATCCTCGGTAACCGCGACGGCCTCGTGCTTGATGAGCCTGCTAACTTCCGTACCAAGGAGGTGTCGAAGCTGTCGACCCTCGAGAGCATTCTCGTGCCCGAAGATCAGCCCGACCTCTACGGTGTGAACTGCGGTGGCGAAGGCAACGACCACAACGGCTACTATCACAAAGTACGTATCAACTATTATCCCCCCCGCAACGACAACAAAGAGGGCTGGGATAACATCGATATCTTCGGCTGGATGGGCTATCCCATGCAGATCAAGATCAACTTCCTCTGCCGCGACTCTATCCTTGCAGCTCCTCTCTGCCTCGACCTCGTGCTTCTGAGCGACCTCGCCGCACGTAACGGCCGTTACGGCATCCAGCGCTTCCTGAGCTTCTTCCTCAAGAGCCCGATGCACGACTACACCAAGGGTGAAGTGCCTGTAAACCACCTCTTCCAGCAGTATGTGATGCTGAAGAACGCTATCCGCGAGATGGGTGGTTATCCTGCCGACGAGGCCATCGACTGATTTCGGTCAGCAGAGGTTCGAAGCCGCTTCCGAAAGCGCAATGCTTCATGAAGCGACGCCCCCCAGAACAGCAAATTTTGAATTGTTGTACATAGCATCAAAAGCCGGGAGATTGTGAAATCCCCCGGCTTTTTCCGTGCTGTGGGCGCGGCAATGGTTCATGGTATCGAATGCTATGTGATGCTGTTTGCCAAATATTGTGAGTATGAGGGTGATAGTGACGGAGTGTCGGTTTTCTTGCGGGAGCAGGGAAAAATTAGTAATTTCGCGGTAATAAAACCGCGAGACAATGACTACTGTCGACATCATTATAGTGATAGTGGCACTCGGAAGTGCCTTTATGGGGTGGAAAAAGGGCGTCGTTGTGCTGCTTGGCGGTCTGGCCGCCATTATAGGCGGCATAGTGGCATGCCGGTTGTGGGGCGACGATTTCGCCGTGTGGCTTACCGCGAGGCTTTCCGACGGTACTGAAGGCGTAGCTGATGCCGGGGGATACCTCTACGGGGTGCTTGCTCGGCTTCTGCTGTTCATCGCGGCCTATTTAGTGATAAAGGTGGTTGCAAACTTTCTGCGTGGAGTAACCCGTGCGTTGCATGTGGGTGTTCTTGACCGGGCCGCCGGACTGCTGTTGTGCATGTTCGAGTGGTTGCTCTTCCTCAGTCTGGTGCTGAACGTGTGGCTGCTCATTAAGCCTCATACTCAGGTGTCGCACATGGGCCGTTTGTTCAACGGCAACGCTGCCGTGGCTGTGATGAATCTCGGGCCCGATGTGCTCGGCTGGGCGGTGAATGCATGTCCGGACTTCAGCAGCGAAGGCGAGGATAAATGCGACGATGCCGCGCACAAACCAAACACCGCTTCAAAACGTTGAAAAGTAGTTAACTGTCCGATGATAAGTAAACGCTTATGAATAAGCTGAAAACTCAAGATATGCAAGCTGCCGGAGGTCAATCCTCGCCTGATGTAGACATCATCAGCGAGGCCACGACCGGTGACTACAAATATGGCTTTGTCACCGACATCGACACTGAGAAGATTCCGGTGGGACTAAACGAAGATGTGGTGCGCCTCATCTCGGCCAAGAAAGGCGAGCCCGAATGGTTGCTCGAATTCAGGCTTAAGGCTTTCCGATACTGGCTTACACTCACACCTCCGAAATGGGGACATCTGCGCATGCCCGACATCGATTTCCAGGCCATCAGTTACTACGCCGCGCCTGTGAAGAAGGAGGGACCGAAGAGCCTCGACGAGGTAGACCCCGAGCTGCTCAGGACATTCGACCGTCTGGGCATCCCCCTGCAGGAGCAGAAGCAGCTCTCGGGCATGGCTGTCGATGCAGTGATGGACTCCGTGTCGGTGAAGACCACCCACCGCGAGATGCTTGCCGACAAGGGCATAATTTTCTGCTCCATCTCGGAAGCAGTGAAAGACTATCCCGACCTGGTGCGCCGCTACTTAGGATCGGTGGTGTCATATAAAGACAATTTCTACGCCGCCCTTAACTCGGCGGTGTTCTCCGACGGGTCGTTCGTGTATATCCCCAAGGGAGTGCGTTGCCCGATGGAGCTGAGCACGTATTTCCGCATCAACGCGGCCGGAACGGGGCAGTTCGAGCGCACTCTCATAGTGGCCGACGACGACTCTTATGTGAGCTATCTCGAGGGATGCACGGCGCCTATGCGCGATGAGAACCAGCTCCACGCCGCCATTGTGGAGATTGTGGTGGAGGACCGCGCAGAAGTGAAATACTCCACCGTGCAAAACTGGTATGCCGGCGACGAGGAGGGGCGCGGCGGCGTCTACAACCTCGTGACAAAACGAGGACTTTGCCGCGGCGACTATTCCAAACTGAGCTGGACCCAGGTAGAGACCGGTTCGGCCATCACATGGAAATATCCCTCGTGTGTGCTCATGGGCGAAGGAGCTGTGGGTGAATTTTACTCGGTGGCCCTCACTCGGCATCATCAGCAGGCCGACACCGGTACCAAAATGATTCACCTCGGGCGCAACACCCGCTCCACCATTGTGAGCAAAGGTATTTCGGCAGGCTACAGCGAGAACTCCTACCGCGGTCTGGTAAAGGTGACACCCGCTGCCGACGGCGCACGCAACTACACTCAGTGCGACTCTTTGCTGCTCGGCTCCAATTGTGGCGCCCACACATTCCCTTATATCGATGTGATGAATCCCACGGCCATCGTGGAGCATGAGGCGACTACCTCGAAGATATCAGAGGACCAGCTGTTTTACTGCAATCAGAGAGGCATCCCCACCGAGGAGGCCGTGGGGCTGATAGTGAACGGCTATGCTAAGGAGGTGATGAACAAGCTGCCGATGGAGTTTGCTGTGGAAGCACAGAAATTGCTGCAGCTCAATCTCGAAGGATCTGTGGGCTGACGGTATACATTTAAGGAAATCGAAAAAATCATTGAAATGAACGACGATATATTGCTGAAGGTGACCGACCTTCACGCTAAAGTGGAGAACAAGGAGATACTCCGCGGCATAAATCTGGAAATACGCCCCGGTGAGGTGCATGCCATCATGGGCCCCAACGGTTCGGGCAAGTCGACACTGTCGAGCGTGCTGGCCGGCAATCCGGCTTTCACCGTTACGGGCGGTTCGGCTATCTTTCACGGCATAGACCTGCTGGCGCTGTCGCCCGAGGACCGCAGTCACGAGGGACTGTTTCTCTCGTTTCAGTATCCTGTGGAGATTCCCGGCGTGTCGATGGTGAATTTCATGCGCGCCGCCGTAAACGCCAAGCGCAAATATTTCAACGAACCTCCTATGGGCGCCGCCGACTTCCTGAAGCTGATGCGCCAGAAGCGCGCCATAGTGGAGCTTGACAACAAGCTCGCCTCGCGCTCGGTGAACGAGGGCTTCTCGGGCGGCGAGAAAAAGCGCAACGAGATATTTCAGATGGCGGTGCTCGAGCCGAGGCTCAGTATCCTCGACGAGACCGACTCGGGCCTCGATATCGATGCACTGCGTGTGGTGGCATCGGGCGTGAACCAGCTCAAGACCTCGCGCAACGCCACCATTGTGATAACCCACTACCAGCGTCTGCTCGACTACATAAAGCCCGACTTCGTGCATGTGCTCTATAAGGGACGCATAGTGCGCACGGGAGGTCCGGAGCTCGCCTTGGAGCTTGAAGAGCGTGGCTACGACTGGATTAAGGAGGAAAACCGCGATGAATAAGACCAACTCTCTCACACAATATCTCAATCTCTACCGCGAGCAGGCCGCGGACATCGACGCCCATTCGGCGCCGGCGCTCAACGCTATGCGTCCGGCGGCTCTGGAGGCTCTTGAAAAAGCCGGACGGCTTCCCGACACCCACGACGAGGGCTACGAGAAGACCTCGGTGAATGATATGTTTGCACCCGACTACGGCGTGAACGTGAACCGTGTGGCCCTCCCTGCCGATGTACAGGCCTCGTTTCGCTGCGGGGTGCCCAATCTGAGCACCTTGATGGCCGTGGTGGTCAACGACAGCTTCCACACCACCTCGACGCTTCTAGCCAATGTGCCCGAGGGACTTACTGTGTGTTCGCTTGCCGATGCCGCACGCCGTTTTCCGGAGATTGTGGAGAAATATTACGGCCATGCCGCCGACCTCACCGATGCCTCCGCAGCGCTCAACACACTGCTTGTGCAGGACGGAGTGTTTATTCATGTGGCACGCGGATGCCGCCTTGACAAGGCCGTGCAGATAGTGGACATACTCAACGCCCCCACACCTCTCATGGCGTGCCGCCGTTTTCTGGTGGTGGCCGAGGAGGGGAGCCATGTGGCGGTGCTCAAGTGCGACCACACTCAGCCGGGTTCTGAAAAATGCCTCAGCTCGGAAGTGGTGGAGATCTATGCTGAAAGAGACGCCTCGGTGGAGTGGTACGACATAGAGGAATCGAACAGCGACACCTCGCGACGCTCGCAGATTTTCGCCACCCAGGCCGCGGGGGCATCCCTGCAGGTGTGCGGTGCTACTCTCACCAACGGCACCACACGCAACGACTACCGCATAGTAGCCGCCGGTGAACACAGCCGCACCCGCCTTGCCGCCATGGCCATCGGCTCCGGCACGCAACATATCGACAATGCTTCGGAGCTGCGCCACTACGGCCACTACGGCCACAGTAACCAGCTTTTCAAATATGTGCTCGACGACGAGGCCACAGGAGCCTTCGAGGGGAGCATCGAGGTGGCTCATGGCTCGCGTTTTGTGGAGGCTTATCAGAGCAACCGCAATATCCTCGCGTCGCCCTCGGCACGCATGCACACCAAGCCGCAGTTGCTCATCTACAACGACGATGTGAAGTGTTCGCACGGCGCTTCCACCGGCCAGCTCGACGAGAGTGCCCTGTTCTACATGCGCACTCGCGGCATTCCCGCCGCCGAGGCGCGCCGCATGCTCATGCAGGCTTTCATGGTGGATGTGATTGATTCCATCGAGCTTGAGCCCCTGCGCGACCGCCTGCGCCATATGGTTGAACTGCGCTTTTCGGGAGCTCATGCCGGCTGCCGCGACTGCGCCGCGCCCTCTTCTTCCTGCTGAACGATAATAAAGAGACTATGACTTACGATGTAGAAGCGCTGAGGCGCGATTTCCCCATATTGGACCGCGAGGTTTACGGCCGCAAACTGGTGTATCTCGACAACACCGCCACCTCGCAGACCCCCCGTCAGGTGGTGGAGGCTATCGACGAGATGTATTTCAACCACAAGGCCAACGTGCACCGCGGAGTGTTCTCCATAGCGCAGGAGGCTACTGAGCGTCTGGAGGCTACCCGCGAGAAGGTAAGGGAATATATCAACGCGGCGAGCACCGCCGAGGTGATTTTCACACGCGGCACCACCGAGGGCATCAACCTCGTGGCCTCGAGCTACGGCAGCTTCATGGAAAACGGCGACGAAATCATCCTCACCGTGATGGAGCATCATGCCAACATAGTGCCCTGGCAGCTGCTCGGCATGCACAAGCGCATCACCCTCAAGGTGGTGGGCATCAAGCCCGACGGGTCGCTCGACATGGAGCAGTTCCGTGACCTTTTCACCGAGCGCACCCGCCTGGTGGCCGTGTGCCATGTGTCGAATGTGCTCGGCACTGTCAATCCCATAGCCGAAATCACCCGCATAGCCCACTCGATGGGTGTGCCGGTGCTTGTCGACGGCGCCCAGGCCTCGCCCCACATGCAGATTGATGTTAGGGCGCTCGACGCCGACTTCTACACATTCTCGTCGCACAAGATGTACGGTCCCGCAGGTGTGGGTGTGCTTTACGGTAAGGAATACTGGCTCGATAAGATGCCTCCCTATCAGGGCGGCGGCGAGATGATATCTCACGTAAGCTTTAAGAAAACCACATTCGCCGAGCTGCCTCTGAAATTCGAGGCCGGAACGCCCGATTTCATCGATATCGCCGCATTTTCGGCCGGTCTCGACTATGTGAAGAAAGTGGGCATTGACGCAATTGCGGCACATGAACACGAGTTGCTGGAGTGGACAACTGCTGAGATGATGAAGATACCCGGCATGCGCATTTTCGGCACCGCGCCAGGTAAATGCGCCGTGATATCGTTCCTTATGGGACACGCCCATCACTATGACACAGGCATGCTGCTCGACAAGCTTGGAGTGGCAGTGCGCACAGGTCACCACTGCGCCCAGCCGCTCATGGAAGCCCTCGGCATAGAGGGTACGGTGAGGGCTTCGTTCGGTCTCTACAACACCCATGCCGAGGCGGAGGCCTTTATCGCCGCACTTCACCGCATAGCCCCGATGCTTGCCTGATTTTGTTGAATTGTATAGTAAAAATAGTGCGCCGCGGCAAAAAACCGCGGCGCCTTCTTTTGCCGACGGCAAATTTTCGCTAATTCTGGAAGATTCTTATAACCACTTTATTAGCAAGCAGTTCTGAGGATAAGGTAAAAATGAGGTAAT
>CAKTFH010000035.1 GCA_934555895.1 uncultured Muribaculaceae bacterium | reverse complement strand
CAACCCCTCCTCGGGAGAGTGAGGAGAACGCCTATAACGCTAACGAAATTTTGCACTTCGATTTTGAATCTTCACATTTATCGCTGTTATTGCTGATTTTAGCATTTACACGCCATTGAGGTTTCCGCAGGCAATCGGAATCAGGAGTTAAAAATCCCGCGCCAGAGGGCGGAAACTGCTCCGGGCGCGGGATATAGGGTTGGATCTGTATGGCTAAATGATTATTTTCTAACCACTTTCTTGCCGTCGACGATTATCACACCGCGGGCATCGTCGCCTACGGGCTGACCGAGTAGGTTGTATTGCCGGGAAGCACCCTTTGCAGTAGCATCGGCGCCGACAGCAACAATGCCTACCGACGGGTCTGCCTCAAGCGGCATGCGCATCCATGTGGAGTTTTTGTCGATGTTGCTTCCAGAAAGAGTCTCGTGCACAGCAACAGTGCGTCCGTTCACTATGTCGATATTATGCAGCATGTAGCAGCAATACATCTCTTCTGTCGACGGTTTGCCGCCGAAAGCTGCCCAGGGAATAGCCACGGTGACCTCATATCCGTCGTCGACAGTTTTCACTGTTGCCTTTGTGCCGTCGGGATCAGCCGCCACCCATTTTGCACCGCTACCCGCCTGGATGGTGACAGTGCCGTCTACACCGATACGATAACGGCGAGAGTTGGTTCTGGCCAATGAGCGCGGTTTACCGGGAGAAAGCAGAAGTTCCACACCGTCGGTATCGCTGGCGTTCTCGGCGATATGCACGCAGTCGTCTTTCACATTCACACGGTAATAGAGGCAATCGTTATCCCACATGGAGCGGAAACGGGCCTCAGCCTGCGACTCTGAGCCAATGAAAATATTCTTGTCGAGTTTCTCCCACTGCTGTGTGCTTCCGGTCTGAAGGCTGACGATAGGACGCATTATGATGCCTTCGCTTGTCCATATGCCGCTTTTGCTTACACTGCCTTCCACGGTGCAGACAGCAAGTAGAGTAGAGTCGTTATACTGCATAATGCTGTTCCAGATGGCTCTTGCGCCAGGGTTGGTGGCAAACGGGAACGGGAACGAGCGTGCGATGAAATTCTTGGCATTATCGTCGCCCACATACACCGCCATGCGGCCGTGTGTGTCGGAAGTGATGGGGTCTCTGTCTTCCCCTGAAGCGGCGGAATAGACAGTCTCACCGGTATTGAGCTGTATCACATAAGGCTGTCCGCAATACACATCGGATGCGAGATATTCGCTCGAAGACCCGAATATAGGCCAGCGATGCTTGCTTCCGCCGTCCACCTGGCCGCTCGCCCAGTTGTCATCGGCGTCGGTGTGCACGATCATAGGCTTGAATCGGCCCATGAATCCGGGATCCTCGATGGCAACCGCGATACCCTTGCGGTTTTTCAGATACACCGGCACAGGCATGCCGTCGCGAGAATTGTTGCGATAGGCCACAATTTCCGTTCCCGGTTCCCAGCTGCGGCCGCCGTTGAACGAACGGCGCATGGATATGTTCTGCGAACCACCGGGTGCGCTTGCCTCGTTGGCGAAATATATCTGCAGCTCGCCGCTGGGCAATTGAAGCATAGCAGGCTCCCACACACCGTAGCCGTAGGTATCGGTGGCGGTATAGATTACCTGCTCGTTTTCCCAGGTACGGCCTCCGTCGGAAGAGTAAGCCGCCATGATTTTGCTCGGACCCCGCGAACTGTTGTAGTTGGTGCGGTAGAGCCATGCATACATCAGGCGCCCGTCCTTAAGCTCATATATTTCTGCATTTTTGTTGGTGTGCCACGAGTCGCCGGGCATCGATACTTTGGCACTTGTCCAGTTGCCATAAGGCTCGTCCTGCCAGCGTATGAAGTTGTCGCCGCCGATATTGCTGCCACCGGTGCTGTAGACCATCACATAAGTGCCGTCGGAAAGTCTTATCACACGGCCATAGCTGCCGCCTCCGATATAGCGCTGACTGTTGTGACGCCATGCTATGCGTACACCGTCGGCATAAGTCTGATTAACGGCAAGTTCTTCCATCGGGTCATCATTGTCGCCATCGCCGGCAACACACTCGCTGCTGTTGAAGTCATAGCTGAGAGCCCGCCTGTAGGCACCATATCCCAGTTCCTTAAGTAGTAGCGAGTTAGCTGGTATATTGAGTGTATAGTCGCCTGCGGGAAGTTCTTTGCTCAGTGTGAGACGCACATCTGTGTGATGCCACTCGTTATCGTAGCAGTTGGTCACTGAGGTGCCATAAGCCACCACATTACCGGCTGCGTCGCTCACGGTCACATTGCCTGCTACGCCATGCTCGAAAGCCATGTCGGCTGTGCCGTCAAACGATATACAGAGATGAGCCCTGTCGGCTTTGCGATACTCCACGCCAGTAACCTTGGCCGACTCCTCAGCTTCTTCAGGTAATGAAGCATCTTTACCGAGATAGTACAGATTGAAATTGTCGAACAGAATCCAGGCCTTTTCCGCGCCACCCTCTACGCCAACGCCCAACCGTAGCTTTCCGTCGGTAACGGTCACCGTGGCCTGACCGGTAAGTCCGCGACCGTCGAACATGTGGTTCGCAATCTGCTGCATGCCGTCGGGCATATACCTGTTGTCGTCAAACTTCTTGGTATTGTAATTGTCTTTAGCGCCGTCGCTGACGAGGGTATAGATATTTTCCATCGGCACACGCTGGTCTCCCGCAAACACATAGCCTTTTGTGGGCTCGCTGCCGTTGAGGAATGCGTCGAGATGGCTTACACTCACCTCGCTGTTGGGTGTGGGGGAGAATATCGCCTGAGCGCTCACGGCATATTTGCCGTCGGGCAGACCCGAGAGCTCCTGATACACCTCCATCCATTTGATGCCCCACATCTCCCACACGCGGTTGCAGCGGTACACACCGTCACCACCCACGTTGTTGCTGCCCCATGCGCCCTGCCACTTCATGCGGCGGTCGTCGGCTATGGGGAAAGTGGCGCCATACACAGCCCACGAGAGGTCGGCCGGAGCCTCCTCGGAAGCATTGCTCGAATCCACGGCCATACGCTCCATGCGGGTGACGAGCTGCCACGTGTCGCTGTCGGTGGCCTTGTTGGTTATCATTCCGTTGCCGTCAGCGCCGAGGGTATATTCACCTGAGGTGAGTTTCACTCCATTTTCCACATCGCCGTCGACAGCCGTGATGTTCCACACCGTCAGCGCTTCGCCGGTATCCATATACAGGTTGCCGGCGTTTATGGAGTGGTTGTGACCCAGTTTGGGATCGAGTTGCCAGCCGTCGCCGCTGCGCTTAATCGCCACATCTATGCCCCTCTTTCCAAGTTCGGCACGCGATGTGTAGCGCTGTGTGTTGGTGTAATTGTCGCCGAGCCACTTGCCGCTCGCCACATTGTAGAGATAATAATCACCGTTAATAAGGTCGTCGAGTGCGACTCCCTTGTATGGCGAAGACTGGGCTGTAGCCGCCACAGCGATGCTACAGCCTATAAAAACTGATAATAATCGGTTCATACTAAGTTTCGGTTATTGGGGATATTATTTTATTCTGTCAGCAAAGATACGAATAAACCGAGGAAGTAGTGAGGCTCAGAGAGTGTTTTATTCTGCCAAACACTCTCTGAGAGTATGCTTACTTTTGACTTATGTTAAGATTTAGAGCGGATTTCAGAGTATGTCTGAAGATTGAGTGAAAGAGTTATGGGGTTCCATAATGACTGGATGAAATCTCCGGACAGACCTGAAAGGACATCTAAAGATTTCATAAAGTTAAAAGTAAACACTCTCTTAGTTCGCAATAGGATTTTTAAGGAAGCCATCATAAGTTGAATAGGGGGCATATTCAATATACTCGCAATCAGGTTCGGCCGGCCTGCGATTCACCGTATATGTTTCTCCACATCCGTTCAACTTAATCTCATCCGGCTCAAAGGAGATAAGCGACCAATATATGCCGCCGTCGGGATTGAAAGTGCACGCATCGGGTTGAAATTTGCTATTATCAATCTTCAGGTCATTTTTTGTAATATCAAAATTATCTGATTCCATCGACATGGTGTATTCATCGGTGTTATGATTCTTCATCATGCGGATATTCTGAAAAAACAATGTCCCATTGTTATTGTTTCTTGTTGCCGCGGCACGGATATATACCATTGAAGGATTAATCATATACACGAACATGTGACGATTTGTATTCACTTCACAATAAATCATATCGTCTGTAATCCCATATCCAGCCCCGAGCCTCCACTCCTGCAGACATTTGCCGACATCAAGTTTTGAATTACACTTCGACATGTCATAAGGCTGGACAATTCTGATATTTTCCACTTTTTTCAATAAATACCCACAAATATC
Organism: uncultured Muribaculaceae bacterium; assembly: GCA_934555895.1. Taxonomy (GTDB): domain Bacteria; phylum Bacteroidota; class Bacteroidia; order Bacteroidales; family Muribaculaceae; genus UBA7173. The sequence goes on along the minus strand of CAKTFH010000035.1, from coordinate 12,061 downwards.
CAGTTTCCCATCGTTCAGGGAAATCGCAAGCGGAGCGTTGTCTGTTGCAGTTGTCACACTACCATCTTTTTTGAATACAGTCCGGCTCGAAATGCCGCCCGACGGAATTTCGAGTACAGCCTGCATGGTGCTGTCAGTCTGATAGTAAAATATGCAGATAGAATCTGTCAGCACAGCTTCTGCTTTATCGCTGCTCCATACACCTTTATAATCCGAGAAATCATTAGCCGCGCTTGCCGTACAGAATGCGAATGCCATCACAAACGCATGAAACATTTTATTCACTCGAGACATATGCTTGTATTTATCAAAAATATTATGTTGCACTACGCAAAGTTAATAAAAAAATATATATCGTATTGCTGCCGCATGTTTTTGCAGCAGGCTCAGGAACCTGTACCTTTTGGCTTTGCAACGTAAGCAAAGAATTGTTATCTTTGCAACGGCTTTCCGGCGCATGTGTCGCCGGAGCTTTTTTACTATCAGCCTTCACAAAACTATACCAACTGAACGACAATGAGAAAATGGCGCGTGGAAGATAGCGCGGAGCTATACAACATCAACGGCTGGGGGAGACAATATTTCTCTATCAATGCCAAAGGCAACGTGTGTGTTACACCCCGGGCCGGTCTGGCCCCTGTCGACCTCCGCGAGGTGCTCGACGAGCTTCAGGTGAAAGACATCACCGCTCCCCTCTTGCTCCGTTTCCCCGACATACTCGACAACCGCGTAGAAAAAATATCCAACTGCTTCAAGCAGGCCGCCGAGCAATATGGATATCAAGGGAAAAGCTATATCGTGTATCCCATCAAGGTGAACCAGATGCGCCCTGTGGTAGAGGAAATTGTGAGCCACGGTAAAAAATTCAATATCGGCCTTGAAGCCGGCTCCAAACCTGAGCTCCACGCCGTTCTAGCCACCAACATCGACGAAAACGCCCTGATAATATGCAACGGATATAAGGACGAGAACTATGTGGAACTGGCCCTGCTGGCCCACAAGATGGGTCGCCGCATAATACTTGTGGTAGAGAAGCTCAACGAACTCCCGATTATCCACTCTGTGGCCCGTCGCCTCAACATCACTCCAGCGATAGGTATCCGCATTAAGCTAGCCAATTCCGGCGCGGGGAAATGGGAAGAGTCGGGCGGCGACACCTCTAAATTCGGCCTCAACTCGTCGGAACTTCTCGAAGCGCTCGATTATCTTGACAAGAACGATATGAAGAGCTGGCTGAAACTCATACACTTCCACATAGGAAGCCAGATAACAAAGATTCGCCGCATCAAAAACGCACTACGCGAAGCGATGCAATTCTATGTGCAGCTCTCCAAGATAGGTTTCGACATCGATTTTGTAGACATAGGGGGCGGTCTGGGCGTAGACTACGACGGCACACGCTCCAGCGCCAGCGAAAGCTCGATGAACTACTCCATACAGGAATACACTAACGACGCCATCTACTCGATAGTGGACGCCTGCGAGAAAAACGACCTCCGTCAGCCTGGCATCGTCATAGAGAGCGGACGCTCGCTTACAGCACACCACTCCGTGCTTATCACTGAAGTGCTCGAAACCACCTCGCTGCCCACTTGGAAAGACGACGAGGAGCTAACCGGCGACGAGCATGAGCTCGTAAAGGAGCTTTACGAGATTTGGGACAAGCTTGACCAGCAGACTATCTTCGAAAGCTGGCACGACGCCCTTCAGATACGCGAGGAGGTGCTCGACATGTTCTCGCTCGGCATCCTCGACCTGCGCAACCGCGCTCTCGCCGAGAAACTTTTCTGGGAGATAGCACGCGAGGTCGGCAACATTGGAGCGCAGATGAAACATCCGCCCGAAGAGCTGCGCAAAGTGTCGAAGATGCTGCCCGACAAATATTTCTGCAACTTCTCCCTTTTCCAGTCGCTTCCCGATTCCTGGGCCATCGATCAGGTGTTTCCTGTGATGCCCATCTCGCGTCTCGACGAAAAGCCTACCCGCCAAGCCACGCTTCAGGACATGACCTGCGACAGCGACGGCAAGATAAGCACATTCATATCGCCGCAGGGCACCGCCGGCTCGCTGCCCGTGCACAGCCTCCGCCCCGGTGAGTCTTATTATATAGGTGTGTTCCTCGTGGGCGCATACCAGGAAATCCTCGGCGACATGCACAATCTCTTCGGCGACACTAACGCAGTGCATATCTCGTGCTACAAAGACCATTACGAAATCGACCGCGTGATCGACGGCGAGACCGTGGCCGAAGTACTCGACTACGTGCAGTACAACCCCAAACGGCTTGTGCGCAATGTGGAGACATGGGTGACCAAAGCTATGAAAGACGGCCGAATCACCCCTGAGGAGGGACGAGAGTTCCTGAGCAATTACCGCTCGGGTCTCTACGGCTACACATACCTCGAGAAATCCTGACAGCACCTCTCAGCACTCACCCATGCAGCGACACTTCATCAACCTCGCATACCTCGGACGCAACTTCCACGGATGGCAACGCCAGCCCGGCGCATCGTCGGTGCAACAGACTTTGGAAGAGGCTTTTGCCACGGTGCTACGGTTGCCGGAGGTGGCTGTGACGGGCGCCGGGCGCACCGATGCCGGGGTGAACGCCTCGATGATGATAGCCCACATCGACCTGCCTGACCCTGTGACCGACGATGCGCGTCTGGTAAGAGCCCTAAACTCCATCACCGGCCCCGATATAGCCATAAGATGGATAAAGCCGGTGCATGCCGACGCACACGCCCGATTCGACGCCATCGAGCGTACATATCATTATTACGCCCACACAGGGCGAAACCCTTTCGCTTCAGGTCTTTCATGGCAGGCTCCCGACAGTCTCGACTTCGATGCCATGAACCGGGCGGCCACCGTGCTGCTCGAAACCAATGACTTCACATCATTCGCAAAACTGCATACCGACACCCGAACCAACATATGCCGGGTGAGCCGCGCCGTCTGGCGCCATCCATCCGAGGGCGAAACGGTGCCGGGAGCCGCCACCTGGATATTCGAGATTTCAGCCGACCGCTTTCTGCGCAACATGGTGCGTGCCGTGGTGGGCACTCTCGTGGAAGTTGGCCGTGGTAAACTCACCCCCGAGGGATTCGCCGAGGTAATCGGCCGCCGCGACCGCTGCGCCGCCGGAACATCGATGATTGCCGGGCCGCTGTTTCTCCACTCCGTGCGTTACCCTTACGATATCTGAGCCGCTTCAACAGAGCGCCATTGTGTCTGTCAAGAGGCCTTCCGAAATCGCAAAAGGCAGGTCCTCAACACCTCAGAACGTGAAAATGCAGGTAATTACGGAAATTTTTCGGCAATAATTGCCATTTATTCACAGATATTTTATAATTTTGTGCCGCATTAGGTGGTAACATCCGCACCGCGACTGACACGCTATCTGCCTTGCAGACTGAGCGCCTAAGAAGCCCCGATAATCATTTTTAAACAAAAATGTAAGGTAATCAGCGGAAAAATGCTTACCTTTGCACCGCTAAAACAGAACATTCAAAAATCAAAAAGATTAACTATCATGTCTGAAATCGCAAATCGTATAAAAGCCATCATCGTTGACAAACTGGGCGTAGAAGAACCCCAAGTGACCGAAACCGCAGCCTTCACCACCGATCTGGGTGCTGACAGCCTTGACACCGTTGAGCTCATCATGGAGTTTGAGAAAGAGTTCGGCATCACAATCCCCGATGATCAGGCTGAGAAAATCGCCACTGTGGGCGACGCCATCGCCTACATCGAGCAGGCTAAAGCATAAGCCACTGAGCGATAACGAATCCCACCCCATAAGCCCCGGAATTTCCGGGGCTGCTTTTAGGGGTGGTGTCGCCATATATGCATTATAAGGCGGCAACTCTCTCCTTCCCCGCAATTTCGACGTCTTCATCTATCACCGACACAACATGGAACTTAAAAGAGTAGTAATAACTGGCCTCGGAGCCATCACCCCGCTGGGCAACGATGTTGACACCACATGGGAAAACGCCATCAAAGGCGTGAGCGGCGCCGGACCTATTACCCATTTCGACGCTTCGCTGTTCAAGACACAGTTTGCATGTGAGGTCAAAGGCTTCAACGCCGCCGACCATTTCGACCGCAAGAAACTGCGCCAGCTCGACCTCTATGCACAATATGCCCTCGTTGCAGCCCGTCAGGCTGTGGAAGATTCCGGCATCGAAAAGGAGGAAAACCTCAACCGCAACCGTGTGGGCGTGATTGTAGCTGCCGGCATCGGCGGCCTGCACACCTTCGAGGAGGAAGCTGGCTACTACGCCATGAACGAGGCTACCGGCCCCAAATACAACCCCTTCTTCATTCCCAAGATGATTGCCGACATCGCTTCGGGCCACATCTCGATGGAGTACGCCTACCACGGCCCCAACTACGGTGTGGTTTCGGCATGCGCATCGTCGAACAATGCCATCATCGACGCATTCAACCTCATCCGTCTCGGAAAGGCCGATGTGATGGTGACCGGCGGAGCCGAAGCAGCTGTCTTCCCCGCAGGCGTGGGAGGCTTCAACTCGATGCACGCCCTCTCCACCCGCAACGAAAGCCCCGAGACAGCCTCGCGCCCGTTCAGCAAGAGCCGCGACGGTTTCGTAGTAGGCGAAGGCTCCACAGTGCTTATCCTTGAGGAACTTGAACATGCAAAGGCACGCGGCGCCAAGATTTACGCCGAAGTTGCCGGCGGAGGCATGTCGGCCGACGCATATCACATCACCGCCACACATCCCGAAGGCCTCGGAGCTATCCTCGCCATGACCAGCGCCCTTGAGGACGCCAACATGAAGCCCGACGACATCGACTACATCAATACACACGGCACATCGACACCCGTGGGCGACATCTCCGAAATCAAAGCCATCCAGGAGGTATTCGGCGAAAACGTGAAGAACCTCAACATCAGCTCCACAAAATCGATGACCGGCCACCTGCTGGGCGCCACCGGAGCCATGGAAGCAATGTTCTGCACACTGGCCATCCGCGGCAGCATCGTACCCCCAACCATCAACCACGAGGAGGGTGATGACGACGAAGAGATTGACTACACTAATCTCAACCTCACTTTCAACCATGCCGAGAAGCGCCCCATCCGCGCAGCTCTCAGCAACTCATTCGGTTTCGGCGGCCACAACGCTACCGTCATAATCAAGAAATACGAGGCTTGAGCAATAAGAAATCTCTGACCACCAACTGGAGACATCATTTTCACCAAGCATAGCCAAGGGGCCGCGTACAAACGCGGCCCCTTGCTTCATATCATTTCAGCCCTATATATGTAAGAAGCATGGCATCAGGCTATAAATATCAGCATAAGTCAAATTCCCACATGCTCTTATATGGCTTTTAGACAGATTTTCGCTACCTTTGCATGAACCATGAAAAAAACTGCACTGATATTCGTCATCCTTACAGCCATGATGTGTGCCCATGGCTCAGGCATCACACGCGATATGGCAGACAACACCCTGAAAGCCCTTGACAGTGAACTGGCGCAACGCAATGCTTACAAGGAGCGGCGAGTGGAGCGCATCGACTCGCTAAAACACTTGCGCGCGGCCAGCGAGCGCGGCTCACGCAAATGGCTCACAGCAACCATGGAGATAGCCAAAGGCTACAATGCGTTCAACAACGATTCGGCACTCCACTATTACACAATCGGAGCCAACACGGCTGCCGCCCGCGAACTCCATGATTTGGAAAACGAGTTCCTGATGAGGCGTGCCACATATCTGACCATAAGCGGTTATACCCACGATGCCCTGTCCGATATAGAGCGAATCGACACAGCTGCTCTGTCGCCACAGCTAATGAGCACTTATTACGCCGCCACACGCCAGATGTATTCCTACATATCGTCGTATTACGATGGACGAAACGTACATTACGACCACTGGCATCGTCTTGCTTTGGAAGCACAGCACCGCCTACTTCCCACTCTCCCACCCGAATCAAACATTTATCGCCTGAATCTCGGCGAATACAGTTTTTTGCACGGCGAACTGGCCCGCGCATCGCAGGTGCTGACATCGCTACTCAACGACACTAATCCCGACGATGACACCTATGCAGTGGCCTGCCACATTCTCTCGCAGATTGCCGCAGCCAAAGGCGACATAAACGGTCGCATCCATTATCTGGCCCTATCGGCAATTTCCGACATAAGGCATGCCACACTCGAAGTCACATCCATCCAGGAACTCGGCGGACTGCTCTACGAGCTTGGCGACATAGACCGTGCCCACAACTATTTATCAGTGGCCATCGATAATGCCGTGGAGAGCCGCGCTTCGGTGAGAATGAGCCAGACCACCGAACTGCTCAATGTGGTCGAAAACCACCATAACCGCGAGATGGCCGCATGGCGCCGAGGGCTCACCATCACAGTAATTATACTTGCCGCATGCCTTCTGGCTCTCGGAGTGGCCCTGTGGTATCTGCGCAGGCAACTCTACCGTGTGGCCGCCATGAAGCAGAAGCTACAGAGCGCCAACCGTGCCAAAGATATTTACATCAGCCAGTTCCTGAATCTGAGCTCAATATTCATGGATAAGATTAAAGACCTCTGCAAACTCGCCAACCGCAAAATTTCGGCCGGCCAGACCGAAGAGCTTTACCGCATAACACGCTCCGGAAAATTCATCGAGGAACAGAGCAAGGAGTTCTATTCGGTTTTCGACGAGGCTTTCCTCCATATCTATCCCGATTTCACCGAAAAAGTGAACGAATTGCTGCGACCTGAAGAGAGAATTGTGCTCGGCGAAGGCGAGCTGCTCAACAGCGACCTACGCATCCTCGCATTCATGCGTCTTGGTATAGAGGACACTAACCGTGTGGCCCACACGCTCAACTACAGCGTGAACACCATCTACACCTACCGTAATAAACTACGCAACAAAGCCATCCGGCGCGACTCCTTTGAGGCCGACATTATGGCAATCGGGGCATCCTGAGATTAAGGGCTTCTTTAATAGAGCCGAATCATCTCGGGCACTTATGATTTTTATCTTATCTATGGTGATTTCTCACCCATTTTAGGTAATTTTGCACTATCAAACCGACAACAAAAACAGTTACATAACACCTATGAAACTTTTTGAACGACTTACCCTCCGCGCCAAGGCCAATCCGCGCCGCATAGTGTTGCCGGAGGGCACTGAAGAACGCAACCTTACCGCTGCCGACCGCATCATTGCCGACGGCCTCGCAGAAATTATCCTCCTCGGCAACATTGACGAAGTAACCCAAAAGGCAAAAAGTCTTGGACTTGAAAACATAAGCCGAGCCACGGTTCTCGACCCGAAGGATGAAAAGAACATAGACCGCTATGCCCCCCTTTTCTACGAACTCCGCAAGAAAAAAGGCATCTCGATGGACGATGCCCGCCATTTCACAGCCAACGAGCTCTATTTCGGCTGCCTGATGGTTAAGGCCGGCGATGCCGACGGTCTGGTGAGTGGAGCAATCCACACCACCGGCGATGTGCTCCGCGCCGCCTTCCAGGTCATCAAGACCGAGCCCGGCATCAACACTGTTTCCGGTGCCTTCATCATGCTGCTCCCCGAAGGAAGCCCCTACGGCACAGACGGCCTGATGGTGTTTGCCGACTGTGCAGTGGTGCCCGACCCCGACGCACACCAGTTGGCAGAGATCGCCGTTTGCGCCGCCGAGACAGCCCGCGATGTGGCCAACATCGACCCACGTGTTGCCATACTCTCCTTCTCCACCAAGGGAAGCGCCAAGCATGAGCGTGTCGACAAAGTAATAGAAGCCACCAGAATAGCCCACGAGATGGAGCCATCGCTCAAACTCGACGGCGAGCTGCAGACCGATGCCGCCATCGTTCCAGTCGTAGCCTCGCTCAAAGCTCCGCACAGCGACATCGCAGGCAAAGCCAATGTGCTCGTATTCCCCTCACTCGAGGTAGGCAACATTGCTTATAAACTTGTGCAGCGACTGGCTGGAGCCGAGGCCGTTGGCCCACTTCTTCAGGGCCTTGCAGCCCCTGTGAGCGACCTCTCGCGCGGATGTGTGGCCGACGACATATACAAGACCATCATCATGACAGCCAATCAGGCCATTCACGAAAAATAATCCACAAATCCATTAAATCTCGTTATCAGTATGAAAATACTCGTGCTCAACTGCGGCAGCAGCTCTGTAAAATATAAGCTCATCGACACAAAAGGTGAAATCGTGATGGCCGAAGGCGGAGTAGAAAAAATCGGTCTGCCCGACGGATTCCTCAAATATAAGCTCAACGACGGTTCGAAAGCCATACGCGAACTCGGCCTGACAGACCACAAAGGCGCTGTGAAAGCTGTGCTCGACATTCTCACCGACCCCGAGCTCGGCTGCATCAAGTCGTATAACGAAATCGATGCCGTAGGCCACCGCGTGGTGCACGGTGCCGAAAAATTCAGCAAGAGCGTGCTCCTCACCGACGAAGTGCTCCAGCAGGTCAAGGACTGCTACGACCTCGCCCCACTCCACAACCCCGCAAACGTGACAGGCATCGAAGCCGTCGATGAGATTCTTCCAGGTGTGCCTCAGGTGGGTGTGTTCGACACTGCCTTCCACCAGACCATGCCTGCTAAATCGTTCATGTACGCACTCCCCTACCGCTTCTATAAAGAAGACGGCGTGCGCCGTTACGGCTTCCACGGAACAAGTCACCGCTATGTATCAGCCCGCGTATGTGAGATTCTCGGAGTGGACATCACAAAACAGAAAATCATCACATGCCACGTGGGCAACGGCGGCTCTATCACAGCTGTACTCTACGGCAAAAGCGTAGATACATCGATGGGTCTCACACCTACTGAAGGCCTCATGATGGGTACCCGTGTGGGAGATGTTGACCCGGGAGCCCTTACATTCCTCATGAAAAAACACTCCATCGATGCCGACGCCCTTCAGAAAATCATCAACAAAGAGAGCGGCGTGCTCGGCGTGAGCGAGCTGTCGAGCGACATGCGTGAAATCGAAGCCGCCGTGAATGCCGGCGACGAGAAGGCAAAGCTTGCACTTGATATGTACGAGCAGCGCATCATCAAATATATCGGTGCATACGCCGCTGAAATGGGAGGCGTGGACATTATTGTATTCACCGGAGGTGTCGGCGAGAATCAGACCGGTCTGCGCATGAATGTGTGTGAGCCGCTCGCATTCATGGGCGTGGAACTCGACAAAAAGGTGAATGCCAAGGCCCGCGGTACCGAAACTGTGATCTCTGCTGCCGCTTCAAAGGTTAAAGTAGTGGTGGTACCCACCGACGAGGAGCTGATGATTGCCCGTGATACTGAAGCCATTGTCAACGGAAGAGAAATCTGACAGCCATCGCGCTGAAATCCACGTAACCAGTATCGTCCAAGACAATGCTCGACTTCATAACATGGACAGCCGATCCAGTGCTGATAGGCTCCCCGGTCACCATCCGGTGGTACGGACTGATGTTCGTCATCGGGTTCTACCTCGGCTACATGATTCTGCATAGGATATTCCGCCACGAAGGAGCCCCCGAAAAATGGCTCAACAGCCTGCTTATCTATGTGGTGATAGCCACAATAGTTGGAGCCAGACTCGGGCATGTGTTCTTTTACGCATGGGATTACTACTCGCAGCATCCCATCGAGATACTCTACACATGGGAGGGCGGCCTCGCCAGCCACGGAGGCACCATAGGCATCATGATAGCCGTGGTGATTTACTCCATCCTCGTGACAAAGCGCAGCCCGCTATGGACTTTCGACCGCCTGGTGATTCCCATTGCCATGGTAGGCGCCCTAATCCGCTTCGGAAACCTGATGAACCACGAAATTTACGGCCATCCCACCGATCTTCCCTGGGGCTTCCGGTTCATCACCAACATTCACGGCTGGATGAATGGCGCCGAACCTATCTTCTCAGCTCCATCACACCCCACGCAGCTCTACGAAGCCGCATGCTATCTCCTGCTCTTCGCGCTGCTTATGTGGATGTACTGGAAGAAAAATGCCGAGCGCCGGCCCGGTCTGCTCTTCGGAGTGTTCTTCATAGTGCTGTTCGCCAGCCGCTTCCTTATAGAATTTGTAAAAAATCCGCAGGAGGAATTTGAGATTGGCATGACACTCAACATGGGTCAGTGGCTAAGCATTCCCTTCATCCTGATGGGAATCGGTCTGGTGATTTACTCCTACATGCGGCCACCGGTCAAACTGTCGTTCCCAGACCGCTTCCCCGACGACCCGTCATCGGCCCAGTCAAGATCGCAAAAAAAGAAATAGCATTCCACCTTTATCAAAAATCTCGCGAAGAGCCCTCTCCGCGAGATTTTTTATTTCCTGAAACTATGTAACTTGATTATCCCCTATTCAGCCAGGCATCGCGAAACTGGCGGCTTCAGGGAGCGATGTGACAACATATTGCGCACGGTATTCTTCCGGAACCGCCACATCCTGCGGATTCACATGCACCCACCCGGGACTGAAAAGCTCTACCGTAGTCCAGCCCAAGGCATTCGGCCAGCGGAAATCCTTGGCGGGATTATCGCCGAGATAAAGGAATGATGACTGCGACGGGTTGCGACCCATCAGCGTCGTAAAGGGTATTTCTGTGGTTTTGTCGCCTCCAACCTCTTCTGAAATGATAATATTATCCGACTTCACATATTCCATAAGCCCGAGCACTTCAATCTTGGCGCGCTGCGTATTGCTCCTGCCGTCAGTTATAAGGGCGATTTCAACCCCCTCGTTGCGCAGTGTGTCCAACAACTTGCGGGCGCCGGGTAAAAGATGAATATCCGGCTTATGTGTGCGATATATATTCAACATCCACTTCACATCATACCGCGAGCCTGGATGGTTCTGCCAGATCAGTGCAGCGAGATTGTCAAAACCACGCGCCGTAGTCTCTGCCATCTCAAGAGCCTCCACAGCCTCTTTGGCAGTCATTATTCCGTCGCTTTCCAACTCACGGCCAATTGCTCTGTAGGCCGAATGCACATAGTCTATCTCGCGAAAGAGCGTATCATCGAGGTCTGAAGCAAAAATCATTGCTGAAATCAAATTAAATTTTACACTATTTGATATAATGCGAAATCGATGAAACAGAACTGCCGGCTCAAAACAGAATTTCACCCTCGCATCCTATATTTGAAACACCGTTGAGGCTGATACTGTTTACAGAATCGGCAATCATATTCGGCTACAAAAGATAAGAGCGCCTGCAAGATTTGCAGGCGCTCTTTCTAGGCGAGTAGCGAATCAGGGAATCGAACCCTGGTCTCCACCGTGAGAGGGTGGCGTGCTAGGCCACTACACTAAATCGCCATCTTTTGTATTTTCTCTTTGTTGAACCGGAACCACAAGTGGTTTGTCTTTCAACACTGCAAAGGTACGAATAGATTTCGAATTACCCAAATTTCCGCACACTTTTTTCGCATTAAATTTCAAGTTTTTCATCCACAAGGACCTATATATACTGATTATCATCAACTTATCTCAGTGATAAAAATTCATTTATTCACCTCAATTATATTTCAAGAATTGCCATACTCCTATATTCAAGCACTCCCCTCAATACCTTCCAAAAAACCATGGAGTTAATCCTCGCGTTATATTAAAAATAAAGCATCTATGGATTTATATAAACTCGGCAGCCTGTTTCTCGATATCAGCATCGCCATTTTAGTTATTGGTGCATTAATCAGGCTGATTCTTGCGCTCACCTATTTCAAGCGTAACGGTAGCAGAATATTGAGCGATACCCAGCGAAAAGCTCTCAGGAAGATTACCATTCCCATCGCAGTAAGCGGCCTCCTATTTGCCATAGCCTCACTGGTAATGCTCACAATCATGTAAGCGCTCTTCCTCTCTCTCTTCATTTGACATCTCATCGTTTGGCCTGTTCGCGTGGCCTGCCGCGTGCTTCCGTCCGTTCTAAAAGAAAATGTGAGGAAGATGACCGGGAGCACCGCGGGAAGGCAGGATACAAAAAAAGAATCGCCCCTGCTCCGCTGTTGCGGTGCAGGGGCGATTCACTTTGATAAGGGGCGGCTACCTAC
>CAKTFH010000034.1 GCA_934555895.1 uncultured Muribaculaceae bacterium | reverse complement strand
TGAAATATTGCTGGATTCTAGCCAAAGGCCTTCAGAAAACCCCTTCCCTTCACTTTCAGTAGCACCTAATATTTCAACTAAATAACTAAATAGAATGAAAACAAAACTACATACAGAATGGACAGTCGCCGACATATGCGACGGTTTTGTCTATAACGAGCTCGAGGCCAAAGGTCTGTTCGGCATGGGTGGTCAACTGACTATACAGCCCGAATATCAACGCAATTACATATATGCGGACGGCAAGAGGGATGTGGCAGTGATTGATTCTGTCCTAAAAGGCTATCCTCTTGGTGTAATATATTTCAACAGGACGGCAGACGGACGGCTGGAGGTGCTTGACGGACAACAGCGCATCACATCTTTAGGACGGTTCTATAATGGGAAACTCGGTATCAAGGACGAGAACGGACTACCCCAAAGCATTGGTTCAATTGCCAAAGAAAAAAGGGAAAAGTTCCTTGCCACAGAACTCCTTATATACGAATGCGAAGGGACTGAGGCCGAGATTAAGGAATGGTTCCGCACGATAAACATTGCAGGAGTACCGCTTAACACGCAGGAATTGCTCAATGCCGTTTATTCCGGACCTTTCGTCACTGCGGCAAAAGGAGTTTTTAGCAATACTCAGAATTCCAAGATGCAGATGTGGCAGGCATATGTCTCAGGGGCTGCAAACCGCCAGGACTTTCTTGCCACAGCTCTTGAATGGGTCAGCCGTGGCAATGCCGAGGAATATATGCGCGACCACCGTTTCAGCTCCGACATCACGGAACTCGTGAATTATTTCAATTCTGTCATAGACTGGGTACGGACGGTGTTTCCTCTCGTTGAAAATGAGATGCGTGGACTTCCGTGGGGCGAACTTTACGAGAAATATCATACACAGCCATATAACCCGGCTCATATGAAACAGCGGGTAGCGGAGCTGTATGCCGACCCGTATGTGAAGAATCGGCGCGGCGTGTTTGAATTTCTTTTAGGTGGAGAAAACGACACGAAGCTTCTTGATATCCGCATCTTTGACGAAGCGGCAAAGCGGGCCGTATATGCTAGCCAGACCGAACAGGCGAAAGCCGCCGGCAAGTCCAACTGTCCTTTCTGTGCCATAGGCCATGACGCAAACGCAAACAAGATATGGAAGTTGAACGAAATGGATGCCGATCATGTCACGGCATGGAGCAAAGGGGGCGCGACCGACATCTCAAACTGTCAGCTGCTCTGCAAGCACCACAACCGAGCGAAAGGCAACCGTTAAAATAAGACAGCGCATATCTTGTGAATCATAAAAATCACAAAGTATGCACAACACATCTACTTTCCGCGAAATAGCCGAACTATGGAAAGAAAACAGGCGCAGCGTAGTCAAACACTCGACATACTGCGCCTATGCTCTTATTCTAAAGACTCACCTCATGCCCGTTTTCGCCGATTCCGTGTCTATATCAGAGGCAGAAGTACAGCAATTTGCACTTGACAAGCTTGAGGCAGGGCTGAGTAAGAAAACTGTCCATGACATTATCGCTGTACTTAAGTCCGTCGGACGTTTCGGGGCAAAGAGAGGAATGTTTGAGACGCCTTCGTGGGACATCGAATATCCCTCGGATACATCCGTACGCAATTTGCCCGTGCTGTCATTACCTGACCACAAAAAACTGCTGAACGCGATTTCATCCGCCCCGACACTACAGAATATAGGGATAATGATTGCTCTGTGCTGCGGCTTGCGCATAGGCGAAGTTTGTGCCCTTCAATGGAAGGATGTAGATATGACACGTCGTATTATTACAGTAGCGGGCACTGCAGGACGAATCTACAATTGTGACCTAATGGCAACAGAACAATACATCTCCACGCCCAAGACCCGGAATTCAAACCGGGAAATCCCCATATCTCCGCTCCTCTTCAAAGCCTTGAAGGTGGTAAAAAAACAGCAGAGCGTAGAAAAGTATGTGGTCGGCGAAGGCTCCAAAGCGAAAGAACCCCGCACATACCGGGAGACTTTCAGCCGGATTCTCAAACGGCTTGAAATCCCGTCAATAGTGTTCCACGGATTGCGCCATACATTCGCCACCAGATGCATTGAAAGCGGATGCGACTATAAAACCGTAAGTGTAATACTCGGACACTCAAATGTTGCGACAACACTCAATCTGTATGTACATCCAAATCTCGATCAGAAAAAACGCTGTATCTCCCGTATGAACAAATTTCTTCGGCTCGAATCCGATTAGCAACGCGGAGATTTGGGAAAATTGGGGTAATTAAAAATCATCAACGACCGTAAATATCAATAAAACGATTGCGTCTATTTTTCTCCAACTATCCATACAGTACTGATTTAGTACAATTAGCATTGAGCTAACGGATGATTTGCAGAGAGTTAGAGTGAATTCGCATTATATTCGGTATTTGTTTCTAAGGATATTGTGGAAATGCTCAGACATATTAAGATCTTAAAGCCTGTAGCATTCTTATTTTTTGTAAATTTGCGGGAGAAGGGGATAAAAACAGTGGATGGTTAAACCTTTGGAGCGTTTTTTCATTCTAAAAGTTAAAGAAGCCTTTAAAATGAGGTTAAACTAATCCCTTTAAGAATAATAAGGAGGAAAGAAAAATGAAACGGATATTCCAAGCAACTACGGCATTCATGGTGTCGCTCGCCATGCTCGCCGCTCCCCTGGCCGAGGCTCAGACCCGCGGCCGCGGTGGTCACACCTCCTCAGGCCAGAGCCAGTCGGCCCCGGCCCGCAATCCCGGCAACCAGTCGCGTCCCTCGGGAAACCATGGTGGCCACAACCGTCCACAAGGCAACAACAACCGTCCACAGGGCAATAACCATAATCGTCCGGCCAATCCCGGTCGCCCCTCCCGTCCGCAGCAACCCGGCGGCAACCGCCCCGGTGGTAACCGTCCGGATATTAATCGCCCTGACATGAATCGTCCGGGACACGGCCCGGGATCAGGCAACCACCGCCCCGACTTCGGACATGGCCAGAACAACTATCGTCCCGAGCACGGTTATCACCCCGAACCCGGTCACGGACCCGGTTACAACCGTCCCGGCTATCACAGACCACCGGCTCCCCCCAAGCCTCCCCGCCACCACGGACACGGCTACCGTCATCCAGTGCCTTTCTTCGGAGCGTACCACAGACCTGTGCCCCCACCAAGGTGGAGATATGTAAGCGGCGGTCCGGTGTTCGGAACCATTCTCGGCATCACCCTCGGCACTGCCATCAACGCGAGCATCAACGCCCTTATCAACGACGGATATACCGTGAGCTCCTACGGCAACGATGTGGTCTATCTCTCCGATGTGCCCCAGATGAACTTCTACTGGCCCGATGCAGCGCTGTATTACAATGGCGGCAGACTCTACGGCTCGCAGTTCACCTACACCACACCCTACTACGACATGGGACGCTACAACAGCCTCTACAACACCTTCTGCATGCAGTATGGCGCACCCGTTCAGACCACGAACAATCCCACCCTCACCTCCGCCACATGGTACGGAGCCGGTGGACGGTATGTGACACTGTCGTTCAACTCGGGATATTCCGGCCAATATTACACTACCCTCTCGTTCGGCAACTGATGCCGTCGTAGGACTCGCAATCTTACCATCTTACCAATCGTGAACACTTACCGCAAACCTGCAATCACAACGGAAGCGCTGCTGCTGGCGGCGCTTCTGCTGTGCCTTTTCGTACCCTTCCTCTCCGAAACGCTTTTCACCACCAAAGGCGAGCCCCGCGAGGCCGTGGTGGCCGTGTCGATGCTCCATCAAGGCAACTGGATTCTTCCTGTCAGCTTCGGCACCGACATTCCCTACAAACCGCCGATGCTGGCGTGGTGCATAGCCGCATTGGGATGGCTCAACGGCGGTGTAGTGACCGAGTTCCTGGCACGCATTCCGTCGGCTCTGAGCGCCGTGGTGATGCTGATGACCGTCTATTTCTTCATCCGCAAACGCTCGGGTGCTTCTATTGCTGCTGCCACAGTGCTCATCACGGCCTGCGCCTTTGAGTTTTTCCGGTCGGCCACCATCTGCCGTGTCGACATGCTGCTAACAGCCTTCATGGTCACTGCCATGCTGGCTTTATACCGCCAGTGGGAGAGCCACCCCGAAGGGACATGGCGTCCGTCGCTCATCGCCGCGCTTCTCATGAGCGGTGCCGTGCTCACCAAGGGTCCTGTGGGGATGCTCCTCCCCTGCATGGTGGCTGTGGTGTTCCGCTGGATAAAAGGCGGCGAAGGCTTCTGGCGCCCAATTGTCAGCGTAGGACTCGCAGGTCTGCTTTCGCTCATACTTCCGGCCCTGTGGTATGTCGCGGCATATCATCAGGGTGGCCGTGAATTTTTAGACCTGGCCTTGGAGGAGAATTTCGGACGCTTCACAGGTTCAATGAGCTACGGTTCACACGAGCACTCGGTATGGTATAATTTCGGCGCCATACTTTCGGGATTCGCACCGTTTACCCTTCTGGCCCTTATAGGACTCTTCAGCCGTCCCTGGAGCTGGATAAAGCGCCGGTCGGGCTCGCTGCTCTCCCGTCTCAAGGCCATGCAGCCAATGGAATTGTTCGCTATGCTGGCCGCGGTACTCATCTTTGTATTCTATTGCATACCAAAGAGCAAACGCGGCTCATATCTTCTGCCTGTCTATCCATTCACAGCCTATTTTCTGGCTAAATACGCTTTCAGTCTCGCCGCCAAGGCACCGCGCACCGTCAAGGCATTCGGATGGGTGATTGCAGTTCTCGGCATTCTGGCCTCGGCTGCTATCCTGCTTGTGATGGCCGGAATTGTGCCGCCGTTCGGCCACGGTAACACCCTGCGCATCATCGAGATGCTTTCAGGGGAGGGGCACCGCGTACTGCCGCCGGCTATGTGCATCCTCAGCCTTATCGGGGCCGCGCTGCTTGGCATCACGATGATAAAACGCAATGCCAGGATAGGACTGCAGTCTACTCTGCTGTTCATGCCTTTGCTCTACATGATGATACAAGCCGCCGCACTCCCCGCCTCGATGAACTATAAAAGCGACCTTCCGCTTGCAACACGCCTTTCGGCGACAGTACCCGATAACGAGAAAGTATATTCTTTCCGCCACGGCCGCATGGAACGTTTCTACACCCTCGGATTCTACACCGACGATCGTCTGCTCCGCTTCGACGCGGAACAACCCTCGGAGGGTTACCTTGTGCTTAGTGAACATGATGTGGATTACGTGACCAAGGAACAGCGTCCCGACCTGAAATATGAGCATGTCACCGACCTCGGCCGCAGCGGTGAGGTGAAGTCGAACCTCAAACTGCTGCATTTCTCACCCAAAACACACTGACCTATGAGCGACAGCATGCATCTCGAGAAAGTAAGCGCCGGAGAATTTGCCGAAATTTTCCCAAAAGGGAGCAGCCATATGTTCAACAGCGTGGAGTTCTCAGAGCTCAACGCCGGCAAAGCCGACCAACTCCACTACCTTCTCATGGGCGATACCAAATGGCGCATGGGCATTATCTTAGGGCAACGCGGAGGCCGGCTTCTATCTCCGTTTTCGGCACCGTTCGGAGGCTATCTAAAGAACGGAAACGTATCGGTGGAGGTGGTGCACGCCTGCGTGGACCTCACGAAAGCATACGCGCAGCAGCTCGGCATGAAAGCCGAACTGTTCCTGCCCCCCACTATCTACGACCCCGAGCTTTATGCCAAGACAGTCAATGCACTCATGCTCAAAGGAGAGCCGCTTTACACCGACATCAGCTACCATTACGATCTGCGCGGTCTGGACCCGGATAGTCCCGAAGACAGCATACTGTCGCGCATGAACGCAACCGCAAGGAAGCATTTCAACAGGGCTTCAAGGCTACCGTTTCACACCGAACTGCTCGGCAAAAGCGATGCCGACATAGAAAGGGCCTACAATGTGATTGCGACGAACCGCCGGTGGAAAGGCTACCCCCTGCGCATGACACTCGACGATGTAATCCGCACGGCACCCATCGCCGACACAGAATGTATGGTAATGAGCCTCGACGGCGAGGATGTGGCAGCGGCGGTAATCTACCATGTGACGCCCGACATCATGCAGGCGGTCTACTGGGGAGATGCGCCCGGGCACGACAAGCAGTATGCCATGTCGCGGTTCACCTACGATGTGTTCAGACAGTGCTATGCCTTTGGCGCCTCGATGCTCGACATAGGCCCGTCTTCCGAAGACGGAATACCTTCGGTAGGACTTTGCGCCTTCAAGGAATCTATAGGTTGCATACCGTCGATAAAACCACGTTTCAGCCTCGGATAACAGGCATCAGAACGAGAACTGCGCCACGGCACCGATACGGTGTGCGTTGGCCTGCGCATGCGACTGGTCGACACGACGCCCCCAGTCATATTCTATGCCGAACTGAGTGCGCGGAGTGGGATTCCAGAACATATTCACACACAGCAGCTGGCCGAAACGGTATTCTGTCGGAGCCACTGCCCTGCGCGGCAGATAGCGCACCTGGCCTCCTGAAACACTTGCAAACAGATTGGGGCGGAAATTATACTGAAAGCCCACATTCCAGCCGTATGCGGCCGGCGAATACATCCTGCCGGCGTCGAGAGGGTCGGGCATAAGGTCGTAGCTGCCCATGAGCAGGTCATTTAGCACACTCGTGTAGCCGTGGCCGTAGCTTCCGGAAAAATAAATGGTGGTGTTAGTCGACGGGCGTCCCACCCCGCTTAGCTGCAGGCCCCATCCTGCCACATTATGATTGCTCTGCTGCAGCAGATTGCGGTATGGCATAGTGCGGTACAGACCCGACAGGCGCACATGTTGGTCTATTGCCCACTGATACTGAACGAAAGCACACAGGTCAGGAGTCCAGTTGCTTACCGAGGAACATGTAGAATTGTCAGTGGTATATTGTGCCGGCGACGACGGGCTCTCGGCCGACACGGCCAGAACCCAGTGCTTGCCGATAGAGGGCATATAGCGGAAAAGCACGTTATTCACGGAAATCTGATTCTCGGGGCCGTTTGAATCGACCATCGGAGGCTGCGCGGCATCGTCATTGAAAGTGGATGGCGCTAGTCCGAGAGTGAAATCACGCCACCGGGCGAAGGCTTTTTTCAAATGGAAGTCGCGGGAACCATAGCCGTTGAAGTTGGCCTCGATATAGAGCTGATATTTACCGAACACCTTGTTCTGTCCGAGCACCTGGAAGAAGATGCACGTTCCGGCAGGAGTGGTGCCGAGATGGCGACGCGCAGACGGATTCTCCGGTATCGGAATCAGATACGGCGCAAACGCAGGCGAGGGGATGTCGCCACCGAAACCGTAATACATGCGCATGCGCACCACTCCTCCGATGCCCATAGTGAGGTGGGCGTCGCGACTCATGAACTGGAAGAAAGGGGCGGCAGGATTATCGAAATGCCTGAACTGGTCGTAATAAAACGATATCATCTCTCGGCGCAGTGAGTCTTCGGCAAGGAGTTTATCCTCAGGAGATTCATTACCGTCGATATGAATCACTTTGGTGTTTTTGATGAGGTCATCCACATGCTGGCGTGTCATGTGTGGCGTGTCCGCCATCATTACTGATGTGGCAGTCGCGAGACATGCTCCGGCGATAATGTTCCTGTAAAGCATAAGCATATGTGTTGAATTTAACATTCAAACACACATGCCTCTGCTAAGGTTCACCCGCAGGATGGGAAAGTGTCAGTCGTGTCGGCGGTCGCTGTGCCCTTCGTAGAAATCCACAAAAGCCTGATTTACCAGGCGGTTGCCGCCGGGAGTGGGGTAACGGCCCGAGAAATACCAGTCGCCGGGGAATCCGGGCACCGCCTCATGCAGCCCCTGCAGACTCTGATAGATAATCTGCACCTTGCTCGAGATGCCTTCGGGAGTCACCATCCTGGCTATCATCTCCGAAATCTCGGCGGCGGTGAAAGGAGCGTATATGGCTCTTACGGCATTTATCTGTCTGTCGTCGGGCAGTGATAGCTGGTGCAGACATTCGGCATAGGTGTCATCGATAACCTGCTGCATGCCCCGCTCACGCAACAGCGCGATGGCAGCGCGGAATGCCACGAATTCGCCGAGACGCGACATATCTATACCATAGTAATCGGGATAGCGCACCTGAGGCGATGAACTCACGACAACGATTTTTTTCGGATTAAGACGAGCCAGCATAGTGATGATCGACTGGCGCAGAGTGGTGCCGCGCACTATGGAGTCGTCGATTATCACCAGATTGTCTACGCCGGGAGTGATACTGCCGTAAGTGATGTCGTAGACATGCGCGGCAAGGTCGTTGCGCGAACTGCCCTCGGCTATGAACGTGCGAAGCTTTATGTCTTTCCACGCCACTTTTTCAGTGCGCACACGGCGCGACAGTATTTCACTCAGAAGCCCGGGGTCGGGAGTGCCTTTGGCGGCGAGAGCGGAGATGCGTTCCGCGGAGTCACGGTCGATAAGTTCCTGCAGACCTTCGCCAAGCCCCATGAAAGCCACTTCGGCAGTATTCGGAATAAACGACAGCACTGTATGCTCAAGGTCGCCGTCGACCGCATCGCTGACAGCCGGAGCGAGAATATGACCCAAAGACTTGCGCTCGCGGTAGATATCAGTATCGTTGCCGCGAGAGAAATATATGCGCTCGAACGAGCACCGCGCGTTGGTATCCTCAGGCAAGATGCGGTGGATGCCAACCTCGCCGCGCTTGCGCACTATCAGGGCATTGCCGGGCTCCAGCTCGTGCACCTCGCTCAACGGAGCATCAAACACCGTCTGTATGACCGGGCGCTCCGATGTAACCACTACGACCTCCGGGTCGATATAATAATATGCAGGTCGTATGCCATGGCTGTCGCGAAGTGCAAACATATCACCCGAACCGGTTGCGCCGCAAATCACAAAACCGCCGTCCCACGCAGGGGCAGCCGCGCGGAGCACCCGTGTGAGATCGATGCGGTCTTCTATGGCATGGGCGAGCTCAGGATCGACCATCGTGTTGCGCAAATCGCGGTAGATGCGGTGGTTCTCCTTGTCGAGCTCGTAACCGAGTTGCTCCAGAAGCACTACCGTGTCGGAATATATGCGCGGATGCTGCCCGCGGGCCACAATGCTGTCGAACACGCGGTGCACATTGGTGAGATTGAAATTACCACACATGAGCAAATTGCGTGAACGCCAGTTGTTGCGTCGCAGGAAGGGATGTACATATGAGATACCGCTCTTGCCCGTGGTGGAATAACGGAGATGCCCCATAAGGATCTCTCCTAAAAACGGTGCCAAAACTTCGGCTTCATCATCGGTCATTGAATCCACTCCGATTTCAGAAAGCAGCGGAAACACTTTTGAGAATATTTCGGTGATGGCTCCTGAACCCATAGCGCGCTCACGAAACACGTATTCATTTCCAGGCATACCGTGAAGCTTCACCACTCCTATTCCGGCGGCTTCCTGACCACGGTTGTGCTGCTTTTCCATGAGAAGGTAAAGCTTACGGAGAGGGTAGAGCACCGATCCATATTTTTTCTTATAATACGCCAAAGGTTTGCGGAGCCTTATCATAGCTACTCCGCATTCATGTTTGAGAGGTTCCATTATAAAAGTAAACAGAGAGAGGGGGGAAATATAAAGCGGGGCCGTGCCTATTGGGGGACCGGCCCCGCTTCAATGGGGATATCGGTATTGATATGTTATCTGATAAAAAGCATTTCGCGATATTTGGGCAGAGGCCACATCTCGTTGTCGACCATCAGCTCAAGTTTGTCGATATGGTAGCGGATGCGCTCCATGGCGGGCACCACATTGTCGTGGTAGGCTATAGCCTTCTCACGCTCCGATTCGATGCGATTGGCATCCTTGCGTGCATTTACCATATCCTCTGTCTCTTTCTTGATGGCGCATATATGACGCGAGAGCTTCTCGATAGTCCCAAGCTCGCCTGCTGTAAGTTCGTCGGCTTTCTCGACAGCGAAAAGCGATTTGAGTTTGACAACATTGTCTACGAGCATGCTCTGGTAGCGTGTAGCCACGGGGATGATGTGGTTGAGGGCGAGGTCGCCGAGCACACGTGCCTCAATCTGGATTTTCTTCGTATATGTCTCCCATTTCACCTCGTTGCGGGCACGGAGCTCAAGTTCGGTGAACACGCCGGTATCGGCAAACATCTTTATCGACTCCGGACGCAGATATGCGTCGAAGATGCGTGGTACCGAGGTCTCGCAGTCGAGGCCACGGCGTGCAGCCTCGGCCTTCCACTCCTCGGAGTAGCCGTTGCCGTCGAAATGGATGGCCTTGCTGCGGGCAATAAGCGCCTTTGTCTCCTCGAGAATGGCGTGGTAGAGGCTCTCCTCACGCTCCACGCGGGCATCGACCTTGGCCTTGAACTGCCTGAGCTGGTCGGCTACGGCTGCGTTGAGGGCAATCATGGCCGAAGCGCAGTTGGCCGACGAACCTACGGCACGGAACTCGAAGCGGTTGCCGGTGAACGCAAAGGGTGATGTACGGTTGCGGTCGGTGTTGTCGAGCATAATCTCGGGAATCTGTGCCACTCCCATGTCGATGCCCTCCTTACCGCCGAAGGTGATGAGCTCGTCCTCCGACGAATTCTCGAGCTTGTCGAGGATATCCGAAATCTGTTTTCCGGCGAAAATCGATATGATGGCAGGGGGTGCCTCGTTGGCTCCCAGACGATGGGCGTTGGTGGCGGAAGAGATCGAAGCTTTCAGCAGGGCGTTGTGGGTGTTCACCGCAGCCATTACATTGGCGAAGAAAGCGATGAAGCGCAGGTTCTCGCGGGGTGTCTTGCCGGGAGCGAAAAGCAGTGTGCCGGTGTCGGTGCCCAGACTCCAGTTGTTGTGCTTACCCGAGCCGTTGATGCCGGCAAACGGTTTCTCATGCAGGAGCACACGGAAATTGTGTTTGCGTGCCACCTCACTCATCACGCTCATGAGCAGAAGGTTGTGGTCGTTGGCGAGGTTGGTCTCCTCGAAAATGGGAGCCAGCTCGAACTGATTGGGCGCAACCTCATTGTGACGGGTATGGGCGGGAATGCCGAGACGGTGGCATGCTGTCTCAAGGTCGAGCATGAAAGCCTCCACACGCGAGGGGATAGCCCCGAAATAGTGATCCTCGAGCTGCTGGTTCTTGGCGCTTTCATGCCCCATGAGGGTGCGTCCTGTGAGCACCAGGTCGGGACGGGCATTGTAAAGGGCCTCGTCGACCAGGAAATACTCCTGCTCCCATCCAAGATAGGAGTTCACGTGGCGCACATCCTTGTCGAAATAGCGTGCCACATCGGCGGCAGCCTTGTCGACGGCGTTGAGTGCCCTGAGGAGCGGTGTCTTAAAATCAAGAGCCTCTCCTGTGTACGACACAAATATAGTAGGTATGCAAAGTGTCTTGTTGAGGATGAACACCGGCGAGGAGATATCCCATGCCGAATATCCACGAGCCTCGAAAGTGTTGCGGATACCGCCGTTGGGAAAGCTGGAAGCATCTGGTTCCTGCTGCACGAGAAGCTTGCCTGTGAATTCCTCCACTACGCCGCCTTTGCCGTCATGCTCTATGAAGCAGTCGTGCTTCTCGGCGGTGCCTCCGGTGAGCGGGTGGAACCAGTGTGTGTAATGGCGCGCGCCATTCTCAATGGCCCACTTGCGCATTCCGTCAGCAACGCTGTCGGCGAGCTCGCGCGAAATAGGCTGCTTGTTGTCGATGGCGTACACGAGGCTGTCGAATGTCTTCTTAGGAAGATACTCGAACATTTTCTCGCGATTGAACACAGCTTCTGCGTAGTAACGCTCCGGGCGCTCTGCAGGGGTCTCAACCGGCACAGTCTTGCGGTCGGAGGCCTCTTTTACCACTTTGAATCGAAGTAATGACATAATCAGTTGTGATTGAACTATTTGATGGATTATGAATCTATACATTATTAATGTGTGCCGAATCGGCACCCCTATAGCGGCGGGGGCTCCCGAAGCGTTGAATCTTCAGGAGCCCCCGAGGCCGAGAGGTCAGCTGCCGCCGAGCCGGGCGGCGGCAATCCGCCTCACCGCTTCGGCGGTGTTTTCGTAGGTGTTGAAGGCCGTGAGTCTCACATATCCTTCGCCCGAGGGACCGAAGCCGCTGCCGGGTGTGCCTGCCACGTGGCATCTGCTCAACAGGAGGTCGAAAAATGCCCATGAATCCATATCGCCCGGAGTCTTAATCCAGACATAAGGAGCATTAACACCACCGAACACCTCGAGACCGGCATTTTCAAGACCCTCGCGGAGCAACGAGGCGTTGCGCAGGTAGTAGTCTATGGCCTCGCGTGTCTGCGCATTGCCTTCAGGGGTGTAGATGGCGGCAGCGGCACGCTGCGATATGTAGCTTGCACCGTTGAACTTGGTGCACTGACGGCGGTTCCAGAGCTTGCGGAGTGAAACGGGATTGCCGTTCTCGTCGGCACCGGTGAGTTCCTCCGGCACTACGGTGTAGCCGCAGCGCACTCCGGTGAAACCTGCTGTCTTCGAGAAACTGCGGAACTCTATGGCAACCTTGCGCGCGCCCTCGATTTCGTAGATGGAATGGGGCACATCGTCGGTGCGGATGAACGATTCGTAAGCCGAATCGAACAGGATGAGCGACTTATGCTGAAGGGCGTAATCGACCCAGACCTTAAGCTGGGCACGGGTGAGAGTGGTGCCTGTGGGGTTGTTGGGATAACAAAGATATATCACATCGGGCACCTCGGCCGGGAGCTGAGGCACAAAGCCGTTTTCAGCTGTCACGGGAAGATATATTATGTTGCTCCAGCGCCCGTCAACGATGTCGCCGGAACGGCCTGCCATAACGTTTGTATCGACATAAACCGGATAAACCGGATCGGTGACAGCCACGCGATTGCCTTTGGCGAGAATATCACCTATATTTCCTGTATCGCTCTTGGCACCGTCGCTGATAAAAATCTCGTCCGGCGAGATTTCCACACCGATTGCCTTATAGTCATGCTCGGCAATAGCCTCACGCAGGAAAGGATACCCTTGCTCCGGACCATAGCCATGGAAAGTAGTGGTATTGGCTTCGTCGTCGACGGCACGGTGCATGGCCTCCACTGCCGCCGGACAGAGTGGCAAGGTGACATCACCTATGCCCATGCGTATCACATCGGCTTCCGGATTGGCCTCCTTGAAAGCCGCGATACGGCGTGCCACTTCCGAAAACAGATAACTTTCGGGGAGCTTCAGGAAATTGTCGTTTATATGAAACATGGTCAATTCTTACATTAAATTATTAAAGTGTGACATCTCCGGTGAAAACCGTCGTGGCTGGTCCGGTCATCATCACATGGCCTGACGGAGTGCCGTCCCATGCCACGGTGAGGTCGCCGCCGATGAGATGTATCGTAACCTTCCCTGCGGAGGTACGGCCTGTAAGCATTGCCGCCACAGCGGTGGCGCAGGCGCCTGTGCCACATGCGAGAGTCTCGCCGCTTCCGCGCTCCCACACGCGCATGTCGATGCTGCCGTCTGGATTCAGGCGAGCAAACTCTATGTTGGCGCGATCGGGCCACATGGGGTGTACCTCGAGTTGCGGACCGACCGCAAGCACGAGCCTATCGGTGATTTCGTCGACAAACACCACACCGTGGGGATTGCCCATGCTGACAGGAGTTATGACAAACTCATCGCCACATGCCGATGCCGGCACGGCATAAGGGTCGCAACCATCGGGGAGAACCACAGGCACCTCGCCGGCACTCAACACTGGAGCGCCCATGTCGACCGTCACCTCTTTTACAAGGCCGTCGTCGCCGACAAAAAGCGTAAGATATTTCACACCCGAAGCGGTTTCGAGCGCGAGTGATGTCTTATCTTTACCAATGATGGAATTGTCGTGAGCAAGCTTGCCGATGCAACGGGTGGCATTGCCGCACATGCGGCCCTCTGATCCGTCGGCGTTAAACATGCGCATGCGCATGTCGGCCACATCCGAAGGGAGAATCATCACCAGGCCGTCGGCACCTATTCCGAAATGGGGGCGGCTCAGACGGCGGGCAATATCAGCCAGCCTGGCGTCATCGCTTATTATCTCAGCATCGTCGCCGCCAAACGTTCCATCGATGCAATTGACATAGATGTAGTCGTTGCCGGCGCCATGCATTTTGGTGAATTTCATATCTCACTTTTAAAGCCGCAAAGTTAGTAATTTCCCTTTTAAAACATGCAAGCATCAAAGTGATTTTTTTGATATTTTTTCCTTTGCACTCCACGTAATAGAATGTGGAATTTTGCGTTTATTAAATGTGCGCACCACAAGCTGAAGACCTACGACAATGTTACAACTTCAGCTATAACATATTGACAATTAATGACAGACAAAATTTTATCAAAATACACACTGAGTGCACGGCGATGCTTCGGATGGCTTCTATGCCTTCTTGCAGTGGCCATTTCAGCCAATGCCCAAGACGGCAGCACGGCCTACCAATATCTGAACATCACCTCCTCGGCGCGCATATATGGCCTCGGCGGAGTGAACATAACCGCTGTTGAAGACGAGCTGAGCGTAACCGACCAGAACCCAGCCCTTATGGGACCGGAGATGGACAATCAGGTGCTTGTGGATTACATGCACTATATGGGTCAAAGCAATTTCGCCGGAGTGCGTTATGCCCACGCCATAGGCGAGAGAGGCGCCTGGAGCGCCGGAATACGTTATTTCGGCTACGGCAAAATGGAGGGCACCGACGAATTCGGCAACCCGATAGGGTCTTTCTCCCCGTCGGATATAAATTTCAGCGGAGCTTTCTCTTACGACATCACCGACCGTCTGCGCGGCGGCATCGCCTTGAAGATGCTCTACAGCTCATATGAGCAATATTCAGCCTTCGCCGTGGCAACCGACCTTGGCATAAACTATTTCGACCCCGACAGTGAGCTCTCGCTTTCGGCAGTAGTAGCCAACCTCGGAGGTCAGCTTAAACGATTCAACTCCACCTATGACCGTCTGCCAATAGATGTGCGGCTTGGTGTCGCAAAAATGTTCTCGGGACTGCCGATCAGGTTCTCCATCACGGCATGGAATCTTACCAAATGGCATCTTCCATTCTACGAGACCGGCGACGGATTGTCTGACGGAGATTTCAAGAAAAAAGACAAATTCGCATCAAATCTTTTCCGACACCTCATTTTCGGCGTGGACTTCATACCCAGCGAGCGTTTCTTCATTGCGCTGGGCTACAATTACAAAAGCCGCACTGACATGAGCACCTACAAACGTAGCTTCATCTCAGGTTTCTCACTGGGAGCAGGTATAAATCTCCGACGCTTCAATGCATCAGTAGCTCTGGCACAGCCTCATTCCGGTGCCATGACCATGATGCTCAATCTCAACCTCAATCTCAACGACATACTCTACAACTAAGGCAAGCATTTGAAGAGACAGGCATAACGCACAAAAACATGACAACCGACAACTGCAACAAGAAAATAGTTATAGCCATCGACGGCTATTCCTCGTCAGGCAAAAGCACCATGGCCAAATCGCTCGCCAAAGCCATCGGATACAGATATGTGGATACGGGAGCGATGTATCGAGCCGTCACGCTCTATGCAATGCGGCATGGCATGATCAACCCTTTAAAAACCGATGAACTCACCAAGGCCTTACCCGAAATCAGTATCACATTCGCCGTTCAACCCGACGGCACCCAGCATACCATGCTCAACAGCGAGGATGTTGAACGCGAAATCAGAGGCATGGCCGTGAGCGACAATGTCTCGGCAGTGGCAGCCGTTCCGGCCGTGCGCCATGCCCTTGTGCGCCTGCAGCAGGCAATGGGCAAAGAAAAAGGAATAGTGATGGACGGCCGCGACATAGGCACAACGGTGTTTCCCGATGCCGAGCTCAAGATATTTGTGAACGCTCCGGCCGAAACACGAGCCGAACGCCGCGTGGCCGAGCTTATACAGAAAGGCATGCCGGCATCATATGAGGAAGTGCTCGCCAATGTCGTCAGCCGCGACCATCAGGACGAGACCAGAGCTGAGAGCCCTCTGCGCCGCGCCGCGGACGCGGTCGACCTCGACAACTCGCACATGAACCTCGAGGAACAGGACCGATGGTTAATGAACCTCGTGCGCCAGAGAGTGGCGGAGGTTTGCAAATGATTAACACCTACGATAAATGCGCATAGAAATCGACAGCGACTCAGGATTCTGCTTCGGAGTAGTCACAGCCATTCATAAAGCTGAAGAGGAACTGGCTAAAAGCGGCCATCTGAGCTGCCTCGGCGACATAGTGCACAACAGCGACGAGGTGCAGCGTCTGGCACGCAAAGGGCTCGGTGTAATCACCCACGACGACCTGAAAGAAATGCACGGCGGGAAGGTGCTTCTGCGCGCCCACGGCGAACCGCCGTCGACCTACGACATTGCCGAGCGCAACGGCATAGAGATAATCGACGCCACATGCCCGGTGGTGCTCCGCCTGCAGCAACGCATCAAGGAGAGTCACACCGACCCGCGCAAACCACAGATTGTAATTTACGGCAAAAAAGGGCATGCCGAGGTGAACGGTCTGGTTGGCCAGACTGCAGGAGAGGCCATAGTGATAGAGAGCATCGATGAGATTGACAAACTCGATTTCAACCGCCCAATAGCGCTCTATTCCCAGACCACCAAGTCGCTCGAGGGCTTCCGCGCCGTAATCGACGCCATCGGCAGCCGCATGGCGCCGGATGTGAGCTTCGAGAGCTACGACACCATATGCCGTCAGGTGGCGAACCGCGTGGAAAAGATACGCCGCTTCGCACGCAACCACAGCGTGGTGCTTTTCGTAGCAGGGAAAAAGAGCAGCAACGGCCGTGTGCTCTATGCCAACTGCCTTGAGGAGAATCCTCAGACACATCTTATAAGCAACGCATCGGAAATCGACCCGTCGTGGCTAGAAGGAGCCGAAAGTGTAGGCATCTGTGGTGCCACATCCACTCCGAGCTGGCTCATGGAGCAGGTGCGCGATGCCATCAGCTGACCGCATTCTCCCTATTTCCTCTAATTCTATCTGCATATGGACAACTTTGTAGCCATTGATGTGGAAACGGCCAACAACCATCCCGAAAGCATCTGTGCCATAGGTGCCGTGAAGGTTGAGGGAGGTGTGATCACAGCGCGGTTTTATGAACTGGTGCGACCCGAGCCAGAGTATTATTTCAGATGTTTCACCGAACAGATTCACGGCATCAGCCGCGAAACCACAGAGAACTCTCCCACTTTCGACCGAGTGTGGAGGCGTCTGGCGCCAATAATCGGGAATCTTCCTTTGGTGGCCCACAACAAGGCTTTCGACGAAAAATGCATCAGGGCGGCCCACCGCACCTATCGGATGGATTACCCCGACTACACATTTTACTGCACACTGGCGGCATCACGGCGTGCCATCCCTAAATCGATGTGCTCGTCGCATTCGCTACCATATGTATGCGACTTTCTCGGCATTCCGTTCTCCAACCATCACAATGCGGCGCATGGTAATAAACCTGTGTTTAAGCATATAGATTGCAGAGACGGAAGATGAAAAATTTCTTATCTGTGAC
>CAKTFH010000033.1 GCA_934555895.1 uncultured Muribaculaceae bacterium | reverse complement strand
AAACTAAATTTTGACTCTCCCAAGAATGTTTTCTTCCGACAAATCGATAATTTTGCACTTGCCAGTTGAGAGTAGGGCGGCCATCGCCGAAGTGCCTTTTCGCTAATTTTTTTCGGAAAAATTGGTAATCAAATAGAAAATACCTAACTTTGCAAAGTTTTTCCGCAGACCATACCTATGGGAAAGTTCAGCCAGTTTAAGTTACCCCTGCGCAATCTTGCTCCGGGGGTGCACACATTCGAATACCATCTCGACAAATTCTTTTTCGAGAATATGGAGAGTCAGGATGTGCGCGATGCCGATGTGAATGTGAAGCTCACGGTAGACTTCCACAACGATGTGTACGTGCTGTCGTTCGAGCTTAAAGGCACAGTGACAGTGCCTTGCGACAGGTGTCTCGACGACCTTGAGCTTCCGGTCGACACCACATACTGCATCAACGTGAAATATGGCGACGACTATCGCGACGATTCCGATGAAATCATCGAGATACCGTTCGGCGACGCATTCCTCAATGTCGCTTACATGATATACGACACAGTGTCGCTCTCCATTCCCATCAAGCATGTACATCCGCTGGGGAAATGCAACAGAGCCATGAGCTCACTGCTCAGAAAGCACCGCGCCCACTCAGAGTCGGATGCCGATGCCGAACTTGAAGACGAACTGATGGACGAAATGGACACGATGACGGACGACACCCCTTCGGACTCTCCCGAAGACTGAGTCACCCGCTATAAGAAATCATAAAAGAAAAAACAATATAAGACAATGGCACATCCTAAAAGAAAACAATCGAAGACACGCACCGCAAAGCGTCGTACACACGACAAAGCTGCTATGCCCACACTCGCCATCTGCCCCAACTGCGGCGCTTGGCACGTATATCACTGCGTATGCAATGAGTGCGGCTACTACCGCGGCAAAATTGCCATCGAGAAGAACACCGTAGTCTGACCCCTCCGGTCGGGCCACGAAAGGGCTGACCGGGATAAGCTTCCGGCAGCCTTTTCTTCGCATCCATGCGTCCCGTCGGCCGACGGGACAACATTCCGACACCGCCTCCTGATAGACCCCGAAAGCACGGCGATGTCACATGCAGTTTAAACCTTCACAGAGGGGACAATGTTTCCCCTATGAAAAAGCAACCACCCGGCGGCTACGGCCACCGACACAACAACGCACCAGCCATATGCCCAACGCAAAGATTAGCGCCATAGCGTCGTACCTCCCCGACGATGTACTCGACAACGACATGCTCTCGAAGATGGTCGACACCAACGACGAGTGGATTACAACACGAGTAGGAATCAAGGAGCGCCGCATACTGAAAAAAGACTGCGGTTCGTCCTACATGGGTATCGAAGCCGTTAACAAGATGCTTAAGGAGTCGAACATCGACCCCGCGGAAGTGGAGATGCTCATATGCGCCACATCCAACCCCGACTACCGCTTCCCCTCGACCGCTTCAGTCATCATCGAAGGAGTAGGTCTTAAGAATGCCTACGGTTACGACATTCAGGCCGCATGTGCCGGATTCATCGTGGCACTCGAAGACGCCACCGCCTACATCCGCAGCGGTCTCCGCAAGAAAGTAATCGTGGTATGCACCGAGAAAATGTCGTCGATGGTCAACTACAACGACCGCGCCACCTGCCCGCTGTTCGGCGACGGTGCGGCTTGCGTGCTCGTGGAGCCTACCGATGAGGAAGGCATGGGCGTACTCGACGGAGTGTTCCATGTCGATGGCCGCGGACTCGAGCATCTGGTGATGTGGGGAGGCGGCTCGGCACAGCCCACAACACAGAAGACACTCGACGAAGGCAAGCACTTCCTCTTTCAGGACGGCCGCAACGTTTACAAGAACGCCGTGACCGACATGTACACCTCGTCGGTGGATATACTCAACCGCAACGGCCTCACCGCCGAAACTATCGACTGGCTCGTACCCCATCAGGCCAACCTCCGCATTATCGAGGCCGTAAGCTCACGCGCCGGCATCCCCGCCGAGAAAGTGCTCGTCAACATCCAGCACACCGGCAATACATCGGCTGCATCAATTCCCATCTGCCTCGACGAATTCAAGCACCAGCTTAAGAAGGGCGACAAGATACTGCTCACAGCGTTCGGCGCAGGCTTCACATGGGGCTCCATGCTCCTTGTGTGGGACATGTAATAAGACATAACACTTTCACCGATGCCGCACAAATGATGACGGCATCGGTGAAAGCGTCATGATACACACCTTTTTTTGTGCAGTTCATGAAACTTCGGGCTGCCGCTTAGCATCTTTTCAGATGCTATTTTTGTTTATCATAACAGGGGGCTCTCCCGGAGCGGGAACAATACGCTCACCGCCCCACAGGAGAAGATATTAAAACGATAAACAAACCACACAACTATGACAACTGAAAACAAACATCCCGAAACTACCTCTGAAGCCGCCGCCGTGCAGCCCGATGCCATGGCACAGACCGCCGTACCCGCAGGCCACAGAGCCGGCTTCGTGAACATCGTGGGCAACCCCAACGTGGGCAAATCCACTCTGATGAACCGCCTTGTGGGCGAGCGCATGAGCATCATCACCCCAAAGGCACAGACCACACGCCACCGCATCACAGGCATTGTGAATACACCCGAATACCAAATCGTGTTCTCCGACACCCCGGGTGTGCTAAAGCCCAACTACAAACTTCAGGAGAGCATGCTCTCCTTCGCACAGGGCGCACTCACCGACGCCGATGTGCTCCTTTATGTGACCGATGTGGTTGAAGACCCCACCAAAAACGCCGACTTCCTCGAGCGTGTGGCCAAAGAGAAAATTCCCGTGCTTCTGGTCATTAACAAGGTCGACCTCCTCAAAAACAATACCGAACTCTACACCATCGTCGACCGTTGGCATCAGCTGCTACCCAACGCCGAAGTATTCCCCATCTCGGCTCTGGAAGACTTCAACGTAGCGGCCCTCATGAAACGCATAGTGGAGCTTCTGCCCCCGTCGCCCCCTTATTTCGGAAAAGACGCGCTCACCGACAAGCCCGCCCGCTTCTTCGTCACCGAGATTATACGTGAGAAAATCCTCACCAACTACTCAAAAGAAATACCCTACAGCGTGGAAGTGCTTGTGGAGAAATTCGAGGAAAGTGACCGCTCCATCCACATCATGGCAGTCATCTATGTGGAGCGCGACTCTCAGAAAGGCATCCTCATAGGTCGCGGAGGCTCGATGCTCAAGAAAGTAGGCACCGAGGCCCGCAAGGACATAGAGCGCTTCTTCGACAAGAGCGTCTACCTGGAGCTCCACGTAAAGGTTGAGCCCAACTGGCGCAATCGCGAGAACAAGCTCAAGGCCTTCGGATATATCGAATAACACCATCACCACGGCAATGCCCTTCACGGGCAGGCCGCAACATAACTAACAACTAATTAAAATGTCGCAGCTCGTAGCCATAGTAGGCCGCCCGAACGTGGGCAAATCTACCCTTTTCAACCGACTCACCGAATCGCGTCAGGCAATCGTCGACCCGACAGCCGGCACCACCCGCGACCGCCAGTACGGGAAAGTTGACTGGAGCGGCCGTGAATTTTCAATCGTCGACACCGGAGGATGGGTGGTGAACTCCGACGATATTTTCGAAACCGAAATCAACCGTCAGGTAAACCTCGCCATAGAGCAGGCCGACGAGATACTTTTTGTGGTCGACGCCACCAACGGCGTGACCGACCTCGACGACCATGTGGCCGAGATACTCCGCAAGAGCCGCAAGCCCGTGATACTCGTCGCCAACAAAGTAGACTCCAACGACTGGCTCTATAACGTGGCCGATTTCTATTCGCTCGGCCTCGGCGACCCATATCCCGTGAGCGCCGTCAACGGTTACGGTACAGGCGACCTCCTCGACGAAATCGTCAAGAAACTGCCCGAACCAACCGACAACGAAGAGGACCTCGACGACATTCCCCGCTTCGCCATCGTGGGACGACCCAATGCCGGAAAGTCGAGCCTCATCAACGCCTTCATCGGAGAGGACCGCCACATAGTGACCGACATCGCCGGGACTACCCGCGACTCCATCTATACACGCTACAACAAGTTCGGTTTCGACTTCTACCTCGTGGATACCGCCGGTATCAGAAAGAAACAGAAGGTGAACGAGGATATCGAATACTATTCGGTAATCCGCTCCATACGCGCCATAGAGGCATCGGATGTGTGCATTCTGATGATTGATGCCACACGAGGCATCGAGGCGCAGGACGCCAACATATTCGGTCTTATAGAGCGCAACAAGAAGGGCCTTGTGGTGTGCGTCAACAAATGGGATATAGCCGAGGATAAGTCGCTCGAGGCGCAGCGCCATTTCGAGGAGGCCATCCGCAAGCGCTTCGCACCGTTCACCGACTTCCCCATCATCTTCACCTCCGCCCTCACCAAGCAGCGTATATACAAGGTTGTGGAGACAGCCGTGGAGGTGTACCGCAACCGCAAGCGCGAGGTGCCTACCTCGCAGCTCAACAAGGTAATGCTTGAGGCCATCGGAGCCTATCCCCCGCCTGCCAACAAGGGCAAATACATCAAAATCAAATATGTCACCCAGCTCAAAGGCGCGCAGGTGCCCACATTCATCTTCTTCTGCAATCTGCCCCAGTGGGTGAAGGAGCCCTACCGCCGCTATCTTGAAAACAAGATACGCGAGAACTGGAACTTTACCGGCACACCCATCCAGGTGTTCATGCGCGAGAAATAACACCTTTAATAATACACTCAGGTAGAAATAACTCAGGCGCCGTGACGGAAATCCATCACGGCGCCTGAGTTATTTCTACCTGTCTGCGGGCCTCAGACCCGCAGACCGTGACTGTTCAGATGGTTACTTAACCAGCACTTTGTGGTGGTTGATCACATAGATGCCAGGGGCGAGCGAGCGGAGGTCGTCAACGGTAGCCGACTTGAAAAGTAGCACGCCATCAATGGTATAGACCTCGGCATTCACTTCCTCATCGCCCATCACATCGGCTATGCCCGAGGAGGCGTTGATGGTACATCTGGCCGTTACACCGCTTCCGTCCATAGCCATGGCGGTCACTACTGCCACACCTTTGTTCCTGACGGTGACAACTCCGTCAGCCGATACTGAAGCCACTTCGGGGCTGTCAGAAACCCAGCTTATGCGCTTGTCGGTGGCATTGTCGGGAAGCACGGTCGGAATCAGTGTGAACTGAGTGCCGATTTCAGCCGAAATATGCGTGTTGTTGAGCACGATTGACGACACTGGTATCTTATCCACCTTATTGCTTACTGTCACAGTGCTCGAGCCTCTAACCATGCCGCATTGCGCATAGATGATGCACACACCCTCTGAAACTGCCGTCACATTGCCTTCGGCGTCGACTGTAGCTATCTTGGTGTTGTTCGAGCTCCATGTGGTGAAGCGGTTGGTTACATTTTCGGGGAGTATCTCGGCAGAAAGCGAGCCGGTTTCACCCACGGCGAGTTTCAGCGCCGACGGTGTCACCTTCACCGATGTGGCGGTGATGCCCTTAGGAAGCACCTTGATGTTGCATGTCGCCTCCAGACCGTTGGAAGTGGTAGCGGTGACAGTGGCGTCACCCGTACCGACGGCCTTCACCTGGCCCCCGTCGGTGACAGTCGCAACCCCCGTGTTCGATGTCTTCCATGTTACCATAGAATAAGCGTCGGAAGGGGTCACATTCGCCCTCAGATTGCGTGTGTCGTCAACTTCCATTACCAACCTGTCAAAGTTTATGCTCACCGTTTCGGGAAGAGGCGACATGACATTGATTTTACAAGTTGCAGAGGCGCCGCCGGCCGATTTCGCCATGATTACCGCCGAACCGGTCGCATGGCCAGTAACTTTGCCTGTGGCATCCACAGTCGCTACATTGTCGTCGGCAGAAGTCCATGTCAACGACTTATCCTTAACATCGGCAGGAGTCAGCGTTGCCACAAGCTGATAAGTTTCCCTTGAGTGGATATAAGTTTCAGGCACGTTAAGTGCAATCGACGAGGGATATACCGGATTGACTGTTACGGCACATGTGGCGGTCTTGCCGTCGGCGGTTTTGGCCGTGATGGTGGCCGAGCCTGTCTTCACAGCCTTGATGAGGCCATTGTTGTCGACTGTCACCACTGAAGCATCGCTTGTCGACCATGTGATTGTCTTGTTGTAGACATCGGCCGGAGTGATAGTCGCCTTAAGCTGATATTGGTCACCGACATAAAATTTGTAATTTGTAGGAGACACAGCTATCGCCTCGGGATTGACCGGATTGACCGTAACGGTACATGTCGCAGTCTTGCCATTGACTGTGGTGGCAGTGATTATCGCAGTGCCTTTGGCCAGAGCCTTCACACGACCGTTGGCATTGACTGTAGCCACAGCCGTATTCGACGAGCTCCAGTTGATATGCTTGCTGCTCGCGTTCTCAGGAGTTATACTGGCAGTGAGCTGGTATTCCCAATTTACATACATCTTTGCCTCGGCAGCATTAAGCGACACGCCGGAAGGAAGCGATTTGAGGGCCTTGTCATACTCCTCGGCAGTGACGATGCGTATCTCATCGGGAGCATCAGACGGCACTTTCAGATATGACTGGTTTGCAGGAAGATATTTGATATTACCTACCACAAAACCGAGCGAGCCGTCGGAGAGCACGCCCAGCACACGCATTGTCTTGCGGTCATAGGGGGTTAGATTCTGGTGTGTCTTCATATAGTTCTCGAAATAGACACCCCCCATCTGATTGTTCTTGACTGTCGTGCCGTTGCCGCCCACATTCATGCGATTTGCCGACTGAGCTGTGCCGGCACACTCGATATAACAT
This sequence comes from uncultured Muribaculaceae bacterium, assembly GCA_934555895.1. GTDB lineage: Bacteria > Bacteroidota > Bacteroidia > Bacteroidales > Muribaculaceae > UBA7173. The sequence continues at coordinate 15,805 of CAKTFH010000033.1, read as the reverse complement.
GGTGTATTGGCAGCAATTGTGCCGTTAACCACTTCCGACACGGCCATGCCGTATCCATATTTAGTTATGGCGTGGATGGTCACCCCGCTCGACTTGGCCGACATCGGGAAAGATGTATACACCGGATGATAATGCTTACCTTTGGCAGTGATCGTGGGCTTGATTCCGTAATAGTTGCCGCCGTCGGCGCTGATCGGCTTTATCCACCATTTACGGTAATCGCCCTTCGCCTCGCTCGACATAGTACCCTCGGCGGCATCCGACGAGTTGGCGTCGCCCAGATACTTAACCAGACCATCCTGTCTGCCATAAGCGAAATATGTGCCGTCGGAGTTTTTCCTTATCGTCACATTGTGTTCTATAATCTTATATATGCCGGTGCCCTGTGCCACGATATCATATTCCGAACCGCCTTTCGACTCGAAATAAAGCACTGTGGCCGGGTCGGCACAAGCCTTGTCGGTATCTTTCCACAGCTGGATAGCAAGTGCGTCGACAGAAGTTGTGGCCACATCCACATGACCCTTGTTATCAGTGATGTAAACATAACGGTCTGTGACGAAATTCTGTACCCTGTAGAAACCGTTGCCGTTAAGTTGAGCCGTCGCGGGCACTATACCCGAGAGGCAGGCAAGAAATGAGAGTAAAATTTTATTCATTGAATCGCACTCTGAGCGTGTGTGTTTGAATAACTAATAATTCACACCTGCCGTGTGGTTCCACTCACCTTTCGGAGCTATGACACAGACAGGTGTGAATATTTTATAAACGATTGCAGGCACTTTTTATTGCCTGCAATCTAAAAGAGATGACTGTCAGATTAGTCTTCAGCGATGCAGATTGCAACGCGGTTCTTTGCCGGATCGCCGTAAGGCTGATCCTCGGCCTCACCCATGCTCTTCACTGTGATGCGGCTCTCGCTGATGCCAAACTTATTCATGAGAAGCTTGGCAACAGTCTGTGCGCGCTGGTTCGACAGACGAAGGTTTATAGCACGTGTGCCGGTACCCTTGTCGGCATAACCGGTAATCACCACATTTGCCTTGGGGTGCGACTTCAGGTAGTTGGCCATTTCCTCAACCTTGGCCATCTCGTCCTTGGAGACTGTTGTATTGGAGATTGTGAAGAAAATGTCGGTGCGGTAGGGTTCGGGAGCCTCTACGACTTTCTCCACAACCTTGGCCGGCACTTCCACCACCTTCTCTACTATCTTCTCCACAACAACGGGCTCGCAGGGAGTAGGCTCGATGATGCGGGTCTTCTTCTCGCACTTCTTACCGAAGGTGTAGCGCACGCCCACCAGACCGTTGAAGTACCAGTCGGCGTTACCGGCTTTCTTCGAATTGTAAGCATCGGGGAGCACATTGGCCTGCAGTTCGAGGCCGATAGCTACATGCTTCGACACGTTGAAGTTCACATCGGCGCCGAACTGGCCCACGAAGCGGGTCTTGGTACCGCACCACAGCAGGCCCATGGGATTGATGTCGTGATGGGCCTTGGCAAATGAAGCGGCCACATTGTTGGCCTCGTCATTCTTGAAGGCGATGTTGGCACCCACACCAGCGAACACATTCACATCCACCAGGCGGTTGGGATCATAACCGCCCAGAATGTTGGTCATGTCAAACACGGCGTTAACGGTGGGAGCCACATAGTTCCATTTCCACTTGTAGTCTGTGCCGTTGAGCACACTGATGCCTCGGCTCTGCCAGCCGTTGACCACAAGGCGCGCACCGATATAGGGGTTGAACTTATATCCGGCGGCAATCTGGGCGTTGAACGAGGCAAGTTTGCCGAACGAACCTTCTCCCAGAGTCTCCTGGCCGCCCACCTGACCCTGAAGATACCAGTGAGGCTGGAATACATATTCCGTAACCTCTTCCTGGGCCGATGCGGTGAGGCTACCCATCGCAACAACGGCAGAAAGTAAGATTTTATTTAATTTCATTTTCGTACTGTTTTTAATTTCGTTTACTGAAATTATCACACCTTATTTTCTTATTCCACAACCGTGAAGTAGAAATGTGCGGTTGATGTCACACCGTTGTAGTCGACAGCAGTATAGAGCATCTCGTAGGTACGGCCGGCCTTCATGTTCTCGGTCGACACTGCGAAACGACGCTGGTTACCGGGACGCACTTCAGCCAGATACTGGGTGGCGTTGATTTTCTTGAGGTCATTGAGGAGCTCGCCGCCATCTTTCTGAGCCGACTTCTTGGTAGCGTTGTCGATTACATCCACGCAGGCAATAACCTTGGCGTAAGCCGGAGCGATGATTTCAGCGGTGTATGATGTAGCGTAGAGCATCACGCCGTTGCCGCCGGCTTTGACGAACTGGGTAGGACGGTCGATATTGTTGCTGAGGAAGTGAACGCCACCGTTCTTGCCCTTGTACAGCATAGTGGGCTGCAGATAGTGGTTGGGGTTCTCGAAGATGTTATTGATACGATTTGCAAGGCTGTTATAGCGCTCGATGAAGTTGTTGAACTTGTCGATGTACGAGCCGAACTTACCATTCACCTCGTCCTCGATGCTTCCGATCATATCGTCAATCTTGTCGTTGATTTCACCCTGCATCTGGTCCAACATATCTTTAACAGCTGTGTCGACTCTGCCAAGCATTTCATCCATAGCAGTCTGGAAAGCTGTCTGTATAGATTTATTCCATTCACCGATCTTGGCGTTGAAATCAGTTTCAATCTGCTTAAGGACTGTGTTCATATCGTCGGCGATATTGACCTTAGTGTCGACAGAACCGATAACTTTACCAGTCTCATCCTTCACATCGGCCTTAACAGTGATCCACATTTCGCCTACAGGTGTAATCTCGACATCTGCGATATTAAGATCAAGTTTTACAGGCTCGTCACCAAGATTAACGGTTATGTCCTTGAAATCGAAGTGGTAATCCTCGGGGTTAAGGTTGATGAGGCTTTCGCTGATGGGGTCGATGATGGGCAGCGGAGTGCCGTAGCTCTTGTCGTAGAGGAACGAGTAAGAGAGCGGGCGGAATGTTGTGGCAGCGATATTGTAGTTGGAATATACTGCGAAGGGCTCGTCGTTCACGGTCCAGGCAGCCTTCATGGCGTAAGCAGGAAGAATGCCGTTGAACTGGTCGTAGAGAGCCTTCATCAGGCCTACGAGGTTCGAACGGAGGTTGTTGCGCTTGTCCTTGAGGATGGTCTTCATGGCCGATTTCAGACGGTCGTCGATGCGCACTGCGGTTTTGTTGACGGCTTCGAGGGTAGCGGGCAGAGTGGCGTCGGCCTCATAGAAACCGTTGTTGCTGCCGCCGCCTCTCGACGACTGCGAGTAACCGAATGTGAGCACCTCCTTGCTGGGACGCAGGTTGCGGAGTTCTACAGCAGAAGCTTCGTCGACACTGTTCACAAGAGTGAGGTCCTGACCGGCAAAATTGATGTTGTTGGGGTTGATGGTCACGAATACCTTGCCGAGGTTGCCGTCGTTCTCATTCATGAGCACGGAACCGTTTTCTATAGTCTTGGTCTGCAGTCCGGAAGCCGCAAGCATACGGGCCTCGTCGGCAGTAATCTCAGGTTCGTTGTTGTAGGTTGCGAAGCTCTGCACGCTGGGGAACTCATAGCTCTGCTTTTCGCTGTAACCGTAGTAGTTCACGAGCATGTTCGACTGCACGCCGATGGGAAGCGAGAATGTGCCGAAGAGCGGGTTGAATGTACCCTGCACAATTACGCCGGTGATAAGCGAGTTCAGACGGTTCTCAAGTTTGAGGAGGTTGCTGACCTGCTGCTGGAGAGCGGAGATGGCGTCCTCATTTGCCTTAACACGGGTTTCAAGGGCCTTGAGGTCCTGACCGAGAGCTGTGTTCACTGCATCGATCTTGCTGTCGAGGGCATTGATTTTCTGAGTGAGGTCGGTATCTACGGAGTTGATTTTGTTCTCGAGGTCGGTGTTCTTCTGCTTGAGGTCGAGAATCTCCTGCACGAGAGTTCCGTTGAGAAGCGAGCAGTCACCGATCTCACCCTTCATGGTGGAGATATCGCTGTTGATGGTGGAGATCTGAGTGTCGATTGTGCTTGCCCATATGTCGAGAGTGTTCAGGCGCTGCTCGTTCGCGAGAGCCAGACGGTAAGCTGCCAGAGCGTCCTTCTCGGTCTGCGACAGGCGTGTCTTGATTGTCTTGATGTCGTTCTCTATCTGAGAAATCTTCTGGACTGTAGTCTCGAGGGTTGCCACACGGCTTTCAAGCCCGGAAATCTGGGTTTCGATGTTCTGCTTGGCGGTCTGGAACTCCTGGCTGAGAGTATTATAGGTGTTCTGCAGGTTGGTCAGAGAGGTCTGCAGGTTGGTAATCTGGTTGTTGATGGTGGTGATGCTGCCCTGGAGACCATTGATGGCCAGGTCCACGCTGTTCTTCAGATCCGTTATAGCCTTGTCTACGATATCCTCTACATCCTCTTCTGTCAGACCATATTTACCGTTATTAAGGTCCTGTATGAGCTGATTGTAGTTTGTCTGAAGGGTTGTTACCAGACTGCTGACTGTGTTATACTGGGTTGTGAGTGTGCTAACATTTTGGGTAAGGGTAGAGATATCGGTGATGATACCCTGAATGTCGGCTTCCTTCACATAGTCGGCAAGCTCGGCTGCGGTGGCGAGGCCAAGATTTTTGTAATAATCTACGGTATAACTTTCGATGATTCTCTTCACATCATCCTCGGTAAGAGTGCTCTTGTTGCCGAGCTGTGTGAGTATGTCGGCAATCTGGCCACTGATGGTTCCAATCTGGCTTTTCAGATTTGCGATTTCTGAAGCGTTGGTTGCGATATTACCGGCATTGATTGCAATATTATCTGCATTCTGGCCGATAGCAAGCTTGTTTTCAGCGATTTTGGCATTGGCATCGGCAAGCTTTGAGAGCAGGTCGGCTATTTTCTGCTGGCACTCTGCCTTGCAGGCATCAGTGGCCGACTTAAGAGCCTCAAGCTCACTCGAGAGCTGATTGACTTTCTGCTGAAGGTCGGCATCAGCCTCGCTCCATTCTACCCGGAGGTCGTCGTCGGTGTCTTTACAAGATGTAACCGATAAGCATCCGCCGATGGCCACAGCCATCATCAGCAATACTTTAGTAAATTTCTTGTTCATCTCTTTTGAATTAAATGAATATAATAATTTATAGAATTAAAATCTTAGGTTTTTGAGCGTGAAAACCATCCATAAAAAATATGTCTTAAGACTAAGAAAGGAGTAAATCAGCTACAAGCGCGGATGTCATACATATCGCCTCTATGCTTATCCCTCTTTGTGACAATTTACACAAATATCAGATTATTAAATAGTTAAACATTTTACGCAATCTACCTCAATTGTAATCTACAAAAATAGTAATTTTTTTGTAAACTGAGCAACTTTTAAGCCCTATAGACAAAAAGTTTTTTTCTAAATTTTTGTTTAGACAGGATGCAATTTTTTTGATTTTTTTTCAAAAGCCGGGGCACAAAGTTCGCGCGAGCTCGCGATGCTTCTTCACTTCGACTCCGGGAAATGCCTCTCGCAGTCGACCAAGCAGGCTGTCGAGGGCCACATGCTGCGCCGGTGTACGGGTATCGGCCGACTTGAGACTGCTATCGGCGCCTCCCACATAGCACACCCCTATCGAGTGGGCATTGTGCCCGCGGCAATGGGCACCGGCCTTGTCGAGCGGTCGTCCCGGCTCCACAGTGCCGTCGATACGCACCACGAAGTGATAGCCTATGTCGGCAAATCCACGCTCACTGGTATGCCAGCGCCTGATTTCGGCAGCCGTCACATCGCGCCCGGCTGGCGTGGCGCTACAGTGAATCACCACAAGGTCGATGTGGCGGCGGCATCGGAGGTCAAGGGCATCGATTGCGGCCTTGATGCGTTGGCGAGTTTCCTGACTGACATTGTTTTTCATCTCTTTCATTTGCATTAAGTTAAATTTAAAGGTTTCGAGGGCCAAAGTTATAGCCAAGAGGCAACCCGTTGTTGTCCTGAAAATCGCAAAATATACAAAAAACACATCTGCCGCACTTTTTGACTCAATTACAAAAACTTTTCGTCGCTCCGGCGCATTATATTGGCAGAACTACGTTATCAACCATGGATTTTCTATTCATGTCATTGCGTCGGTTTACAATTATCTGCTCTGAGTCATGTGCCTCGAGTCACCGTTTTCACTGCATTTTTTTATTTTTCGGCTTAAACCAACCCTATTGTCCGCAGTCAAAAATCAAAACAACAACACTTAAAACTAATATTTTTCCCAAAACATGAAGACTGGATCCACCAACATCATTGCCGCGCTGCTTATCGCCGTCGGCATCACTCTTCTCGGTCTGTTTATCAATTCCGGTATCAACAATCTGGCTTTCCGCGACCGTCAGGTTACGGTCAAGGGGCTCGCCGAGCGCGAGGTCGAGGCCAACAATGTCAACTGGCCAATGCAATACAGCGTGGCAGGCAACGATCTCATGTCGCTATATGACCAGATTACGGCCTACAACAACAAAATCGTAGCCTTCCTTACATCCAACGGCATCACAGCCGGAGAAATCTCCATCGGCACTCCCGACACCTACAACGCCCTGACCAACCAGTATTCGTCGGGCAACTTCAAATACAACTACTCGCTGAGCTGCACTGTCACAGTCACCTCATCCAAAGTAAAACTCGTGCAGGAACTCATCGGCCGTCAGAGCGAACTCCTGAAAGAAGGCATTCCCATCTCCAACAGTTATATCAACTACCAGTACACCGCTCTCAACGACATCAAGCCCGACATGATTGCCGAGGCAACAAAAAATGCACGCGAAGCAGCCGCTCAGTTCGCCAAAGATTCCGGCTCGAAAGTAGGCAAGATGAAAACTGCCAATCAGGGCCAGTTCTCCATTGAGGACACATCCAACCCCATCATAAAGAAAGTACGCGTGGTTTCAACCATCGTTTACTACCTTGAGGACTGACACCTCCGCTTCATCAGATTAGATAATAAAACACATCGCAGGGCTGTGTCGGGAATTCCCGCCGCAGCCCTGCGATGCTATTGTCGGAAGTCTGGAGAAATCAGAGGATGCCGTTGCCAAGCAGCTTTTCGGCGATGCCGTCGATACGCTGCATCCACTCGGGTATAGTGATGCCCTGCGGACAGTGTGGCGAACACTGGTTGCACCCTATACAGTGGCTTGCCTGACGGATGTAGGGCACAGCACGGTCGTAGCCCACCAGAAAGGCGCGGCGCGCCTTGCGGTAGTTCTCGTCACCTGCCTCCTCGGGCAGGTTGCCCTCGTTCACACATTTGTTGTAATAGAGCAGAATGGTGGGTATGTCTATGCCGTAGGGGCACGGCATGCAGTAGTTGCAGCCGTTGCAGGGCACAAGAGGATACTGCACTATCATCTGGGCCGTGTCGTAGAGAAACTGGTCCTCCTCCTCTGTCAGGGGCACGAGCGGACAGTACGACCGCAGGTTGTCGGTGAGATGCTCCATATAGGTCATGCCGCTGAGCACAGTGAGCACATCGGGCCGGGTGCCGGCATATCGGAATGCCCACGAGGCCACGCTCTTCTCCGGCTCGCGTTGCTTGAGGCGAGCCACCAGGTGGTCGTTCATGTTCGACAAACGGCCTCCGAGCAGCGGCTCCATTATCACGGCAGGTATACCGCGCTTGGCCAACTCGTTGTACAGATACTCGGCATCGGTGTTGCGCGGGTTCATGTCTTTGGCATGGTTCCAGTCGAGGTAGTTGAGCTGTATCTGCACAAAGTCCCACTTGTATTTGTCGTGGTTGGCCAGCAGATAGTCGAACACCTCCACATCGCCGTGATACGAGAAGCCGAGGTTGCGTATGCGACCCTGACGGCGCTCCTCGAGCAGGAAGTCGAGTATGCCGTTGTCGATGTAGCGCTTGTTGAAGGCGTCCATGCCGCCCATGCCTATGCCGTGCAGCAGCATATAGTCGATGTGGTCGGTCTGCAACTCCTTGAGCGAGTTATGATACATCTCTATCGACTTCTCCCTCGGCCATGTCTCGGGCGCGAAGTTGCTCAGCTTGGTGGCAATGAAGTAGCTGTCGCGGGGGTGGCGAGCCAGCGCTATGCCTGTGGCATGCTCCGAACGGCCCTTGCAGTAGGCGGGCGATGTGTCGAAGTAGTTCACGCCGTGTTTGATAGCGGTATCCACCAGACGGTTCACCATCTCCTGGTCTATCTCATCCTCCTCGTCGCGGGCGCTTGCGCCCGACTTAGTGGGCCAGCGCATACATCCGTAACCGAGTATCGACACCTTGTCGCCGGTCGTGGGATTGGTGCGATAGGTCATCTTGTCGGTAGGTATATCAGAGGTATCGGTGCTGTAGCCGTCTTCTGCCGAAGCACCAGCGCCTTCATTGTCGGTTTTGCCGCAAGCTGCCAGAGCTACGCCGGCCGTGCCTGCGCCCAGACCCCGTAGAAAGCCGCGGCGGTCCATTTTGAATATATTTTTATTTATCTCTCGCTTCATGGGTCAAATTGTTTTGTGCTGTTCGTTTCCCTCCACATAGATGGCGCTGAAGGGGCGCGCCGGGCAAAGGTTCTCGCAGGCGCCGCAACCTATACAGCGTGCGGTGTTCACCACCGGTATTTTCACCGACTCGGGATTGTCTGCATCTGAAGGCACCATCTGTATGGCACCCGAAGGACAGTGACGGGCACAGTTGCCACACTCCACACCATCCGTAAGCGGAATACAGTTGGACTTCACCCACACCGCATGGCCTATCTGAATCGACGATTTTTCCTCCACGCTTATAGGCTTTATAGCGCCGGAGGGACACACCTGCGAACAGATATTGCACTCAGGGCGGCAATAGCCGCGCTCATACGATGACTCAGGCTGCATCAGCGTCATCAGCGAACCGGTGGGCCTCAGCACCTTGTTGGGGCACGCCGCCACACAGAGCTGGCAGGCGGTGCAGTGCTGATAGAAATTTTTGAGGCTCTGTGCACCCGGCGGCACTATTCGCGCACGGCTCACAGGTTTCTTCTTCTCGAGCACGGGGGCGAGGCCGCCATCCACGATTTTATCCTGGGCACTTATGGCCGAGGCTGTAGCCACAGCGATAGTAGCGCCAAGGAAGCGACGGCGCGAGTCGTCGGCACCGCTCTTGGCCTGCGGGCCTGCGGGCTTGGTACCCTCCAGGGAGGCCTTGACCGGGCTACGGCGCCATGTGTAGCTGATGGCATGTGTATGGCATTTCTCCAGACAGTCCATGCAGGCCACGCAGCGGCTCATATCCACAGTATGCTCGGCCATATTGATACACGATGCCTTGCAGTTGCGGGCGCACAGACCACAGTTCACACACTTGCTCGTATCGATTACCGGACGAAGCAATGCAAAGCGGCTCAGAAAGCCGAGTATTGTTCCCACCGGACATATGGTGTTGCAATATGTGCGTCCGTTGCGCCATGCGAGCACCGCAAGCACAACAAGAGTTGCGACTGCCACGCAGAGGGTTGCCACCGAGCGGAGCCACACATCCACAGTGTAGAATGCATAGCTGTCGGAACGTTCGGCGAAATAAGCCAAGAGGTTGTTGCCCCAGTCCCAAAGCGGCGCCAGAAGGTTCTGGGCTATGCGGCCGTAGGAGCTATAGGGGGCGAGCAGAGCCACAAACGAACCCACGCCGGCCACAAGCGCCACCACAAACAGGGCGAGCACGCTGTAGCGCAGAATGTTCTTAGCCGGAGAATAGGTGTAACGATTTTTCTTCGATTTCTTGCCCATCCATCCGAAGAAATCCTGCATCACCCCGAGTGGGCAGATTACAGAACAATACACACGCCCGAAAACCAGCGTGAGAGCCACCAGGCCGATTACCACACCCACATTGAGGGCAAGCACGGCGGGCAGAAACTGTATTTTGGCTGTCCATCCCAGCCATGCATGAGCCACACCTGTAAAGTCGAGGAAAAGCAGTGTGACAGCCAGCCAGAAAAGCACTGCCAGCGTCACGCGAATTTTTCTTAACATCTTAATATTAGATATGTAATAGATATGATTGGTAAGCAGTCCATCACCCTTCCGCCACAAATTTAGCACTTCACCGTCTTTCCTGCAATACCAGATTTACATGAAATATTATAAAAATCACTGATAAGACAACTTCTACGGCCTTCTGACGGCAGAAATATCGGCCCACACGTTTTTTTCAACAAAATTTGTAGAAAAACTCGCATCAGATTAAACCTTTCTCTACATCTGCTGTCTGATATTATGTAAAAGATAATAAAGCAATAATACATACGAGGTACACGCGGCACATCTTACAGCTTCAAAACACTATAATTTAAACCTTTTGCCGCCATACCCACATTTTTCACACTACATCGCCGCCGGGCCCCGTTGAGGAGCCCGGCGGCGAATCCTTTACATCGTTTAGAGGTTTAGAGGATGTTTACTTTTACGGTTCAGTGGCGTGAATTACTTTTCCTCGCCGGCGAACTCCATGAGATATGCTTTTATGAAACCATCGATGTCACCGTCCATCACGGCGTTCACATCCGATGTCTGAAAACCGGTACGATGGTCTTTCACGCGGCGGTCGTCGAACACGTAGCTCCTTATCTGCGAGCCCCATTCTATTTTCATTTTTCCGGCCTCCACCTTGGCCTGCTCCTCCAGGCGGTGATTCATCTCCTTTTCGTAGAGTATCGAGCGTAGATGGCGCAGAGCGTTCTCACGGTTCTTGGGCTGGTCGCGGGTTTCTGTGTTCTCAATGAGGATTTCCTCTTTCTCACCGGTATATGGATCGGTATACTGGTAGCGCAGACGCACACCCGATTCCACCTTGTTCACATTCTGGCCGCCTGCACCACCACTTCGGAAGGTATCCCACGACATGAGGGCGGGCTCCACCTTCACCTCGATGGTGTCGTCGACAAGCGGTGTGACGAACACCGATGCGAACGAGGTCATGCGCTTGCCCTGGGCGTTGTAGGGCGACACACGCACCAGACGGTGCACGCCGTTCTCGCTCTTTAGGTAGCCATAGGCAAAATCCCCTTCCACATTGATGGTGCATGACTTTATACCGGCCTCATCACCCTCGAGAAGGTTGGCCACCGAAGTTTTGTAGCCGTGTTTCTCGCAGTAACGCAAATACATGCGCATCAGCATCTGGGCCCAGTCCTGACTTTCGGTACCACCTGCGCCAGAGTTGATTTTCAGCACTACTCCCATGTGGTCTTCCTCGCGGCGCAGCATGTTGCGTAGCTCAAGAGCCTCGATTTTTGAGATTGCATCGGCATACATGGCATCAAGCTCCTCCTCACTCACAAGCTCCTCTTTATAGAAGTCCCAGCCGTTCACAAGTTCGTCTACAGCAGTGGCAACTTCCTGATAGCCGTTGACCCAGGCCTGAAGGTCCTTGATTTTTTTCATCTGCGCCTGGGCTTCTTTGGGGTGCTCCCAAAAGTCGGGCACATGAGTGCGCAGCTCCTCTTCTTCGATTTGAATCTTTTTATTATCCACATCGAGATAGCGTTTCAGCGCATCACGGCGCTCGATGGTTTCCTTCAGCTGTTCCTGGGTTATCATATATCGGGGTTGCTTATTGAGGGCATAAAACTGTTTTCGGCCGCGAAGTTACGCATTTTAGTCGAAATATGGAAACAGACGATGCAGTATCAGTGCGAGCCGTACACCTCGATGTCGCCGATACGGGCTATGCCGTCGGCACCGGCATCGGTCACCGACACTCTCACATAGCGGGCCTCCACAGGCTCAATCGAGGCATCAGTCACAGCCTCTGTATTAGCGCTGTAGCTACCGACGGCGGTCCATGTGTTACCGTCGACACTTGTCTCCACCGTGAAGTCGCGGGTGTTGAGCTCACGGCCGAGCCCGGCAGCCTGAGCATGGCGCACCACGAAACGGCTTATGAGGTAAGGCTCACCGAAATCGCATTGTACCCAGCCTGTACCGTTGGTTTCCGACGACACCCACATATTGGGTTCCGAGGGCGAGCCATCGGCGGCGAGCGCAGCATCGGTAGTCGAGAGCGACGATGTCACCTTCATGCTCTCCATCATTGTGAGGTCGAACGGCAGATGGTGCGCTTCGTTGTAGAGGTTAAAGAAATGATCGGCGCGCACTATCTCCACATTGCCGGGCGAAAGGGCGTTGAGCTTGCTTGTGAGCGCCACAAGCTTGTCGGGACCGGCCTCCCACACGGTGCACTGGCCCGACACGAACATAGGCTCCGAGCCTTTGAAATTCTTTATGTCGCGGTTGAAGAAATCGGTGATTACATCGGGGCCGTTGGCATAGCAGGGATAGTTCGGTATAAAGGGCAGGCGTTCTGCCTGTACGGCGGTCTTGAGCCGGCCGGTCTGGCGCTCCCAGTCCTGTATGGTGAGTCCGTAGAGATAACCGCACTCATCGGCGTAGGCCTGGCGCTGTGCGTCGTTCACCTCGTCCCACACGGTCACCACCCTCAGGCCGGCTTTTTCCAGATAGCGCTGGCTGAGGCGTGCATAAGGCACATAGTCTTCACTCTTGGTGGTGTTCCAGCGCTTGTTGTGGCCGTCATAGGGCATGGAATATCCCAAGCCTGACGGACCGCAGGCGAAGCAGTCGTTGACTGTAGCTTTTCCGTAATAATAGTTGAGCATCTGCGGAGCGAAGTCAACCAGAGAAGGGCTGACGGTCCAGTTCATCGGCATCTTACCCCTGCCGCCCTGCTCGAAAATCTTGGCCATGGCGTGCTGGCAGTACTGTATGTTGTCGCCGTCGCTTATATATACCGTAGCATAAACTTTGTTTTCAAGTTTCGGTCTTTTAGGCACCGGGGGGATATTGACAGGCACATTTACACCGGCATATAATGTTCCGTTTTCGAAAAAATCGGCGGGCACGGTCGAGAGACCATATTTTGTGGCCTCTCCCACACCTGAACGTTCCTCAGGATACCATCCGAGCACTATGTCGCGGCCCGGAGTCATGTCTCTGAGCATCTTGTCGAGCACGATTCTCTCCACGCGCTTGCGTGGGTCAAGCCACACCGCTGCCGAACCTGCTGCAGCTGCTATATCGTGCACATAAGGGATGCCGGGTCTGATGCTCACCAGCAGGCGATGATTGCACTTATCCCAGTAGTTGTCATACAGATAATTGTAAATATCCTGCGGAGTGGTCATCGTGAGACCGGTGAGGTCTTCCACCACGGGAAAATCCATTCCATTGTCGATAAGCTTCTGCCGGATTTCGGCGGTTACAGGCAGCAGCCTTCCCAGACCGGCGGCTGTTGCAGCCAGATTGGCATAATGCTCACTGTTTTCGGTGCTATAGAGCACAAGGCCATTCACCTCATTCTTAAAGCGTTCCACAAGCTGATAAGGCTTGGTGGCGTTGATTGTACGGGTGCGCAACCCATGGGCATTGGGCCATGTGGCGCGAGGCTCTTCATTGTGATTGTACAGAAGTATGCGCGGACGGGTGCGGTTCACGATACCCTGCAATGTGCAGAACATCACACGCTCCTGGTCGTTGAGCTTGGCGGCGTTCAGGTCGAGTGCATTTACCACCTTCACCGGAGTCTGGAAGAGGGGCAGAAGGCGGTTCTCAGGCCAGTTCAGTTCATTGCATTCCAGTATGCGGTCATTGTCGGCGTTCAGATTGTATTCGGCATCGGCAAAAGTAATTTTCTCCACATCAGCTACATCGTTGAGGATGATGTCGCCGTCAGTGGTGTGCACGAGCATAGTGGTCTGCTGGGCGCTAAGGCCCATTATTCCCATAGCGGCAGCCACAAGCACTAATATATTTCTCATGTCCTTAAGAGTCTTGGTTGATTTGTTGTGATGTAATGGATGGCATCTCCGGCAATCTACTGTCAGAGTGTCACTTTAGTTGTGAATGTGCCTATGCGCACGATGAAAATGCCCTTCCCGAGGCTGTCGCTGTCAAGTCGCAACTCCCCACCGGTAACCGCTGGTGCTGGCACAATGCGACCGTCCACACCGAATATCTCGGCTGCAGTGCCTTCGGGAATGCCTCTGAAGAGAGCAGCTCCGGGCTGCAGCACGCACTCGATGCCTGCATCCTGACCGGGAGCTGACACTGATGCCGGAGTGCCGAACGTGATTTCAGTAATGTTGTCGATTTCTATTTCAACCGGCGATGCGGCCGATTTCGATGCCACTATCAGTTTGCCTGCCGAAACGGTCACCTCGGGGCTGTCCTCGAAAAACACCCCTACAGGCTCGGCCACCGATGTGCTCACGATTAGACCTTTGCCGGGGTCGTCAATGCTCAGGAAAGAGATTTTTGAAAGCTCGGCGACTCTCGTGAGGGCATATGTGCCGTCGGTTTTCTGCACACACATGGTTTTCTCAGTCTGGGCAAAGCCCGACAGGGTGCACAGAGCCAGAGTCGCCATTGCAAGAAGTTTTTTCATATATACTCGTATGAATCAATAAAAAATCGGTTTATCAGCAGCAAAGATAATAAAACATTCCGACTATGAGGCTGCTGCAACGTTAAAATACGACAAATCTCAACCGGCGGCCGATAGCAGTAGCCGGCAGCACTTGTCCTACAGTAGCTGGGATATCAGAAGAACGTGTACGATATCTTCAGATTAAGAACCGGATATACTTTCAGAGCCTCCATGATTTTAAGATAGTCGCCCACCTTTCCGCGCACATTATCAAGGTCGTGGATAAGGTCGATGCCCGAGTGGTCGATTACCTTGGGACTTCCACCCCAGAACATCGCGCCGGCGTCCACCGAGATGTTCCAGCGCTTGTCGTCGCTCATTGCGCCTCCATAGCCTGCCCCGACATAATATCTGAATGAGTTGACCAACGCTTTGGCTTTCACCGTGCCGTCTTTATCGGGCTCCATATAGTAGGGGCGGCCGTCTTTGAAGTCGCCGAGATGTATACCGATGCGGCCGTACTCCTCAAGTTTCTCCTTGAGCATATCGGCCTGCTCGGGATCGAGATAGATATCGTTGTAGATAGGATTATCAATGAAGCCGTCGGCCATAGTATAGTCGTAGAGGCGGTTATACATGCCTATGGCCAGCAGGCTCGGCATCTCCTGCATGGTGTTTATCGCCTTGGCCACGCGCCGCGGTCCGGCATAAAAGCCTGCCGTAAAGTGCCAGTGACGGTTGTTCTGAAACGGATATACATCCACCAGAAAGCTGAAGTTAAGCATCTTCGGGGTGCCGTTGATGTCGATTGTCTCATCCATCTCATATCCCGATATGCTGCGCATCAGCTCCTGGATTTTTCCGAAATTGCCGCTGTGCACCTTTCCGTCGGTGTAGGTGGTTATGCCGAAATGCATCGGCACATCAAACGAGGGCGTATAAGCCACACCGGCCCTCACCTTGGCCCACCGGGTGACCGGTGAAGCGAGTTCCAAGCCTATGCCTGTAGTGCCGAGAGTCATGCCGAGCTCGAGCTTGTCGAACACTCCGTAGCGGTGAAAGAATGATTGCCGGGGCAGCTCAGCGACCTCCCTTACATTATTGAAAGTCACCGTGGTGACACTTACTGTCTGTGCGCTTGCCGGCACAATTGCCAATAAAGCTGCTATGATTAGATTATGGAATTTGAAATTTCCCATTGTGTGATAATGTCTTCTGAGAATGCGGGTGGATTGCAACCTAAAAAATTATGAGCGGAATATTTTTGTGGCAAAGGTAATTATTTTTGCTGTATAGTCAATCAAATCGTTTAAACTATAAAATCCCAGAGTTGGGCGTAATATCAAGGCCGGCGGCTTCGACAAGCTGTCGGTCTTTTTTCATTAC
>CAKTFH010000032.1 GCA_934555895.1 uncultured Muribaculaceae bacterium | reverse complement strand
AGGTTGGAATCTGTTGGCCTTCCATGTGATATTCCTTAAACATATTAACAAATTCAAAAAGTCAAGATGACTTCTGTCTCTTGTATTTCTGCTTATAAAGGTTCCGATTATGTCCTCAATCCGGATGGATAGCGGTTTTGATGACACCATCGGCGCGGTGGGCGAAAAGGGAGTAGGCGTCCTGGATGCGGCTGAGAGGATAGAGATGGGTTATCAGATGAGTGGTATCGATCTTACCTTCGGAAATGAGCTGCATGATTTTGTCATAGTCGCAGGCATCGACACCGCCGGTCTTAAATGTCAGATTCTTGCCATACATCCACGGCAATGGCAATATCTGCTCTTTCTCATAGAGTGCGACAATCGTGACAATGGCATTCGGACGGTCACAACGCCATGCGAGTTCAAAAGTCTCCTTGCCTCCGGCAACCTCAATCACGCGGTCGGCTCCGCGACCATTGGTAAATGTGCCAAGTACTTCAAGGCTTTCTGGCGGCTCGATTACATCGACAAACGGATAATACTTTCGAACAAATTCACGACGGCTCTTATCGGCCTCGCAAACAACTATGTGTCGAGGATTATACAGTTGAACACATTCCTGCGTACATAATCCGGTCGGTCCCGCACCGATGATGAGCACAGTATCTTCATCCGAAATTTCGGAAATCTTGGCTGCCTAATAGCCCGTAGCAAGAATATCGCCGACAAAAAGAGCCTGCTCAGCGCTCACATTGTCGGGAATCGTAGTCAGTCCATTATCGGCATACGGAACACGGACATATTCCGCCTGGCCGCCGTCGATGCGGCATCCCAGCATCCAGCCGCCGGATGTGCAGTTGTTCACGTGCCCTCGTTTGCAATAGAAGCATTCCCCGCAGAATGTCTCTACATTAACAGCGACTCTGTCGCCCGGCTTAACCTTAGTTACTGCCGAACCGACAGCCTCAACGACGCCCACCAGCTCATGCCACACTGTAATGCCGACCTCTGCCTGCGGCACAGCCCCATGCAAAATATGAAGGTCCGATGAGCAGATGCTTGAAAGAGTAACCTTCACCACGGCATCCTTAGCGTTTTATTAATTCCCGGCTTCGGTTTCTCAATCAGATCAAACCGCCCCGGCGCGGTATATGTCAATACTTTCATCTCAATTTATTACTTCTTTGGTTATTTTCAAATCACATTAGGCAGATTTAGCGATGCAGTATGTAACGTGAATCAAGCTATCACCAATGATTATCAGACAGATCGATATTTACTAAGTCTTTTACAACGTTTTTACAACGATTTCGAGTCAAAGGATGCAAAACTCTGCCCGAATAGGCGATTTTTGTTCCTACTTGCCGATGCAGAAGCGCGAAAAGATGGTTTGGAGAAGGTCTGAGGTGCTTATTTCGCCAGTAATGGTTGAAAGGTGGTGGATGGCTTCGCGAATATCCTGAGCAACTAAATCAAGAGGAAGGGCATACGCCTGCGAGAGTATGGGAGAAAGAGAAGCAAGTACGCGTTTAAGCGGTTCAATAGCATTGATCAGAGCCTCATAGTGACGCACATTGGTCACCATTACCATATCGCCAGTTGCACCGTCATTCTTTGCCGAAAGTGCGGCTATCTGTTCGTTTAGTGAAGCTACATTGTCGTGTTTGGCAGAGAAACGCATACATGCCATATGCATATTCGCACCGCAAGCACTAATTGCAGTCATAATCTTATTTTCAGATGCTTTCATCCTCTCTTCGTCCACTACATCGCTCTTATTCATGAGCACCAGCAGCGCAGTTGCCTGCGGTGCCTCAGCTGTTAGCATACTAAGGAATTCATGGAGTTCCTCATTGTCGACATCCTCGGCAGCATCTACAACCCAAATTATCATACTGGCCTGTGAAGCTTTCTGCCATGTACGGTCAATGCCCAGCGATTCCACAATATCGCTGGTATGTCTAAGACCGGCCGTATCAATGAAGCGGTAGAGAGTCCCTTTGATCGTGGCGGTGTCCTCTATGGTATCGCGTGTAGTGCCCGGAATCGGGCTCACTATTGCCCTGTCATCGCCGAGAAGACGATTGAGCACCGACGATTTTCCAGCGTTAGGACGCCCTATGATTGCAACCGGGATGCCCCGCTTTATGGCGTCTCCGGTCGAAAATGTCGCCGCCAGATGTTCCACCGTGTCGAGAGTCTGTTGCGTTAGCTCAGCCATATGCTTTCTGTCGGCAAACTCAACATCTTCCTCGGAAAAGTCAAGTTCAAGCTCAAGAAGCGAGGCCACTTCTATCAACTGGTTTCTGAGCGTGGCGAGTTTGCCCGAAAAAGCTCCACGCATCTGGCTCATCGCCAGACGGTGTGCCGCGGCTGATGTCGAAGCTATCACATCTGCCACAGCCTCAGCCTGAGCCAGGTCTAACCGCCCGTTGGCAAATGCCCTGCGGGTAAACTCTCCCGGCTCGGCCATTCTGGCGCCCTGCCTTATGAGCAGATTCAGCAATTCCTGCTGAATAAAGGTCGAACCATGCACGGCCAGTTCCACCACATCTTCCCCGGTAAATGAAGCCGGGCCACGAAAGAGTGTTGCCACTGCCTGGTCCAGAGGTTCACCGGCACCATCCGGGTCAAAAACAGTACCGAGATGAGCGGTGTGCGAAACGCAGTCCTCAAGTGCCCTCCCCCTCCATATACGGTCAACAATTCCAATTGCCTCAGGACCGCTGACACGCACCACGGCAATGCCGCCAACACCCGGAGCCGTGGATACCGCACAAATAGTATCGTCGATATTATATGCCATTGCAAAATAAAATTCAATGATTTATGACAGCCGGGAGCAACCGGCTCCAACGGTTGAAATTACACTGCGCCTCCACCCTATTCTCGATATCATCGGGCAAAACCGAGAAGAAATCATATCCGGTGCGTGTCTCCACCGAGTCAACGCTCACCGCACATGCTTGCATGCCGCCTTTCACCATGCCGTTAGGCATAATAAAACCGATGGCCTGCGGTGGATTGGAATAAGGCGACAGCACTACCTTGAAAAAAGCATCAGCTACCGGGATACGTGTTCCCTCATCGGTCACTATGGTATCGCGGCGCTTCCCTTTCGTAAATATCGGGCCGCACACAATCACTATGGCTGAATCTACCTTTGCTCTCTGGCGACATTTTTCCTCAAGCTTTTTCCAAGCACCGCGGTTGAGTTCTCCTGCCTGGGCGCAGATATTTGTCATCAGAAAAGATTGGTTCAGCGCCGGCGCGCTCCACTTCATGTCGCCCGCGGGAGCCATGTGGCCACGGTCATAGCCCGACCCTCTGTAAGCATCCGGAGACAGACATCCCGGTACATTGGGGTCGGCGGCGAATCCGGCCGATTTGCTGCGCTCATTCTCCCCTTCGGTCTCTTTGCCGGTCAGTTCCCATGCCACCCAGTTCGGCTGATGCGTCTGCCGGTTGAACGACACCGTCATCGGCTGATACCTTACGATATAATCGGGAATACCCTGAGGCATCTTCACCTCTTCCAGAGCCGAAGCTTCTGTAGTCACCGATTCTGTGCCATACGCGCCACTATCAGCGGCATCCGTCTGTACCGACGGAGTGTCGGTCATCCATGCGGCGGCAAGGACAGCCACTCCCAGACATATGGCTATAATCACATAAGCTTTTACGGGTAATTTGCGTCTCATATTATTAGAGATTCTTGGTAATCTTGAAGTTTCGCCCTTATGATGGATAAGGCTTCAAGCAGTCCGGCAGCAGTGCCTGGTTGTGTCCATGGCCCTGCTGCCGGAAAGTATCAGATGTTATACTGTTCGCTCAATCAAAGGATTGCCGAGAGATTGAAGTTCTCAAACTCAAGGTCATTTGCAGCCTTGGCGGCAAGCGAACGGTCGAGTTTCACAGCCTGACGCAGATTGTTGTTAACCATTGTGTCGTTGTTGGTGCGGGCACCGAGGATAGCTGTGAGGTAATAGGTCATTGCGTTTGGAGCGGCTATGCCTGCAAGAGTGCTCTTGGCCTTGCTGTAGTCTTTTGCAAGAATTTGGGCAAGGGCGGCATTGTTGGTCTTGGCGTTGCCGAAAGCCTTCACGGCAGCATTGGTGTCACCGGTCATAAGATAATAAGTACCCATGGCGTCGTTGAGCTCCGAAAGACCGGCGGAAGCACCGAACTTCTGGTTAGCCTGACGGTAGTCCTTGTTGAGGAGCGAGATCAGACCGAGGTTCATCTGAGGCTCGGCAGCGTTAGGAGCCATGCGTGTAGCTTTGGCAAAGTTAGCCTGAGCTGCGTCATAGTCGCCTGCCACATACTGTGTGAGGCCAAGGTCATTGAATGTGCGGTAATCGTTGGGATAAATCTCTGCTGCGGTGTTGTAGATCTTCATCTTGTCAGCATTGCTGTCAACCAAAGTAGCTGCATACAGCAACTCATCGGCTGTGAGCGAAGAGGGATTGGTTTGGAATGCCTTCAGAATCTCTTCGTCGCTCTTGCCAATTACATTGATGGAAGCGGTGATGCGGCTCTTACGCAGCTGAGGCAGAATCTGCTCTGCAAGCTGGTCGAAAATCGACGAGAGATTGCGGATCTCCTTCTCACGCTGCTCGGGGTCCTTATACATCGAAAGTACACTGAGAATGAGCTCTTTGTCCTGAATATTCGAAGCCGACACAAGCTTCTGGAAACCTTCCCAGTCCTCAGGAGTAAAGTTGGCTGTAAGCTCGCCGAACTCGGTAATGCGGTCTTTCTTAAGCTGGTTCTTCACCACAGCTGTTGTATTCTTCTCGCGGTTCTCGGCCAGACGGGTGTTGAGATCAAGCGCGCCTTCAGGCGATGCATACGAAGAAATATTGATCTCCTCGATCTGACGGTCGGGAGCGGCGTTGGCTTCCTTTATCTGCTCGTTGAGCGAAAGCATTTCGGCTGTCTTGAGCTGACCATCGCGCACGTTTGCCTGGTTGATGATAAAGTGGATGTCGGCATTGTATTTCTCGTTGATGATGCGCTGGAACTTATCCTGTGCAAGAGCCGGAGTCACAGTCGATGCATCGGCAAGAGCAGCGGTTGCAATCACGCCTTTGGCCACTTTCACGCGGGGAAGCACATACTGTTTTTTACCCTGTGTCACATTGAAGGCAAGCTCGAGCTCGCTCTTCATCATCTCGGGCTGATAGTCATATACTACGGGAATGGTCACCGAACCGCCGTTATCGTAAGAGATTACAGGATTGTTGCCGCGCACCTTCTCGCCCTGGAAAGAATAGGCCTGCGAAGCCACTTCCTTGCCGTCGAATACAAGATAGGGGGTTACGGTCACCTGTGCGTTCTTCACGAAGAACTTGGCCGGAACACGGGCTGTAACACTTGCAGGCACCTTGTCGCCGACTACCTCAAGCGGATTGGGATTAACAGTAAAATAGTCAGCCTCAAAGCCTTTGAGCTTTTTGCTGCAACCGGTAAGCATGATGGCCCCGGTGGCTGCCAGCAGCATGAGTGATTTAATGTTCATGGTTTATTTTTGTGTTGGTTTTATACAAATGAATAAGATTAATAAATCAGGCAACACGATTGGCCGCATTGCCGCACTGCAAAATTACGAATAAATAAACTCATACACGACAAAAACATGACCATATTTATTAGCATAATTATTGTAAAAAGTCAAAGAAAAGTTAACAACCTTTAAAAAGGCTATAATATACAACCTCCCCGCCCTCACCTTGCGGCGATGGGCGGGGAGGCATATCATTCTGGTTTGCTGTTTCAGACCTCCTTCCCGGGTAGGAAAGGCTCGTTTTTATGCAATCCTCCGTTTATTATTCCTGCTGTGCGAGGTCAAGCTGCGAAAGAGCGTATGTATAGGCACCGATGCTGATGGCCTTTGAGGCTCCAAGCTTCGAGATGCACACGCCGGTGCGCTTCATCGGATCGTAAGTCACGGTCTTCTCAGAGCCGTAGACCTTGATTTCGCGGGCCTCGCCCTTTGCGAACTGCGCGAACTCATGCTCGTCGTCGAGGTCAAAAACATTAAGCTGTACTCTCTGAAGCTGCTCGCCGTTGATTGTATGGATGGTCGAGCGGAGCTCTTTCAGAAGCGAAGGCATGATATAACGGGCCGCGCCTGTAAGGCCACCGCCTATTACAATCAGCGAGTCGGTGAGAGTCACGGCTGTGGCCATAGCGTCGCCGGCAGCCTCGCCGAACAAACGGAAGCTCTCAAGGGCCGCGGCACGGTCGCCCTCGCGGATGCCGTCGGCTATCTCGCATATATCCTTTGGAGTGAGAGTTGAATCTGCTGTCCCGGCAAGACGGTTATATTCACGCACCACCGCACGGATGGCAACCATGTCCTCCACCATCACATCATGATTGTTTTTCGAAGGCAGGCAGAATGTCTCTATACAGGCATTGTTGCCAAGATTGAGACGACCGTCAATTACGGAGCCTATGCCGAAACCAGTGCCGAAAGTATAGCCAAGGATATTCTTATACTGTTTCTTGGAGCCGAGCTCGGCCACACGGCGGTTGATTTCAGGAAGCGCTCCGGCCATCGCCTCTCCGAAAGCGAAGAGGTCGCCGTCGTTGTTGATG
Source organism: uncultured Muribaculaceae bacterium (assembly GCA_934555895.1). Lineage (GTDB taxonomy): Bacteria > Bacteroidota > Bacteroidia > Bacteroidales > Muribaculaceae > UBA7173. The sequence continues at coordinate 17,324 of CAKTFH010000032.1, read as the reverse complement.
AATACAGGAAGACCGAATTTCTCCTCTAGGAACGGACCCAGGGCCACACCATCGCGGAAGCTGGGGAAATTGGGCAGGAAACCGCCCACAATACCATTAGGATAATCGGCCGGACCGGGGAAAGCAAATGAAATTGCCACCGGCTTCTCGTCGAGGAGGTCAATGACTGTCTTGAATCCGTTTACCATCGACTGAAGGCAAAGGTCGAGATTATCGGCCCGCGACGGGATAGTCACCGGGTCGACGATGAACTCGCATCCGCGCATTGCGCCGAACACGAGATTTGTGCCCCCGGCATCGAGGGTAATCACAATTCGGTTGTCGAAATGATACATGGTCTATCTTTAAAGTAAGTAGCTCTTGGTTAACTATATTATTCAACGCATCGGTTATCTGATGTACACTGTCACCACTTCGCCGTTGCCTTTGATATTCACAGCCTGAGTTGTGGCCGGCACAAGCACTGTCTGTCCCTGCGGAAGATCGGTCACACGGCCTTCGCCGTCTGTCACAGTGAGATTGCCCTTTACAGCTATAAGCACCGTGAACGAGTCGCGTGCGGCAAGCGGCAGGAAATACTCTCCCTCCACATTAATCAAAGTTGTAGTGAAATATGAGCAGTCTTCCACAGTGGCTTCGTTGCCGGGAGCTGCTGTCACATTTTTCACAGCCTGAGCCTTGTCGTTGTAGTTGATGGCATCCACTGCTTCATCCACATGAAGCTGGCGCAGATTGCCCTCGGCATCTCTGCGGTTGTAGTCATATATGCGGTAGGTGATGTCGGAAGCTTCCTGAATTTCAAGCACGAAGTTGCCCTCTCCAATAGCATGCACACGACCTGCCGGTAGGAAAAACACATCGCCGGGCTTGGTGTAATATTTCGAAAGCGCGTCCACAATAGTGCTGTCTGCCACCATCCTGCGAAACTTCTCGGCACTCATTTCCTGCGAGAAGCCTGCATAAAGATATGCGGTTGGAGTCGGGAGCACCGAATACCACATCTCGGTCTTTCCCAGCGAGTTGTGTCTTTTTGCAGCAAGTGTGTCATCAGGATGCACCTGAATGGAAAGATTCTGTGTTGAGTCGATAAACTTAATCAGCAGCGGGAATTTCTCACCATAGCGTTCAAACAGTTTTTCGCCCATTATCTCACGGCCGTGCGAAGCAAGCATCTCAGGAAGCGTCTTACCCTTGAAAGGACCGTCGGCCACCACACTCTCGTGTCCGGCCATCGGACTAAGTTCCCATGATTCTCCCACATGGTCGCCCTGAGAAGGCAGCCCCTTGAACTCGGCTATGCGTGTACCGCCCCAAAGCACACTTTTAAATATAGGGCTGAATTTCAATACTGGTAACATGTCGGCTGACATTATCTTTGGTTGTTATATTTTAGGTTGTTATATATCTAATTTGCAATTAATTACTAATTTAAGCCATGCGCCGGAGGGCGTCATTGTCACAAAGGTAGGCAAACTTAGTTGAAATCGCAATGTTTTCACCTTCTAAAATCGCAATCTTTTAAGCTAATTTATCAAAACAGAGTTCGACAGCATTACGACAAATACTATAGCCGATAAACATTTCTCCTGTATAAACACGCCTGAGCGCCACCAAAATACATATTTATACAGATAATTACACAATTTTACCCTTTGGAATGTCGCCATTTCTGCGTATTTTTGTACCACATAAAGGGGGATGTTCGTGCTAATACCATTTTTCCGGAACTTTCATCCCATGCTTTCGCCTTTGATGACAGAATTACCCCACCGATTTTTCTGTATCATCACCTAACCAACAAAAATGAATAATACCGGTATGAAAAAACTCCTCGTAGCCATGGGTGTGCTCGCAGCCGTAAATGTGTCGGCTGAAAACATTCCCAATCCTATCTTACCCAATGTGGCCGACATCGGTGTAATGAAATACAACGGCAAATATTATCTCGGAGGATGCCGCACCGACGGCGATTTCTATATCTCTTCCGATCTTGTGAACTGGGAAGGCCCCATCCATGTGATTGACATGGACAACGACTGGAGCAAAGGCTCAGGATGCGGCAATAACCAGATTCACGCCAACGACATGCTCTACGACAACGGAACCATACATGCCTACTGGTCGGTGAACTACTGGGGCAAGGACAAGCACGCCGTGCATGTGGTTCACAGCGAGGCATCCGACCCCATGGGTCCCTATGCCGAGCCAATACGCGACCGCTGGATGGATAACCGCATTGACCCTAAAGTGTTCCGCGACGACGACGGCAAACTATATATGTATATGGTGCGCTTCACAGACGGCAACGCCATCTGGGCACGCAAAATGAAAAACTGGCGCGAATTCGACGAGACCGACCCTCAGGGCACGCTCCTGCAGTTCTCGTCAAACCCCAACACATGGGAACGCATGGACAATGCCGTGGCCGAAGGCCCCTGGGTAATGAAATATCATGGCAAATATTACATGATGTACAATGCCAACCACACAGGTCACGACTGGGGCAACTACCAGCTCGGTGTGGCCCAGAGCGACACCCCCATGGGATTCAACGCCGGCAACAAATATCCCCACCCCGTGGTATACTCCAATCAGTATGCCATTGAATACGATTATCCCGACCTGCTCCGATACTCGACCGGGAACTATGATCCTCTGTTCAACTATGTGACCACAGTGCCCGCTACCGACACCAACACAGACTGGACACAGCCCGACTTCAACGACCGCACATGGAAACAGGGCCTCGGCGGATTCGCAAAATCGGCACCCCGCGGCACCACCACCTACACAAAAGGCACACAGTGGGACACAGAGCGTATCAGGTTGCGCAAGGCATTCAACCTAACCAATCTTTCCGACAACCTCGCCCTGCGACTCACCACTATCGGAGCATCGAAAGTATATCTCAACGGCACAGAAATCTACAGTTCCGACCGTCCGCTCTACAACATCGTGAATCTCACGCCCGAGATGAAGAAAAACCTTAAGATCGGCCGCAACGTGCTTGCCATCGAATGTACAGCGCCACAGAGAGGCAACCAGTATGTCAACGCACAACTTTTCAACTCCGGCACCACACAAATCGATCCGAAGATAACCTGGACCCCGGGTCAACCCAACATCCTACGCGGCCCCAACGGCCTTGAATGGTGGCTCATCTACATGGCCAACACCAACATGGAAGGCCGTAACCAGCATGTCGATCGCGTGCATTTCCACGGTGACAAGATGTATGTCGACGGCATCACCCACGCCAATAACAGTGGGTTCCATCCTACTCCCGCCCTCCCCGCTTATGGCGACACATTCGAGTCTGCCCCCGATACGACACGTTGGGCAAATCTCGATCCGGCCAGATGGAGCGTAGCCAACGGTGAACTCAAAGCCACACCCGACAACGGCGCTCCCCTCTCGGCAGTCCTCGCCCCCACATTAGCTTCAGAATCCTATCTGTGGGAAGTAAACCTCAAGCCACTCGCAACCGCCGGTATCTATGCTGCCTATACCGATGCCGAAAACAATGTGGCCGTGCTTTTCGACCACCTCACCAAAATGCTCACCATTGTCGAAACCCTCAACGGCGATCCCCGCACCATAGCCACAATGCCCCTGCGTCCCGATTTCCGCTGGGATGCATACCATCAGCTGCGTGTGGAGCGCGACCTGGCAGACCTCACACTCAGCATCGATGAAATGCGTATAGCCGAACCTTTCACATCCTTTATAGCTCAGTCGGCCGTTCCCGGCATCGTCACCATGGGAGCGCCCTCCACTTTCGATGGCGTCACCTATACCGTAGGATTCGACGACGGCAACGACCGCATGAACGGATGGCGCAACCTCACCGGAGCTCTCGCTCCCACCAAACGCGGAGCCACAGCCTCCGGCCAGCTCAAGGCTGTGAAAGGCACTCCCGGCTACAGCTACGAGTTCACCACACAGATTTCCAACCTCGGCGACAATGCCGTTGCAGGCATCTATCCCATGTATATTGACGACAACAACTATGTGCTTGCGCAAATCGACGCTCCCACACAGTCGCTTCGCGTAACCACCATGCGCCGCGGAAAGATTGTAGACCGCCGCAGCATACCCCTTGACACCATGCGCGACCTCTACACCGACCAGCGCTTCACCGATTCCTACGACAAGGGATACACCTTCGACTGCCCAACGACATTCGACGCCATCTATCTGCCGCGCTATGATGTAGTCAACCGCAACATGTTCACCGACAGCCGTTTCGACAAAGACACACCCACCATCGGCACCAACGAAATAGTGCACGACAACACATTTGCGCTCATGACTCCGGCCTATATCACCGAGAACGACACCTGGCAGACTATCCCTACCGAAGGAGCCATGATATATGATGCAAATCCGGCATTCAGTGTCGCATCATTCGAACCTGTCACAGCAGAGCGTATCCGTTTTATCAACAACGACCCCTCCGACGGTAGCCAGCACATCTACCGCATCCGCGTGCATGAGCTCTTCAAAGATAGCTACAACCTCCGCACCGTGCGCAGCGCCGACGGCTCACTGCGCATATTCGTCGACGGACGCGAGGTGGCATCGATTCCAGTCGATAAATTCGGCGCATCGCTTGTAGGCCTCGATTCTCAGGCAGGAAGCCCAGAATTCCACGGCACTCTCTACTATCACCGCTGAGAAAACAATCTCTCAAGAAAACTATCCATAAAATCAAAAAAAGAGGAGACCGGTGCACATGCATCGTTCTCCTCTTTTGATTTTTATGGAGATATTGGCCACAATACTCTGCCGGCACAGCGCGCGTAATTAGCGCACATAATTATTGGGGCACTTTTTACGTTATACCTAAAATGCGTACCTTTGCAACATACGGCAGAAAACATTACATTTGTCGTGAACAAACCGCAGGAGCCGGTTGTTATTTATTCTGGTACCTTTTATGCAAGTATATAGTTTAGAACTTACTTCCATTATCAGCAATCAGCATTGCCAAAACGAATATACCTCTCACCATCCATGAATACCCACTTCTTAAAAAAATCATCTGCCACACTGACAGCGAAAAGAAATCAATGTTTTTTCACATTAGGCATCATCGGCGGCACAATGCTTGTGTCATCTGCCTTATCGTCGTGTAACAACAGCACCGGAGCACAACAGCCGGAGGATCTTACCAGATATGTCAATCCAATGATTGGCACAGACTTCACAGGCAACACTTATCCTGGAGCCCAGGTACCGTTCGGTATGGTGCAGCTAAGTCCTGACAACGGCCTTCCAGGCTGGGACCGCATCTCCGGATATTTCTATCCCGACAGCACCATAGCCGGCTTCTCTCACACCCACCTCAGCGGCACAGGTGCCGGCGACCTCTACGACATCTCGTTCATGCCAATAGTAAAACCTGCCATAGTGGCCGAAGCTCCGCTCGGAGTTTATTCCAAATTCTCCCACGACCGTGAAGAGGCCACTGCCGGTTACTACAAAGTGCATCTTGACGATTACAATATCGATGTGGAACTCACCGCAGGAGACCGCACCGGCATCCAGCGCTATACTTTTCCAAAGACCGACAGTGCCGCCGTGATTCTCAATCTCGCCAAAGCCATGAACTGGGACCGCACCGTCGACACCCGCATCAACATCATCGATTCTGTGACGATAGCCGGCTACCGTTTCAGCGACGGCTGGGCACGTAACCAGAAGATTTACTTCGCCACACGTTTCTCACGCCCGTTTGAGGCTGTGAGCATCGACTCCACGGCCATAGAGAACCCTGACGGAGCAACTCCCGGTGCCGGTCTCGTGGCGACTTTCGATTTCCCCTATGCCGACAAAGGTAAACTTACCGTCGTCACCGCGCTCTCCCCCAACTCGATTGACGGAGCCCTCGCCAACCTTAAAGCCGAAGGAAGCTCCGATGACTTCGACACATATCGCGAGACCGCACGCGACAAGTGGAACAATGAGCTCTCGAAGGTACGCATCGATGTCAGCAATGTGACCGACGGTAAGGAAGCCGACAACCGTCGCACCGTATTCTACACGGCGCTCTACCACTCCATGCTCGCCCCCACCATCTACTCCGATGTAAACGGAGAATATTATGGTCCCGACGGAAAGATTCATCATGCCGACGGCTGGACAAACTACGGGACATTCTCGCTCTGGGACACCTACCGCGCCGCGCATCCGCTGTTCACCATCCTCAACCCAGGCCGCGCCGCCGACATGGCTCAGTCGCTCACCGAATTCGGCCTGCAGCTCGGACGGCTGCCAGTATGGAACTTCCAAGGCTCAGAAACCGACATGATGATAGGCTACCATTCGGCACCGGTTATTGTAGAGGCAATTCTCAAGGGCCTCGGAGGCAACATCGACGCAAACAAAGCGCTTGACCTCTGTGTGGCCACCGCCCGCAAAGCCGACTACCGCAAGCTCGGAGAATACATGAAGCTTGGCTATGTGCCTTCCGGCGACAACGACTGGAGCATGTCGAAGACTCTCGAATATGCCTACGACGATTACTGCATCGCACAGCTTGCAAAATATCTCGGACGCACCGACATCTATGACGAATTCATGCAGCGTGCCGCCAACTACACCAATACTTTCAATCCTGCGACCGGATTTTTCCAGCCCCGCGATGCCGCAGGCAATTTCATGCCGAACTTCATAGCCGAAAACTACTATGAGGAAATCTGCGAGAGCAACGCATGGCAATATCTTTTCTCCGTGCAGCACGATATGCCCGGCCTCATGAAACTGATGGGCGGCAAGGAACGGTTCGAGCAGAAACTCGACAGCATGTTCACCTACGTGAATCCCGATGTGGAGCTTCCAATCTTTGCCACAGGCATGCTCGGCCAGTACGCCCAGGGCAATGAGCCGGGGCACCACACGCCTTATCTCTACAACTACACCGACAGTCCATGGAAAGGTGCCGACAAGCTTCATGAGATTATGACCAAGCTCTACACCAACACTCCCGACGGCCTCTGCGGCAATGAAGACTGCGGCCAGATGTCGGCTTGGTATGTGTTCTCGTCGATGGGATTTTACCCCGTTGATCCTGTAAGCGGTATCTATCATCTCGGCACTCCCCTATTTGCCGAAACCGTGATTTCGTTACCAGACGACAAGACCTTCACCATAAAAGCCAAAGGCCTCAGCGACAAAGCCCGCTACATCAAGACAGCCCGGCTTAACGGCAACGAGCTCACCGGCCGCACTTTCACTCACTCGCAACTGCTGGAAGGCGGAGTGCTTGAGCTTGAGATGACCGACACCCCACGCTGACGGGAATGTCACACTCGCGATATTTATTCGGATAACAACCTAAACAACATACCTTAAATGAAAAAAACGCTCTTGATTTTTGCGGGAATCATGGCTGCTGCCACGCTCGCCTCCACCTTACAGTCATGTAAGGAATCCCGCGACACCGACGACTATTCACAGTTCGTTGACCCGATGATAGGCACTGGCGGCCACGGCCACACATTCCCGGGAGCTGTCGTGCCCAATGGCATGATTCAGCCGTCGCCCGATACACGCATAGATGGCTGGGATGCATGTTCAGGCTACTATGCCGCCGACACACTTATCAACGGTTTCTCCCAGACCCATGTCAGCGGCACGGGGTGCGCTGACTACGGCGACATTCTCATCATGCCTACGGTAGGCCGTCAGGTCATCGAAAACCAGACTGACACTTTACAGAATCTGCCGTTCGCATCGGCATTTTCACACAAAAACGAGACAGCCGAGCCCGGATATTACCAAGTGAAACTCGACCGCTATGATGTGAATGCCGAAATCACCGCCACAGAGCGTGTGGCTCTCTACCGCTTCACATATCCCGCCACCGACTCGGCTGGAATGATAATCGATATGGACTATTCTATCCAACGCCAGACCAATCTCGACATGGCACTCGAAGTGCTCAGCAATACTGAAATCCGCGGCTGGAAGATGACAAAATACTGGGCTTTCGACCAGCAGATTTTCTTCTACGCAAAATTCTCGAAGCCTTTCACCTGCACCATGGTCAACGACACTATCGTCACCTCCAGAGGCGAGTCATTCGCCCGCTGCAAAGGCTTACTGAGCTTCGCCCCGATGAAAGCGGGCGAACAATTGCTCGTGAAACTCGGTGTGAGCGCAGTCGACTACGACGGCGCACAGAAGAATGTGGAGGCCGAGATGCCGGGCGGCGATTTCAACTTCGACCAGACACGCCGTGCCGCCCGTGACAAATGGAACTCCTATCTCGGCAAAATAGAAGTGCCCTTCACAGCCGACCACGATGACCTCGTGAAATTCTACACGGCGCTCTACCACACAGCCATAGCCCCCAACCTTTTCACAGATGCCGACGGCCGTTATCTTGGCATGGATCTCAAGCCTCATCAGGGCGATGTGGCCAATCCGGTCTATACCATCTTCTCGACCTGGGATACTTTCCGCGCACTGCATCCGCTGCTCACCATCATCGATCCTCAGCTCAACGACGCATTCTTGCGCTCGCTGCTCCTGAAAGCCAAAGAGGGCGGTGTGCTCCCCATGTGGGAGCTTGCCGGCAACTACACAGGCACCATGATAGGCTACCACACAGCATCTATGTTTGCCGATGCTGTGGCAAAAGGCCAGAACACTTTCCCCGTGGATGAAGCCCTGAAAGCATCGCTCCGCGCCGCACGCTACGACACCACCGGCATCTTATGCCCGCTCCCGGTGCTTCCCCACCTCATGCCGCAAGCTAAATTCTATAAAAATACCATCGGCTATATCCCCTCCGACAAAGACAACGAGAGCGTGGCCAAGGCATTGGAGTATGCCTACGACGACTGGTGCATCAGTCAGCTCGCTGCAGCTGCCGGCGACACAGCCACGGCAAACCAGTATGCTCAGTTCGCCAAAGCATATGCCCGCTATTTCGACCCCTCCACCCGTTTTATGCGTGGAGTGATGTCTGACGGCAGCTGGCGCGTGCCTTTCGACCCCTCGACCTCCAACCACCGCAACGATGACTACTGCGAAGGCACAGCCTGGCAGTGGACATGGTTCGTGCCTCACGATGTTCCCGGCCTCATTGAGCTTATGGGTGGCAAAGAAGGCTTTACACAGAAACTCGACAGCCTTTTCACCGCTTCTTCAGAGCTTAAAGGCGAACTCGTGTCGGCCGACATATCCGGCCTTATCGGACAGTATGCACACGGCAACGAACCATCGCACCACATCACCCATCTCTACAACTACGCCGGTCAGCCCTGGAAGACACAGGAACTTGTAGACCGCATCTACAACGAGCAATACCGCGTGGACCCCGACGGCCTCTCCGGCAATGAAGACTGCGGCCAAATGTCGGCATGGCTCATAATGAACGCCATGGGCTTCTATCAGGTAGCGCCCGGCAATCCCACCTATTCAATCGGTCGTCCGATGTTCGAGAGCTTAACCGTCAACTTACCCAACCGTAAGCAATTCACCGTGAATGTCAACGGCTTCTCAAAAGAGAACAAATACATCAGCGGCGCTTCCATCAACGGTCGTGAGCTCAAGAGTCCTTTCTTCACACACGATGACATAAAGGACGGCGGCGAGCTGTTGATCGAAATGACCGACAAGCCCACACGCTGGGGCACGGGTGAACAATAAAACAGCAAAACATTCGTTTAGAGTAAAGACACTTTCCTGCGGCTATCTGTATGAAAGATGCCGCAGGAAAGAAATACCCCCCTCTGAGATAACCAATAACTACTGAATATAACCAAATAATCATGAAGAAACTACTCAGCATCGCTCTGGCAGCAGCATTCGGCACTACCCTCGTGCATGCTGCTGACATCAAAAGCCCTGCCGACCTCGCTCTGCCGCTGATGGGTACGGAATCGACTTTCGCCCTCTCCACCGGCAACACCTATCCCGCTATCGCTCTCCCTTGGGGCATGAACTTCTGGACACCGCAGACCGGCGAAATGGGCAATGGCTGGCAATATCAATACACCGCTGACAAAATCCGCGGTTTCAAGCAAACACACCAACCCAGCCCGTGGATTAACGATTACGGTCAGTTCTCAATCATGCCCATCACAGGTTCGCCTGACAAGTATCTCGAAAACGACCGTGCAAGCTGGTTCAGCCACAAAAGCGAAGTGGCCAAGCCCTATTACTACAAGACCTATCTGGCCGACCATGATGTAGTAACCGAGATCGCTCCCACTGAGCGTGCAGCAATGTTCCGTTTCACTTTCCCCGACGATTCGTCGTATGTGGTAATCGACGGTTTCGACCGCGGAAGCTATGTGAAGGTTATTCCCGAAGAGAACAAAGTGATCGGCTACACCACCCGAAACAGCGGCGGAGTGCCTGAAAACTTCAAAAATTACTTCGTGATCGAATTCGACAAACCGCTCACCTATACCGCCACATTCAGCAACAAAGTAGAGCCGTCCAAGCCCGACGATAAACTCTCTGCCGACAAATATGCCCTCACCGAGGACAAACTTGAGCAAAAAGGCTTCCACACCGGAGCAGTCGTAGGCTTCAAGACAGCCAAAGGCGAGAAGGTGCATGCACGTGTGGCATCTTCGTTCATCTCACCCGAACAGGCTGAGCAAAACCTCAAAGAGCTTGGAAACGACAGCTTTGACACAGTCATGAACAAAGGCCGCGACAGCTGGAACAAAGTACTCGGCGTGTTTGATGTGGAAGGCGGCAACCTCGACCAGGACCGCACATTCTACACCACACTCTATCGCTCAACTCTCTTTCCCCGTAAATTCTACGAAATCGACAAGAACGGCAACGTGGTGCACTACTCTCCCTACAACGGCAAAATGCTCCCCGGTTACATGTACACAGATACAGGCCTTTGGGATACCTTCCGCGCTCTTTTCCCGCTTCTCAACATTGCCTATCCTTCTGTGAATAAAGAAATCCAGGAGGGCATGATCAACGCTTACAAAGAGAGCGGCTTCTTCCCCGAATGGGCATCGCCCGGCCACCGCGGCTGCATGGTGGGCAACAACTCCGCTTCCGTGCTTGCCGACGCATACCTCAAAGGCATCAAGGTTGAGGATACCGAAGCTCTGTGGAAAGGCATCGTGAACGGCACCGAGAACGTACATCCTCAGGTGGCTTCCACCGGTCGTCTCGGCCACGAGTATTACAACAAACTCGGTTATGTGCCCTACGATGTGAAAATCAACGAGAATGCAGCCCGCACCCTCGAATATGCCTACGATGACTGGGCTATCTATCAGCTCGCAAAGGCTCTCGGCCGCCCCAAAGCAGAGCAGGAACTTTACGCAAAACGCGCACTAAACTACCGCAACCTCTTCGACAAGGAGACCAAACTCATGCGCGGACGCAATGAGGACGGCACCTTCCAGGCGCCCTTCTCACCGCTGAAATGGGGCGATGCCTTCACCGAAGGCAACTCATGGCACTATACCTGGAGCGTGTTCCACGACCCTAAAGGCCTTATCGACCTCATGGGCGGCAAAAAAGACTTCGTGGCCATGATGGACTCGGTATTTACCGTTCCCCCGATTTTCGATGACAGCTACTATGGTGGCGTAATCCACGAAATCCGCGAGATGCAGGTGATGAACATGGGCAACTACGCTCACGGTAACCAGCCCATACAGCACATGATTTATCTCTACGACTGGGCCGGCGAACCCTGGAAAGCCCAATATTGGACACGCGAAGTAATGGACAAGCTCTACACCCCAACCCCCGACGGCTACTGCGGCGACGAAGATAACGGCCAGACATCGGCATGGTATGTATTCTCGTCGCTCGGCTTCTACCCCGTGGCTCCCGGCTCCGACGAATACGCTCTCGGGTCTCCTCTATTCAAGAAGATGACTGTGAACCTCGAAAACGGCAAGAAACTCGTCATTAACGCTCCGAACAACTCCGACGCTAACCGCTACATCAACCGCATGACCGTCAACGGCAAGGAGTACGACAAGAACTTCATCACCTATCCTATGATAATGGAAGGGGCCGTAATCGATTTCGATATGACCGACAAGCCTAACCTTACCCGCGGCACATCGGAGGAGAGCCTCCCCTACTCGTTCTCCGACGAGCAGATTGCAAAAGACCTTATCAAGAAAATCGACAAGGAAAATGCGAAGGCTGCCAAATCGAAGAAGAATAAGAAATAATTGACAACTGAACAATTTCGCCGGAAGATTCGTGGCGCTCACATCGCCCGGCTTCCGGCGTTTTTTCTCATCAGCACATATCTCCGATACCCAACTTCTATCTTCTCTCACCCTCACTTTCTTCCTTTGACTCAAAGGGACTCTCTATTCTCATTCTCCCCAATTATTAAGCAATGACAAACCACAGTCAGGTAAAACATAATAAAATCAGCCCTATAGCGTGGGTTCCTACTGCATATTTCGCTATGGGATTGCCATTTGTAGTGCTCAACATGGCCGCTGTGCTCATGTTTCAGGGTCTGGGAGTGGAAGACGCGATGATCGCCTTCTGGACATCGCTCATACTACTGCCATGGACACTAAAACCGCTATGGAGCCCTTTCCTCGAACTCTTCAAAACCCGCAAATTTTATGTGGTGACAACCCAGATTCTTACCGGCGCAGGTTTCGGCCTTGTAGCCCTATCGCTGATGTTGCCGCATTTTTTTCCGGTAGCAATAGCTTTGCTTGCACTCGTTGCCTTCAGCGGCGCCACTCACGACATAGCTTGTGACGGCGTTTACATGGGAGCGCTATCTCCGTCGGAGCAATCGAAATACATCGGATGGCAGGGCGCCTTCTATAATATCGCGAAAATCGTAGTCACAGGCGGCCTGGTCTATCTGTCGGGGTACCTTATAAACCGCTTCGCAGGCACTGCCACTTCACCGGCAGCCATGTTCCTCGCCAACCGCAACGCATGGATGATTATCATGTGCATTCTGTCGGGAGTGATGATACTGCTGGGCATCTACCATATCTTCATCCTCCCCACCGGCGGAAGCGCAGCTGCCTCCGGCAACGGCAAACGCACTTCCTCAGAGGTGATGGCCGAACTGTGGCATGTGCTGAAAGAATTTTTCACCAAGCGATATATCTGGATTTACATAGCATTCATCTTGCTTTACCGCTTCGGCGAAGGGTTTGTAGTGAAGATTGTGCCATTGTTTCTGAAAGCCGGACGGGAGGTGGGAGGACTAGGCCTCGACAACCAACAGATAGGTCTATACTACGGCACATTCGGAGCCGCAGCTTTCGTGTTGGGCTCTCTGCTAGCAGGTTACTACATCTCATCGCGAGGGCTACGGCGCACTCTTTTCTCACTATGCTGCATTTTCAACATTCCTTTTGCCGTATATGCCGTTCTGGCGTTTTTCCAGCCGGCACAGGGATGGATTATAGCCACCGGCATAGTGCTTGAATATTTCGGATATGGATTCGGCTTCGTTGGTCTGACACTTTTCATGATGCAGCAGGTGGCACCGGGCAAACATCAGATGGCCCACTATGCCTTCGCCTCCGGAATAATGAATTTGGGCGTGATGATTCCGGGCATGATGAGCGGATGGCTCAGCGGATGGCTCGGCTACAGCCTGTTTTTCGTTGTCGTTATGATATGCACCATACCCGCATTCATAATCACACGCCTTGTGACACGCCGCTATTTCCGTTATGATGACAAAGGCAAACTCCTTGCCGGAGAAGTAGAAGCACTCGAAACGCCCGACGAGTGATGCAACAACATTGGCGTAATAATGGTTATTATTATATCATTTGATTTCAAAACCACACGGAAGCCTAAACCGCTTGCCTGTAAAAAACAATATCTACGATGAAGAACTTTCCTTGGGAGGAGCGTCCCGCGGGATGCACCGATGTGATGTGGCGTTACTCTAAAAACCCCGTTATCGGACGATATGCCACAAAAGTGTCAAACAGCATTTTCAACAGCGCGGTGGTGCCATTCGGCGAAGGTTACGCCGGAGTGTTCAGGTGCGACAACAAGGCCGTGCAGATGAACATCTATGTCGGCTTCTCCGACGACGGCATCAACTGGAATATCTCCGACGAGCCAATCCACTTTGAGCCGGGCAATACCGACATGATCGAGAGCGAATATAAATACGATCCGCGTGTCACCTGGATCGAGGACCGCTATTGGATAACCTGGTGCAACGGTTACAACGGCCCCACAATAGGCATAGGGTACACTTTCGACTTCAAGACCTTCTATCAGTGTGAAAACGCTTTCCTGCCATTCAACCGCAACGGAGTGCTCCTGCCCCAACGCTTCGGAGGACGCTTCGCTATGATGTCGCGCCCGAGCGACAACGGTCACACACCCTTCGGCGACATCTACATCTCGTTCAGCCCCGATATGAAATACTGGGGAGAACACCGCTGCCTCATGAAAGTGGCACCCTTCACCGAAAGCGCATGGCAGTGCACCAAAATCGGTGCCGGCTCGGTGCCATTCCTTACTGAGGAGGGCTGGCTGATGTTTTATCACGGCGTGATAAACACATGCCGCGGTTACCGCTACTCGATGGGTGCGGCAATCCTCCAGAAGGACGACCCCACGAAAGTGCTCTGGCGCACCAAGCCTTATCTGCTGGCACCAGCCACCGATTATGAGCTAACAGGCGATGTGCCCTGCGTGGTATTCCCCTGCGCAGCCATCACCGACGGCGACGACCGTGTAGCCGTCTACTATGGTGCTGCCGACACTGTGGTAGGCATGGCTTTCGGTCGCATCTCCGAAATTGTGGATTTCGTTAAAAACAATTCACTCTGACACTTCACACTCATTCCCCTCTCCTCTTCATTTCACACAACTCCAAGACTCATTCTCCACCTAACTTCCACCCGATGATAAGACACCTCGCTGTCACGGCGGCACTCGCCGCCGCAATCACCACAATGGCCCAGAGCGCCACCGTGGATTTCACGGAATATGTGAATCCCTTTATTGGCACCACCAACTTCGGCACCACCAATCCCGGTGCGGTGCGTCCCAACGGACTGATGTCCGTCACCCCGTTCAATGTGATGGGGTCGGATCTCAATACCTACGATAAAGATACACGGTGGTTCTCCACGCCTTATGACAATGTGAACAAATTCTTCACCGGTTTCTCGCATGTGAATCTATCGGGCGTAGGGTGCCCCGAGCTCGGTTCACTGCTACTCACAGCCACAACGGGCCCTCTCGATGTTGACTATCACAACTACGGCACAACATATCACGGAGAGAAAGCCCGTCCAGGCTACTATGGAGTGACTCTCGACCGCAGCGGCATCATAGCCGAAGCCACGGCCACACAGCGTGTGGGAGTGAGTCGCTTCACCTTCCCGGCAGGTGGAGACGGCAACATACTGCTGAACCTCGGCGAAGGTCTTACTAACGAGAGCGGAGCCACCGTAAAACGTGTCAACGCCCGCGAATTCGAAGGCTCGAAACTTCTCGGCACATTCTGCTACGTGCCCCAGGCAGTTTTCCCCATTTATTTTGTGATGAGGGTCGACCGCACACCGGCATCTTCAGGTTACTGGAAAAAACAGCGGCAGATGCAGGGCGTGGAAGCCGAGTGGGATATCCACAGCGGCAAATACAAAGTGTATGACAACAGCTACGGGCGCCCCATGAGCGGCGACGACATAGGTGTCTATATGACTTTCGAAACCAAACCGGGCGAGCAGATTCAAGTGGCAGTAGCAGTGTCGTTCACAAGCATCGAAAACGCACGCCGCAATCTGCATGCCGAACTTGCCGGAACCGAACTTCTGCTCGATACCGATATAGCCGAATCATCTTCGGCGTTCGACCTTGTACAGGAGGCTGCATCATCAGAATGGAATTCACTCCTTGGACGCATCGAACTCGAAGGCGGCACTCCCGAGCAGAAGGAGGTGTTCTATACCGGACTATACCATACATTGATTCACCCCAACATCCTGAATGATGTAAACGGCGACTACCCTATTGCTGAAAGCGACTCTATAGGCAACATCTACCGCGCCGCCGGAGCAGTGACAGCGGCCGACAGCGCGGCTGTGCTCCCCCGCTACACAGTGTTCTCCCTGTGGGACACCTACCGCAATCTGCATCAGCTCATGACCCTTGTGTATCCCGACCGTCAGGAGGCCATGGTGAAAAGCATGCTTGACATATACCGCGAGCACGGATGGCTGCCTAAATGGGAGCTCTACGGCCGCGAGACACTCACTATGGAGGGCGACCCCGCAACTCCGGTGATTGTAGACACATGGAGCAAAGGACTGCGCGATTTCGACATCAACGAGGCTTATCAGGCCATGATGAAAGGCGCCTTCACTCCAGGACCGGAAAATCTGCTGCGCCCCGACAACGACGACTACATGAACCTCGGCTATGTGCCCCTGCGCGAGCAGTATGACAACTCGGTGAGTCACGCTCTCGAATACTATATAGCCGACTACGCCCTGGCCGCTCTTGCCGACAGCCTCGGACACCACAACGACGCCAAGGCACTGCGAGAGCGCTCCAAAAACTACCGACACTACTATAGCAAAGATTACGGCACGCTGCGTCCTCTGCTTCCCGACGGCACTTTCCTCACGCCATTCGACCCCAAACAGGGCGAGAATTTCGAGCCGTCGCCCGGGTTCCACGAAGGCAACGCATGGAACTACACCTTCTACGTGCCTCACGACATACCCGGACTGATGAAACTGATGGGAGGCCCGAAGAAGTTCACCGAAAGACTCCAGAGCGTGTTCGACCGCGGTAACTATGACCCAGCCAACGAACCCGACATAGCCTATCCCTACCTCTTCTCACAAATTAAGGGACAGGAATGGCGCACTCAGAAACTCATCCCCGAACTTCTGCAGAAATATTTCACCACCCAACCTGACGGCATCCCCGGCAACGACGACGCCGGCACCATGTCGGCATGGGCCATTTTCTCCATGATGGGCTTCTATCCTGACATTCCCGGAATACCCACCTACACACTCACCACTCCGACATTCGACAAAGTCACCATACATCTTGATAAAAACTACTACCCCGACAACACGCTCGTAATTGAGGTGGAGAACCCCGAATCGGAGTCGCCTTTCATAGAGGAAATCACCTCCGAAGGCAAGAAAATGCCCTATCGCATCAGTCACGACCAGTTGCTGAAAGGTCTGCGTTTCAAAAAGAAATAAGATATTCGGCACCAAAAACAGCCGGCACCGTTGGAAAATTGGCATGGAAATGGTAATTTCCCTAGTTTGACAGTTTGTTTTGTAACGAGTAGATATACAGACGGTTGCCGCGATAGCAATGTAGCTATA
>CAKTFH010000031.1 GCA_934555895.1 uncultured Muribaculaceae bacterium | reverse complement strand
GCAAAGACACTCTGATGTCCGCTATAAAATAACAACATTTCCAACCATGCAAGACAATCTTAAATGAAAGAGCCGTGTCTGCGAGGTGATGAATGTAAGATTTATATTGTCTGTTCACGAATTTTGACTAATTTTGTCGTGCTTTTGGGCATTCGGGAAGCCTGTATGGCGTCTTTGAATACACGAAGCAAAGTTAAATAAACTTATTTTTTAATACAAAAAATGTAAGGGCTATTGTTGGGGTAAAAATTTCCGCATGGTAGTTCCTTGACTGAAAAAATACAGATCTATGTCAAACTGGTTTGAATGTAAAATCCGCTACGACAAGACTCAGGAAAACGGAGCAATCAAAAAAGTAACCGAACCCTATATCGTTGACGCCGTCAGCTTCACCGAGGCCGAGGCACGCATCATTGAAGAAATGACTCCCTTCATCTCAGGCGAGGTGGATGTCAACGCTGTGAAGCGCACTAAAATTTCAGAGATTTTCTGGGATGACAGCGCCGACAAATGGTATATGGTGAAGGTGGCGTTCATCACCATCGATGAGAAAACCGCCCAGGAGAAAAAATCTACTTCTATGATTCTTGTGGCCGCTAATGATTTTAAAGGAGCCTACGATAACTTTATGGAGGGTATGAAAGGGACCATGGCCGACTTCGATATAGTGTCGATTGCCGAGACACCTATAATGGATGTTTATAAGATGAGGACTCCAGGTGAGAAACCCGTCGAAAAGCCCGCTGAATAATCACTTTTTTAGCCGACAGATGGGCGATATAGCCGAAAATCTCAGCAAAATACGTTCCACCATCCCCGATGGCGTGGAGCTTGTGGCGGTGTCGAAGTTTCATCCGGTAGAGGCTCTTCGTGAAGCCTATGAAGCCGGGCAGCGCCTCTTTGGCGAAAGCCGTGTGCAGGAACTTCAGGCAAAGGCCCCCCTGATGCCGTCTGACACCGTGTGGCATTTCATAGGGCATCTGCAGACCAACAAAGTGCGCCATTTGCTACGCCTGCGTCCGGCGCTTATAGAGAGCGTCGACAGTGTGCGGTTGCTGGAGGCCATCGATGCCGAAGCTGCTGCACAGGGCATAGTGCAACGGGTGCTCATGCAGGTGCATGTGGCGCGGGAAGAAACGAAATTCGGATTCTCTCCCGAGGAATTGAAAACTTATTTCAGCGACCGGTGCTTTGAGACTCTCAAGGCAGTGCACCTCTGCGGTGTGATGGGAATGGCGTCGAACACATCTGATGTTTCCCGTGTGCGAGCTGATTTCAAGGCTATCGTTTCCCTGCGGAAGGCTGTTTGGGAAATTGCCCCCGACCTTCGTGGCTTCGACACGGTGAGCATGGGCATGAGCTACGACTATCCGCTTGCCATCGAGGAAGGTTCCAACCTCGTTAGGGTCGGAACAGCCATCTTTGGCGCCCGCCTCTGAAACTGAGTGGTGCCTGCATCTGCTTTATATGAGGGGCATTATGCTTAAAAACATTTTGTCAATAACAAATTTAATTTTAAATTTGCAAAATATAACCGTCGTCATTCTCCATAATAGAGTTGACTATTTTGTGACGAAGTTGGCAAAAATAATTAACTAAAACTATAACTACCTTAAAATCAAGTAATTTGCTATGAATCAGAAAAAGGCAGGCTCCCAGGGGAACCTGATAGCGATTATCGCAATGTTCTTCCTCTTTGCGATGATTTCGTTCGTTACCAACCTCGCCGCACCTATCGGCACTATCTGGGGTTACAAATTTGAAGGAAGCGGTGTGCTCGGCATGATGGGTAACATGATGAACTTCCTCGCATACCTCATAATGGGTATTCCTGCCGGTAAACTTCTCACCAAAATCGGCTATAAGAAAACGGCACTCTGGGCAATGGCAATCGGTTTCATCGGCCTGTTCGTGCAATGGATTTCGAGCCTTGAGAGTCTTAGCGCTGTAAACGCATTCGAGACAACATCCACCATCGAAGAAGGTGGTGTGGAAGTTGTGAAAACCCTCGCAGTGCCCATGAGCTTCGTAGTTTATCTGCTTGGCGCATTCATCTGCGGCTTCTGTGTGTGCATGCTCAACACAGTGGTCAATCCTATGCTTAACCTCCTTGGTGGCGGTGGCAACAAGGGCAATCAGCTTATTCAGGCCGGTGGCTCACTCAACTCACTGTCAGCTACTCTCACCCCCTTCTTCGTGGGTATGCTCATAGGCCAGCTCGCTCCAGAAACCACCATGCAGGCTGTGAGCCCGCTGCTTTGGGTGGCTATGGGCGTGTTCGCCGCTTCGTTTGTCATTATCTCTTTTGTTTCGATTCCCGAGCCCAACATCAACAAGGGTGGCAAGAAGGTGAAATACGAGCACTCTCCCTGGAACTTCCGTCACCTCGTGCTTGGTGTCATTGGCATCTTCTTCTATGTAGGTATCGAGGTGGGCATCCCCGGTACTCTCAACTTCTATCTCTCCGACCAGAGCTCACGTGGTGCTGAGCTCATAGGCAACGCTTCTGTCATTGCAGGTTCCATCGTGGCCATCTACTGGCTGCTCATGCTTGTGGGCCGCTTCCTCTCCACCATCATCAGCGGCAGTGTCAGCACACGTGCCCAGATTATCACCGTAACTTCTGTAGGCATCATCCTCGTGATAGCAGCTATCCTCACTCCTAAGACTGTCACAATGGCCGTGCCTGAATTTATAGCCGAAAACGCTCAGGTGCCCGTCAGTGCATTCCTTCTGGTGCTCTGCGGTCTCTGTACATCGGTTATGTGGGGTGGCATCTTCAACCTCGCAGTCGAGGGTCTCGGCAAGTACACAGCTCAGGCATCCGGCATCTTCATGATGATGGTTGTCGGTGGCGGTGTGATGCCTCTGATTCAGAACTGGATTGCTGACATCGCCGGCTACATGCCTTCCTACTGGCTCGTAGTGGCTATGCTTGCTTACCTCCTCTTCTACGGCGTGAGCGGCTCGAAGAACGTGAACACCGATATTCCCGTCGACGACGAAGTTGTCGATGCCATCTGATGCTCTCTTTTGAGGGTCAGATGAATACTGAACGCTAATGTCCACCTCCGGGGTCGTGAGATATCGTCCCGGAGGTTGGTTGTGTAAATTTTGAGCTGTTAAGCGGCTGAAAAATTCCGAATATCAGCTTTTTTCAGTTGCGTAACCGGTTAATAACATATATCTAAATGAACACTGAACTCATCAACAAGGCAGCCGACACCATTCGTGTGCTCGCCGCATCGATGGTGGAAAAGGCCAAATCGGGCCACCCCGGAGGCGCCATGGGCGGCGCTGATTTCGTGAATGTGCTCTACTCGCAGTTTCTCGTCACCGACCCCGATAATCCCACATGGATAGCCCGCGACAGGTTTTTCCTCGACCCCGGGCACATGTCGCCTATGCTTTACAGTGTGCTGGCGCTTACGGGTAAATATACCGTGAACGAGCTTCAGCAGTTCCGTCAGTGGGGTTCCATTACACCCGGACACCCCGAGCTTGATCCAGAGCGTGGAGTGGAAAACACATCCGGACCTCTCGGTCAGGGCCACACGATGGCTGTGGGATGTGCCATCGCCGAGCGTTTCCTCCAGGCTCGATTCGGCGATGTGGTGGCTCACAAGACATATGCCTTCATATCCGACGGCGGAGTGCAGGAAGAGATTTCGCAGGGTGCCGGTCGCATTGCCGGATATCTCGGGCTGAAGAACCTCATCATGTTCTACGACAGCAATAAGGTGCAGCTTTCTACCGATGTGGATGCCGTGGACCACGAGGATGTGGCCATGAAATACCGCGCTTGGGGCTGGAATGTGCTTGAGGCCGACGGCACCGACCCCCTGGCTCTTGCCGATGCTCTTCAGAAAGCTAACGCAGAAGAAAAGCGCCCCACGCTCATCATCGGCCACACCGTGATGGGCCGCGGAGCCGTGACAGCCACCGGTGAGAACTTCGAGGGTAAATGTTCCACCCACGGACAGCCCCTGAGCAAGAGCGGCGCCGACTATGCCATGACTGTTCGTCACCTCGGAGGCGACCCCGAGAATCCCTGGCTCATACCCGACGATGTGAAGAAACTTTATGACGACCGCAACGACGAGCTCCGTATCATCTGCCGCAAGCGCCACGAGGCTGAGGCCGAGTGGGCCAAGGCTCATCCCGAGCTGGCACGCGAGCTTCAGGACTTCATCGACGGCAAACTCCCCGACATTGACTATTCGGCCATCGTGCAGAAAGAGATGAGCGCCACACGCACCGGCTCTGCTGCCGTGCTTGATGTGCTTGGCCGCAAAGTGAAGAATATGATTGTGAGCAGCGCCGACCTCGCCAATTCCGACAAGACCGATGCTTTCCTCAAGCAGACAGGTGCTTTTGTCAACGGCGATTTCTCTGGAGCCTTCCTCCATGCCGGAGTAAGTGAGCTCACCATGGCAGCTATCATGAACGGCATCGTGCTTCATGGCGGCATGATTGCAGCCTGCGGCACATTCTTTGTGTTCTCCGATTATATGAAGCCGGCCATCCGCATGGCGGCCCTCATGGAGCTTCCTGTAAAATATGTCTTCACCCACGACGCTTTCCGTGTGGGAGAAGACGGTCCTACTCACGAGCCCGTGGAGCAGGAGGCTCAGCTCCGACTCATGGAAGAGCTCAAAAACCTCTCCGGCAAGCCCTCGATGCTTGTGCTCCGTCCGTCCGACTCGGTAGAGACCACCGTGGCATGGCAGATGGCTATGGACAACCGTGCCACTCCTACCGCCCTCATACTCACACGTCAGGATGTGCATCAGCTTCCTGCTGCCACCGGCGACCGCTGGCAGGAAGCTCAGGGTGCGCGCATGGGCGGTTATACCGTCATGGATACTCCCCATCCTAAAGTTGTGCTCGTGGCCAATGGTTCGGAGGTGGCACTTCTGTGTGATGTGGCGGTGCTCCTCGAAGCAGAGGGAGTTCCCTGCCGCGTTGTCTCTGTGCCTTCGCAGGGGTTATTCCTTCAGCAGGACAAAGATTATCGCGAGAGCGTGATACCCACCCACGGCATTCCGGTGTTCGGTCTCACCGCCGGTCTGCCTTCCACTCTCCGCAGTGTGGTAGGCACCAACGGCATGGTTTACGGCCTTAACCATTTCGGTGCCTCTGCTCCCTATAAGGTGTTGGATGAGAAGTTCGGCTTTACAGCACAGAATGTTCTCAATGAAGTGCTGCGCTTCATCGGGAAATGACGATTTTTAAATCCATGCAATAAATTCAGCCTGTTTCAGGTTTGGTCCTGATAAAATAAATAACCCCGGAATGCCGAAGGGTGAACTCCCCGTCGCATTTCGGGGTTTATAATATAAAAACGTAATAAATGTGAAAATCATGATGTCGGAGCTTGTTTCTTCTTTCACCGCATGGTGTGGCTGATATCCGTATGTGATAGTATGGGATGCAGCACACGCTTCACACATCGGCTTTAGAACCGTTCAGATATGCATGAAACAGTTCCGTTGACATTGTTAATAAAATATTGATTTGAAATGTAAAATAATTGAAAAAAAAGTTTTAACTTTACATCGAATTTGCATTCTAAGGTTTATACCGCTGCTCTAAGTGGCAATATATGAGCCTTTTCCGATATAAAGAGCTTGTGGCGACTGCATGTCAGGGCTGCTCTCAGGCCTTCAGAAGCGGGTTGCGGATTCAGAGATGCAAAGGACAAGGGAATAAATAATAAACAACATTCATAAATAACCCAAAACGTTTTACTTTATCTATGAAAAAGAGCTCAATTTTAGCATTTGGCTTCGCCCTGCTTGCAGGAACAGCTTTTGCGCAGAATGCTCAGGAAGTTACCTACGTTGAGGACCCCTCACAGGGCTACCTGTTCAACAAGTTCAGTTCCAACTGGTTCATCCAGGCTGAAGGCGGTGTCGCCATGGGCTTCTCCGCTACTGATGTTCATCGCAAAGTCGGTGATCGTTTCACACCCGCTGCTTCGCTTTATGTAGGCAAGTGGTTCTCGCCCATCCTCGGTGCCCGTATCGGTGCTGACTTCCTTTCCATCAAGGGTCTCTCGAAAAATCCTTTTGGTGTCGGTGTACAGCCCTGGGCAGAATATCACGACTATTACAAGAGCAAAGTCAACTACTTCGGCCCGTCGTTTGATGTGATGCTGAGCCTCACCAACTGGTGGTGCGGCTATCGTCCCAACCGCGTTTACAATGCTTACATCTATGCAGGTGGCGGCCTCTACTGGGGTTATGGCAAAGCTCCCAAGGACGGTACAGCTGATTCCTACGAGTGGAAGAACACTCACGACCGCACCATCATGGTTCGCGCCGGTCTTACTCAGGACTTCAACATCTCGCGTCACTTCGCTCTTGGTCTCGACCTCCGTGCCACAGCACTTGACAACCACACCGATGGCGATAACAAGACCACTATCGCTGCCGAGGCTCTTCTCACAGCTACCTATAAGTTCGGTAAGTCGGAGTGGAGCGCACCTGTAGTGCC
Organism: uncultured Muribaculaceae bacterium; assembly: GCA_934555895.1. Classification (GTDB taxonomy): domain Bacteria; phylum Bacteroidota; class Bacteroidia; order Bacteroidales; family Muribaculaceae; genus UBA7173. Next base: position 18,818 of record CAKTFH010000031.1, on the reverse strand, counting down.
CGTTTGCCCCCCTGCTGAGAACTGCGACGAGTACCGCGCACGCCTTCAGGCTGCCAACGCCCGCATCGCCGACCTCGAGGCTCAGCTCAAGGCTTGCCTCGCCCGTCCCGTCGAGAAGCAGGTTGTCACCAAAGCTCCCCTCGCCACCATCTACTATCCCATCGGCGTATATCGTCTGACCTCTATCGACCGCAAGGTGCTTGAGAGCGTTGCAAACGTAATGAAGGCCGAGCCTAATGTGAAATACACCCTCACCGGCTGGGCCGACAACTACACCGGTACCGACGCCATCAACATCCGTCTCCGCAAGAACCGTGTTGAGACTGTCAAGAAGCAGCTCGTTAAATACGGTGTTGCCGACGGCCAGCTCAACGCCACCACCAACAACGGCAACCGTGTTGACCTTGGCGACAAGTGCCTTACACTCGACCGTTGCGTCACCATCGAGGCTGAATAATCGATGCTAATAAAGGTATAATCTCCATCTGATTTTATACCCGTAATCAATAAGACCACCTGCATACCCCTTCGGTATGCAGGTGGTCTTATTGATATATCTAATATAAACAGCATCGCCCCCGCTGCGTGAGCGGAGGCGATGCTGTTTTCTTATGAGGCTTTCCTCGATTTGTGTCGCGGGAAAACGTTAGACTACTAGTTTACTTGATGAGGTACTGCGATGAGATGCTCTCGTTATTGTGCACGCGGCGGATGGTGTCGGCAAACAGTTTTGCTACCGAAAGAATGGTGGCTTTGCGGCATTCCTTGTTGAAGGGAATGGAGTTTGTGAAAATCATCTCTGTGAGGCCGCAGTTGTTTACACGCTCCGAAGCGGGGTCGCTCATGATGGCGTGTGAGGCGAGTGCGCGCACTGACTTGGCGCCTTCGGCAAGCATCAGGTCGGCTGCCTTGGTGATGGTACCGGCCGTGTCGACCATGTCATCGATGAGGATTACGTTTTTGTCTTTCACATCACCGATAACGGTCATGTTGGCTACAACATTGGCTTTGGCACGCTGCTTGTGGCAAAGCACCAGAGGCACATTCAGATATTTTGCGTAGTTGTTGGCACGCTTGGCACCGCCCACATCGGGTGTCGCTATCACGAGGTTGTCGAGATTCAGGCTCTGGATGTAGGGAATAAACACTGCCGAAGCGTAAAGGTGGTCTACTGGAATGTTGAAGAAGCCTTGAATTTGGTCGGCATGAAGGTCCATTGTGATCACGCGGTCGGCTCCTGCAGTCACCAGAAGGTCGCTGACCAGTTTGGCTGCGATGCTCACGCGCGGTTTGTCCTTGCGGTCCTGACGGGCCCAGCCGAAGTAGGGAATTACAGCGATTACGCTCTTGGCCGATGCGCGCTTGGCGGCGTCGAGCATAAGCAGGAGCTCCATAAGGTTGTCGCTGTTGGGGAATGTCGACTGCACGATGTAGACTTCGCAGCCGCGGATTGATTCCTCGAAAGATACTTCAAACTCTCCGTCGGCAAAATGCTGGATGTTCATTTTGCCGAGCTCGATGCCAAGCTCTTTGCAGATTTCCTCAGCCATGTAGCGGCTTTTGGTTCCTGCAAACACCTTGATTGGGGGTAACATGGGATTCATATAGTGATATCAGTGAATTCTTCTGCAAAATTACATATTATATAGCAAACAGACGCAATAGGATGTGGAATTTTTTTCCAACATATTAGCGTGGGACCAAGGCCGTGACTTAAGCCTTGAATTTCCACACCACGGCGCCCCAGGCGGCGATGTCGGTGGTGAAAGGCTTCGTGCTGCAGAGGTCCTTGGTCATGCGCCTTCCCGAAATCAGGTCTGTGGCGCTGCGTCTTCCCTCTTTTATGCCGCAGAGCGAGAAGGCCAGTTCTGGCACATTGATGTCGATGGTGCGGGGTGTGTCGGAGAAGTTCACGGCAATCAGCAGTGTGGTGCCACCCTCCTTGTCGTGGCGGAGGAATGCATAATTGGTATGGGGCGAGAAACGGTGGTTGTCGAAGTTAACATACATGAGGTCGAAGAAACTGCCGCGATAGATGGCCGGTTCGGAATTTAGCAGGCGCAGCACACGGCGGTACAGCGAGCGCAGGCTCTGCTCCTGTGCCGAGAGAAGCCCTCCGTCGGCATTGCCTCCGTTGAACCACCGGCGCACTGTCGAAAGGCTCCAGTAGTCGAAAATGGTTGTACGGCCGTCGGCGCCGCTGAATCCTTCAGCCTCTTCGGCACGCTCACCCAGTTCCTGGCCGAAATATATCATGAAAGGAGCGGTGCTCATCATCGAGCTCACCACAAGCGAGGGGAGCACCTTAGTTGCGTCGCCCGCGTATTGCGTTGATGCGAAGCGCTGCTCGTCGTGGTTCTCGAGGAAGTTGAGCATGCGGTGGCCGATGCCGTCGATGCGTTGCCAGCAGTCGGTGAGCGTGGCCGCCGAGTGGTGCTGGGTCTGAACGGCACGCAGCGAGTCGTAGAGATTGACCTTGTCGTACAGATAATCGAAGTGGCCGCGGGTGAGGAACTCGCGATAGAGGTTCACATCGTAAATCTCGGCTATGAACTGCACATCAGGATAATTGGCATGCACCATGGGGATGGCCCATTCCCAGAAATCCACCGGCACCATGAACACCATGTCGCATCGGAAGGCGTCGATGCCTTTCGATGCCCAGAACCGCAGCACGCGGAGCATCTTCATCCACACCGGAGGTATAGGATGGAAATGGGTGGTATGATCGCCGTAGTCCACTCCGTAGTTGAGTTTCACTGTCTCATACCAGTCGTTGCGTGTAGGGAAAGCGTTGAAGCAGTCGTTGCCTGAAGCTTTGGCGGGAAATTCCACATAATCGTCTATGGCAAACTGTGGCTGGAAGAGTTGGCGCGGTATGTAATAGAAGTCGTTTGTGGCCGAGAAAAATTTCGTTGTGTCGTCGCCGGTTCCGAAATCCTCCACTCCGGCCGGCGCGGCGTCGCTGTGGTAGCGGCGTGCCACGTGGTTGGGCACAAAATCCATCACCACTCTCATGCCGGCCTTATGTGTGCGTTCGATGAGTGCTTCCCATTCCTGCATGCGGTGAGGCACATCCTCGGCTACATCGGGATCGATGTCATAATAGTCGCTGATGGCATAGGGCGAGCCGGCGCGGCCTTTCACCACTGCCGGATTATCTGGCGTTATGCCGTAGGCCGAATAGTCGGTGGCGTGTGCATGCTCTATCACTCCGGTGTACCACACGTGGGTGGCGCCGAGGTCGCGTATCTCCTTGAGCACGGTGTCAGTGATGGCGTTGAGTTTGCCGCAACCGTTCTGCTCTATGGTGCCGTCGTGGGTAAGCTGCTCATTGGTGTTGGCGAACAGACGGGGCAGCATCTGGTAAATAACCGGTTTAGCGTATCGTTTCATTGCAAGCGCTTGTGTTTTTATCAAAGGCAGTGTGAGTCACTGCGTTGGTGAAAGATTGGTTCCTATGCTTAAAATTAGTGTGAATGGTCAGTCGGGCGGTCATGTGCTTTTTTCCCAGCTTTTTATGGCGCGGTGTGCAGCGGCGTAACCGCTCAGAAACACCTTGTTGATGTCTTTGAGGTTGAAGACCTGATATCCCGATAGCTCGGGCGTGACAATCACATGGTCGCACATCTCCATGTCCTCGCGCTGATTGCTCTTTGCCATGAGGTTGTAGGTGCGCAAAGCGATGTGAAATATTGATTTGCGGTACCTGAAGTCGGTGAGAGGCGAGCAATTGATGCCTATCAGTTGTTCGCATCGTTCGCGTATCAGCCATGCGGGCAGATTGCGGAGTACTCCGCCGTCGGCGTAGTGTATGCCGTCGATTTTCACTGGACTGAAAACAATGGGTATGCTGCACGACGCCACCACACGCTCACCGATGGGGCCAGAATGGAATTCCGACGGAATGCCCCTGTCGAGGTCTGTTGCTCCAATGTATGTGGGGATGCCGAGTTCTTCGATCAGGCGCACGCCTGTGTTCTTTTCGATAAAATTTTTGAATTTGTGAAGCGAGAACACACTTTCGCCTCCGCGGATGCTTAGAGAGCAAAGGTCGGTGAATTTCAGCGATGTGAACAGTTTCAGAATCTCGTCGGGGCTCATGCCCGAGGCATAGAGTACACCTGCCACTGAACCGGCGCTCACGCCCGCTATGATGTCGGGTTTATAACCGGCTTCCTCAAGCGCCTTGAGAGCTCCGGCGTGGGCGAAGCCGCGCGCGCCGCCGCCACTGAGTGCCACACCGAGTTTATATCGCTTCTCGCCTTCACGTAGAGGGAGAGTGGTGGGCGGAGGGCTCACTTGGGTGTGGATGCGGACTGTCTCAGTCATTGTTCTGTGGCTTGTTTTTATATTTATTAAAGTATTATAACTGAACAACACTTTTCGGTGCAAGAAGTTGTCTCAGGAAGGCTGTTTTAGCTTCGGTTTCTGCAAATTCCTCTTCCGCCACCGACTGACCCACAATGCCACCGCCACCGTAGATGCAATATCGGTAGCGGTCGAAATGTACGCAGCGGAGGTTTACATATGCCTTGCGTCCCGTGGCTGTGCTTATGATTAAAACTCCTCCGTAGAGGTTGCGGCGGTGGCTTTCATATTGCGCTATGTCGGCAACGGCATCCTCCTTGGGGTAACCGCACAGAGCCGGAGTGGGGTTGAGGGCGTCGACGATGGCCGGAAACATCTCAGGCGAAGCGGCGCATGCGATGGGTGTGCAAAGATGCTCTATTGCCCCATAGCCAACCGATACCACCTCTCCTTTCTGCGGATTCAGATTCAGTGCCCTCAGGGCACGGGAGATGTAATCGGTTACAAAATCGTTTTCATGCTGGTTTTTCTCATCCCATCGAGCGTCTGTCTCATGTCTCGGGCGTGTGCCTGCAAGAGCCATGGTACGCAGCATTCCGTGGTCGGTTTCTGCCAGAATTTCGGGTGTGGCGCCCATCCATCCGAGTGTCGACGGTGTGAAAAGTATATATCGGAATGTCTGTGGATAACGGTCGAAGAGTCTCTTTGCTGCTTCTCCCCAGCTGAATCGCGCGTGTGTGTCACCGCATATGACTCTTGACATCACGGTTTTGCCCTCGCGTGCCATGCAGCTGTGTATCACCTGTTCCACTCCGCGTAGATAATCGTGTCGGGATGTGCTTCTATGTTCCACACTCATTTGCCTCGGCGTTCCGGCCGTGTGCGCTCCCACCAAGATGCGGCTTGAATAGTTCCCGAGCCATTCTATGAGCTCAAGGGTGTTTCCTGAAGATGTATCTTTTACTCCGTCGCCGAACCACATCGGCTCGTTGTTGCCGGGTGGTAGTACAAGAGCAAATGTGGCGCCTCTGTCAAGCAGGAAGTCCACGCGGTCAACGGTTTCGGCAGTCAGTGACATCGCAGTAAATATGCTTTTCAGACAGGCTCCGCTATGAGTTCGAAGGGGAGCGCGCGGGTGATGCGCACGGTGTGAAATTCACCTGGCTTCATTGCTTTGGTTTTCTCTATGAGCACTTCCGGGTCTACTTCGGGCGAGTCCCATTGTGTGCGCCCCACATAATATTCCTCTTCCTCGCGGTCGATAACCACTTCCAGCTCTTTACCCACTTTCTGTTGCTGTATCTCGAGCGAGATCTCCTCCTGGAGTGCCATCAGGCGGTCAAGACGGCTTTGCTTCACTTCCTCGGGTACATTGTCGGTGTAGTGTTCGGCGGCATATGTGCCCTCCTCCTCGCAGTAGGCAAAAGCGCCCATGCGTTCGAATCGTTGCTCTTTCACAAATCTGAGGAGCTCCTCAAAGTCGTCTTCGGTTTCACCGGGGAATCCCACCATAAGGGTGGTGCGGATATGCAGTTCAGGCACCTGCCGGCGCATCTCTGAGAGGAGCGCACGTGTTTGGTCGGCATTGATGTGGCGTCGCATTGTATCGAGCACCGGGTCGGAAATATGCTGCAGCGCGATGTCGATGTAGGAGCACACATTGGGTCGCTCGCGCATCACACGCAGTATCTCCATCGGAAATTGCGCCGGATAGGCGTAGTGTAGGCGGAGCCATTTCACGCCGTCTATTCGGGAGAGGCGCTCCACCAGTTCTGCAAGGCGCTGTTGGCGCCCGTCCAGGTCAAGTCCGTAGGCCGAGAGGTCCTGGGCGATGATATTGAATTCCTTCACTCCGCGGCCGACAAGCATCATCATCTCGGCCTCGATTTCCTCTATCGGCCTTGATTTGTGTGTGCCGGTGATGAGGGGTATGGCGCAGAACGCGCAGCGGCGGTTGCAGCCTTCCGATATCTTTATATATGTGTAGTGCGGAGGAGTGGTGATTGTGCGGTCGAATCCTGCGAGCGGCAGGTTGCTCAGCGAAAGGTCTGCGGCGAGTGTGTTCCAGTCGAATTTGCCGTAAAATCCGTCCACCTCGGGTATCTCGGTGCGCAGTTCCTCGCGGTAGCGCTCCGACAGACACCCCATGACATAGATTTTCTTTACTTTGCCGTTTGCCTTTGCCGCAACGAGCGACATTATGGTGTCGATGCTCTCCTCTTTGGCGTCGCCTATGAAGCCGCAGGTGTTCACCACCGCTATGTCGGCTGCCTCGTCGCTGTCGTGACTCACCTTGAATCCCGCTTTCTCGAGCTGGCTGATAACGCGCTCCGAGTCGACGAGGTTCTTCGAGCATCCGAGAGTGATGAGGTTCACTGTGGTCATGCTGTGCTGTGTCACTGCTGTCTGTCGTCTGAGTTGAAGAGAGATTTCACAAATTCCTCTTTGTTGAATGTCTGAAGGTCTTCGATGCCTTCGCCCAGTCCGATATATCGCACCGGAATGCGCATGCTGTCGGAGATACCTATCACCACGCCGCCCTTGGCGGTGCCGTCGAGTTTTGTCACCACCAGGCCGGTGACTTTGGTCGCGGCGGTGAACTGGCGCGCCTGCTCGTAGGCGTTCTGTCCGGTGGAGCCGTCAAGCACTAAGAGCACTTCCTGAGGGGCTCCGGGCACCACTTTCTGCATCACGTTGCGTATCTTGGTGAGCTCGTCCATGAGCCCTTTCTTGTTGTGCAGACGGCCGGCGGTGTCGATTATCACCACATCCATGCCCTGGGCTTTGGCCGACTGCAGGGTGTCGAATGCCACGGCGGCGGGGTCGCTACCGAGTTTCTGCTTCACGACGGGGACTCCCGCACGCTCGCCCCATATGTCAAGCTGCTCCACGGCTGCCGCGCGGAAGGTGTCGGCTGCACCGAGCATCACTTTGTTGCCTGCTTTCTTGTACTGTGCCGCGAGTTTGCCTATGGTGGTGGTTTTGCCCACGCCGTTGACCCCTACTACCATTATCACATGAGGGTGTGTGGCATCGGCCGGCAGTGTGAAGTCGGCTCCTGCTGTGACAGTGTCGTCGGTCTCACCCTCGGCAAGCATCTGGCAGATTTCATCGCACAGCAGGGCGTTGAGCTCCGAAGAGCCCACATATTTGTCGCGGGCCACACGTTTCTGAAGGCGTTCGATGATGCGCAGGGTGGTGTCCACGCCTATGTCGGAGGTGATGAATACCTCTTCGAGGTTGTCGAGCACATCGTCGTCGACTTTGCTCTTTCCGGCTACAGCTTTGGTTATCTTGCTGAGAAGACCCTCTTTGGTGCGCTGGAGGCCGGCATCAAGTGTCTCTTTCTTTTCTCTTGAAAAAAGATTTTTGAAAAATCCCATATTAATGTATTACGCGTAATCTGAGTGCAAAATTACCGAATTTTCATGAATCAAAAAAATGGCGATATGCTAAATTCGCGTTTGTGAAATGGCTAAAGTTAACTAACTTTGTCGCAAATTTGTTCCTTCTACAGAAGAATCTACAACTAACTACCATCTAAGAAACTTTACACCATGCTTAAGCGCATCCTTTCAATCGCAGGAAAGCCCGGACTTTACAACCTTGTAAGCCAGGGTAAAAATATGCTCATAGTTGAGAATATCGCCACCAAGAAACGCACTCCGGCTTATGCCCGCGACAAGGTGGTGTCGCTCGGCGACATCTCCATCTACACAGTGGAGGACGATATGCCTCTTCCCGAAGTGCTCGAAAAAGTCAAGACTGTGGCTGAAGCCAAGCCTGTGGATGTCAAGGCTATGAGCGATCAGGAAGTGCGTGATTATTTCAAGACAATTCTTCCCGAATACGACGAAGACCGTGTATACACCACTGATATCCGCAAGCTTTTCAGCTGGTACAATCAGCTCATCGCTGCAGGTATCACCGAATTTAAAGACAACGAAATAGCCGAAGACCAGGCCGCTGAAGCCGCCGACAATGCACAGCAGGCCTGATGCTGATGGCTCACGACCTGACTTTAATCAGACTTTATGAAGATGCATTCGGATGCGCTCCCGCCGAGGTGACACCTCTGGCGGGAGCGGGTTCGAACCGTTGTTATTATCTCCTTACCTCCTGTGATGCATCAGGGGGTAAGGTTGTAGGAACTGTCGGTACCGATGCTTCTGAAAACCGGGCTTTCATTGCGCTTTCGCAGCATTTCCGCAAGGCAAGTCTGCCTGTGCCGGAAGTTTATGCCGTAAGCGCCGACGGCATGGCCTATCTGCAGCAGTGGGTAGGAGAGAAATCGCTTTTCGATGCCATAGCCGACGGCCGTGAAAAAGGCGGCCGATATTCCGAGGCAGAGACGGCTCTTGTGCGGAAGGCGGTGGAAATGCTGCCGGCCTTCAACTTTCGTGGAGCCGAAGGTCTTGATTTCAGCATTTGTTTCCCGGAGCAGAGCATGCACGACGGATTGATAGCCAACGATATCGCTTATTTTAAATATTCTTTTCTTAAAGTCAGTGGCATAGAGTTTGACGAGATGCGTCTCGACGGCGAACTGCGGCATTTAGCTTCTGACATCGGCTATGCGGTGCGGAAGTCAGGCAATACTTTCATGATACGTGACTTTCAGAGCCGCAATGTGATGCTGCTCGGAGGTGAACCGTATCTCATAGATTTTCAGGGTGGTCGTCGTGGGCCTGCGGCCTATGATCTCGCCTCGTTTCTGTGGCAGGCCAGGGCGCGTTTCAGTTCAGATATGAAGCGCACTATGGTTGATGCTTATATTGTTAAAGCTCATGAGGTGTCGTCATCATTTGATGAGTCTGCTTTCCGCCACAATCTGCCTGTGATGGTGCTCTTCCGCATTCTCCAGACATTGGGGGCTTACGGCTTCCGTGGATGGACAGAGCGTAAACCTCATTTTCTGCGTAGCATTCCCTCAGGGGTGGATAATTTGCTCGACTTCTTTTTGCATCCTCTCGACGACGGTTTTGCCTCAGTGGCAGCCGATTACCCTTATTTAAAATATTTGGCTGAGCAGTTGACCGACGCTTCTAAGGTGGCCGACTTACGCATGCTGGTAACGGTTCCGGCGGTTCGGGGCCTCACGGTAACGGTGAGCAGTTTCTCATACAAGAGGGGAGTGCCTTACGACCTTTCGGGCAATGGAGGCGGATTTGTATTCGACTGCAGGGCGGTGCATAATCCGGGCCGCTACGAGCAATACAAGCCACTCACCGGAATGGACCGCCCGGTGATTGACTTTCTTGAGAAAAATGGTGAGATATTCACCTTCCTTGACTCATGCAAGGCGCTTGTCGACGCCTCCGTGGAATGTTATCTCAGTCGTGGCTTTACTTCTCTTTCCGTGTCGTTCGGATGCACGGGTGGGCGCCATCGTTCGGTATATAGCGCCGAGGCCATGGCTAAGCATCTTGCATCGAAATATCCGCAGGTGCAGGTGGCGCTGATTCATCGTGAGCAGCGCAAACTCCGCATATTCCCGCCTACGATATAATAATGAACCGATAAATCTCCGGCATAGATGAAGGCTATGGTTTTTGCGGCCGGCATAGGCTCGCGTCTTAGACCCTTTACTCTCAGCCACCCCAAGGCGCTTGCTCCGGTTGCCGGAGTGCCTGCGCTCGAACGAGTGCTTTTACATCTGCGTGATGCGGGGGTGAGCCGAGTAGTGGTGAATGTGCATCATTTCGCTTCGCAGATTCGGGATTTTCTTGCCGATAACCGAAACTTTTCACTCGATATAGCTGTCAGCGACGAATCCGACACTCTCCTTGACACCGGAGGTGGCCTGTTGCATGCCATTCCGTTTCTCGATGACGGCACTGAGGACCCCATCCTGCTTCATAATGCCGATATTGTTACTGATTTCCCTATCGGGGAAATGCTGGCGGCGCATAATGAGACGCATGCCGATGTCACCCTGCTCACATCTTCCAGGGAGTCATCCCGAAACCTTTGGTTTGATTCCTGCGGCTGTCTGCACGGTTGGAGCAATGTGAAAACCGGAGAGGTGCGTCCTGCCGGTGCCAGTCTCAGCTGCATGAGCCCTGCGGCTTTCGGGGGAGTGCACATCATCAGTCCTTCTGTTTTCTCGTTACTTAAAGACTACGGCTCAACATTGGCCGCTGATGGAGTGGTGAGGCCTTTTTCTCTTGTGCCGTTCTATCTTGATGTAATGGATAAGATAGATATAAGGTCGTTTACTCCGGCCGGAGCCTTCCGTTGGTTCGACATCGGTTCGCCGGAAAAATTAGCAGCTGCCTCAAAGTCTTTTGGCTGATTTGCTTTCAGGAGATATTGCAAGGTATCTTTCGTTCAGATTGCGCAGGATGATGTGAAAGTGTCGCGTTGTCCGGATATGGCTGTTTGAGCCGAAAAAGCTGCCGCACGCTCAGAGTCGCGTTTAACATAGCTTTTTATAAGCGAGAAAATCATTTCCTGCATCGGAGTGAGGTCTTTCTCCGCTTTTCCTCCGAGTATCATTTCGCCGGCAAGTGCGGCGGTTACAGCGAGGCGTTCCTCCATCGGGAGGGAGTTGATTGTGTTGATCACATGAGGCGTGATTACGATTGAGGTTCCCATAATGCTTTCTCTTTGGCGTTTTTCTTCGGGTTAGAGTTGTGGCGGATGTTATTCGCTATCCACATTGCAAAGGTCGGTTGACACGGTGCAACAAAAGCGCGCCGCTGTGTTAAAATATCTTTAACGCAGGGCGCGCTTTTGTTCGTTTTTTCAGGTCAGTTAAAGCCGGCTTCTTTCAGGAAGTTGTTGAACACCATTGAGAAATGTTCATTGTTGGCACGGGGATAACGCACTTCGGCAAATACCTGGGCGAGTGTCTGCTTGCCGTTCTCCTCAATGAAAAGCTTGGAATCTTCGCGTCGCTCCTTCTCATCATAAAGTTTGTCGATGCGGCAGGAGTCATAGTCGTTATATTTTTCATGATGTACTACAGCATCCAGTGGCAGTCGGCCTACATCTTCACCTTCATCGGCTGGCCATCCTATGGTAAGCGTAATTACTGGAACTACCAGTTTTGGAAGCGACAGAGCTTCGGCAATCTGAGGCGCGTTGTAAGTGGTGGTTCCTAACCAGCACACTCCGAGTCCGGCCTGCTCGGCCAGAGTATTGAACTGTTGTGCTACTGCTACAGTGTCGAGCATGGCCGCAATAAATGACTGCATATTGTCGTAACACGGTTCGGTCTGGCGCTCTTCGCACCACCGGCTCATTCTATTGAAGTCTGCGCAGAATGTGAGCACTACCTGAGCATTCATCACCTGTGGCTGATTGAAATGCATGGGTGCGAGCTTTTTTTTGCCTTCTTCGGTGCGTGTCACCACTATGCTGTAAAGTTGCATATTGCCTGTGGTGGGTGCATGGCATGCCCGCTCAAGCAAACTGTCGAGCATTTCGTGGCTCACAGGTTTATCGGTGTAGCGTCTTATGGAGCGCCGTTCCATAAAATAGTCATTCCCCATAGTTATTAAATGACTTAAAGAAATTATTTAATGTATTCAGTGACTTTCTGACCAATGGTTCTTTAGTAGTCTTTGGGGCGTTTTTCCAGAACTCGTCGGTCACGATGCCCGCATCGCTCCCTCCTCTTCCTGTAAAAAACATACCGAAATCATGCCTAAATAACCATTAACTAATTTATTTAAGTCACTTAGTTCGTTTGTTAAATAGCGTTCGGGCGTTTCTGTCGGCAAATATAACATATTTTAAGATAAATCTTGCATCCTACTCGGTTATTCCGATTGTTTTTCAATTAGTATAACCATTGGAGCCGGTTATGTTATGAATGTGCTCCGATTTTCCAACCTTTCAACTAACTGTTTATGTCGCACGATTTAATTGCCAGTTTTTTCGTGAACAATCCCGCGATGGCGATATTCATTACACTGTGTCTGGGATATCTTGTGGGGAAACTCAAATACAAGATGTTCTCGCTCGGCACGGTGACCAGTGTGTTGCTGGTGGGTGTGGTTCTCGGTATTTTATTCCCGGAAGTGCAGATTTTGCCTCCGTTGAAAAACGTATTTTTCCTGTTGTTCCTTTTCGCTATCGGTTACAGTGTCGGACCTCAATTCTTCCGCAGTTTCAAAAAAACGGGGCTCCCGCAAGTGTTGTTTGCCGCTCTGATGTGTGTGATATGTCTTGTGGTGACTTGGGCTTGCGCCAAGATAGCCGGTTACAATGCCGGCGAAGCTGTGGGGCTATTCTCAGGTGCCCAGACCATTTCTGCCGTTATCGGTGTGGGACAGGAGACTATCAAGGGGCTTGATATTTCGGAAGCTTCGAAGCGGAGCATGTCTGACATCATTCCTGTGATGTATGCTGTATGCTATGTGTTTGGCACCGCTGGTTCGGCATGGATTATCGCTTTCGTGGGTCCGAGCATATACGGCGGCCTTGACAAATGCAGAAAAGCTTGCGAGGAAGAGGAAGCTGAAATGGGCAATACTCTTGCCGATCAACCGGGCTATGCATCGTCGCTGCGTGAAGTGGCTTTTAGATGCTATTCGGCGGATAATGAATGGTTTGCCGGAGGCAAAAAGGTTTCTGACCTCGAAAGTTATGTAGCCACTCAGGGCAACCGCCTTTTCGTAGACCGCATACGCCATGCCGGCAAGATAATAGATGCTCCGGCACCTTCCCAGCTGATACAGCCTGGTGACGAGGTTGTGGTGAGCGGGCGCCGCGAGTTTATCGTAGATGAGCAGGGATGGATTGGCAAGGAGGTTACCGACCCTGAATTGCTGAATTTCGCTATACGTGTAACTCCCGTGCAAGTGGCAACCAGGGCGGTCGACGGTATCACAGTGAAGCAGCTTTTGGCACAGCAGTTTATGCATGGTGTCAGCATACGCGAGATCAAGCGTCAGCAAACCATAAATGTACCTGTGCGTGAGAACACTGTTATCGACGGTGGCGATATGATTACTCTTGTCGGACTTCCATTCGATGTGCAGACAGCAGCCAAGGCTGTAGGCCGTCAGGCCGCGCAGACCACAGCTACCGATATCATTTATGTGGCCCTCGGCATTCTTATCGGAGGTATAATCGGTGTGCTGTCAATCAAGGCAGGCCATGTGCCGGTGTCGCTAACCACTTCAGGAGGCGCTCTTGTCATGGGTCTGATTTTCGGTTGGTGGCACAGCAAACGGCCAAACTACGGCCAGGTCCCTCCTGCGGCCGTGTGGGTGTTCCGTGATCTCGGTCTGAATATGTTCATTGCCTGTGTGGGTCTGCAGTGTGGTCCTCATTTTATATCCGGATTCCAACAAGTAGGATGGATGCTATTCGTATGGGGAGCCGTAGCTACCACTATACCTTTGATTATCGGCATCTTTATGGCACGATATGCTTTCAAATTCCGTCCGGGTACCGGACTGGGATGCGTGGCCGGAAGTCGCACTACTACAGCTGCTTTGGGCGCGGTGGAAGAGTCGCTACGCAGTGAGGTGCCCGGAATGGGTTATGCCATCACATACGCCATAGGCAACACGCTGCTTATTCTTTTCGGAGTGGTGATGGTGATGCTGTTCTCGTAACTTCAATAATCATTTGAATTTCAACCATAATCCAGATTATTCAACCAAGTAAACTGAAAACTATATGGATAACCTTATCAATTCTCCTCTTGACAAAGAGCTTTCAAAACTCTCGCCGTTCGAACTTAAAGGCCGTATCATAGCCATGGCCAATGAGCGCGTGAAACGCAACGCCTATACCATGCTAAATGCCGGACGCGGTAATCCCAACTGGATTGCCTCGGCCCCACGCGACGCATTTTTCGCTATGGGCCAATTCGCTATGACCGAATGCCGTCGCGATTTCGATATGCCCGAGGGTATAACCGGTGTGCCTCAGCAGAAAGGCATCTCGGTGCGTTTCGAGACCTGGATGCGAGAAAATGCCGGTCTTCAGGGCGTGGATTTCCTGCGCCAGGCATATGAATATTGCCTTATGGAGCTTTCGGCCGATGCCGACGCATTGGTCTATGAGTGGGCCGACGGCATGATAGGTGACCACTATCCCACCCCGCCACGTATCCTCGACTATACTGAGCGCATCATACGCAAATATCTCGACTGGGCCATCTGTTCCAAGAATCCTCCTAAAGACAATGTCTTCGACCTTTTCGCCGTGGAGGGTTCTACCGCAGGTATGTGCTATTTCTTCGATGTGCTTAAGAGCAATTTCCTGCTCAATAAAGATGACTCTATCGCCATCATGGTGCCGGTGTTCACACCTTACATCGAGATACCCCAGCTCAGCGAGTTCAACTATGATGTGTTCAATGTGAAGGCCGACCGGATGGATGCTGAAGGTCTCCACACATGGCAGTATGACCCCGCCGACATTGACAAACTGCGTGACCCAAAATATAAGATGCTTTTTGTCACCAACCCTTCAAATCCGCCAAGTTATGCTATTTCACCCGAGACCGTGAAGCAGCTTCAGGATGTTGTTAAAGATAATCCCGATCTCATGATTCTCTGCGACGATGTATATGGCACATTCGTGCAGGGCTATCGCAGTCTTATCGCAGACTTGCCCTACAATGCAGCTTCATGTTACAGCTATTCGAAATATTTCGGAGCTACCGGGTGGCGCATCGCAGTCACAGCCGTGAGCCAGAAAAATATCTTCGATGATCTCATCGCTCGTCTGCCGGATGATAAGAAATCCGCGCTCAACACGCGCTACCAGAGTCTTACACTTGATGTGCCTGCTCTGAAATTCATTGACCGTATGGTGGCCGAAAGCCGACTTATAGCTCTCAATCACACTGCCGGTTTGTCGTTGCCGCAGCAGATTCAGATGTCGTTCATGGCACTCTCAAGCCTTCTCGATAAAGATGAGGTATACCATAAACGTATGATAAAGCTCATACACGACCGCTACAATGCCTTGTGGAAAAACTTCGGATTTGCAATGCCTGCTGATTCTCTGCGTGCCGACTACTATTCGGAGATAGACATGATGGTTTGGGCGAAGAAGCTCCATGGTCAGGAGTTCGCTGATTACATCAACAACACTTACTCGCCGCTTGCGTTTGTGTTCCGTCTTGCATCTGAAACCGGATGTGTGGTTCTTAATGGCGATGGTTTCGACGGCCCGCGCTGGAGCATTCGCGTATCGCTGGCAAATCTAAACGAGGCCGACTATGTGACCATAGGCAAGAACATCCGTAAAATTCTCGATCAGTTTGCAAGAGAATGGAGGGCATCGGTTAAGAAGACGCAGGCTGCTCAGCATAATTAAACAAGCTATTAATCCTGTAGATTATCGGATATAATCCGGTATAAAACCAATTCATCGGGTGCGATGCGCATGGCGTTGTCATGTGTGTCGCACCTGTCTTTTTCAGTCATTGCGTTTTTTTGTCTTCGTGAGTTTTCCACATTGTTGAAAATGGTAAACTACATTGTTGATAAATGTGCGCCACAAGGCGTGTGAGGCCGTTCAATGGAAAACTTTTCAACATTGGCTTATTTCATTGGTAGTATATTTGGTAGATACATAGATTTTGCCGAAGTTTGCACTGTAATTCCAATGGCAATCTTTTCTACCTGCCAGAACAAACGAGCTTGCCCGCGACTGCAAGTAACGGGCAAGCCCGTTGATTTTTCAGGTGATTGCATTTTTAGATACTTCACGTTTCTTCTTTAACCTATCGGTTGATTAAAAATATTTTTGAACAGTTTATATCTCTGCTGTGGAAACTAAAACTTACAGTTACGATGAGGCATATGCTGCCTCTCTCCGTTATTTTGACGGCGACGAGCTTGCCGCGCGCGTGTGGGTGAGCAAATATGCTCTCAAAGATTCGTTCGGCAACATCTACGAGCTCACGCCCGACGATATGCACCATCGCATCGCTTCCGAAATAGCCCGTGTGGAAGCCACATACCCCAACCCCATGAGTCATGACGAGGTCTTCTCTTATCTCAAAGACTTCCGTTATATCGTGCCGCAGGGTAGCCCTATGTCTGGTATCGGCAACCGCTATCAGGTGGGTTCGCTTTCAAATTGCTTTGTAATCGGTCTCGACGGCAATCCCGACTCCTACGGCGGCGTGATTCGCGTAGATGAGGAGCAGGTGCAGCTCATGAAGCGTCGCGGCGGCGTGGGCCACGACCTCAGTCATATCCGTCCGAAGGGTACTCCGGTAAAGAATTCTGCTCTCACCTCCACCGGTCTGGTGCCTTTCATGGAACGTTACTCCAACTCCACCCGTGAAGTGGCACAGGACGGCCGCCGTGGTGCGCTGATGCTCACTGTCTCCATCAAGCACCCCGACAGCGAGGCTTTCATCGATGCCAAAATGACTGAGGGTAAAGTCACCGGAGCCAATGTTAGTGTACGCATAGACGACGATTTCATGCGGGCTGCTCTCTCGGGAGAGCCCTATCACCAGCAGTTCCCTGTCACAGGTGAGCATCCGGAAGTGGTAAAAGAAACAGATGCCAAAGCGCTGTGGGCCAAAATCATCCACAATGCATGGAAATCGGCCGAGCCTGGTGTGCTTTTCTGGGATACCATCACACGCGAGTCGCTTCCCGACTGCTATGCCGACCTCGGATTCCGCACCATATCCACCAATCCATGCGGAGAGATACCTCTCTGCCCTTACGATTCATGCCGTCTATTGGCTGTGAATCTCTACAGCTATGTGAAAAATCCCTTCACATCTCAGGCAGAGTTCGACTATGAGCTGTTCGACCAGCATATCGGCAAGGCACAGCGCATCATGGACGACATCATCGACCTCGAGATGGAGAAAATCGACACCATTCTTGCAAAAATCGATGCCGACCCTGAGACTGAAGAGGTGAAATGGCCCGAACGCCATCTTTGGGAGAAAATTCGCGCCAAAACACTGCGTGGTCGCCGAACGGGAGTAGGCACCACAGCTGAGGGCGACATGCTCGCGGCACTCGGACTGCGCTATGGCACTCCGGAAGCCACCGATTTCTCCGTGGATGTCCACCGCCGTCTGGCTCTGGCGGCTTACCGCTCGTCTGTACAACTGGCCCGTGAGCGCGGCGCCTTCGAAGTGTTTGATGCTGCACGTGAGAAGAGCAATCCATTCATGCTGCGCCTCAAGGAGCAGGACCCGCAGATGTACGACGATATGGTGAAATACGGCCGTCGCAACATCGCCTGCCTTACCATAGCCCCCACCGGCACCACCAGCCTTATGACCCGCACTACATCGGGCATCGAGCCGGTATTCCTGCCGGTATACAAGCGCCGCCGCAAGGTCAACCCTAACGACACCGAGGTGCGTGTGGATTATGTGGACGATACCGGCGATGCTTTCGAGGAATATATCGTTTATCATCCCAAGTTCCTCAAATGGATGAAAGTGAACGGCATCGAGCGCCGCGACACCATGACTCAGGAGGAACTCGATGCACTGATCGCACAGTCGCCTTATGCCGGAGCCACTTCCAACGATGTCGACTGGATGGAAAAAGTGCGTATGCAGGGCCGCATCCAGAAGTGGGTCGACCATTCGATTTCTGTCACCATCAACCTGCCCGCCGATGTGAGCGAGGAACTTGTTAACCGCCTTTATGTGGAGGCTTGGAAATCGGGCTGCAAGGGTTGCACCGTCTATCGCGACGGCTCGCGTTCTGGCGTGCTTGTGGCTCTGGAAAACAAGACCAAGAAAAAAGAGGAACCACAGCATGCTCCGTGGGCCGACGGCATGCATCCTCACGTAATCAAGCGTCCTATCGAGCTTGAGGCCGATGTGGTGCGTTTTCAGAACAATAAAGAGAAGTGGATTGCATTCGTCGGTCTCCGCGACGGTAGCCCCTACGAGATTTTCACCGGTCTGGCCGATGACGAAGACGGCATCTTCTGCCCGAAGTCGGTCAACCACGGTAAAATCATCAAGGCTGTGGATGCCGAGGGCAACAAGCGCTACGACTTCCAGTTCGTGAACAAGCGCGGCTACAAGACCACCATCGAGGGCCTAAGCGACAAGTTCAATCCCGAATACTGGAACTATGCCAAGCTTATTTCAGGTGTGCTTCGTTACGGCATGCCTATCGATCAGGTGCTCAAGCTCGTAAGCACTCTCGAGCTCGATTCGCAGAGTATCAACACATGGAAGATGGGTGTGGAGCGTGCGCTGAAAAAATATCTCCCCAACGGCACACAGGCCAGCGGCCAGCGTTGTCCCAACTGCGGCCAGGAGACCCTCGTTTATCAGGAGGGCTGCCTCATCTGCACATCGTGCGGTACATCCAAGTGCGGCTGATGTAACCGGAATAAAAAAGTTATAAGATTATATGGCGCGAAGGGCTGTGCCGCCGGCACAGCCCTTCGATGTCTTTTAAAGAAGCACCATCGCGATTTTTGCCGCGGCTTCGGCATCGGCAAGGGCATTGTGGGCGCATGGTAATAAACCTGTGTAAGCAGAATAAAAATCTTACCTTTGCAGATATAAACAAACTGCAATGGAAAAG
>CAKTFH010000030.1 GCA_934555895.1 uncultured Muribaculaceae bacterium | reverse complement strand
AATAATCAAGCACCGAGACGAAACAAATCGCCTCGGTGCTTAGATATTACGTCGTTTTATGGGATTTTATAGTTTAAAAAAGTGTAAATTATGTAAGAATAAGCTATCCGCCCGGCTCTCGCTGCCCCGCATTCATCCCCGCTCTTTTCCTATAGGACGAAAAAAGCGGCTCCCGCACATATAAAAGCGACCCTAAGACGCTTCAGAGTTTGGAAAAAATTGTAAATTTGCACCGCGACACCCGGCACGGTTCCGGCAAGTCGCCGCATTTTTACATACATATCCTCTGCAGGCCGTGCGAAAGCCTGCCATCACTTTCCCATTGCAATGACAATACCTCATCCCAAACTCTGGCTTCAGGCCAAAGACTACCTGATAATCGTGCTCGGCATATCCATGTATGCCCTCGGTTTCTGCGCTTTCATCGCCACCGCACCCGACAAAGTGGTAATCGGCGGCATGGCCGGCCTCAGCCAGGTTGTCGATATGGTCACATTCGGACTCTGGGGCTTCCACGTGCCATACTCCATCACCATCTTCACCGTCAACATCATAATGCTGATGTTCGCCTGGCGCATTGTGGGACGCACGTTCGTCATCCGCACCCTCTTCGGCGTGGTGGTGATTTCATTCGTCATCGGCCTGTTCCAGCCTATGTTCACCCATCCGCCGGTCGAGGGACAGACATTCATGAACATCATCATCGGCGCTGTGCTCTGCGGACTCGGCATAGGATTCGTGTTCATCCACAACGGCTCCACCGGAGGCACCGACATCGTGGCAGCAGTGGCCTCGAAGAAGAGCAACGTGAGCATCGGACGCGCCATGATGTATTTCGACCTCAGCGTCATCACCACATCCATGCTGCTGAAATTCGTGTTCTACCCCGACTTCGATTTCGAGGCAGCCGTGCCCCCGATGGTCTACGGCCTCATCACCCTGTTTGTGGTGCCTTTCATGGCCGACATGATGATCAACACCAACCGCATGGCGGTGCAGTTCACCATCTTCTCGCCCAAATGGGAGGAGATAGCCACCGCCATCAACAACGAGGCCCAGCGCGGATGCACCGTGCTCAACGGCATGGGATGGTATTCAAAAAAAGAGGTGAAAGTGCTTCTGGTGATGTGCCGCAAGATTGAGTCGGTGACCATCTTCCGCATCATCAAGTCGATTGACAACGACGCCTTCATCACCCAGGCGCAGGTCAATGGCGTATATGGCAAAGGCTTCGATGAACTCAAACTCAAGATGAAGCCCAACCCACACCCCGACCTTCCCCAACGCCCCGAGCCCTCCTCCAAAATCATCTGATTACCCCTCATCATTCCTCCGGTTGAACGCATGAAAGAAGAAAAGAAATACACACGCCGCCAGTGGCTTGCGGCTCTTGGAGCCGCTGTGGGAGGCGCCGCTGCCATAAAGGCGACCGGTGCTTCTACTCCAGCCCAAGCCACTCCGGCACCGCTCACCAGACCGACCGGGAAAGTGAGCCGCATCGCTGCCGGTCAGCTCGTGTCGTGCAACGAGTGTGACCGCTGCATGCCCTGCGGCTACGGCGTGGATATCCCCGGCAACATCTCCTACTATAACCGCATGCATCAGCAGGGCCTCGTGCCCGATCTGTCGGAGGGCGTAGACCGCTCTTCGGCCGATTTCCGCCGCAAGGCCATAGGCTTTCTGCGCGGATATGACCGCGCAGTGCCCGACCGCCATCAGAGCCAGCGATGCATCAAATGCTTCCACTGCGTGAGCGAATGCCCCCAACGTGTATTCATAGTCAACGAACTGGCTGCCCTCACGGCTCTCACCGACGAGCTGCGCGACTGGGAATGCCTCAACTTATAATCGATGCACAGAAAAAGAATAAAAATAACCACCGGACGCATTCTGAAATGGACCCGCGTGACCGTGAGCGTGCTATCACTCACAGCCATGCTGCTCATGTTTGTCGCCACCGAGGGTTGCATTGCCTCATGGCTCGGATGGCTACCCGACACACAGCTTTTCCCGCTGCTTCTTGCAGGTTCCGGTACCGCCGTGGCTCTCTGGCTGGCAGTCACCATGATGTTCGGACGCATCTACTGCTCGGCCGTATGCCCCATGGGAATACTTCAGGATATTTTCAGTCGCCTGAACCGCTTCACCCGCAAGCAGCGACGCAAGCACTACTTCCGCTACCGCAAACCTTCCAACCGCACACGCTATACAATCCTTGCCATCGTGGCAGGTTCGGCCGTGATGGGCATGTCAGTGATAACCTCCCTCCTCGACCCCTACAGTGCTTTCGGACGCATAGCTTCCGAACTACTTGCGCCAGTTGTGGCCTGGATGAGGGGCAACACCATGGTGATGTTCTCGCTCTTCGCGCTCATCGTGGCCGTGGTGACACTGCTTGCTGTAGGTTATGTGGCATGGCGCCACGGACGCTTAATCTGCAATACCGTCTGCCCTATAGGCGCCACGCTCAGCATCTTCAGCCGATATTCGCTGCTGCACTTCGACATCGACACCGACCTCTGCGTCAACTGCCGCAAGTGTGAGCGCGTGTGCAAGGCACAGTGCATCGACACCGAGGCTCATCTCGTCGACGGCTCGCGGTGCGTGAACTGCTTCAACTGCCTCACGGCCTGCGACACCAACGCTCTGCGTTACACCACCCACCGCAAGCACCTCACCATGGCGCTCATGCAGAAAGTGAGCAAGACTCCGGTGGCCCCGACGGCCGTAGAACCCGACGCCGCCACAAAGAGGAGCCAACCTGTGAAAATCGACCGCCGCGCATTTCTCGCCACAGGACTGTTAGTAGCGGCCACACCGGCCATCAACGCCGCCTCGCACGGCTCTAAACGCATAAAGGCGCTTGTCTACGGCGGAAAGCCTCTCGAACCGGCCCGTCATGTGGCGCCTCCGGGACGCCTCTCGATGAAAGATTTCCTTGAGAAATGCACCGGCTGTGGACTCTGCGTAAGCCGCTGCCCGGCAAAAGTGCTTCACCCATCCACCAACGAGTTCGGATGGCTCCACATGCTCCATCCAGTGCTTAAGTTCGACACCTCCTACTGCCGCTATAACTGCACCCGCTGCACCGAGGTGTGCCCCACCGGAGCCCTAACACCGCTCACCACCGAAGAGAAACATATCTTCATTATAGGCCATGCCCGCGTGGAGCCCGACAACTGCATCGGCTGCGGACTCTGCACCGAGCGCTGTCCCCGCAAGGCTGTCACGCTCACAGCCCGCAAGCAGTGGCACAGCGGCCAGAGCTTCATGGTGGCTACTGTCGACACATCACAATGCATCGGTTGCGGCGCATGCGAGTATATATGCCCCGCCACACCTCTCAAAGCCATTGTCGTAGACGGCATCTCATAAGTTTTCCCCTCCTCTCCCTCTATAAAACACCAATCAAAATCTCCCAGGCTCACTATACATGAAACAATATCTCGACCTTCTGCAGCACATCATGGACCATGGAGTGCAGAAAACCGACCGCACAGGCACCGGCACACGCAGCGTGTTCGGCTACCAGATGCGCTTCAACCTTGAGGAAGGGTTCCCTCTGCTCACCACCAAGAAACTCCATCTGAAGTCAATCATCCACGAACTGCTGTGGTTCCTCAAGGGCGACACCAATGTGCAATATCTCCAGGAAAATGGAGTGCGCATCTGGAACGAATGGGCCGACCCCGACGGCAGCCTCGGCCACATCTACGGCTACCAATGGCGCTCATGGCCCGACTACAACGGCGGCTTCATCGACCAGATATCACAGGCTGTCGACCAGATAAAGCACAATCCCGACTCGCGCCGCATCATCGTGAGCGCATGGAATGTGGCCGACCTCGACAACATGAACCTGCCACCATGCCACGCCTTCTTCCAGTTTTACGTGGCCGACGGGCGCCTGTCGCTGCAGCTCTACCAGCGCAGTGCCGACTGCTTCCTGGGCGTGCCCTTCAACATCGCCTCCTACGCGCTGCTCACCATGATGACGGCACAGGTGTGCGGCCTGCGCCCCGGCGACTTCGTGCACACTCTCGGCGACGCGCACATCTACAACAACCATTTCGAGCAGGTGAGGGAGCAACTGAGCCGCACTCCACGCGCACTGCCGCAAATGCACATCAACCCCGATGTGACCGACATATTCGGTTTCAAATACGACGACTTTACCCTCACCGGCTACGACCCGCTCCCACACATCAAGGCGCAGGTATCGGTATAATACCATCCATCACACACTTTCACACACTTCTATGCTTACTATAATCGTCGCCATCACATCACGCCGCGGAGCCATAGGGCGCCGCGGGGACCTCCTCTACCACATATCCGACGACTTGCGCCGCTTCAAGGAGCTAACCACAGGCCACACGGTGATAATGGGCCGCCACACCTTCGACTCGCTTCCCAAAGGCGCCCTCCCCAACCGGCGCAACATAGTGATCACCGGCAACCCCGCATGGAGCGCCCCCGGCGTGGAGACCGCCCACAGCACTGAGGAAGCGCTCGCGCTTGCCGGCAGCGACGACGAGACCTTCATCATCGGCGGTGGCCGCGTGTATGCCGATACACTTCCGGTGGCCGACCGACTTGCAATCACACTCATAGAAGGTCCCGAACCCGATGATGCCGACACCTTCTTCCCGCCCATCGACCCGGAGATGTGGGAAATCACCGACATGAGCGAAAAGCGCACCGACCCCCGCTCTGGAGCCGTCTATTCTTTCCTCACATTCTCGCGACGCGCAAAGTAATTTTACTTTCATATAACAGCGAAGCGCCTCCCGATTCCGCATCAGGAGGCGCTTCGTTATATTAGCTATCCGGCTGTTATTTGGTCAGCTCCACAGTGACCTTCACAGGGAAATGGTCGCTCGGTGTGCGCGGAGTGGCCTCCACGATGCCTAACTCGGCAGGCGCGTTGCCACCCATTTCAAAACGCTCGGCACCGTCCTTGGGTGTGCGGTAGGTGTCGGTGAGCACACCGTATTTCAGAATCTTCACTGAAGGCGATGTGAAGATGTGGTCGATGCGCTGTGTAGTGAACCCGTCGGCGCGGTAGTTGTTGAAAGTGCCGTTGGGTGCATACACGAGCGCCGCACGCTCGTAAGAATCGGTAAGCACACCGCCATCGACAATAGTAGCATAGGAAGAGCTCTTCTGATCCACGTTGAAATCACCGGTCAGGAAAACAGGAAGTTCCGGACCGAGGGCATCCATCTTGCGTTTGATGAGTTTGGCGCTCTCGGTGCGCGCCTTGGTGCCCACATGATCCATATGGAGGTTGAAGAACAGGAATTCCTTTCCTGAAGGTTTGTGGCGGAAGTGACCCCATGTGCAGATGCGCACGCAAGCGGCATCCCAACCCAGGCCCGGCTTCTCGGGTGTCTCCGACAGCCAGAAATCGCCGTGGTCAAGCACATCGAAAAGGTCCTTGCGGTAGAATATGGCCGAATGCTCACCCTTTTTCTTGCCGTCGTCGCGTCCTACGCCGATGTAGTCATAGCCGGGCAGGTCGCGTTTCAGGTCCTCAAGCTGCACCTTGAAGCCCTCCTGTGTGCCGAAGATGTCAAAATCGTGAAACTGGATGAGCTTGGCCACCACGGGCTCTCGGCGCTCCCAGCCGTTGCCGGCATTGCGGTCGCCGTCGTTGCGGTTTCTCAGGTTGTAGGTGGCCACATTGAATACCGGAGCCTGCGCCCATGACACCAGAGCCACCAGCAGCGAGGCAAATAAGAGTTTAGTTTTCATTGTATTGTGATTGGTAATTAATTTTCATGTCAGATGAATGCCACCTCCTTGAAGGCGAAATGATGTATGTCGCCGTCAGGCAGCTTCAAGGCGAGCATACCGTCGGACTCCACAGTATGGATGCGCGCTGCGAAACATGAGGTGTCGGGCAGCTGGAAACGGTGTGCCTCACCGTCGTTGCGCCACATATTCTCGAGAAACTCCCGGTGCTGGCGCGTCTGCTCCTTATCCGACACGCAGATGAGCTCCATGCGGTGCATTATTGCTTTGGCTATACGCTCCATAATGCTGTCGAGATTGAAATCACAGTGGCCCGAGAGCTGTGCCATCGACACCGGATTGGGCGCCGACGAGGTAAAGATTGTCTGGTTCACATTCACCCCTATGCCAACTACCGAGCGGGACAGATTGTTACCGCTTAACGTATGCTCTATCAGGATTCCAGCAATCTTGTCGTCGGCCACATAGATATCATTCGGCCACTTCACTTTTATCTTCTCCGGTGCGACATAGCCGGCCAGTTCCTTACGGAGCACTTCCAACACCCCAAGGGCTACACCCTCGCTGATGGCGAACTGGCGGGCGGCCTTAAGACCGTTATCGCGCAGAAGCATCGAGAATGTGAGGTTCTTGCCCGGCTCCGCCTCCCAGAAGTTGCCGCGCTGTCCGCGGCCCGCGGTCTGATCGGAGGTTACCACCAGGTGTCCGTTGCCGAACCGCTCGGCGTTTTCCCGAAGCCATGTGTTGGTCGAAGGCACCGAGGGGAGATAAGTCACATCGGAGGCGTTCATTGCGGAATGTCGACGGTGAGGGTGCGCGACTGGTCGGGGTTCACCTTTATGTCCACCACCACGGTGTCGTCGGGCAGCAGCGGCTCTATGCGCTCGGGCCACTCAAGTAGGCAGAGCGCGCCCGAATCGAAGTAATCCTCCACACCAATCTCCAGCGCCTCATCGATGTTTTCGAGACGATAGAGATCAAAGTGATAAATCAGCTCGGCTGTGGTGTCGCTACGATATTCATTTATGATTGAAAACGAAGGGGAATTCGTAAAATCCTCCTCCACTCCGAGGGCTCGGCAAAGCTCGCGTATAAAAGTGGTCTTGCCGGCCCCCATCTCTCCATGGAAGGCATACACTGTTTCGTCGCCCATAAGGGCTACAAAACGCTTTGCGGCCTCGGGAAGCGCCTCAAGCGTGGGAATTTCGATGATATGTTTCATAAAATCAGAAATTACTGTTTTTCACACCCCACCTTTAGGGGTCATGGTCACCAGAGGGATAAGCATCTCCTCCATAGAGATGCCTCCGTGCTGGAAGGTGTCGGTGTAATACTGCACGTAATAATTATAGTTGTTGGGATATGCGAAGAAATCGTTGTTGCCGGCGAACACGTATGCCGATGACACATTGGGCGACGGCAGTCCGAACTGCTGCGGACGCTTTATCTCATATACCTGCTTATAGTTGTAAGCCAAATTCTTGCCAACTTTATAGCGAAGGTTTGTATTGGTATTTTTGTCACCCACCACTTTCACCGGATTATCTACCCGGATAGTACCGTGGTCGGTGGTGACTATCACCTTGGCTCCCGTCTCGGCCATGCGGCGGAAAAGCTCCATAGCCGAACTGTGTCGGAACCACGACTCGGCAAGCGAGCGGTATGCCGCATCGGTGCGGGCAAGTTCGCGTATCATGCGGCTCTCGGTGCGCGCATGCGAAAGCATGTCAATGAAGTTGAGCACCACTACATTGAGCTGATTGTTCTGCAGATTGGCAAACTCCCTGAGCAGCTTTTCGCCTCCGGTGGAGTCGTTTATCTTGTTGTAGGAAAAGCGGCATTGGCGACGGAATCGCTCGAACTGCGTCTGCACAAGCTCGCTTTCGTTGAGATTTTTGCCCTCCTCCGAGTCCTCGTCGACCCACAGATGCGGGAAAAGCCGCGCTATCTCATCGGGCATAAGTCCCGAGAAGATGGCGTTGCGGGCATATTGTGTGGCTGTGGGAAGTATAGAGGTATAAAGTAGCTCCTCGAATGTGAAATACTCGGCAAGCAGTGGCTTCACTGTAAGCCAGAGGTCAAGGCGGAAATTGTCGATAAGCACGAAAAACACCTTCTCACCCTTGTCGAGCAGCGGGAACACTGTGTGGCGCATTACTTCCGGACTAAGCAGCGGACGCTTCTCAGCGGCCACCGCGGCACCTCCGCGGAGTGCCGAGGGGAGGGCGGCCACCCAGTCCTCGTAGTTGCGCTTCACGAACTTGTAGAACGAGCTGTCAGCCTCGGCCTTCTGCATACCCAGCATCTCGTCCATGTTGGTCTCGGCCGAGGCCAGGCGCAGCTCCCACTGCGTTAGCTTCTCATATACCGCATAATAGTCGGCTACCGACGAGGCGTCGTTGATCATGGCCGACAGGTGTGCAAACTCCTGCCTGTAGTCGGCGGCAGCCGTCTGCGACACAATCTCGCGGCTGTGAAGGTTTTTCTTTATCGACAGAAGTATCTGGTTGGGGTTCACCGGCTTGATCAGATAGTCGGCGATGTTGTTGCCTACTGCCTGATTCATGATATTCTCCTCCTCGCTCTTGGTAATCATTATCACAGGAGTCTGAGGGGAAACCTCCTTGATGCGCTGGAGCGTCTCCAGACCAGTGAGGCCCGGCATATTCTCGTCGAGAATCACAAGGTCAAAATGCCGCGATGACACCAGTTCAAGCGCATCGCGACCATTGTTCACCGTCACAGGGTCATATCCCTTTGAACGCAAAAACAATATGTGAGGCTTGAGAAGATCTATTTCGTCATCAGCCCAGAGTATGGAATATTCGCTCATCAGTCGGCGTTTTTTATTGGTTCGCCTCTGCCACGCTCTCCTGAGCGGCAAGCTGGCGGCGGGCAATCTCTATGGTTTTCTCAAGTTTCTGGCGCTGCACCTGATTGTCGCGGGCACGCACAAGGGCCTGGCTGTAGCGGTAGGCGTTAACGATGCCCTGGGCCTGGGCCTGCGAGAGTTTAAGCGACTTGGCCTTCCCTCCGAGAAATTTCAGGGTGAGCGGTGTTGCGCCGGCCGAGAGATTTTCATCGGCCACCACGCCGATGGTGTCGCTCTGCTCGGGCGAGAAGGTTATCACCTCTCCCCCCCCGATGCGGTAGTTGCTCTCGCCGTCGTAAGGCACGGCCTGGGTTGCGGCCTCGCCTTTGGGACCGCTCACAGCTATCGCGGTGTGCTTGAGCTGAGGCGATGCCGACGACACGATGTAGAACTGCCCTATCTCCGACACACGGGCCTCGATGCCGGTGCCGTTCATGAACGAGGGGTTATATGCCTTGGCGTCGGTCCAGTAGCCCTCTATCATTCCGGGCGTCTTCACCCACTTCAGCAGCGGCTTGATGCGCTCCATCGTGGCGTTGTCGGCGATAGTGGCCGAGTCAATCGAGGCGATTCTTATTTCGGCGAGTTTCTCTATCACCTTGGGGCGCAGTGTCATCCCCTCGCGCTGTATGGTGAGTTCTCCGGGAAATGCTTTCTGCAGCGAGTCGAGGAGGGAAGTGGCACGGTTATAGTCAGCAGCCTCGAAGGCCGATGTGACTTCGTCCATGAGCGCGCGGGCATCGGGATTCTCCTTTGAACCCGAGCATGCCACGAGAAGCGTGGCCGCGGCTGATGCGAGTATTGCTTTCAGTTTCATTTTCAGTTGATGTTGCGAAACGTATTGTTGTTTTTCAGGTTATTGCACTCTTGTCACCTCCTTGACACCTTTCACAGTCTTTATCTTGCGGATGAGCGCGGCAAGCAGACGCGTGTCGGAGATACCGATAGTGAGATGGCCGCGGAACAGCCCGTCGTTAGAGTCGATGGATATGGAGCGCAGAATCACATTGCTCTCCTTGCTAATTATCGAGGTAATATTGGTCACTATACCTATATCATCGCGCCCGAGCACACTGAGGGTCACGGCGAACTGCTCACCGATGCGGCCCGACCACCGTGTGTTAATCATGCGGTAGGGATAACGCTCACGGATGTTGCGGGCGTTGGGGCAGTCGGTACGATGTATCTTTATGACACCCTCGGCCGAAATGAAGCCGAACACCTCGTCGCCGCATATGGGGTTGCAGCAACGGGCGAACTTATAGCTGAGGCCTTTCACATCATTGCCAATTATCAGCACATCCGACGACTGCGCCGTGCCAGCCTCCGGACTGTCGGTCGCAGGCTGGAGCGTGAACTCGCTTGCCGACACAGGGGCTGCCTGCGAGTCGGTGTCTCTGGCAGCATTATCAAAGGTAATGTAGCGCTCGGCCACCACATTCACATCGAGTTTTTCCGATGCTATCTCACTGAAAAAGTCGGTGGTAGTCTTGTAGCCCATCTTCTTGATGAGACGGCTCAGTGTGGCCTCGTCAAGCTCTATCTTGCGGTTTTTGAAACGGCGCTCAAGCATCTCGCGCCCCAAGTCGGCGGCACGATTCTCGCGGTCCTTAAGAGTCTGGCGTATTTTGGAACGGGCCTTCGATGTAACCACGAAGTTGAGCCAGTCAGCCTTGGGCTGCTGCTGCGACGATGTGAGCACCTCCACGGTATCGCCGCTGCGAAGCTTGTAAGTGATTTTCTCGTTCTTGCCGTTCACACGGCCTCCCACACAGCTGC
This sequence comes from uncultured Muribaculaceae bacterium, assembly GCA_934555895.1. Lineage (GTDB taxonomy): Bacteria > Bacteroidota > Bacteroidia > Bacteroidales > Muribaculaceae > UBA7173. The sequence goes on along the minus strand of CAKTFH010000030.1, from coordinate 16,009 downwards.
ACCCGAGACCCGAGTGGATGTTGAAGGCGAAATCAAGCAGGGTGGCGCCGGCGGGCAGACGGTAAAGGTCGCCCTTCGGAGTAAAGACAAACACCTCCTTGTCGTAGATATCCATCTTGAAATTGCGCATCAGCTCCATGGGTCCGGAGTGGGCGGTCTCAAGTATATCGCGCACATTGTTCATCCACGCGTCGAGGTTGCTCTCGCTCTTTATGCCTTTGTAACGCCAGTGGGCGGCAAGTCCCTTCTCAGCCACGAGGTCCATGCGGCGTGTGCGTATCTGCACCTCAACCCATTTTCCTTCCGGACCTGCCACAGTGATGTGAAGGCTCTCATAGCCGTTCGACTTCGGTATGCTTATCCAGTCCTTCATACGCGAGGGATTGGGCTGATACATGTCGGTAATCACCGAATACACCATCCAGCAGTCGCTCTTCTCTTTCTCTGGAGGAGTGTCAAGGATAATGCGTATGGCGAACAGGTCGTAGATATGGTCGATGTCGTTTTTCTGCTTGCGCATCTTGTTCCATATGGAAAAGATGCTCTTGGTGCGCCCTTTTATGTCGAAATGCAGTCCAAGGCCCTCGAGCCTTTCCTTTATAGGGCCGATGAACGAGGCAATGTATGCGTCGCGGGCATTCTTACGCTCGTTTAGCTGCCGCGCTATAGATGTGTAGGTGGCGCGGTCGGTGTATTTCAGCGACATATCCTCAAGCTCCGACTTGATGGCATATAATCCAAGTCTGTGGGCCAGCGAGGCATACAGATAATTGGCCTCGTAGGCCACATCGCGCACCAGCTTCTCGTTGGGATGGTGATTGATGATCTTCATGAGCACCAGTCGGTCCACTATCATGATGATTATCACACGGATATCATCAGCAAATGTCATAAGGAGGCGACGGAAGTTCTCGCTTTCCACAGCAGCTCCACGCTCATAGAGGGTGCTGACTTTCAGCAGTCCGCGCACCATCTTGGCGATGTCGGCTCCCCATGCGGCCTCCACCTCTTCAGGTGTGCGCGCGCCGGTGAGACACAGCGGATAAAGCAGCACTGCAATCACCATGTTGCGGTCAGGGCTCACACGGCCGCAAAGCTCAGCAGCTGTGGCCAGTGAGCGTATAAGAGTTGAATTCCCGAATTTATCGCGACGGAAATGCCCTCGCCGCGCCGCCTCGGCGAGGACGCCGCGCAAACGCCGTACATCGCCGGCCTCAAGTCCGCTCATCTCGCGGCTGTGGCGCAGCAGCTCGCGGTAGCGCGCAGGCAGCCCGACCTTCTCCTGATCGGTGAGGATATTGGCCTCCGAAAGCTCCGGCCCCGGGGATACCGGGTGTGTATGTTTTTCCCTTTCTGTCATATATCTGTCAATGCATCATCTGATAAGTTATGTGCGCCCGGAAGTGTCGACGATGCGATGCTGCTGTCACCTTAATTTGTATATTAATGTGCGTTGTCACCGTTGCCTTCCCCCCGCGCGATTATATAGTCTTTCACCTGCTGGAACAGACGGGTAGCGAACACAAATTCATTCAGCGCCTCGTTGGAGGTAGTGAATATGCGGCGCATGTCGCCCACCCATTCGCGATGACCCTTGTTTATGAAAACAATATTCTCGCCGATGCCAAGCACCGAATTCATGTCATGGGTGTTGATTATGGTGGTCATGCCATATTCATGGGTTATGTCGTGCAGCAGCTCGTCGATGAGTATCGAGGTCTTGGGGTCAAGGCCCGAGTTGGGCTCGTCGCAGAAAAGATAGCGTGGATTGAGCGCAATGGCGCGTGCTATGGCCACACGCTTCTGCATGCCGCCCGAGATTTCCGACGGATATTTGTTTTCGGCTCCCTTGAGGTTCACACGCTCCAGACAGAACCGGGCGCGGTCAAGCATCTCCCCTCTACCCATCTCGGAAAACATCTTCAATGGGAAAAGCACATTGCCGAGCACTGTCTCCGAGTCGAACAGCGCCGACCCCTGAAACAGCATGCCCACCTCCTGGCGGAGCTTCTTTACCTGACGCCCGGTCATTTTCAGGAAGTCGCGACCGTCGTAAAGTATCTCGCCCTCCTCAGGGCGCATCAGACCCACAATGCACTTCATCAGCACCGTCTTGCCCGAGCCGCTCTGACCTATAATCAGATTCGTCTTCCCGTCATAGAAGGTAGCGCTCACATTGTGAAGCACCGTCTTGTCGTCGAACGACTTTGTAAGATTCCTGACCTCAATCATTGCAGCAGAAGTTTTGTGAGTATCACATCGAAAAGAAGTATGAGGATGCTGCTCGCAACCACAGCGTTGGTACTTGCCTTGCCCACCTCAAGGGCGCCACCCTTCACATAGTAGCCGAAGAAGCTCGACACCGATGCTATGATGAAGGCAAAGAATAGCGACTTTATGAGGCCGTACCACACATACCACTCGTTGAAATAGGCCTGGATGCCGTAGAAATATTTCGTGATGCTTATGAGGTCGGTGAAAGCGGCCACAAACCATCCGCCCACGAAAGCCATAGCGATACAGAACACCACCAGCACGGGCATGAACACCACGAAACCTATGATTTTGGGGGCCACGAGATAACTGGCGGAGTTCACGCCCATTATATCAAGGGCATCAATCTGCTCGGTCACCCTCATGGTGCCTATCTCCGACGCTATATTACTGCCCACCTTGCCTGCAAGTATCAGGCATAGAATGGAGTTGGAGAACTCGAGAAGCACTATATCGCGTGTGGCAAGGCCCACCGAGTAGGCAGGCATAAGGGGCGATGTGGTGTTGAGCACCATCTGGATGGTGCAGACGGCTCCAATGAAAAGCGATATCACTATCACCAGAGGGATGGAGTCAACTCCCAGTTTCATTATCTCGAGCACGGTGCGTCGGCCGAACTCGCTCCATTTGTCGGGCACCGACAGGGTGCGGCCCATAAACAGAGTGTAGCGGCCCAACTGGTCGAGCGACTTGGTAATTACGTTTGTCATTTCTTTCCTTCGTGTTTCCTATACGGGTACGGAGTGACGGCCACACTCCTGGAGCGCCACAGCACTCCGTAGGCTGAAAGGCCAATTCATCACACAAAGTTAGCGAATCTTATCCATAATAAGCCACATTCACCATCAAAATAGCGCCAAATCTGCCAACAATCCCTTACAAACAGCTATTCCACCGTCACACTTTAAACCCAAAAGTTTCTTTCACAAACTAAACTTTCGGTGAAATCGCGAAAAGTTCAGTTCATAAAAGAAACTTTTGTGCACATACTGTCGACAACCGTCCACCGTATAGCTGCCAGGTAATGCGCTTTACGCTTTACTCGAAATGGTCGCAGTAATTGTATCCATTGGTGCGGTAGTGGCCTTCAAGTTTCTTGACGCGCTCCACAAACTTATCCCAATTACGGGTCGAGGGGTCGCTCCACTGCACCTCGCTCAATGCCGCGAAGCGCGGAAGCGCCATATACTGGATATGCGGGAAAGTGCGGATAAACTCAGTCCACACATTACCCTGAACACCGAGGATATGCTTCTGATTCTCAGGAGCTATACCCTCAAACGGATTCAGAGCGAAACATTTGCTCAGTGGCACATAGCCTCCGATGGCAATCGGCTCATTGTCTTTATCTTTAGCCTGATAATAGTCAAGATAGCAGAATACATTTGGTGTCATCACCACATCGTGGCCGAGGGCTGCCGCCTTTTGGCCGCCTTCGCTGCCGCGCCACGACATTATGGCGGCGTTGGCCGGCGCACCCCCTTCAAGTATCTCGTCCCAGCCTATCACCTTTTTACCGTGACGAGCGAGAACATCGCATGCGAAAGCCATCACATGTGCCTGGAGTTTGGCCTCCTTGCTGCTGTGCTCGTCATCCTTAAGCCCGAGCTCGGCAATCTTTGCCTGACACTTCTCGCAGGCCTTCCAGCGGTCGCGCGGGCACTCATCACCGCCAATATGCACATATTCCGAAGGAAAAATCTCGGCCACCTCGGTGAGCATGCTCTCAAGAAACTCGTATACCTTGTCGTTGCCGCCACATAAAATATCCGCAAAAATTCCGCAGGTAGGAGCCACCTCATAAGGGCCGCCGGTGCATCCGAGCTCAGGATAAGCCGCGAGCACCGAGAGCATGTGGCCGGGGAGATCAATCTCCGGCACTACAGTTATATGGCGGTCAGCGGCATAGCTGATTATGTCACGCACCTCCTGCGGGGTGTAGAATCCTCCGTAAGGAATCGAGTCGGTGGAGGCATGGCGATCGGCAGGCATGGAACCGCGACGCACCGAGCCACGGGTGACAAGCTCGGGATGCGATTTCAACGGGAGACGCCACCCGGGGTCATCAGTGAGATGCCAGTGGAAGCGGTTCATATTGTGGAGAGCCATGATATCAAGATATTTCTTCACGCTGTCGGCAGGGAAGAAGAATCGAGATACATCGAGATGGGCGCCCCTCCAGCCGAAACGGGGAGCATCGGAAATCTCCACTGCAGGGAGATCAACAGCATCTTCAGCGCCTTCAGGAAGCGATTTGCGCAGGGTCTGCATGCCGTAGAAGCAACCTGCAGCCGATGCACCGTTGATATCCACCGCCTTGTCGGTCACTTTCAGTGTGTAGGCCTCGGAATTGCCCGACTTGAGGTTGTCGGCAAGCACTATGCATTTCGAGGGGGTCACTGCCGGATTCACCTCCAGAGTCAGTCCGGTTTCATCTTCTATGTAATCAACGAGCATGGCGGCGTTTTTCTCCATGGCGCTGTTGCCTTTAGGACATATCACAGCCACACTTTTGTCAAGCACGAAAGGCTTGCCCTTCATTTCTTTAACCTGTTGCGGTACAGGTACCACATCGTAACTTGCAGCCTGACGGGCCATTACACAGAAAGGCATTGCCAAAGCCACTGCGGCTGCAACCACCATGATGATTCGATTCATGTTCAATTTTTCTATTGTCGGAATATATGATATTAGAGCCATGTGCAACAAGCGTAGGCACACCGCTCCACAAAAATAGTCTTTTTCAAGATAATAGCAAACAGATAAATCAAGTTTTATAAAAAAGTACGGGCACATACAGCGGCTTTAGTGCCGGCATGTGCCCGTACTTCATAATCAGGCTTTAAATCAATCAATATGCAAAGCTACATGCTATTTCACGGCCACCTTATATGCTGCCTGACCAACACGAACCACATACACCCCGGCACCGACTGAAAGCGTACAGTTTCCCATACCCTTGGCGGTTAACTTGCCATCGATGCCATAGACCTTCACTGTCACTCCATCAGCAGCAGATACGGCTATCGAACCAGGTAACACCGCAACCTGCGCTGCCTCCGGCCCGGCGGCTACATTTTCAATTCCGGTAGAGGTATAAACCACGCTGAGCGGCGAAGGCGAAGAGGTAAATGTCTCGTAATTGCGGGTAGTGGATGCCGTTACCGAATAAGCATAATCGCATATAGGGTCGAGACCGCCGAATTTCACACTGGTGTCAGTAGTGGATGCCACTCCGTAAGGAGTCATAAGCGATTTGCCGGCAGGAACATTCATTGTAATCCTTGCATTGTCAACAAAGAACATCTGACCGCTCTTATTCATGAATGCAATTATCACGCTCGACAAATCGGGATTTTCGGTGCTGAGCTGAATGGTCATCACTCCGCTGTTCGAACCAAGTGCCGGCGTATCCATGTATCCCCATCCAAGCGGGTTTGTGGAAGTCGGGCCGCTCAAAATCATGGCAAACATGCCTTCAGTATCAGTGGCCACATTTCCGGTCTCATCATAGTAATCATACTCGGTGACAGTAGTATAGACAGTGGCCTCAACCTTTATGCCGGTGCCGTCGTAACATGAAAGATCTAGAGTGGGGGTAAACACGAGCCCGGCAGTTCCCATCCAGTAATTAGTGCCGTTCGTACCGGCCATTCCCGCAATCCAGCGTGGCTCGGTAGCGCCCCATGCAGTAGCTGTCATCCCATTTGCTGAGAAATCATAGGGCGAACTCCAATCATAGCCCGGATTATCTATAGTTCCTTCAGTGATGCCCTCAAAATCTTCTTCAATCACCAACACATCAGAGAGGTCGCTTTGAGGAGTAATGCTTCGGAATGTTTCCACCTTATATTCCGTAGCATGTCCAAGCGGCTTCCAGTTGGCGGTAAAACCTGTGGCCGAAACATCGGTAGGCTCGAGAGTCTCCACACTGAGACCTCTGATACCATCAACCCACACCACATAGCTCTCGGCCGACACCAGTTCGCCGTTGACGGCCTGCACCCAGTAGGAGTATTCGTTTTTAGGATTGATATCTTTCACAGTGTAAGAGCACTCAGTTAAATCGAGGTCTTTTATATATGGCTTTGTAACACCACGCTCCGAGTAGTGGATTGTCAGGTCGTCGACATAAAACACTGCCACCGAATGCTGTATCATACTGAGGCGCACACGGGTCACATCGTCGCCGAGCGACTCCGTAGGGAAGGAATATACACCTCCGTCGGGGTTGAAGTAGAAAGCGGCAAGTTGCGAGATATTCTCCCAATAACCGGTAGTGCTGTGATAAATTTCCACACGGAGCAGGCTCTGGTTCATATAATCCTCATCATATGGTATCGATGGGCGCACCCAGAACGACAAGCCGTCGATAGGATAAGGCATATCGGCGGTTTCGACAATATCGCCCACAGCATCGAACACGATTGCTTTGCCTGACGATACATTTTGGGGATCGGTTGTCACATCGGCATCACCTTTTTCACTAAGGGAGAAGGTCCAGCCGTCAGGGGTGCCGGGATTGCTGCTGTCAATGGTTTTGCCGTCGGCCGCAAGATTGATTCCTTCAAAATCAGCTACCATACTGCCAGAAACAGCATTATCAACTGCCTCCGTGCATATCACATTGAGCCGATAACCGGTGGCGCCGGTAACCTCGTTCCAACTTGCAATAAACTCGGTTGGCGACACATTCACTGCGGCATTAGCATCCGGTTTGGCAATACGGTCCTGCTTAAAGAGTATTTTCACATCATCAAGGAGCACCTCGCCCGATTCCGGAGTGAACTGAAAATATGATTCAAGTTCAAGCGAGCCCTCCGTAGCTACAAGCTCGTATGAAGTCCACTCGTCGGTCAGCTCCAACTCAAGTTCATCGTAACCGGGACCATAATCGTCATCGCAAAGCACTACCCACAGTTCCGCACCTTCTGCCGACGAAGCTTTAGCGCGAAATGTAAGAGTGGCTGTACCGTTCATCATCTGACGGGGAGTGGATATATAGCCGGGGCGCATCTCTCCTTCATAGTCATATTCCGTAAGCTGCACACACCCGCCTGCAGGATGCACTCCCTTGCCGGTCCACCCGTCCATGGCCGTACGAGTTGCCGGTATACGGTATCCGCCTATATATTCAATCTCTTCAGCAGGCGCACTCTCGCTTCCCTCTGTGAATTTCGAGAAATCTTCATCAAGAATCACCTGCTGTTCAATCGCTTTTGCAACAACTTTAACAGGCGTCTTATGGACTATCGGTGCAGTCACACCTTTCACAAACGGTACTGCGGCACTTGCTCCAAGCGCAACACCGGCCGCCATCATAAGGAGTAATAATTTCTTCATGATTTATTTAATTAAGAACTGGTTTCTTAGAAATTGCCTCGTATCTCAATAAGCTCATTGCCCGTCACCACACATTGTGATTAATTTCACGCTCAAGGCATAGGTTACGCTTATTTACATCCGTGTCGCTTTACACCCCATATTTTCATCCAATCGGGGATATATCCGACAAAGATACACTTAAAAACTTTATTTAGCAAATTTTAAACACTAATATTTCTTTCATGCGGCATTCATTTACCGTAAAGAGATTCATCACTGCCAAGTAATCTCATCGCAGTCAACACATTGCCAAAACAGTCAAGCCATTACCCACTTTTTGTAAAAAAAATCCTCCGGCTCACCCTATCGCGTGATGCCGGAGGGATAATATCAGCATAACTGCCCGCGCCTATCTACAAAAGATGAGAACGAGCGGCGTTTCTTATCTTATGGCCACTTTTGAGGTTGTTCCGTCAGTCATACGACGGATATATATGCCTGCTGGCAGCGAAGCATCGGCATCGCCCACACGCATGCCCTGAAGGTTGTAGTAGCCGTCAATCTCAGCATCCGCATTGTCACTGCCGACTGTCCCTATCCCGGCAGGATCGTAAACAGGAGCGGATGCCACGTTTATCACATCGAAGTCAAGCAGATTGTCGGCAGTAACGGCATCAGCCGCCTTGGTAAGCACACCCACAACACGCATGTGTGAAGGCTCGCATGCGGCAGGAACGGTATAGGTGTACTGGCCTGCGAATTCGATACCGCTACGAGTCACCGGAGCACCGATAGCCGGAGTTATGTAATCGCGGAGCACATTATCATGTACATAAGAACGGTTGAGCGTCACACGGCCCGCACTGTTCAACACATACTGCTGTGCAGTCACACCATCCTCAACCACCATGAGGGTAAGAGCCAGATTGCCATAGATGGCTTCTGCCTCGGGGAGCATTGAGCCGGAGGCATTCACTTTCAGCAGCCGTGATTCAGAGTCATATATGCAGTTCAATCCAAGCGAAGCAAATGAGACTGTAGTTTTGTCCTGTGCAGTGATATCCTGCATCATAGCCACAAGAAATGCATCGGGCAATTGACCCAGATAGCTGTTGAGATCGTAAGCGATATTGGCCTCGCCCGGGAAATATGAGCGATTTACGGTAAACGACGGGCGAGTGTAGGCATAAAGGTCGAACAGATATCCGGCATCCTGCACTGCGAGCGATGTGCCCGGAGCATGCACATTCACCACATAGGTGTCGGCATCCATCTCCTTCAGCACCGGATTGAGCAGCGAGGAATAGAACGAATCCTGATCGGTATACACCTCCATGAGCACGCCATTGCGTGCCACCGAGTTTTCATAAACGGCAAAGCTGGCTCGCTTATCCTGCGAATCGATTACGGTACCGTTCACTTTATCCACCCACACAGTGACAGTGTGGTTTCCCACGCCCATCTCTGAAGGCATGTCATAAGCTGCCTGCCATGAGGTCTGCGCGCCAGAGGCTATAGAAGCCGTCACATCGGCATACTGCGCTTCACCGTCATCGAAACGGCATGCCATGCGATACGACGATATCGCATCGCGGCCAACATTAGTGAGCATCACGAACAGCTCGATGCGGTCGCCCTTGTGCTTGTACTTGAAACCGGTATCGAAAAAGCCCATGGCCATGTTGTCGGCAGGCAGATTGGTCACATCCACTATCAGCTGCACACAGAGCTTACCCACCTGACTCACCTGACCAAGCGTGTTTCCGGAGTAAATTACGAAAGCATTCTCAGTATCGGCGCCCACAGAGGCGATGCCGCCTTTTTCGGCATTTATCATATCCTGTGTCTCTACATAATCGAATCCGTAGAAAAGGCTCTCCTCGCCGGTGATTACATAACCTTCGCTATTGAAAAACACCTCGTTCCAGCCGTCGTAGATGCGCTGGCGCTGGACCAGTTCTTCCGTCATCACGTTTTTATCATCGATGCTGCTGACAAACACACGCGTGCGCCCAAGCGACACGGCTGCCGCGATGCGGATACCCACCACGCGGCAACCCTTGTAGGCCGCAAGTACCCCCGGTTCGAGCAATGCCCCTATGGTATAGGTGCCTGCTGTGCCCACCATGGCGCCGTTCACATCTATATCGTCGGTGACGGTATATCCCACAAGACGCTGATTAGCCGTGAGACTACCTTGTGCCCATGCAGCGAATGCCATAAGAAGGCAGACCAAAAATGATGTTATCTTTTTCATTATTTTTTGATTTTAAAAGTATCGGCACCACGACGCACTATGTAGATGCCCGGAGCGCAAGCATCGTTGAGTTTCCGGCCCATGAGGTCGAAGAGCTCGGTCGAAGCATCGCTGGCTGCGCCGGGGATAATATTATCGATTCCGGTGCTTCCGAAAGTATATTCCACCATCGCCGAGGCGCCGTGGAGATACATGGCGCGGATACCCACGGTGTGCTGCCCTGCGGCTACGTTTTCAATCACGAACTGCGGTGTAGCGCTCTCGCCTACTTTCACACCATCGAGCCATATCTCATAGCTCACTACATTGCCGTAGTCGATGAAATCGCCTGCGCCGTCGGGCTTGCCTATGTTGAAATCGTCCACCTGCGCCAGGAAGGCGTCAGTAGAGGTGTAGCGGATGGCAATGCGCACATCGTTGCCGGTATATTCCCCGAGTTCCACCGAATATTCACCCCATGATGTGGCGACGAGCTTGTCTACCGAGGCAAGAAGCGTGAAATCGGCAGGTTCGGCGCTACCTTCGGTGCTGATAAGCACCTCGATCGACTCAGGATACTGCGGTGTGTAGGCTTTGGCCTTGAAACGGAGCACATAATCCTCATGCACTGTAATCACAGGCGAGATTAGCCATTTGTCGGCGGTGACACGCTGCGGCGAGAAGAAGATTATGCTCTTCACCCCGTCAGACGCCTCTATAGCCTTGTCGGCCGGCGACATGGCCGGAACCGTCATAAGCGGATTGAACACCATCGGAGCAATGGCCGTGGGATTGGAGGCCGTGCCAGAGCCCGGGAAGCTCACGATGTTGCTGGTGCTTCCGAGACCTATGGGATAAACCGGCGCCTGGTCGAGATCAAGAGTCTGCCACTCGCCGAAGCTGCCTGTGGCGAAGTCGTCGTAATCCTCAAAACTGTCGGCGAAGCCGAGTTCCTGATTCCAGCGCACAGTGGCATTGCCGCTGTCGGCATCCACATCCACGGTCAGATTATAGGGGTCAATTACATTGTCGGCGAGGATAATGTCGACAGTTCTGTCACCATCCACAGTTATCTCGCAGTCATAGGCCTCATAGACACCTTCGTCGACATGCACGGCATAGCTGCCCTGAGGCAGCGACTGCAGTGTAGCCTTGCCATCGGAGGTGGTCAGCGACAGCGCTTCTCCGGTCACAAGGTTCAGGAGAGAAATCTCCACCCGATCGGCCTCGCATTTAGAGAGCGCCTCCACATTGAAATCAACCTTCGCGAAGGGTCCGGCGCCTACCTCCACATCAATAGTCGAGATTTCGCTCACAGTATGGCGGTACACAGCCTGAACGCCCACAGTATGATGCCCGGAGGCAACACCTGTTAATGTATAGTAATAACCCTCGGTATGGCCGGCCTTCACGCCGTCGATATATATGTCGAAACTCTCATTAGGGTTAGCCGGAGAGCGATGCCTTGCACGGAGCGCCTTGCGGGCAGCGGCCGAAGCCATAGCCGAAGGCTGCCCAACATACACGTTGTCAAGCATCAGCATGAAAGCACCGTTGCGGTTTGCATCGCTCACATAGCGTATGGCGAACTTCACCTTCTTGCCGGCATAGGCCGAAAGGTCGTAACTGAAACGTTGCCAGCCACGGTAGTCCACACTCTCAAAGTTACCCTGGTCGATACGCACGAAGTCGTCGGCCGACGGGTTCGATGTCTGTGTGGTCACATACACCATGAAACGCTCGGGATAGCGGTCGGCGGCTTTCGCCATGAACTCCAGCACATTGTCGGTGCCCACCTCCACCTCCGGCGAGATAAGCCAGTCGTCATTGGCACGGCCCGATGCAGTGCGGATAAAACCCACATACTGTTTCCCTTCGTAGGGGCGCAGGATAGGATAGTCATACCACCACGTGGGCACCACCGTGAGCGGATTTATAATCTGCGCATACTGCATCACTCCACGGTTGGGATACGTACCCTGTAGGGCTGCAGTAGCCTCACCGTCAGCATCAATACCTGTCCAGCCGCCGAAAGTCACGGCAAACGGATCATAGCTCTCGAAATCGTCGAAAAACGCGGGGTCCTCAACATTCCAGCTCAGAGCCACATCGTCGTTGCCTGTAACGGCATCATGGTTCACGACTGCCTTGAGGGCAAAAGGCGCGCGCGTGCTCTCCTCAAGGGTTACACTCACCGAGGCATTCTGGTCGCCGGAGGCCACAGTAAAATCTTTCATCACCTTGTCATAGCCGGCACGTTCCACCGTCAGCCTATGATTGCCCGGATACACTTTCAGCGTGCAGCATCCGTCGGCATCGAGAGCCAAAGCACCATAACCCACCGCATAATCAGTCTGCTCGAGCACAATGGGCTGTCCCTGCAGACTCTCGCCCGAGGAGGCTGTCACCTCGATGGTGAGCGACGCATTACGGGTCTGCGCCTCAGCATCCGGCACTGCCGTAAACATAGCCGCGAGAATAAAAATCAGTGCGTAATATCTCTTCATATTCATTATCGGTTTAAACCATCAAGAAGTCAAGGAGCACTACAGCTCCCTGACTCCTTTAAGTATGGAATATTATCAGTGCCTGCCCGCTCTTATGGACAGGCGTCACGATTATCGAGCGATGGTGAAGGCACGCGCACCGGAGGCGTCGGTCACCTTAACCACATAGAAGCCCTTGGCGAGAGTCTCGCATACTTTCATGCCCTGACCCTTGGCTACGAGCACACCGCCTATGCTGTAAACCTCTATCTCAGCATCGTCGGCAATGCCTGCGCCCACATTCTCGATACCGGCACCTTCCAAGTCGAAATCATTAAAGCGGAAATCGTCGAAGAATGCCAGATTTGAAGCACTGGTTGTGGTATGGCGGAGAGCCACATAGATGTCCTTTCCGGCATAAGCCGAAAGGTCTACATCGTAGAAATTCCATTCCTTGTCGGCGAGATAAGGCATCTCAGTGGTGCGCATAACCACCTCGAAGTCCTTGGTATCGGTATTGCCGGCAGTGCTTACAAGCACCGTCACAGCATGCTTAGCAGAGGGGAGCACACTGTTGAGGCTCTCCCAGTTACGGCCATAGAATTCGAAACTCGAGGTTGTGGTAGCCTTCATCTTCTTCGAGATAATCCAGTTATCGGCTGCACTCGACACGGGCGAAGCGCCTACCAAAGCATACATGCCCGAAACTGGTGCCATCATGCCATACATGCCGTTCTCTTTCGAATCGCTCTCCACACTGAAAGCGCCTTTCATGCCACCTGCAGTATAGTTCACCCAATAAGAACCGATATTGAAGTTCACACCTCGGTCGGCGTCAATCATGGTGAAGTCTTCATCCCACACATAATCAAGCGGATTAGGCTCGAATGAATAGTAGTAAGTACCCTTAGGCAGAGCTTCGCCCGTGAGGGAGAGTTCCATAGAGTATCCGCTCTCAAACTCCACTGTCATTGCATCTGTCACCACGCCGGGAGTCTGGAGGGCGCTGAAGCCCAGCGAGAATGCCAGACCGCTCTCGGGCTCGACTGTGTCGCCGCTCTTGAGTGAACTGCTGAAATTAGGTGTGTCGAACTTCACTTCCTTAACCACCAGAGGCGCGCTGCCCTGATTGATAAGAGTGAATATATCGCCCGATGCAGTCGCTTTGTCGTAGTTCACCTTGCCGGCATTCCATTCCGAGGTGTTGAATGTGCCCTTGCTCGACACGTTCTCATAGAGCACGATATGTGAAATGGCTCCGCCGTTGTCTTTACCACTGTAACTGCAGTGACGCCAGCGGAACTGCACTTTCTTGCCTTTATAGGCTGCAAGGTCTATTTTCTCGTTGATCCAGTATTTGCGGTCACCGTCAAACGAAGTATCCGACAAGGAGCTCAGAGTGGTCCATTCGCCATCGGCAAATATGTCGAAGAAGAGCTCGCTCACACCGTTGTTAGGCTCCACATTCTGTTTCTTGACGATGCCCTTGGGATCTGTCACAAGCGATGCGGGATGCTCGTCGCCCCATACGAAGGTGATGCACATGTCGGCATCCTCGGGGAGGCTGAATTCCTGTGTCATAACGGCGTTGGAGTCGCCGGCATTGAGCCACATGGTGCTGAACGCGCCATATTCCTTGCCATCGGCCACATAAGGATAGATGGAATTCACATCCCATGTGCGGCCGTAGTTGGTCGACGGGGTCTGTGTCCAGCCCTCGGGAGTGCCGGGAGTGAGGAAATCCTGCTCATAGGGGAACTCGCTCACGGTCACATCGGCCTGGGTGGTGAAGCGCCATGTGCTCACCCCCGCAGCATTGCCCTGTGCGTTGTAGGGCACCACTTTCCAGCGGTAAGTGGTCGAATATTCACATGCCGGGATAGTGTAGCTGAGTGCTGAGCCCACATCCACACCGTCCACAAGGTCGTTGCAGGCGGTGTTGGTGCCCACAAACACTTTATAGCCTTCGGCGAATTGTGCCGGAGTCCACTCCAGTTTCACATCGCGGGGATAGATCTGATCGGCGCCGTTGGCAGGCGACACGATCTTTGCTGCCATGGGAGCGCCATCGGCGCCAAACACATTGGGAAGAAGCACGCGGTCGAGAGTGAACGACGAATGAGGAGCTGCGCCTTCATCGTCGGTCTCTACTGCGGGATAGTACCATCTTACATAGCTCATGTCATTGCCGAGACCGAGGTCAACGGTAGTGGTGAGGAGCTGGTTGAGGTCTTTCTGATAATCGGTGCTCCACTTGGTAATCCAGTTGTCACCGCCGTCGTAGCTCACCTGAAGTTCTATTTCGTATTCCGGAGCCACATCGCCTTCCTCATCCTGGAAGTAATTGTAATAGGAGAATGTCACCATGCCGCCATCGGTGAGGTCCAGGCGCGGTGAACGGAGCGAGCAGGCGCCGAAATCACCGCTACAGCTCATGGATCGGTCGCCCTCGAAGGCCTGGCTGGTCCAGGTCCATCCGTTGTTCACCCATCCTGCAGGCGGGTTATAGCTCTCGAAAGTCTCGAGCAGGGCCCCTTCGGGCACGAATTGGCGGGCTGCCGATACAGCCACTTTCACATCGCCGCCGGTGGTGTGGAGCACCACATCGCCGCCGGTGGCTGAAGCGAGTTGAGCCTCATACACAATCTGGAAATCGTACGAGCGATAACGCTCAAGGTCCACACTTCCCAGATCGCCGTTAATGGAGAAGCCTGCAGGAAGGTCAACGCCTGTCACCTTAAGGCCATCCTTGCCCTGATTTGTCAGAGTGATGACATCTGAATACATCTTCTCGCCGATATACATCTGAGGATAGGTATAGCGCTCCAGTGAAAGCGCAGCCACCGGACCGTCGGCAGGTGTGAATTTCTTCACGCTCACATCATCGAGCCAAACCACATTGGAAGTCTCTGCAAGCATCTTGTAAACAAAAGCGAGCTTAACCTTCTCGCCCTTGAAATCGCTAAGGTCCACACGCGCAGTGGCCGGATTCCATGTACTGATGGGATATGTCATCACACCGGCCTCGCGCAGCATGCGCTCGTCCTGAATGCTGAATATGGTTTCGGCACTGCTCAGTTCGCCGTCGGTCACCACTCGCACCTGAAGGTCGTAACGCGAAGCGTCGGTGGCATTCACCGGGCTCACACGGAAGGTGAACTGCAACTGATAGGTGTCATTAAGGTCGAGTTCGGGGGTGAGGAGTATCTCCTCACGGGGTCCTATGCCGTCAAGACTGCTTACAGCCGAGAACGGACCATCTACTGCAGCGCAGCATGCGCCGGTAATAGTACCGCCGGCTTCCCCATTTGGGTCGGCATAGTAGTTGTGCCATGTGTAGTTCACGTTTGTACCTTTGTAACCATTCACTACGGTCCAGCCTTCACCTGCAGCGACAGGCTGCAGCGCATTGCCTGTGTTGCCGGTCTCGAAACCCTCATCGAGAATGGTCTGTGCCTGGGCTCCGGCTATCACGGCCAAAGCTGCGGCAGTCAGAAAAAATCTTTTCATAATCATTTAATAAAATAATAGTTATAAGGGATAGATAACCGTCATATGGACGGGAGGAGGCCGTTACTGACTCCTCCCGCCCGACTGTCGGTTAGAAATGATTAACTCACTCTAAATTGGGCTTTGATTGAAAATCAAGAAGTTGGGCGTTTGCCTATATTATATAGGTAACAATATG
>CAKTFH010000029.1 GCA_934555895.1 uncultured Muribaculaceae bacterium | reverse complement strand
TGCTCATGGTCGCAGCGGTTGTGATTACCCTACGCAAACTCACTTCCGTTAACAATCGTTTTTAAACAACCTCTTAAGATATGTCTGGTATGACAACTAGATTTTTGGAGAGCATCGGAGTGAGACTCTTTCGAGGTTTGAAGAAGCCGCATGGTGAAAGGGGAATACTTGTTAGCCTCGTTAGTAGCATCATATTTCTGTAGCTACTTATTGATTAAATGAAGGACGATTGATAAATAGTGCTCGTCTGGGATGGTCACCCTAAATACAACTATTTCCTTGGCAAGTACATGAGAGGACTTCAAAAGATAGAGAACGCCAATGGTATAGTCGCGCTCTACTTCTGATGTTTCAATCCACAGATTATTATTTGTTCAATAAATTTGTAATACTAAAAACGTAAGTTTGTGAGATCTTATGTCACAAACTTACGCTCTTTATCTCAGTATATAACAGATGGACTATTACATCACGTTCGCAGACGCGACATCTTTGTATAGTACTTTACCACCGGTAAGTCCATTTATGTAGTCAATAAACTTTTCACCACTTGTAACATATTCAGGCATAGCAAGACCGAGTTTCTGAATTTTCGGAAGGCGAGAAGCAATAGCTTTATTCATTTCTTCTGCTTTTGAATAATTGTAAGGGTCTGAATATATAGGATAAAGAAGATCCACAAGCATAGTGAGAGATGCTTTCTGAGCTTGCTCATTTTCGCCAATAGCAACAAGGTATGTCAGTTTGGGATTGGCGTGAGTAATATGTTGACGGATTTGTTCAATGTTGGTTGTCATTTTCCACCAACGTACTAAAATGACGATGGAGAGGATTATATAAGCAATCATTACAATTAATGTAAAGATTGCGAACCCTGACATTTCGTCACTGCGGCTGGAATAGCTATAGTCGCTGTAATAGGCAAATGCGCTTAATGTCGGGATTAAAGCGCACACGAGTACTGCTAATTTTTTCATGTTATATGAGGTCGATGTTATGTTTTTGTGCTGATGAAGATTTAGTTTTTAGATTCAACCATACAATAGTTAGAATTAACGCAGCGATTATAACTATTATATTTGTGTGAGAAAGGAGATCAACCGTATTCTGTAAAGGCTCTGTTTGTTCAAATGTGAAGTCGGACATGTTCTGATACATGGGAACTAATTTTGCCCAAATCATATCTTCGACAATAGATATGGCAATCATTAAGGTAGAAACGATTTTAATGGGCAGCCATAATTTTGGCAATCCCCAAAATAACAGGAGCAATCCAGGAGTATAGAATACTAAAGTATTTAGATATTCTGAGACGCCGGAAAAATATAAATAACTTTCGCCAGTAAAATTGTATGATAGCCTATTAAAAATGTAAATGAGCATTAAGGCTGAATATAAACAAGCACCAATTTTGCTGAAAATAGTAGCCTGAGATTTTCGGTTAAAAGCCAAGAATATTACAGCAGTGGCTTGAATAACCTGAGACAGGAGAAACCACCAGTCACGAATTTTATAGAACGAGCTATCCGACATTACAGGAATGGCGACAACGATTGAGTTAATAGTAAAGACGCATAAGAGGACTATAATACCCAATCCAATAGATTTCTTGTAATTTGTAATTTCCATGATATAGATATTTTGATGCAAAATTACGAAATATTTTGGGAATCAGGAGTATATTTCAATATTTGTTGTTCCTTACTGTAAAGAATACCAAATTTTGCCGAGTGGAAGACGTTGCTCTTGCTTCGAAATTGTGTTGCACCCTCTATAGCAAAATTTTCGAATACAATGATATTGTACTTATTGGTAAATGTATCCATCTACTACATCGCATTTCCTGCTTTTGGATTCCGGTCTTTGGATTTTGTCTTTGTCATTATCGTTCTAAGGCAAATCTGATGATGAACCGCCTGCGTCGGTGCCGACATGCGGTGTCGGGATTCCTCCGGCTGCGGTCTGGAGGGCAACGGCGAGGAGGCTGTGCTGGGATTCATTAATCTGCTCCCAAGGCTCAAACAGTTCGTTGACCAATTCATGAAGAGTGATCGCACGGCTGTAGTACTTGTCGAGAAGATTCTGAGGAAGATTAGTGGTATTATTGAATTCGTTGCCATGAAAGAGCGTCGTGATTGACAGACTTGGATACGTATGATTGGGAATCCAGCCGCTGACAAGCTCTGCATCTGATGACAATGTCATCCAGCAGTTCGAGGGACTGCAGACGGTTGTGCTTTTGTTGGTTTTGATGGAGTTCAAATACGTAGCCGGGGGGTGTGAATAATCCGACACATTCCTGAAATTTGAGCTTCAGAGCAAAGCGATTCCACTATTCTTTATCTAATTTTGCGGCACAATTTCGACAAGTTGCTTATGGAAAAACTTGATATATTCGATTGCTCCAATGTGTTTATCGCGTGCTATTTCACTGACGACAGAGGCTGTGCCCACTGCAACCGCGAGCATACGCTCATATATATTTATTCCGGTGAACTGGAGATAACCGATGGCGGACGAAAAACCGTGCTTCGTGCCGGCGACTGTGCCTTTATGCGGCGCGATAACCGCATGTGGCTTCAGAAGCGTGTGAAGGACGGTAAGCCATACCGCTCTGTGGTGATGAAGTTCTCTCGGGAATATCTGAAGGAGTTTTTCCAGACTCTCAACCGTAAAGATATACCGGCTGATGCAAAGAGAGATAAGGCGAGTCTGGTGAAACTGCCGCCTCATCGCCCTGATGTGCGTAGCTTGTTTGAGTCTCTTCTGCCATATTTCGATACGGAAGTTACACCTGACGATATCATTTTGAAGATGAAAATGGCGGAGGGAATGTTTGCCATTCTTAAGACTGATGAAAATCTCTACGCCTCGCTTTTCGATTTTGTGGAACCTTGGAAAATCGACATTGTGGAGTTTATGGAGAAGAACTACATGAACGACCTGTCTGTCAATGAAATGGCATATTACACAGGGCGTAGTCCGGCCACATTCAAACGCGACTTCAAGAAAATAAGCGAACTTACGCCGCAAAAATGGCTTATCAACCGAAGACTGGAAGCTGCACGTGAGCTTATACACAAGGGTGGGCGCAAGGTGTCGGAAATCTGTTTTGATGTGGGATTCAAGAATCTGTCGCATTTCTCAAAGCTCTATAAGGATACCTATGGCATGGCTCCCACGTTTTCATAAATGAACCTGTCAGCAAAGTGCATTGAGCCTCATGGCAAAGTTGTTTTCTAATTTCTCGTGTAATTTTGCAGAGTAAAATCAAAACAACTGTGATCATGAACGACATTTATGCAAGAGACCTCGGCGGCGATATGGTGTCGCCCGACGATCCTGGATATGACGCGCTTGTAGCGGATATCTTTTCCTGCATGGAGACTGCTCAGGAACTGGCGTCGGTCAGTGTGCGTGACCAGAAACGCGTGCATGAGCTGATGGAAATCATCCTCAGCAAGCAGTTGCCGGAAAGCACCACGGTGTTGCCTCCGCTTTATATCGACTATGGAAAACCGGTCACGATAGGGGAGCGGTGCTTCATTCAGCAGTGCTGCACTTTCTTCGGCCGCGGAGGAATCACCATCGGCGACGGTGTGTTCATCGGTCCGAAATGCAACCTGATCACTATCAACCACGATGTAGCTCCTGAAAACCGTAGCGCCACCTACGGCCGTCCCATAGTGATAGAGGACAAGGTGTGGATAGGCATCAATTCCACCATTCTCCCAGGTGTAAGAATCGGCTATGGCTCGATAGTGGGCGCTCAGAGTGTTGTCACCCGCGATGTGCCGCCGATGACCATAGTCGCCGGCAATCCTGCCCGTATAATCAAGAAGATAGAGCCATGATAGAAGAAAAAGTGATTGGCCGTAGGAGTTTTCTGAAAACAGCAGGCACTATCGGGGCAGCCTTGGCATTTTCCCCGACAGTCAACAGACTGTCTGCCTACGAAGGAGTGTTGAACGATAGGAAAGAAGCCCGTCGGAATGGTGATAGTATGGAATGTCGAACTCTTGGCTCCGGTAATGCGTCAATGAAAGTGTCTGCTATTGGCTTCGGATGTATGGGAATGAACTATAATCGGTCGCAGTCGCCTGACAGGAAGGAGTGTATTCGCGTAATTCATGAAGCTGTAGACTGTGGTGTGACACTTTTTGACACAGCTATAATATATGGACCACTCCGCAATGAACTGTTGGTCGGAGAGGCTCTTGCTCCCTACCGGGGCCGTGTTAACATCACCACGAAATTCGGGCATGAGGTAGTAGATGGCAAAAGCACTGGGCGGCAGGACAGCAGCCGTGACACCGTGCGCCGTTATTGTGAGGAGTCTCTCCGTAGGCTGCAGCTTGAGAGTATTCCTCTTTTCTATCAACATAGATATGACCGGAATACACCTATTGAGTATGTCGCCGAAACTATAAGTGAACTTATAAAAGAGGGAAAAGTGCAACGATGGGGGCTTGCGAGGTAAGCGCTGACACAATCCGTAAGGCACATGCCATTTGTCCGCTGACTGCAATTCAGAGCGAATATCACCTGATGCACAGGTTAGTGGAAGAGAATGGGGTGCTTGACACATGTCGTGAGCTTGGGATAGGTTTTGTGCCATATAGCCCGCTCAACCGTGGCTTCCTTGGAGGATGCATCAACGAATACACACGGTTCGATGCGGCGAATGACAACCGCCATACCCTTCCCCGCTTCCAGCCGGAAGCCATCCGTGCCAATACACGTATCGTTAATGCTCTTCAGGAATGGGGGCGCCCTCATGGCATGACTTCGTCACAGGTGGCCCTCGGATGGCTTCTGCATAAGGCCCCTTGGATAGTCCCAATTCCCGGCACTACTAAGGAATCGCATCTCATGGAAAATCTGCATACTCTGTCTTTTGATGTCAGAAATGAAGATTGGGCGAGCCTTGAAAATACCGTGGCAAAGATTCCAGTTGTCGGCGACCGGTATAATACTGAGCAACAAAAACAGGTGGGTTTCTAAAATTATAAAAATTATATGATGAGAAAGGTGATTTTAATGGCGGCGGTGATGATGGCCGCCATAACCGTCCAGGCAAAGACGCTGATTGTTTATTACAGCTATACAAACAATGTCGAACGCATTGTAAATGAGTTGCGCACTCAGATTCAGGCCGATGTGGTGAAGGTTGAGCCGGCTGAAAAGGGACTTGATTATGCCGCTGACAACTATGCCATAGGCAGCGCACAGATTGCGGCTATACGTGACAATCCGGCCGATGCTTCGTCATATCCGGCAATCGATCCTGTAAAAACAGATATATCCGGTTACGATTGTATCATTATTGGTGCTCCGCTCTGGTGGAGTCAGATGGCGGCTCCCATGCAGTCTTTTCTCTTCCATCATGGCAAAGACATGGCGGGGAAGCATATAGGTCTTATTGTGTCGAGTGCAAGCAGCGGCATCAGCGGGGTGGAGCGTGATGCCAGGAGGCTTATACCGGACGGGAAATTTATGGAGCCGAGCCTTTGGATACGTAGTTCGCAGACCTCAGCGGCCAAGCCGATACTTGCAGATTGGCTTAAAGCGATCGATTATAGCCATCTCTCGGCGGGTATAAAAAGGATCGGCGCTGACCATGAGCGTATTTTCACGGCATATTCGGTTTCAGGTGTCAGACTCGTGGCAAATGAGGTCGATATCGCCAATCTTCCCGGCGGACTGTATATTATCAACGGCAGAAAAACAATAATATCCAAATGAAGAAAGTTATATTTATGCTGATTCTATCGGCTTTATCATTAAATGTTATGGCACAGAAGAAAATAATTCAGACAGCCGGGCACGACGCTCTCGGGGATTTCGCTCCGGAGTTCGCCCATCTCAACGACGACATCCTTTTCGGTGAGGTCTGGAGCCGAAATGACCTTCTTTCGTTGCGCGACCGCAGTCTCGTGACAATCACCTCGCTCATTTCGCAGGGTATTACCGACAGCTCACTTACCTTCCATCTACAGGAGGCCAAGAAGAACGGCATAACTCGCACGGAGGCTGCCGAGATTCTCACTCATATTGCCTTTTATGCCGGCTGGCCCAAAGCGTGGGCAGCTTTCCGACTCGCCAAGGAGGTATGGGCCGACGAAACAGCCGCATCTTCGGCCAAGGAGAAATTTCAGCAGGAGATGATTTTCCCTATCGGCGAACCCAATACCGCTTATGCCAAGTATTTTATCGGTAACAGCTATCTCGCACGGGTGAGCACCTCGCAGATTCCGTTCGCCAACGTGACTTTTGAGCCCCGCTGCCGCAACAACTGGCATATCCATAAAGCCACCAAGGGGGGTGGCCAGATGCTTGTGGGCGTGGCAGGCAGAGGATGGTATCAGGAGGATGGCAAACCCGCGGTAGAGATACTTCCCGGTACGGTTATCCATATCCCGGCCAATGTGAAACACTGGCATGGCGCGGCAAAAGACTCATGGTTTGCCCATCTCGCTTTCGAGGTTCCCGGTGAAAACACCTCTAACGAATGGCTTGAGCCGGTTAGCGACGAGGAATACGACAAGCTTTGATTATTGTTCTTACCGGTAACTTATTGTATATTAACTGTCGCAGTATATCGGCCGACACCAAGGGTCGGATATATCGCGGCAGTCGTTTTGTCGCTATTTCTTTTTGCCGGAGTATTTTGCTTTGACAATGCCGTAGGCTTCGTTCACCAACGAGTATATCCCGTTGTCGGGGATGTCGCCGCCGAGAAGAATCTTTATCCAGTGTCGTGGGCTGAGGTTGAGAGGATTGTCGACTGAAGAATGATTCATTCTTATTTCCTCTATCGTCTCCGGTTTTGACTTTACCGTTACCGAAGTGAAGTTATCGATATCCACTAAGCAGAACATATGACCGTGGATATAGAACACGAGAATGGAGTCGAAGCGGCGTGCGAATTTGCCGAACGGCATCTTCTCGGTCACTCCCTCCAGCGAAAGGCAGTATTCTCTGAATTCCTCGATATTCACTTCCCGTTTATTTATGAAGCCGCTATTCAGTCTCTTTCGTGGCAGGTTCGATGTGGGTGGTGGCATGCACCGACATTCCCGGCAATGATTCCCTTATATGATGCTCGGTGAGAGTGGCTATATGATGGGCTTCGCTCACATTCATGTCACCGTCGACTTTGATGTGCACCTCCACATATGCATCGTTCCCGCTTTTGAAGGTGCGGAGGCAGTGCCAGCCCTTAACATCTTTGGTGCCGGAAATTGCTTTTTCTATCCTGAGGCACTCGTCGCGTGAAAGAGAGCGGCCAAGCAGCTCACCGAGTGCAGGGTATAGCATCCTTACACTCACAACTCCTATGATAACCGAGACTATAAGCGCCGCAATCGGGTCGAGCACACGCCATCTGTCACCCAAAAACATAGCGCCTGAAACACCGGCCAGTGTGGCGACCGATGAAAATGCGTCGCTTCGGTGATGCCAGGCGTTTGCCTTTACCGCATCGCTGTGGATTCTGTTACCTACACGCAGGGTGTAGTGAAACAGCCATTCTTTCGATATTATGGAGATGGCGATGATTATGAGCGCTATCGTTGCGGGACGGGGAATGACACCTCCATGACATACGAAGATGATTCTGTCGATGCTGTCAACCAATATGCCTGCCGCCACTCCCATGAGTGCGAGCGACAGTATTATGGTGGCGAGGGCTTCGTAATGGCCGTGCCCGAACTGATGCTCCATGTCGGGGCGTTTGCGGGCTATACCCACCATGACGATAACCACGATGTCGCTGAGGAAATCGGAGAAGGAATGTATGCCGTCGGCTATCAGGGCCGTGCTTCGGCCGAAGATACCCGCGATGACTTTTGTAAGTCCGAGCGCGGCATTGATCCAGAAGCCCACCCAGGTCACGTGGCGCGCTTCGCGCACCGCTTCGTTCCCGGTGTGTTCATGGCCCTTGTCGACATGGCTTTTATTGTGATTTTCAGTAACCTTCATTTCGAAAATTTACATATGTCGCTCCGTGCGGAGCAAGCGAGTTGCAAATGTCGCGAGAATCTTTGTAATCTGCAAGGATTGCGCATCCAATTGTAAGAAAAACTATCGTGATAATCCGTGATTCAGGAACACTCCTGTGTCAGCATCAGAGATTAGCATTTAAGTTTGCACAAGAATTTTTGGGATTTTTTGCATAACTTGCAGAGACAGTGTAATTTTAAAAGCCGTACCTTTGAGGCCGTAGACAAGCCGGCATCCGGAAAGGGATGTTCCGGTTGAAAAATCACTTATGTTTCGACTTTCGATTACACTGATTATTTTTTGTGTTCTTTCTGCAATTAGAGCTGAGGGGCGTGAGCAACGCGCCGTGGTTGCCGATTCCCTGTCGCACATGCCTTTGCCGAATGCCGCACTGTTCGACCGGCAGGGGAGGGCTTTGGGCGTGAGCGGAAACGGTGGAGAGATGCCAGAAATTTCTCCTGACAAATATCCTGTGACGGTGCGCTTTCTCGGTTTCCGTGAAAAGGTGGTGGATTCAGCAGGCGCCGACACAATCTTTCTTGCCGAGAATCCGGCTGAACTTCCGGAGGTGCTGGTGGAATCGCGCAGTCACAAGGTGCTGCATGTGCTGAGCTATGTAAGGGAATATTCCACCCTGAGCACCTACACTGATACCGTGTTTCTCTTCAGGGAGAAAATGGTCGATTTCATGCTGAACAATGACAGTAGGGTGAAATTCAAAGGCTGGTCCAACCCTCGCGTGCTTACCAGCAAATCGTATTACAGGTTCACCGACAGCCAGGGCCTCGACAGTGTGAGCGATGTGAGCAGGCACCATTTCTCATGGTCAGACTGGATGGGGCTCCCTCCCGTCATTGATATGCCTGCGGGTGTGGCGGATATGGAATGCGGCACCGACACTCTCCGAGGCAAGTACAGTCCCTATGAGATATGGGTGAAAAACGGGTCGAAGATGGCGGTGGATGTCAATGTGCTTGCCGATACGGCGAGCGGCAGATGGGTGCCCGGTCTGTCGGTATTTTTCCGCCATAATCTTGATTTCGAGAAATTCAAGATAAAATATGTCTATGACAATGCGTCGGGCAGATCGGTTTCGCCGCTCGATCTGGGTGGATATTCCTATAATATCGAATCAAACGGAAGGGGACACAGCATGTTCTTTTTCAACCGCCGCGACGAACCGTTTTTCGTGAGCACCTATGCCGAGGTATATATTCTTGATAAGGAATACATACCGGTCAAGGAGGCGAAGAAATGGGAGAAACGCCGGTTCGATATTGATGCCGTGGGTATTATGGAGGCGGCCGATGCTCCTGAGTTGCCCGCTTCGGTGCTCGCCCTGATCGACAGGGTGAACAATCTTGATCGTGACAAGGTGCGCGTAGATATCATACCCGACCACCGGCTCGTCAGCAAAAAGGACAGCAGAAAGAATTTCAGGATAGGTCATCGTGCGCTTGCCGTGCTGAAACAGCTCACAGGCATAACGCAGTATAAGACCCGGCGTAACCTCAACAAGCATTGGGATGATGTGAAGCAGTCGAGGAGAGAGGCCAACAAGTCGCGGGTTCTGCCTGCTGACGACGCTCAGTCGCGATAACAGCGCTGCATAAGTGTTCCGCATTTGACGGAAAATTTGTAACTTTGCAGTGTGGCAAGACTTTTAGCAATCGACTATGGGAAAAAGCGGTGCGGCATCGCCGTGACCGACAGCCTTCAGATAGTGGCCAACGGACTCACTACCGTGGCCTCCGATACTTTGTGTGCTTTTGTGAAAAACTATGTTGCGCATCAGCAGGTTGAACGCATCATAGTGGGTTTCCCCACCACCATGCGTGGCACGGAGAGCGATAGCATGCGCTACATACGCCCCGGTGTGGAGCGTTTGCGAAAGGCGGTGCCGGATGTTCCCGTCGAGTTTTTCGACGAGCGCTTCACTTCGGTGCTGGCGCATCGCGCCATGATTGACGGAGGCATGAAAAAGCTCGATCGTCGCGACAAAGCCATAGTCGACGAGATTTCGGCTACAATTATTCTTAACGATTATATATCATCACGCGAGTTGCGCTCTACGATGGAAACCCAAGTTTCCGACTGACGGCAACTGCAATTCCGATTATATCCGATATGAAACTACCTGTATATCTCTACGGCCATCCGGTGCTTCGCGAAATTTCGAAAGAAGTGAGCGCTGGCTATCCCGACCTCAAGGAGTTGGTGGCCAATATGTTTGATACTATGTATGCCTCCGATGGAGTGGGGCTTGCAGCACCACAGATAGGCCGCAACGACCGTCTGGTGGTGATTGACGCCTCACCTCTGGCTGAAAATTTTCCAGAATGCGACGGTTTTCGCCGCGTGCTGATAAACCCTGAGATTGAGATACTCGACGGCGACCCTGTGAGCCGCGCTGAAGGGTGCCTCAGCCTGCCCGGTCTGAGCGAGGATGTGAAGCGTGTGGAGCACATACGGCTTCGCTATCTCGACGAGGATATGCAGTCTCATGAGGAGGAGCTGAGTGGCTTCGCGTCAAGGGTGGTGCAGCATGAGTGCGACCACCTTGAGGGCAAGCTCTATATCGACCATATATCGGCCATCCGCAAGCAGCTCAACCGTGGCAAGCTGCACAATATCCTCGATGGCCGCGTGCGCTGTGATTATGCCGTAAAGGCAGCCCCCAGGCGCCGCAAGTGATTCTTATAAATCAATATAACCGGAAAAATAACAATATTACATGGCAGCACCTAACGCCGACGACAAGAAGATAATATTCTCAATGGTGGGAGTATCGAAGACTTATCCCCCTCAGAAACAGGTCCTCAAAAACATATATCTTTCATTTTTCTATGGAGCGAAGATTGGAATCATCGGTCTGAACGGTTCAGGAAAATCGTCGCTTCTGAAGATTATCGCAGGCATCGATAAGGATATTCAGGGCGATGTGGTATTTGCTCCAGGATATTCGGTAGGCTACCTTGAGCAGGAGCCTAAGCTCGACCCCGACAAGACGGTGATAGAGGTTGTGCGCGAAGGCGTGCAGCCCATCATGGACCTCTTGCGCGAGTTCGACGAGGTCAACGCAGCCTTCGGTGACCCCGATGTGCTCGAGGACCCCGACAAGATGGACGCCCTCATCCAGCGTCAGGCCGAGTTGCAGGAC
The DNA here is from genome assembly GCA_934555895.1 of uncultured Muribaculaceae bacterium. Classification (GTDB taxonomy): domain Bacteria; phylum Bacteroidota; class Bacteroidia; order Bacteroidales; family Muribaculaceae; genus UBA7173. The sequence goes on along the minus strand of CAKTFH010000029.1, from coordinate 16,010 downwards.
GCGCTCGATGCTTCCGATGCATGGAATATCGACAGTAAGCTTGAGCGCGCCATGGATGCGCTCCAGTGTCCGCCTGATGACCAGAAGGTCGATACCCTGTCGGGTGGTGAGCGCCGTCGTGTGGCACTCTGCCGCCTGCTTCTGCAACAGCCCGATGTGCTTCTGCTCGACGAGCCTACCAACCACCTCGACGCCGAGAGCATCGACTGGCTCGAGCAGCATCTGCAGCAATATCCCGGCACGGTGATTGCCATCACCCACGACCGCTATTTCCTCGACCATGTAGCCGGGTGGATTCTCGAGCTCGACCGAGGCGAGGGCATACCCTGGAAGGGCAACTACTCCTCGTGGCTCGAGCAGAAGACAAAGCGTATGGCTCAGGAGGAGAAGCAGGCCAGCAAACGCCGCAAGACCCTTGAGCGTGAGCTCGAATGGGTGCGCATGGCCCCCAAGGCCCGTCAGGCAAAGGGTAAAGCCCGTCTGTCGAGCTACGACAAACTCCTCAACGAGGACCAGAAGCAACGTGAGGAGCGTCTGGAGATATTCATCCCCAACGGCCCGCGTCTGGGCAACAAGGTCATAGAGGCTAACGGGCTTAAGAAAGCTTTCGGCAACAAGCTGCTTTTCGACGGCCTCAGTTTCTCGTTGCCGCCAAACGGCATTGTGGGAGTCATAGGCCCCAACGGCGCAGGCAAGACCACACTTTTCCGTCTCATCATGGGGCAGGAGACTCCCGATGCCGGCACTTTCGATGTAGGGGAGACTGTAAAGATAGCCTATGTGGACCAGCGCCATCACGATCTTGTGCCTGAACACACGGTATATCAGGTGATTTCGCAGGGTACAGAAAGTTTCCGTATGGGAGGCCGTGATGTTAATGCACGTGCCTATCTCTCTAAATTCAACTTCGCAGGTGCCGATCAGGAGAAAAAAATCGGTGTGCTTTCCGGTGGCGAACGCAACCGCCTGCATCTGGCCATGGCTCTGAAAGAGGAGGGCAATGTGCTTCTGCTCGACGAGCCCACCAATGATATCGATGTGAACACTTTGCGTGCTCTTGAGGAGGGTCTCGACGACTTCGCCGGTTGCGCTGTGGTGGTAAGCCACGATCGTTGGTTCCTTGACCGCATCTGCACCCACATCCTTTCGTTCGAGGGAGACGGTAAAGTGGTGTTCTATCAGGGTTCCTACTCCGACTACGAGGCCTATAAGAAGGCACAGAATGGTGGCAAAGAGCTTCCTCGCCGTCGCTACCGCAAGCTCATGGAATAAAGTAACTGTTCAGCCATAGTCATATCCGCTTTACGCAATGAGGCTTTTCCGTCTGAGAGGCGCCTTAAGTGCTGCATGTTTGGTGGTGTGTGCCCTGCTGCTGGCGGGGTGCAGCTCTACCCGTCATGTGCCTGACGGTGCGTTCCTGCTCGACAAGGTAAGCATTTCAGTGGCTGACAGTTCTAAAGTGCCGGTAAAGCAGCTTTACAACTATCTTCGCCAGACACCTAACCATAAAGTTCTCGGAGCGGCACGCCTTCAGCTCGGAGTGTATAACCTTTCAGGCCGCGACTCCACATCGCGCTGGAACCGCTGGCTGCGTCGGTTGGGAGAGCCGCCGGTGGTCTATGACCAGCAGCTCACCGACCAAAGCGTGCGTCAGTTGCGTCAGGCACTGGTAAACAGCGGCTATACCGATGCGCGTGTGGAGGCCGAGCTCACGCAGCGCTCGAGCAAGAAGATGGGAGTGGACTACCGCCTTTATCCAGGCGAGCCTCATGTGATAGGTTCGGTTGCATATGACATAGAGGACCCGCGCATCAGTGCCATCCTCGAAGCCGATACCATAGCATGGCCTGTACGGGTGGGGGAGCACCTCGACCGCAATATGCTCGACCGTCAGCGCACGATCATTGTGGAGACATTGCGCAATAACGGTTATTTCGCCTTTACCAAAGAAAACATCGGTTTTGTAGCCGACACCGTGGCCGGAAGCAAAGTGGTGGAGCTGACAATGATTCTGCGCAATCCCAGAGTGAAGAATCACGATTCTTCACAACAGATGTCGGAGGAACCGACCGCATCTGCCGAGGTGCTGCGCCATAAGCGCTATGTGTATCGCAATGTGGTGATTGTGCCCGACTTTTCACCAGGTGACAGCAGTACCGATTTCAATTTCGCCGGGCGTGATACCGTCGACTGTGAGGGGATGCTGATTCTTTATGGTCCCGATCCCTATCTTAAGCCGAAGGTCCTGGCCGAGCAGTGTTTCATCCGCCCGGGCGACCTCTATTCCTCCACGGGCATCGACCGCACATATGAAGCTTTCAACCGCCTGTCGATACTCCGATACGTGAACATACTCACACGTGATGCGGGCCAGGGTGAAAATGAAGATGAGCAGATGCTCGACGCCTACATCCTGCTTTCACGTACCAAAAAGATGGGTGTGACAGTGGAGCTTGAGGGCACCAATTCCGAAGGCGATTTCGGAGTGGGTGGAGGTGTCACTTTCCAGCATCGAAACCTCGCACGTGGCGGCGAGCAGCTGACTGCAAAATTCCGTGGAGCATACGAAAGCCTTTCCGGCAATCTCGACGGACTTATCAACGACTGCTATACCGAGCTCGCTGGTGAGCTGGGTATAACTTTCCCCACATTCAAGGCTCCCTTCCTGCGTAGCGGATTCAAGCAAAAAATGAGGGCCAGCACCGAGTTCGCCTTCACATTCATGCGTCAGGACCGTCCGGAATACACTCGCATCATAGGCGGCGCTGCATGGCGCTACAAATGGGCTGACCGTAACAACCTAACCCGCCGCACATTCGACCTAATCGACATCAATGTGGTGAATTTGCCGAAATCCACTCTCAATTTCATCGACAACATCGCCCCTGACAACCCTTTGCTGCGCTACAGTTATGAAGACCACTTCATAATGCGCATGGGCTACACATGGTATCACACCAACCGGCGCCCGGCAGCCACCAACATGCCCGGCAATTCACCTTGGCAGACCAACACCTACACGGTGCGTGCATCGGCCGAGACTGCCGGTGCTCTGCTTTATGCCATATCGTCGGCCATAGGGCAGCACCGCAGCGATGGCGCCTACAAAGTCTTCGGCATTCAGTATGCTCAATATCTAAAGGGGGAGGTCGACTATTCCATCAGTCATCGTTTCACCTCGCGCAACTCCATTGCTTTTCATGTGGGTGCGGGCATTGCCTTCCCTTACGGCAACTCGCACATGGTGCCGTTTGAGAAACGTTTTTATGCGGGAGGCGCCAACGGTGTGAGGGGTTGGAATGTGCGCACACTCGGCCCTGGTAGCTACGATTCGCGCAATTCTGTGACAGACTTTATCAACCAATGTGGCGATATCTCGCTGCTCATCAACCTTGAGTATCGTAATAAACTTTTCTGGGTGTTCGAGGGTGCTGTATTTATCGATGCCGGCAATGTGTGGACAATCCATGATTATCCTAATCAAAAAGGCGGCATGTTCCGTTTCAACTCATTCTATAAGGAGATTGCGCTCAGCTATGGCATAGGTCTGCGCATGGATTTCAATTATTTTCTTCTACGTTTCGACATGGGCGTGAAAGCTCATAATCCTGCCGAGGGGCAGGAGCGCTGGCCGCTGATACATCCTCGTTGGGGGCGCGACACTTCTTTCCACTTTTCTGTGGGCTATCCTTTCTGATTTTTCCTTTCTCAAGATTTCTTTTGCTGATTCTGTCTCCGATTTTATTCACGAAACCGGGATTTTGCAGTTTTATGGCAAAATGTTTGATATTTTGAACTATTGTGTCTATTTTTGCAAAATACATCACGAACATTGGCATTTTGACGAAAAAACCAACAAATTCACAAACTATATGAGAAAACATCTACTTATTGCCGCAATTTTAGCTCTCGCGGCACCTGCGGTTTTCGCTTCCTTGCCGACAAGGGCAACGAAATCTGCAATGAAGACCATCGTTCCGGTTTTTGAGCGCACTCTCGCGTTGCAGAAGCCGGTGCCTAACCGTGTGAAGGCCAACGTGGCCGAAAACAATGTGGTCACCGTACCGTTCCTACACACTCTCGGCAAAGGCAGCGAGGTGGCTGATTACACTGTCATCGATGCCAACGGCGACGGCACAGGCTGGAAACCGGGTGGCTTTACAGCCCATTCGGTCTGCATGACCAATAGTCTTGCGACGCAGGACGCCGACGACTGGCTGATTTCTGTGCCGGTGAAACTCGAGGCGGGTAAATATTATAAGCTTTCTTTCGAGGCAGGCATGGTATTGAGCAAGACCGAGGACTTGATGGAGGTGCGTTTGGGAACCGACGCCACTGTCGAGGCCATGACCACCGAGCTTATGCCGGTTTATTCAATACCGTGCAACGACAAGGCTTTTATCAAGCAAGAGCAGCCGTTCGGTGTCGCTGCCGACGGTGAATATTACATCGGTTTCCATGTGGTGACTAAAGTTGGTCAGGGTGGCACTGTCAAGCTCTGCAATTTCGGCATCGATGAGTGCGAGGCTCCGGTTGTGTTGCCCGAAAATACCATTGAGGTGCCTTTCAGCCACACCCTCGGTAGAAACACCGAAGTGAAAGATTACACGGTTATCGACGGTGACGGCGACGGCACCGAGTGGAAGCCGGGTGGTTTCTCCGACAGCTCGGCAATTATGACAAGCAAGGCTACAAACGATTGCGACGACTGGCTCATCTCCGTTCCTGTCAAACTCGAGGCCGGAAAAGATTACACGCTCTCGTTCGATTCGTACATGAACTTTGAGAAAATAGAGGACCTTCTGGAGGTAAGGCTTGGCAGCGATGTCACTCCCGAGGCCATGACCACAGAACTTGTGCCTGTTTTCTCCATAAAATATAATAACAAGAAGGCCGAGACCAGGACACAGACCTTCACAGTCGATGCCACCGGAGCATATTATTTCGGCTTCCATGCTGTTTCGAAGGCCGGACAAGGGGGTGTGTTGAGATTAAGCAATTTCAGCGTTGTGGAGAGCTCGACTGTCGTGGAGCCCGCAGCAGCCGGCATACTCAGTGTGGAGATGGCTCCCAAGGGCGAGCTCGCCGCTACCGTCACATATGTGGCTCCTACCCTCACAGCCAGCGGCAAACCTCTGGAGAAAATTTCAAAGGTTGTGCTCACCACCAACTGGGCCTACAAACAGGAGATAACCGATGTGCAGCCCGGTCAGACTCTCACATTCCAGACAACTGATATTTTCAACGGTCCCAACAACCGATTTGAGGCCGTTGCATATGTGGGCGAGACAGTCGGAGAGCCGGCACTTCTTACAGGTCTCTATGCCGGTTACGACAACCCGCAGCCGCTGCAGAATCTAAAAGTCCAGCTTTCCGACGATTACAAGCATGTGACTTTCAGCTGGGATGCGCCCACCGAGGTCGGTGAGAATGGCGGCTATGTGGATGTAGACGATGTGACTTACTATATATTCGACGCTTTCGGTTCGTATTATGACCCCGCTATCGCTATGACAAAAGACACAAGCTACACATTCGACTACAGTGATATCGACGGTCAGGATTTCGTGGCCTACCAGGTGACAGCGTCGTTCCAGGACGACTACTATATCTCCAGCGCTTCAACCTCCGATATAGTGATTGTCGGCCAGCCCGAGACTCTGCCGTTTGTCGACAGTTTCACCGACGGTAACTATGCGCAGATGTGGGCGGTAGACCCAGATAGCCAGGGTGACTTCCTGAACGGCACTCTGTGGGACAACGAACTGCAGACCAACGCTGATGCTGACGAGGGTGTTGAACCTGAGTATCTCAACTCGCAGGATGCCGATAATGGTTTCTTCCTCTTCCTTCCTTACCAGAAGGATGCCACTTATGGCTTCTTCTCCACAAAGATTGATATCAGCGGCGCCGCAAATCCTGTATTTGAGTTCTTCTATCAGGGCAAAGGCAGTGTGCTCGATGCCAAACTCGCTGTCGACGGCAAGCCTTTCGAGGTTGTCAAAAGTCTGAATCTAAAGGAAAACCCCACTGATGAATGGGCCCTCTGCCGCATCGACCTCGCACCCTATAAGAATGCCCGTTACATTCAGATTGGCGTGATGGTGAGCGCCGTGCACAACACCGCCGACCAGACATGGAGCGTGCCTTTCGACAATATCCGTGTAATCGACCTCAAGGATCAGGATGCACGCATCAGTTACCTCAGCATACCAGCCAATGTGAAGGCCGGAGAAAACGCGCCTGCATATCTTGTTGTTGAGAACATAGGCACATCGCCACTCAGCGGTGCCGGCGTGACACTCGCTGTCGACGGCGAGGAGATTGCCACTGCAACTCTTCCCGACTTCGGGAGCGGAAAAATAGCAAAGGCCGAGTTCGAAGTTCCATCGTCGCTTCTCTCGCCCGATATGCTCAGTGTGAAGTTCACCGCAACTGTTCCCGGCAAGGATGAGCAGCTGACGGCCGCCGGCGATATCGCTGTGCTTTTCCCCGAGTATCCGGCTCCTGCAGGTCTCACCGCTGTTGCCGATAACGGTAATGTGACGCTCAGTTGGGATGCCATCGACATGGCTGCCCTCACAGCACCTGCCACTCGTGTAGAGGACTTCGAGAACCCTGCCTACGAGCATTTCACGATAAGCGATTTCGGCGGATTCCATTTTGTGGATGGCGACGGTCGTGCCACCTACCGCTTCCTTGACGATGTGCTCAATCCCTACCGCACCCAGCCTCAGGCTTATCAGTTGTTTACTCCTTCTGAAAGCGGAATCCCCGAGGAGCAGTATCTCGACGCCGATCCCCACAGTGGCAAATCGATGCTTGTGGCATGGAGTTGCGACCGCGTGAACGACAACTGGCTCATCTCACCCGCTCTCAGCGGTGCCGCACAGACCCTTTCCTTCTGGGCCAAGAGCTTCACAAGCGGTTATCCCGAGAGCTTCGAGGTGCTTGTGTCGTATACCGATGCCGAGACCACATCTTTCGAACTACTCACCACCGTGGATGAGGCTGCCGAAACATGGACAGAATACACTGTAGCACTCCCTGAGGGCGCCGAATATTTCGCAATCCGTCACACATCTTACGATACTTATGCCCTTTATCTCGACGACTTCACGTTTGATGAGGCAGGCGTAGTTCCTTCCGACGCCACTCTCGAGGGCTACAATGTATATTGCGACGGAGTGAAACTCAATGATGCTCCCGTAGCCGAAGCCTCTTACAGCCATGAAGGCTCAGGTGTACTCACATTCCGTGTATCCGCAGTTTACTCGGTCGGCGAGTCGCGTCCCTGCGAGGCTCTGACAGTCGATACGGCCACAGGTATTGCAACCGTCGAGGCGGAAGCCGGCGAAGCCGAATATTTCAACCTCCAGGGTATACGTGTTGACAACCCCACAGAAGGTATCTACATCCGCTGGCAGGACGGTAAAGCCACCAAGGTGCTGGTGAAATAAAGGAAAACAAACGCTGATTCCCTCGCATAGGGATAGACTTCAATGAAGTGCCCCCATAAAGTTAGACGGTTTGTCCGACTTTAGGGGGGCACTTATTATTTCAGTGTAGTCTATATCAAGATTTTATCCCATGATATAGCGTGCTTTGTTGGGGAATATTTTGTATATGGCGGCCGTTACTGCCCAGCTGCAGAAAAATATGCAGACTGCCATAAGGGGAACCTGAAGGGGAATAGGAATAGACGACGGACCTATCAGCAGGAAGAACGGCCCGACAATGAAATAGTGCACCATATAAATTCCGAATCCGCATTTCGTCATATTGGCGAGGAGGCTGATGACACGCTTGTTCTCAATCCTGACTTTCTGCAGCAACAGGAATACGGCTAATGTCATGAGCAGAACGTTAGGAGAACAGAATGTGAAGAAAAGCTCCATCTCTGTCTCAGTGGCGTCGGGACGCGCGGCGTAGGTGCTGAAACCGGTATAGGTGACATAGAAACCGGCGGCGAACATAAGTATGCTCAGGCACAGTGTCTTTTTCACGCTCCAGTTATTTCCCTCACGCACAAAGTAGCCCATGAAAAGATAGCCGATGAATCCGGCAAAATAGTATAGCATCCCGAATTCATTCCATGTATCGGTTCCCAAGATATAACTGCTGCGGTCAAACAGCATATTGCCTATAAATTCTCTCAGATACGGGACAAACAATGATACTCCCCATATTGTAAGAAATATCTTTTTAGTTTTTAAATCGGCTTTTTCAATCCATGCCGAGAAGAATGGTATATAAAGGTACATACCTATGATGAGATAGATGTACCACATATGATTCTCCTTATGGCTGAAATTGAACGGTATCATGGCTACATCCTTGAGCGAGTCGACAAGGCTCTGCGACTCGCTCCCCTGTGTGTAGCAGAAAAACTGGCCTATGATTTCCTTGGGCAGCCCGAGAATGCCGGTGAACCAGGGAAACATGTTGTAGAGAACTGACCATATCAAAAACGGAAACAGAACCCTGAAGATGCGTTTCTTGTAAAAAGCTCCGAACGACTTGCCTGTGTAGGGAAGCAGCAGCAATCCCGTCATCATGACGAAAAGGGGCACCGAAGGCCGGAACATCGATCCGTAGACAGCGGCCCAATATGTATATTCCGCATTGCCGCGCATCACCGGTGAAATATAAAACGGGTCGATGCAGTGAACTCCGATTACCATCAACATCGCCACAAGCCTGATTACATCAAGCCACACTATCCTGTGGCGCACATTGTTTTCAGTTGACATAATAAATGGGGTAGTTTAAGGTAATTAAAATATGGTGCAAATTTATCGAATCCATGTATCCGCAGTCGCCATTAGCTGTTCAAATACAAATAAAATATGACCAAATGGATTTCATGTGGTGGGATAAGTAAACCATAAAAAACTGTAAAATCGTGAAACATTGGATTTTTTGAGTTAAATTTGCAACAAGAAAAAACAGTAGTATACACCAATCAAATCAACCTGAATGAAATTTTACAATCTATTAGGATTCGGTTGTCTCGCTTTGGTATCTGCAGTTCCCGCTGTGGCGCAGTCAGGCGATGCAGGCGAAGTCACAAGAATTTATGCTTCGGTCTACAGCACCAACTCATGGAAGGAGGAAAATTTCGATGAGGTGGGCCTCTACAGTTTCCCTGTCGACGAATATTCGCGCACTGTAGTGATGCAGGACCCCGATATCGACGCATCGGGAGGCGGTGTGCTCACCGAGGATTTCTATTTCTGTACGCAGGAATATAATTATGGCTCGTGGACCGATGTCACCCACTATATCATTGACCCCGACACATGGACTACGGTAAGTTCTCTGCGTGACGGCGATCCCGATGCAGTGGCTACCGATATGACCTACGACTACACAACGGCCAAAATCTACGGCTGTTTCAGCAACGGAAGTTCCTATGTGTTCGGCACTCTCAACGAGGCCACCGGCGAGCGCAGCAGAATTTCCGACATAGACACTCCCTGGATTGCCTGCAGCGTGGACGGCAACGGCAATCTCTATGCCGTGGATATGGAGGGTAAGCTTCTGAGCGTGGATAAGGTGCGTGGTGTCTTCACAGAACTCGGCGACCTCGGCTTCAAAGCCACACGCCGTTCCACCGGCGCCATCGACGCCAAAACAGGCATTTTCTATGTAGTGGTGACAAACAGCGTGGAGAATCCAGACCCCTATGCCGACTACGAACTTAACGAGAGCAAGCTCTACGCTGTCGACATCAAGAAAGTCGAGGCCAGGCTCGTCTATACGTTTGAGGACGGAGAGGCTATGGGCGGCATGTTCATCCCCGGTCCTGTGGCTCCCGACGGTGCTCCCGCCGAAGTTACCGATTTCGTGGTGGATTTCGTTGCCGGCAGCATGACGGGTACCGTAAGTTTCACCATCCCCGAGACCTCTTTCGGTGGCAAACCCATGGAGGGTGAGGTGAGCTACCTCGTGCGTGCCAACGGAAGCCTGTTTACCGAGGGTAAGGCTCAGTGCGGCGAAAAAGTCACAGCTTCTGTAAAGATTTCGGAAGCGGGCAAATATGATGTCGTACTTCAGCTCTCCAATGCCGCAGGCCGCGGTCCCAAGACCAAGACCACTCTCTGGCTCGGCCCCGATACTCCCAAGCCTGTGACTGATGTGAAGCTCTCGTGGGTGGACAACAGTTTCACCCTTACCTGGAATGCCGCCGACGGCAGCGTCAACGGCGGATATTTCGATCCAGCCAAGGTTACTTACAACATAATCCGTCAGCCTGGTGAAATCACTGTTGCCGAGGGTATCACCGGCACGGAATTCAGCGAGGCCATGGATGTGCCTGCAGGCATCACCGCTTACCATTACGATGTGGTGCAGGTTTACGACGGCACCCCGCTGCCTGCTGTAAGTTCCAACACATGGCGCCTCGGTTCGATGCCTCTGCCTTATTCGGCTAAGTTTGATGCCGACGATGCGATGGACCTCTTCACCGTGATCGATGTCGACGGCGACAAGCTGGAGTGGTACCGCGAATGGGAGTTCTATATCGAGACAACTGATGAGCTAATCCCGGCTGCAGTCTATCCCTATTCCTCGAGCTACGATGCCGACGACTGGCTAGTGACTCCGCCTTTCTACCTCACTGAAGGGAGCAAATATGCTTTCAGCTACACTTCGCTCACCGACTATGAGGGAGCTGAGCCGATGCTCGAGATTTTCTGCGGCCAGGCTCCCGAGGTCGATGCCATGACACAGCGCGTCATGCTGCCTGTGGGCATCACAAGCCTGCTTCCAGAGAAGCACACCGTTGAATTTACAGCGGAAGCAACCGGCATCTACTATATCGGCCTGCACGCCTGCAGCGAGCCCGACCGCAGCGGCATAGCAATCACTGAGCTTGGTCTGGAGCAGAGAGGTGCTTCGGCTATCGAATCGGTAGATGCAGCTTTTGACTCTTCCGACGCTTCCTATAGTGTCTATACCGTAGACGGCCGTAAAGTGGCTTCCGGCAAGGATTTCAGTGCATCCGCACTTAATCTGCCCTCAGGCATCTATATCGTAAAGACCGGTGACAAGACATTCAAGACAACAGTGCGATAATAAGTTCTGATATACTTAAAACGGGGCTGCGCCGATAGGGTTAATCACGGCGCGGTCCCGTTTGCTGTTGACGGCTGACCGGTTTCTACAGATTCAGATATGTCTTGAGTGCCTCCACATATTCCTCAAAGGCTTTTCTGCCTTCAAGTGTGATGGAGCAAATAGTTCGGGGTCGTTTGCCTGCCATCCCTTTTTCTACTGAGATATATCCTGCGGAAGCAAGTTTGTCAAGCTGTACACTGAGGTTTCCGGCTGTCGATTCGGTTTTCTCCTTGAGATACACAAAATCTGCTTCTTCCACATTCATGAGAATGGAAATTATGGCAAGCCGGAGTTGCGAGTGTAGAAGCGGATTCAGTTCTTTCATTGGTGTTTTGCTTTATAATTGAGGATATGACCGGGGATAATCATCATTACTATGAAAGCAACGACAAATAACGGCAGGAACCAGTTTACGCCGAGAGAAATACCGCCTGAAATACAGCAAAGAGTATACATGCCGATAGCCAGACCTATGATTCCGCCCACGGTGAATGATTTTTCCCTGATGACAAGGCCTTGTGCTATTTCTGCCACGGGAGTGGCTGTCAGAGTGAATGCAAGCATGGCGTCCCAGCAGTCGATGCCTCCCAGATGCCGGAAACAAATACACATAACTGTCATTACGATAGCGGCGATTCCGTAGATGGTCCATAGTTGAGAGGTTATCTTGTCGGAATAAAGGACCACTCCGCGCTCACGCTGTTCATGGCGTGACATGATTATGGTGGCGGTGCCACCGACAATCGGAATGATGAACCATAGAATATTCCAGAAGCCGTTGCGGGTGCTTACAAGCATAATCCAGACCAGCAGAGTGACTATTACTGTGAGATATCCCCATAGGAGCAGGATATTCCCATTACCGATGTAGCGCTTCTTTGTTTGTGAAATCATTGAAGTGATTACTTCAAGACTCTCTTTTTCTGTGAGTTTTCTGTCTTCCATAAATTGGAATTTTAAGGGTTTTATTTTTGGTTTATTTTATAAACCATTTTACTCTGAAAAAGGAGCGGTCGCGCGATTCCGCTCCTGATTCACCTGCAAAGATAGTTTGGTTTATGATATAAACCAAATTTCAGGCAGATTTTTTACAAAATATTTTGGTGAAAGGTGAAACCGGATATGCGCATTTGGCCTGCGGGTGAATTATAAACTGTGGCGGATTGGCGAAATTTCGCAGAATATGCTTAAATTTGCATATCTGAAGTTATTTCTGACACAGAATATGAAAAAACTTGTGATATTCGACCTCGACGGCACTCTGCTCAATACTATCGCAGACCTTGGCGCAGCCGCCAACTTCGCGCTTGAGCAGTGTGGTTATCCCACATACCCTATCGAGTCCTATCCCCTCATGGTCGGTAACGGTGTGAGAAGACTCATAGAGCGCACATTGCCCGAGAGCGCCCGTACCCCCGAAGAGGTGGAGCGTCTGCTGAAGCCTTTCAAGGAATATTACAGCCGGCATCTCGCCGATGCCACCGTGCCTTATCCCGGCATTCCCGAGTTGCTTGAGCTGCTTACTCAAAGAGGAATCGCAGTGTCAGTGGCCTCCAACAAATATCAGGCAGCCGTGGAAGAACTCATCCATGGATTTTTCCCGACGGTGCCGTGGGCGGCTGTGGAGGGACAGAAGGAGGGCGTGCCTGTGAAGCCTGACCCTTCGATAGTGTTTGAGATACTTGCCAAACATCCCGTGCCAAAGGCTGATGTGCTCTATGTGGGGGATTCGGGTGTGGATATGGACACTGCACGACGCGCCGGTGTGGAGAGTGTGGGAGTGACATGGGGATTCCGCTCGGCCACGGAGCTAAGGGAGCATTTGGCCGATCATCTGGCCGACAACACTTCGCAACTTCTGAGGCTTTGCCTCTGATATGGCTCTGAATTAATAAATCATTTTGGAATACATTTGAAATCAAGCACTCTTAAATCTAAATAATGATAAAAACCGGAATTCTTGGCGGTGAGACTATGGCCGCCGGCGAGCTTATAAGGATACTCATAAATCATCCTGATGTGGATTTGCGTTCTGTAGCATCTGAAACTGAAGCCGGCCGCAGGGTAGACAGGGTGCATCGCGGGCTTATAGGCGACCTTGATCTCATATTTGAGGATAAGCTGAATCCCGAGGGGCTTGATGTGGTGATATTGTGTGGCGAGCCTTGGATGGCACGCCGCTGGATGCAGACAAATGACAAGGCCTGTGCTGACGAGAATCTGAGAATAATCGACCTTACGGGTGCTTACCGCGATCTCCTTGGAGTAGGCGAGGGGAGCGCGCCGATGGTCTATGGATTTCCTGAATATAACCGCAAGGCGCTCGTGCGTGGCGCTCGATGCACCTCCCTGCCTTCGCCTATGGCCATGGCGGTGGAGGCTGCTCTGTTCCCGCTGGCTAAGAACATGCTCCTTGAGGGTGATGTGAAGGCACGGGTGATGATTGCAGCTACCGAGAATTTCGAGAACCGTCCTGCCAGTCAGATGACCGATACGGAGCCTATGGCCGTGGCAGAACTTTCGACCCGTCTCGATCCGATAGCGCCGATGGAAAACCGTCCTGACGGGGAAGCTACCGCCACTGAAGTGAAAAACGTAATGAAAGAGATACAGCCCTCATGGAACGGCAACGTGCAGCTTACAGTGAGCCGCGACAGCAAGTGGCCGCGCGGTATTTTGGCAGAAGTAGAGGTCCCGTGCTGCACATCGCTTTCTGAACTGCGCCGTCTTTATGACGAAGCATACTGCGACCACAGCTTTACTTTTTCGGTCGATCTCAAGCCTACAGTGCTTGATGTAGCGAATACCAACAAGTGCCTGATGTCGCTGGCCTATCCCGATAGCGCTCACTCACTAGAATCTATGCCGGTGTTGAAAATCACCGTAGCAATCGACAATCTCATGAAAGGTGCCGCAGGCAACGCGGTGCACTGCCTGAATCTTCTTTTTGGCCTGCAGGAATGCACCGGCCTTGCGCTCAAGGCCAGTGCGTTTTAAGAGTGGTCTAACGATAAATTAAGAGTTAAGAGTAGAGGAAGCGCTTGATTGATTTCTTAGGCGTTTTCTCGAATTCCTGCGACACAAGCTGAATGTGATCTATTTTCTCATAGGGGGCTACAAGCTGATTGAGGTCGTTGCGGTTCGATTCCATAATCGGCTCCAGTGAAGCAAGATCTACACTGTCTGCATCCATGCGCTCGTAGTCAGGATACACAAGAGCCGTGAGGCCTTTGCCGCGTTCCACCACAAGACTTTCGTTCACATAAGGCATGTTGTTAAGCTTGGCCTCGATTTCTTCCGGATAAATATTTTGGCCGGTGGCTGACAGTATCATGGTTTTGTAGCGGCCCTTTATGAAGAGGGTGCCGTCGGCCGAGCGTGTGCCCATGTCGCCGGTGTGGAGCCACCCCTCTGAGTCGATAGCTGTCTCAGTGGCTTCGGGATTGCGGTAATATCCTGCCATGCGGTTCTGGCCGCGCACGCATATTTCACCGGGTAAATTCTCAGGGTCGTTGCTCTCTATCTTGCTCTCCATGTTGGGGAGAGTGCGGCCGCAACTCAGTGGTAGGAACTCGCGCCAAGGGGTGTAGCTAATCAGAGGACCGCATTCGGTCATGCCGTAGCCTACGGTGAAAGGAAATTTTATTTTGTGAAGAAAGGCCTCGACCTCGCCGTTGAGAGGAGCGCCTCCTATAATTACCTCTTCGAAGCATCCGCCGAAAGCGTCCACCAGTTTCTTGCGTATTTTTGCATAAATGGCGCCGTCGACAAGCGGGAGGGCCAGAGCCCAGCGGATGGCACGGCGGGTAATCATGGGCACAATCTGTTTGCGGTAGATTTTTTCAAGAATCAGAGGCACGCACACCACCAGATTGGGTTTAACCTGCGACAGGGCACCGAGCAACAGTTTTGGCACAGGAGCCTTTGTGAAGATTGTGATGAAAGTACCCACTGCAAGAGGCACAAGCATGTCGAAAGCACACCCATAGGCGTGTGCCAGCGGAAGGAATGACAGGCATCGCGAGCCTTCGAAGTGCAGACGCGACCTGATGCCGAACACCACATTGCCCGCAAGATTGTCGAATGTCAGCATCACGCCTTTTGAAAAACCAGTGGTACCTGATGTATAGTTGATTTCGGCGATGGCATTCTTATCCATTTCGGGGTAGCTCACATCTTCCGCTGTGAAGCCGCTGCGGTAGACCGAGCGGAATTTTCGGGTGAGATTCTTTATAATCTTTTCTGCCGATTCCTCCTCCGATTCGGTATGCTCCGCCAATACTTTTCTCGTTTCGAGAGAGATAACAGCTTTCAGCGCCGGCATCTGTTCTATTTCAAGCATTTCCCAGATGCTTTGGCTTACGAACAGCACTGTGCTGCCGCTGTGGTTGATGATGTGCATGGCATCATGGGCGTTGAAATCGGCAAGTACAGGTACGATGGTGGCGCCATAGGTGATGGTGGCCATGTAGGCTATAACCCATGTGGCTGAGTTTTTGCCAAGAAGCGCCACTTTATCACCATGTTTCAGCCCGATCTGTTTATAGAACAGATGTATGCGGGCTATGCGGCGTGCCACTGTGCCGTAGCTCATCACTTCCGGGGAGCCATATTCAGCAAGTGCGGGGAGGTCCCAGTTTTCGCGGAAACTCCGCTGGTATATCTCAAGAAGATTATCTTCGTAATAGGTGCAGTTCATTTTAAATAGTTGAAATCAACGTATATTGGCAAAATTACCATTTCCATGCCAATTTTCCAACGGTGCCGGCTGTTTTTGGTGCCGAATATCTTATTTCTTTTTGAAACGCAGACCGGGTGTTTGACAGTTTGACATAAAAATTTTCTGAAAATAGCTGGCTCACAATTTGGTGGAGTCAATTTTTATTCGT
>CAKTFH010000028.1 GCA_934555895.1 uncultured Muribaculaceae bacterium | reverse complement strand
CTGGGGTCAAAAACAAATTATTTTCAGGGGTCAAATAAACCTTGGCCGCAGGGGGCATTCAGGCTTGGGTTTTCCAACTCACCTACAGAATACGCGTTTCGCCATTCAGAGAAATCGGCTTCATTCAACCGGTGGAACGTGGACTGATTGTCATCCCGGCCCACAATAATAAGATCATCAATCGAAAAGTTATTGATCAGCTCCACCGACTGGGTTGCAATGATAAGTTGAGTCTTAAGAGAAGCTCTTTTGATTAGTGAACCGAGTTTATTGATTGCAGCCGGATGTAAACCCAATTCCGGTTCGTCAATTATAATTGTTTTAGGCGAATCAGGCTGCAACAGCAGCGTTGCCAAAGCGATAAAGCGCAAGGTGCCGTCCGAGAGGTTGGTCGCGTCGAGATACACATCAGTGTCACGCTCTTCCCATTCCAGCCCGATGTATCCCTCCATGATTTTATTGGGGACAAGCCTGAATTGCTTAAAATAGGGTGCAATCGAACGGATAGTGCCTTCTATGAGGTTATATGCCTTGACATCAGCATTCTTCAATTTATAAAGATATGCGGCAAGATTGGAGCCATCGTGCCTCAGATACTCATTGTCTCCCGTTCTCGACAGCTGCCGCATAGGCGAAGACAGGCTCGTGTCATGGAAATGATAGACAGTGAAACTTCTCAAGAAATTACGGATATATCCGGCACGCCATTGGGGCTTTGTCAGGATAGCCGATTCCTCGACATTCACATCCCAGGTATGCTCATTCCATGTTTCCTCATATCTTTTGTCTGTAAGCCCCCGGTTGTTAAAAAAATCCTTGGTATACTCAATGTACGCCTTGGGGCCTTGAGTAGGCTTAAGTTTAAACACAAAAGCATTACGGTTCTCAAAGTCAATCAGCGCCGAAATGCTGTCGGAAATCTTTCTGCCACGGTAAAGCATGGAGCCGATTCCGCCGTGCTCAAGCAGATATCCTCCCAGCCGCTGTTCGAGCATATGACGGGTCAAATCAAAAAATGAAATAAAATTGCTCTTACCGGCCCCGTTAGGTCCGATGAGGATATTTATCATCTTTAAATCTATATCCGCATTACGGATAGACTTATAATTTGATATATTAATACGTTCAATCATAAACTCGATTCTTCTGATATTTCAAAAATTACTGGTGGCAGCATCCTATTACCATTTACCATTCAACCGGCACCCTGCGAGGCAGGGCGCACACCCGATGTAGCAGCCTTAACGGCGAAGGTGCGTCTGTAAGCGTGGTCATCCACTGTAAGTATGATAAAGCCATCGGAAATGACAATGCGTCCGTGCGTGGTTTCTGCCAGGCTTTCCCCGGGAGGAAGCGAAAGAATGGCGCGCACACGGCCGTTCTGGTCACATATCTGCACACCGGCATTCGTAAGTACCCAGAGATTACCGTCCCCGTCGAAAATCATATCAACGATGTTGAGCGCCGAGTTGTCATACGTATGCAGCCAGTAATAGCGCTGCCCACAACTTCGATTGCCGTCGCCATCCATAAGATATTGTGTCAGAAAGTTTGTGCCGGGCTCCACACAAACCACCAATGTAGAGTCGGGATAAATGGCCTCTACCACATCACGTGGTTGCAAGGGAGGCACACTTTGCATCGGCTGCCAGTTGTAGTCGGGAGCGTCTGGAGACGGCAGCCTGCCCTTCAGATAGTCGTTCGATGTCACCCCGGGCAACATTTCTGCAGACCCGTCACGCCACATCCATCGTATCACCTCTGGAAAGATTTCGGCTGACGGTTTCTCCGAGTGGCCCGAGTCATCCCATTTGAAAGCACAGTCGTAACCGGCGAACTGCAACGCCGTGGCAAGCACACGGTTGGCCTCATACCACGACCCGAAAAGCGGATTCCACGCATCGTTGCTTCCGTCCTGCATGAAGATGCGCAACGGTTTCGGCTCATGCTTGCGCACTATTGCCTGGAGATTATGTCCTCCCCTCATCGGCACATACGTGCCGCATCCGGTAAACACTTTGCCGAAGAGGTCGGGCCGGTGCCATGCCGCCACAAAGGCCGCTATGCCTCCGCTGCTAAGACCGTAAATCATGCGGTCGGCACTGTTGTCGGTAATGGTGATTCCGCGGCCGTCAGCATTCAGTATGCTGTCGACACGAGGCAGTATCTCGGACGCGAGAAAGTCCGCGAAACGCGCGTCTGTGGCATCGAACTCATTCGATCGGTTATACCGCAAAGTCATGCCGTCGCGGCGCACTTCACCCGGCTGCAGATACACCCCAACCATAGGGGGTATCACCCCCAGGGCCGCAAGCGAGTCGAGCACCTGAGGCGCACGACAGAGTATCCCGTCGAGTCCCACATAAAGCCCCGCGGGCCTTGAGGTGTCGGCAATCTCAGGAATCGACACCTGCATGGCATGCACCGTACCCGGATAATGCGCCGACCCCTTTAAAGTGTCGGCCACCATTGTATAGCGGGCATCGGCCCATAGGGCGCATGACAGAAATATGATGATAAGCAGAATTTTGCGCATAGTGACACAAAGATAGCGATTATTTTATGTAACATCACCACATTTCATTCACCTCACCGATAAAAACATTGAGAAAAAACACCGAGGCGCGCCGGGAATTGATTTCCGGCACGCCTCAAAGCATTAAGTTATTGTGTTTACATCTCAGCGCACTATGGTCTTGCGACCATCCACGATGTAGATGCCTGGCGTGGTGACACGGCTGAGGCGACGACCCTGAAGGTCGTAGATGCCTCTCACGGCAGTGGCGGCTTCAGCATCAGCGCCGACACTCTCGATGCCCGACAGACCGAGACGGTCGAGCATCACGAGACTCCATATCGAGCCGAGATTGGAGGTGCCGGCTCCGGAAATAGCTTTGCCGGTGCCACAGTTGTATCTGTCGGCCAGCAGACCGTGGTTATCTTCATCGGCTTCTTTCCCGATACCGAAGTATGCGGCTACGGGAGCAATGTTGCTGCTGAACGAAGGCTCGTCGAGAGCGGCTGTGAGCATTGTGGCGCTGACCTTAGCCAGATTTTTATCGGAGCTGTTGAGAGCCGGTCCATATTCCGGTGTCGGCTGTGCGGCATAATATTTCAATTCGGTGTCGATCACATCCTTAAAGATGTCGAAACCGAGGGCACGGTCATAGAACAGAGGATATTTCATACCCCACTCCACCGATGTGCCATGGCGGTAGTGGTCGCCGGCGGCATACTTCTCACGGAAGATGTTCTCCCAGCGGCCTGCCATCTCATTGCAGAGCTCCTCGTCGGAAGTGTCGCCGCGCAGGGCCGCGATACGAGCTACGGAACGCATGGCAAGCACACTCTTCAGACGCAGGTTGGCGTTATCGCGTATGCCGCCGTCCGACGAACCCTCGCCGGGGAAATTGTTCTGATACTGCGGCAGGGTGAAGAGGTCGAGATACTCGCACAAGCTCACAAGATAGCTGAAGCTGTAGTCGTCGATTACATCCACAGGCATCCCTGCAGCCACGGCCGCATACGCCACAATGCAAAGGTCGGTGGTAGAGTCCACTCCATTGTCGAGGTGGCTTCCGGCCATTATAGGCCACTGGCCAAGGTGGTGGGGAGCGTTGCCGTAAGGCGACGAAAAACCTGGGAACATCTTTATGTAGTCGGGCACGGCGGCATACATGCGGTAGGCGAGCTCGGGATTATAGGCAAGCATCAGGGGAGCAGCCAAAAAGATGCAGTCGGCCTGCGAAATCTGATTGTTGCCTCCGGCTTCGAAGTTGTAGACGAATTCAGAACCGGTGTCGGATACGGCGGTCTTGCAGGCACCGATTACCTGACGGTAGGCCGCACGGCACATGTCGGCATAGGCGGCGCCGCCCAGACGATTGGCATCGTCGTAAATCATGGCATCGAAGCGGCGGCATGCCTCCAGACGCTCGTTCACCTGCGAGGCCATGTCGAACATCATGCGGCCGAACGATTCGTAGCGAAGCGTCCATGGTGCCGGGAAACGGGCGTAGCCGAAGCCTATGGCCATTGCGCCCTCGTCGCGGCCTACAACAGTATAGCCCGAGCCCGATGTGCCGGTGCCGAGATTGTCGGTAAACAGCAGATATGCCGAGCCGATGTTATCCACAGTCTGGCCATGGCTTGTGTCGGCCATCATTGCGATGTGGCCGCAAACCGGACGAGCGTTCTCCGACATATTCTGGGTTGTGTTACCCATACGGCCGATGGTCACACCGGTAGTCATGTCGGCAGTGTAGGTGATATTGGAGGTCGAGGTGCTCACCAGAGTGCTTGCGAGCGCCAGATGCACGCTCACGCTGTGTTCGGCGCCGTCGGTCGATTCGGTCTTGTAGCTTACATAGTTGACAGCAGCGTCAAGGCTGCGGGTGTCATCCACGAGCTGAGGCGACGAGAAGACTACAATTGCTTTCACGCCACCGGCTTCAAGTTCCACGAATGTCTGTGTGGCGGTCACATGCACGGCCTTCTGCACGGCCTCGAACATCTCGCCGTTGGAGCCCGCGAGCTTGCGTTTAAGATCGACGCTCTCGGCACCAAGGAAACGGTAGAACTTGCCATCTACCTCAATGTAGCCCTCCACCGGATGATTGGTGCCGCTCACATGACTGGTGACACCGGCCGAAAGCTTGCCGTTTTTCGACCATACCGAGAGGAACGGGTCTGCCACAATCACGGGCACTGCGGCATATGCGGCGCGCCCTGTGTTTACGGGAGTGAATGCCTGGGCGTAGGTTATTGCTGGCAGAGCAGGAGCCCCGTAGCCCTGTACCGTACCTATAGGAACGATATTGCGCGGAGCCCTCACAGCCACCGACATAGGAGCTATGCTCCAGCCTGAGGTGGTGTTGTTGTAAAGTGCCCCGTTGATATCGAAGGTATAATTATAATTGCGTCCCTGACGTCCCGAAGTAGTCACATACACACCGTTGGCTACCACATCGCCTTCGCCTACAGCAACGGCCGAAGTCTTCTCAAGTTTCACACCTTCCACGAAGAACGGCTCGTCAACATTTCGTCCGGGTTTAACCACATACGGGCGGTTGGCCTCAGTAGAGGTCACCTGTACCATATTCACTGTCGCCTCTTCGGCCACAGCATCCACACCCTGTATCTGTGTGCCCTCACCGAACGCCGAGGTTATCTGCGCCTCGTTCATGCCGAACGGCAAACAGAGCGAAGTCCACTCCCCTGCTGGCATCAGTTTGTCGACCAGTACAGAAGCATTCTCTTTTGCCGCAGACACCGAGACCTTGGTCTCCTCCGACATATATGTGATGCCTTCAAGAGAGCAGAGTAGCTCCATAAGCTGCTTGTTGATATTCATCATGCCGGCGATGTCGGGGTGATCATCTATTTTGGTGATATCGTGCAACTTGAGCACAGGCACATTATAATGGTCGCATATCTCCTGCACCGAGTTGTTAATGTCGGCACGCAGACCACTGTTGAGCATGAACACGATTGTCGACTCGGGATATTTTTTCTGTAAGAAATCAATCACATAGGCTGTGCCGCCGCGGAAGGTGTGCTTGTCGGAGTCTGTGAAGTTGCTCCACACATACGACCCGAGGCCAGAGCCTGCGTTATTGTCGTTTGTGGCGCCTTCCACAATGATAAGGCCGGCCTTGCGCACATCATCCACACGACCTACAAATGAATTGGCAAGGTCGGTGCTGTTGTTCCAGCTGTGTGTACAGATCGTGCTGCCTGAGAACGAATTGTTCTGTTCCAGACGCACGCCGCTCTCACGCTCGAAAAGTTTCCACCAAGTGCGTTCTACCGAGGCCATGGCGTTGCCGGCATGGGGATACCACTGGGCATTTCCCAGAGGCTCGGTGAAACCCATAAATGTGGAATAAGAGTCGCCGATAATAGAGAAACTGCCATATTTCTCTGCCAATGGCGTTGTGGCATTGCCACTGACTGCCAGAGCGGCGAAGAAAATAATAAAACTAAAGATTTTTTTCATGGAAATCTACTTGACTTGTGATTAATGTCGGTGTAAGCATGTAGTCGCAGGCGATGAATCTGTCATTTGCATTCAGCGGGAACACATTGCAAAGGTAATCATATCCTACATACTTTGCAAAGTGCTCCCGTTGAAAAGTCACACACTTATATCAACTATATAAAACCTTCTCTAAACTATTACCACACACGGTTCAGGTCACGAACCTGAGGCGATGTGGTCTGTCCCTTGATGGAAAGACGGCTGTAGATTGAAGCCGGAAACACCAGTGTCGACATTATCAACGATCCATCGTCGGTGGTGATCTCAACCGACGACTGGTCTACGTATAAGCAGAGGGTAAGCTGATCGCGGTCGGTGTTGAGCGGGCCCACCACACTTGTCAGAGGGAACGATGCTGCCGAGAATGTGCCGGTGCGCGGCCCGCGGTCCACAATCAGACGACGGTTGGCTACATCGAGCATCACCTCATATTCGTCGCCGGCCGCATTGCTCAACACGATGGTGCAGTCGCCGGCCTTAAGGTCGACAGGCACATTGAGCTGATATGCGTCGCTGATACCGAGGGCTCCGGTGGCGGGACGCCATGCTCCTGCAATCTCTTCGATTTCCTTCACTATGGTGCTGCAGAGGATGGGAGTGCCGTCATATTCCTTGAGCGACATTTCGCGGGGCAGATTCATTGCCGAGCGCCAGGGCGAGCATGGATAGTTGCCAGAGTAAAGCTGATTGTTCATCC
Source organism: uncultured Muribaculaceae bacterium (assembly GCA_934555895.1). GTDB lineage: Bacteria > Bacteroidota > Bacteroidia > Bacteroidales > Muribaculaceae > UBA7173. The sequence goes on along the minus strand of CAKTFH010000028.1, from coordinate 21,052 downwards.
AGCCGATGCACACGCGGCGGTCGCCGGTGTTCGACCATGTCACGCGGGCATAGTCGTCAAGACCCTGATCGGCCCAGAGGGGATAGTTATAGCGGTCGGCGCGAAAACGCTTACCGTCGAAGTTACCCACGAAATACATTGTGCCTGAAGCGCGTCCGTTGGGGTGACCGCCGCTCACATTCACCATCACCACATACTTCTTTTCGCCTTTATAGTTCATAGTGTACATGTCGGTACACTCCCACACTCCGTTGTTGCAACCGGGATAGCCCGAAGCAGTGAAAGTCGAGCATTTGGTCCAGTCCTTCAGGTTGTCAGACTTCCATATCTCGGCAGAGTGTTCGCCGCCGAGGGCGAAAATCATCAGCCAGCAGTTGTACTCGTCGTCCCAAATCACTTTCGGGTCGCGGTAGTCGCCGTGGGAGCTGTTGCGTATCACGGGGTTGCCCTCGTATTTTGTGAAAGTCATGCCGCCGTCGTTGCTGTAGGCTATGCACTGCTGCTCATGGGCGCCGTGCGAGGTGTAGATGGCCACAATGGCATTAGTGCCAAAACCTGCGGTATTATTCTTGTCTACCACTGCGCTGCCCGAGTAGATGTAGCCGAGCTGGTCGGGGAGAAGTGCCACCGGTTGCTCCTTCCAGTGGAAGAGGTCGGTAGATGTGGCATGGCCCCATGAAGTGTTGCCCCAGTTCTGGCCCGAGGGGTTGTACTGGTAATACATGTGCCATACACCGTCGGCAAATACAAGGCCGTTGGGGTCGTTTATCCAGTTTTGGCGGGGAGTGAAGTGAATCTGCGGACGCCAGAGTTCCCTGTAATCAGTTGAGATTTCAGGCGAGGGAGTGATGTTGAGGTCCACCTGCGAACCGGTCTCCGGTTCTTTCACCACCTCTACGATGGTATCGTCTTCCTTCGTACAGGAAGCGAGTGTGGCCGTGGCGGCAGCCAGCGCCGCCAGATATATCGCGTATTTCATTTCTTATGCGGGTATTAGCGTGTTTTGAGATATTCAATGGCATTGTGTGCTATGCGGAGCACCGAGCCGTGATAAGGATTGTTCATCGGGCGGGCGCACACATCCGGCGAGCCGTCGCTGTTGTTGTAGGAGAATTCCAGACCACCGTTACCCATGCAGAGCACTGTTCCGCGGTAGTCGGTGTTTCCCTGCTGGGCCTCCCACACGTTGAGCATCGACACGAAGTTCATCTGCTCGTTGTCCCAAGTAGCCAGAGGATAGATGCCATAGACCTTTGTAAGTGTCTCGTAGGTGTCGGCGCTCTGGTTGTTCATGCCGGTCAGACGCTCGGGAATGTTGAAGAAGCAGCAGTTGTGGTCCTCGGTCCAACACGTGCCCTTCACGGTGATGGTGCCGTCGGGATTCACGGTCAGACCGCTGTATATCGGGTGCTTTGAATAATCAATATAGTAGCGGCCGCCGAGGTTGGCGTGCACTGCCATATGCCAGCGGTAGTCGTTCCACGAGCCGCGGCCGAGTGTGATGCGGCGGTCGTTGTTGCGAAGCAGGTCCTTGCTCACACGGCCGAGATCGCCGATATATGTTGTGGCGTGCTGCCACAGCAGCAGGTTGCCTCCGTTCTTATACCACTCTGTGATGGCGGGTGTAGCGGCCTCGACTGCTGCGGGCTGCTGCCATACATCGTTCTCGTTGCCGTCCTGCACATCTCGGATGTAGAAAATCACGCGCAGGTCGTTGAGGTCGCTGGCGCCTGTGATGTTGCCGGCATAGAGGAAGCGGCTTGTGGGATATTCGTTATGGAACCACATCCAGGCGGCAGCTTCGTCATCGTCGCCGTTATTGATCAGCTCCTCGGGGGTGGCGTAATAGCTGAGGAAGGCCACGGCTGTCTTGCCTATCTTAATCGATGTGGTTTCGGGGAGCGACACGCCCTGTTCGTTGCGGGTGATTACGCTGAACGAGAGTTCGTCGTTCTCGGCCAGACCTTTTACCACATGCTCGGTGGCAGTGCCTTCCACGGTGGCCTTGCTCTCGGTGCCGTTTTTGGATACTGTCACTTCCACTTCAGTGGCATCTGACAGCGGTGCCCAGGTGAGCACTGCCTCATAACCGTTTTCACCTTCACGCTGCGACACTGCAAGCTCGGTGACGGCGGTGGCGCCTGCGCGGGTATAGGTTTTTGTCACGCCATCGCTCACATCAGTGCCGTCGGTGACGCGGAAAAGATACACATACTTCACATTGGATACGAGATTGTGATGTACGAACGAAGTCACATCCCTGGGGTAGGTCTCCGACGACACCACATTACCGTCGCTTATCACATCAACTTTAAGCGACATGCCTTCGTCGATCATGGGCCACGAGAATGTGAGGTCGTTGCCCTCGGGAGTCATCGTGATAAGGTCGGAGCGCATGCCGTCGATTTTTAGTGTGGGCGCCGGCACCTCGTTGTAGATGGTGTCGCCGTCCTGCACGCAACTGCCCAGAAGCACCAGTGCTCCGGCAGCCAACAAAACTTGCTTTAACATTGTGGAAAAATGATATTTTGGTTTATTAGATTTCACGTTTTTCATGACACGTTTTCAGGCATTTTTCTGGATGCAAAAATAGCGCCTCCCCCTGGGAAGCGCTATTAAAAATGTTGCAATGTATCCTAAAATTGTCGCATACGACGCCTGTGGCGCCGATTACTCCTCATTGATTGAATAATCGAGGAAATCAATCAGTGGCTTGAGCACACTGAAAAATTCCGAAGTGCGCTCAGGCCAGGAGGGGTCTGTGAAATATTCCATCGGAGCCGGCATGAACTTTCCATAGTCGCGCAGTCGCAGCAGATGGGCCTGCGGATGATTTTTATCATAGCCTTTCGGCACCGTCTTGAGCATCGACGAAGCGCACCAGCCAGGGAAGTTCTTAGCGAGCCGCGGCTCGTTCACTATCTCCTCGAATTCCTCTATGTTGTCGACTATCGCCTTGCGTAGCTTTTTGAGCACCGCAGGCTCGGGACACCACACGCCACCGTAAAGGCCGCTCTCCACTTCAGAGCTGAAGCGTCCGGGACCCATCTGGAGGTAATAACCGGCATCGTGGGCCTTGCGGCCGAGAGGCGAAAATCCCGCCGAGAAAAAATCTTTGAGCGGCGACTTATCCTGCGAGAACCGTGTGTCGCGATAGATGCGGTAGGCGCACTGTTTCGCCGACAGACCGGCAAGCTGTGGCCACCACTGTGTCATGTCAGCTATGAGGCGGTCGATATCCGCCAGCCACTGCTCGCGCAGCGCGTCATACTCCGTCTTGTTGGCCCGGAACCACTCGCGGTTGTTATTGGCCTGCAGACGGCTCAGAAAATCATATAATTGTGGTATATAGCTCATACTCATTTGATATCTTCTCATTTGATATCTTCCCATTCCACATCGGTCACCTGCTGTTCGGCGGTGAATTTAGGCACATCACGCGCATCGGCGCCGGCAGTCTCCGATACCTCTACCTCGCTGAAGGCCACATATTCGCCCACATCCTGAGCTATTTTCTTTTTCTTTACGCGGCGTCCGCTCCAGCCGTCGCGCCTGCGGGGCTCTCCGGCGGGATTCTGCGCGCCCGGTGTACCGAAAAAGTCATTGAGATTGATGGTGAACCCTTGCTGTGTGCGCTTCACGGCACGGAAAATTCTCAGGAATGGCCTGAGCAGCCACCACAGCAACAACACAAATAATAGAAAGACAAGAAATCCCATAGGGAGTAGTTAAATTTGTTTTTGGTTCTTTGTAAATAACGCATATTGCTCTCCATGCAATATCCGTGCCAAGTTAAAAAGCATTAAAATCCCCTACCCTATAATCCGCTTCATCTTCCACCATACAAAAGATTGGGAAAAGCGCCCAAGTAAAAGCATAATTTACCCTGACAACTACATTTGCCAATGTCGGGAGCACTCGCTATATTTGTAACATGATATTGGTAGTATTATGACTTTAGACACTAATACAAACAGCCTGTTGTCATTATTAGATGGATATACCCCGGATAATTCTGATGATATCGCACGGAAGGTCGCCGACAATTTCCGTAAACGGCGTGTGGAGAAAAAATATGACCATTCACAATCCCCAAATACAGATGACTGCCAACTTCAATTCATATATCGATAGCCCTGCAGCTCACTTCTGGAAGGAACTGTGCCTGCGCGAAGGCACTTTGCGGCATTACGAGAAAGGGGAGGAATTTTTCACAGCGGGACACGTGGCACGATATTTCGGATATATCAAATCAGGCAAGCTGAAATATGTGGCGTACAGCGATGACGGAACGGAACATGTAATCGGACTGGAATTCGAGGACGAATTTGTCACCGATTTTCCCTTCTCACTTCGTGGCCTGAAGGCACGTGCTTCAGTTGTCGCCGAAACTCCATGCGAAATCTACTGCCTATCTACAGCCGAACTCGGAGAACGGATGAAGACTGACCCTAAACTCAAAGAAATGGTAATGGTCGGCACCGAGGCCGTGTTCTCTACCGTCTACGACCGCTACAAGGACCTTCATATAAAGTCGCCACTGCAACGGTACAACGACCTGATTTCTCACCATCCTGATATATTCTCGCTTTTCCCGCTCAAGGATAATAGCATCTTTCCTGAACATCACACAGACTCACCTCAGCCGACTGCGCCGAACCGTCCGCTGACAGTCTCTTTTCAACATTTGTTGAGAGCCGTTGTCACAAATCGCGATAACTTTGCGTATTAATTAAGAAAACAATCGCAAAACATATCGCAATGAAAAAGACACTTCTTGTTATAATACTCCTGATCTGTTGCGTACTGGCCTCGTTGGCCCAGTCGCAGATGCAAGACTCCATTGCCACGCAGGAATTGCACGAGATAGTAATCGAAGCACCGAAAGTAATCCGTAAAGCGGACATGGATGTATATCACCCATCCAGAAGTGCTGTTGACAATTCAAAAAACGGCATGCAACTGCTGCGCAATCTCATGATACCCTCTTTGAGCGTAAACGATGCACTGGGATCCGTCACAGCCGCGGGACAGTCGGTGCAGATAAGAATCAACGGTCGTGTGGCAACCATCGACCAGGTTAAATCACTTCTGCCTGAGACAATCAAGCGTGTGGAGTGGATCGATAATCCCGGACTGCGGTACAACGGCGCCAGCTATGTGCTCAATGTCATAGTAACAAACCCTACTGTCGGAGGGTCACTCATGCTTGAGGCAAAACCTGCGTTGAATCAGAAATGGGGTTACTATCAGGCCGATGCAAAATTCAATGTCGGGCGCTCACAATGGAGCGTCGGCAGCTATTTCAAACTTACCGACAAAATAAAGGCCCATAGAGATTACGAAGAAACTTTCACATATCCCGACGGCACTTCACTCACAAGAAAAGAAAAGCCGCTCGGCGGTGAACTCGACAACTCACAGGGAGCTGCGTGGCTCACATACAACTACATCAAGCCAGACACTACGGTATTCTACGTGTCGCTGCAGGCCAACCGCAATTTCTCCGATAAATGGGAATACAACGGACTTCTGAGCCTCAGCAACGGAGAAAAGAATATAAATCTTCTTGACTCACACGGCAACGTAGGCACCACTCCAGCATTTTCAGCCTATCTCGAACAGCATTTTGCCCGCAGACAGACCCTCGTGGTCGATTTCAGCGCTTCCTTATACACCGGTCATTCCTTCTCTGATTACGTTGAACGCAATCCCGGCACCACACAACTCATCAACGACATACACACCTATATTCAAGACTGCAATCAGGCATATGGACTCGAGGCAAATTACATAAAACAATGGAAAAACTCTCGGTTCACCGCCGGCGCTTCCTATACAGCCAACCGCAACCGCTCCGAATACAAGACACTCGGAGGCAGTGTGTTCCATCAGCGACAGGACAAGGTGTACTTCTTTGCCGAATATTTCCACCGCCTCGGTAAATGGACCGCCACCGCCGGCATGGGTATGCAATACACCAATTTCCTTTTCAAGGAAACGCAGCAGGGCAACCATTCGTGGCGCCCCCGTCCGCAGGCCACTGTCACATATTCGCTCAACGAAAACCACAATTTCCGGCTCAACTTCACTTCATGGCAGTCCACGCCCTCTCTGACAGAAACAAACATCGTACCCCAGCAGCTCGACGGTTTCCAGTGGCGCGTTGGCAACCCCGATATCAAAACCGCCAACTCATATATGCTTACTTTCCGCTACGGCTTCAGTCTTCCACGGGTTTACGGTTCATTCGGCGTGAGGGCCTTTTCATCTCCTAATGCCATCACACCGCTGCTACGATGGGAAAACGGCCGTCTTGTCACCACCTACGAGAACAGCCGCGGTCTGCAGAACCTCTCTTTTTTCCTCGCGCCTCAAATCGAGATTATACCTCAATGGCTCGTGGCAAGCGGCTATGTGCAGTACCGCATGGAGCGCATGCGCGGCACAGGATATTCCCTGCACAGCAACGCCTGGAGCGGCAATGCATCCATCCAGCTCATGCATTACGGATTTGAGCTTTCCGCACAGTATGTGCGTTCTCAACGCGATCTCTGGGGTGAAAAGATTTCATGGGGAGAAGACCTCAACATAATCGATCTGAGCTACAACTGGAAATCATGGCAGTTCGGTGCAGGCATCATAATGCCTTTCGGGAAATACGACCAGGGAAGTAAATCCATAAGCAAATGGAACCGCAACGAGCAGCATATGCGCCTTAATATGCGTATGCCATATATCAGCGTAAGCTACAACCTCCAGTGGGGACGGCAGAAGCGCGGCGCCCGGAAACTCATAGAAGTGAACGCCGACACCGACCGCTCTACCGCAGGCGGCCGCTGACCCCGCATCCCCTGCATACAGCAAATCATACATATCAAAAAGGAGCCGGCCCCCGATGGTTCAGGGACCGGCTCCGCCTTTTATCTTATATATCCGTGTCAGCGCACGACAGTCTTAATTGCCCTACCGGCGATCTGCACGAAGTAGACTCCGGCCGGAAGCTCCACGTTCAGTGTGTCGGGAGCCTTCGCGGTGCGGTACATCACACGGCCATCGGCCGCAATCACTGCGACAGCTTTGTCACCGACATGCTCTATTACGATGCGGCCTTTAAGGCCGGTTACACTGACTGCTGCGGTCTCGACATCGGCTATACCCGAGGGGTCGGCGGTAACGACTGTGACCGGACGCGATTCATCGAGATTGTAGCGTGCCACCACTGAGTATGTGGGCCGGCTGTCGCCGGTCGCAGACGCGTCGAGATACGCATGCTCCGAGGCCGTCACATCGGTGATATGCTTACCGTCGCGGTAAATACCGTATGAATCGAGCTCAAGGCCCATACCGCGGAAACCGGCGGGAATGTATGTGAAATCGTCGAGAAGCAGGGCGAACATATTTTCCGACACACAGCGCACGGCGAAATAGCGAGCACCTTCCGGCAGGCGCACAGTATAGCGCGTCCACTCGGCTGGGACCTCATCGACTGCCACGCGGGGTACAAACTCGCTCAGCTCCTTGCCGTCCTTTGAGTAAAGCACCTCAAGGCTCTCAAGTCCGTAAAGGTCGGTGGCGGAACGTGCCCAGAAAGCCACCTCCTGAGCATCGCCGGTGAGCATCGGCGAAATAAGCCAGTCATCGTTGCCCTCTCCCGGGTCGGCGATGGCCGCGAAGGCCACAAACATATTGTCACCGCTGTGGGCCTTCCAAGCATCACCATAGATATTGCCGGCAGGACCGTTGAACACCATGAAGCCCTTGGGCACCGATGCATTGGGAATCAGTGCTGAACCGTGACCAAGACCTATTGTCCACAGACCGTCGGCATCTACCGACGACCACTGGCCCATATAGTCCGATGCGATTTCAGTATTCGCTGTTATGCCGATCGAAAACGGCTCATAGCTTTCAAGGTCATCTTCCACAGCCACGGGAGTCACGGGGCCGAAGTCGGGTTCGGTCCATGAGAGCTGCACTCCTGCATCGGTCATCACGGCGCCGAGATTCACAGGCGCGGGATAGATGCTGTGATGCGCATTCACCTCAATGGCTTCGGAAACATTGTCGGTAGCATCGGCATCGCCGTCGGTGGTCACCTCCACAGTGTATACACAGTGTTCCGGAGCCACGGTAGGAATCATATGTATGAAATCCACCGCCACATGGTCGCCCATAGCGAGCGCCATGTCGCGCTGCTCCACAGTCTCGCCATTGAGAAGCAGACTCACTGTAGCCGTTACATCCGTCGCACCCGAATTTTCGACATATGCGCGCAAATTGAAGTCGCAGTTTGCCTCCACTATAGCAGGTGCCGAGAAAGCGCTCACATTCACATTGGGGGTGGGGAGGTCTATGAGCCTTATGTCATCCACATAGAACGACAGCGCATATTCGCCGTAATTCTCGCCGGTCAAAATTATCTGCACCTTGTCGGGATTGCCTTCAAGAGGCATAATCAGACGCTGCCAACCGCTGATACCCTCGGCCGGAGCAGCTTCACGGCTCACGGTCGAAGCCACGCCGCCCTCCTCAGTATAGATGGTGGCTGTGAGTGCGCGGTTGGTGCCTGTAGGATAAAGGAAATGAAGCATCAAGGCCGGATGTGCCATGCCGTCAACCGAGTAGGAACCGGAGATGAACGACGCACTGTCGCCGGTGGTCACTCCGGTAAAGCGTAGCATGCCGCCGTCGTTGTCATATTCAGTCGTACCGGGATTGGCCGATGCCGATGTCACGGTCCACGACGCATTGTCATCGGCACGCTCCACCACAAACTCCTGCCGGGAAACACTTCCTGCAAACGACTCTATCATCGGGGCGCCATTAAGCCGTCCGTAAGTTGTCACATTGGAGTATTCCTCTTCCGATACACCTGCCACATTCACAGCCTCAACCATATATTGCACGAACTCCTGGGCGGCGTCGGCCTCCGAGGCATTGTCGGTGAAGCAAGGCTCTACAAGCCCGTCGGCCACCACGGTCACGGCGCGGTCGTAGCGTGTCACACGGTATGTCAGCGAGCCATCGGGCAGCGTCACACCCTCTACATCGGTGGCAGGTGCGGTCCACGACAACGCAATCTGACCGTTATGCTCGCCTGCCACGGCCGATACGGCGGTCACGGCCTTAGGCTCATGCACGCCCACATACACATTCACCTCCTCAATGTGGCTGCGGCCGTTGGCCGAGACAGTGGCCACCCCATAAGTGTGGGCACCGTTTTCGGGATGGTCGGTAAATGTAACGCTCTTGCCGGGCAACGGCTCAATGGAAGTATCCACGACCTTCCCGTCGCGGTATATTTCCACCGAAGTCAGTCCGTCGAGGGGTGCCCCGTTAAGGTCTACCGTAGGCAGCGTGAAACTGAGAGTCACTTCAAGCTTGCCATCTGCCCCGGCTTCGGCCTTGAGAGCCAATACTGCGGCCGGAACCGCCGCGCTCACAGGTGCTCCCACGGCGAAATTATCTACCCAAAGGTAATACGAGTCCCTGTCGGAGCAACTCTGAACTGCGAAATAATATACACCGTCGGCCTCCGCACGGTAGTCGCACGAGTAGTTGCGGTAATCGGTGTGATTGATTACGGTAGGCTCCATAATGCGCTCGTCAATAGCGTTGGGATTCTTCCCGACCCACAGCGCCATACGCTCGGGATAAATATTCACACCCTTTGATGCATGAGCATCTACGCTTACACGATAGCTCATCCCCTCATGCAGGTACACCGGCGGAAGTACCAGGTAATCATCCACCTGCTTGGTCAGGCAAATCGATGAGTGCATCTGACCGCTCTGCCACATCCAGGTCTTACCGTCCTTGTCGCCATCGGTCAGCACGAGGTCTTCTGTGCATTCCGAAGCAGTGAAGTCAAAGTTACATGGGGCCTTGTAGGTGCCGAACCACACGGCATTCGATGCAACAGCTTCTGTGGTGGCATCGCCCGACACAGCCTCCACTGTATAGGTGTAGCGTGTGCGGGAAGCAGGCTCGGAGATTGTTTCAACAAAACGGGTGGTCGATGAGTTTACTGTGGTCTGAGCTCCGTCGGGAAGCCGTGTCACCACATATTTCAGCGCCTCCGGATCAAGGTAACCGCCGTTTGCGGCAACAGAGGCATTCCAGCTCACTGTAGCTTCGCCTGCATCGTCAAGTACAAATATGACATCGGTCACAGGCAGCGGAGTGTCGCAACCGATAAACCGGTGCATGCTTGCACGCTCACCTTCGCCTGATGAATTGGAGCATACCACCGATATGCTGTAATTTCCACGGGTAAGGGCACTTACCGATGCCGTGGCAACGGCTCCGGGGGCCACAGTACCGGTAGCACGGTCTTCGCCGTTGAGGCGCACCACATAATTGAGATTGCCTTCGAGAGGCGTGCCTCCAACACTTGTCGATGGAGCAGTGAAACTAACATCGCCGGTAAGGGAACCTTTGTCGAAGGTGGCCGCCAGAGCGCTTGGCGCGGCAGGCACGTTCTCATTGGCTAATGTCACAGGCACATACAGGCCCGTGAGCGACTCCTCATTGTAGAAGTCGTACATTTTCTCGGCCTTTGCCGTGGCAGGATCGATAGCATACATCGCCTGACGGTAGTCAGCGTTGAGGGCATAATATATTTTACCGCTTGCAGCATCGAATGTGGCCGAAGTGGTATATTGGTTTTTAAGGCCAGTCTCACCGATATATGTAGGCACACCAGTGGAGGGTTCTACAGTATACAGGCCTCCATCGTTGTTGATAGCGTAAATCACGCCCTCTGGAGTGGCGGCCATGCCGGTAAAACCATAGGCAGCCTGCTGCCCGTAGTTGCGGATGAGTGTGGTTTCACCTGTCTGTATGTCAAGCGAACCAAAATAATAGTAACCCTGAGGACCGCGTTTAACAAAACAACCGAAAACGCGGTCAGCCGCCGGGCTGTAAGTCATGTCCACCGCCTTGAACTCCTCATCGGCATTCTCAATCTTGCGAACGCTCCAGTTGCGGGTGTCAAACAGATAGAAGTCCATGGAAATTACCACATATCCCTGATCAGTGTTCACCTCCTGCGATGTCGCGGTGAAATACCAGCCATCGGCATACACCGCGCCGGCATTTCCGCATATGCGGTTGTCAAGATACACCGAAGGAAAAGATGTGTAGCTGCCCGCAGCAAGTGGAAACGAATAAATGCCATATGCCGGGACATCGGCATACTCCCAGTCGGACGTATAGATAAGATTGGCATGCAGCGACGGATCTGTGGCTTTGGCTTCAGCTCTAAGAGGAGCCGCAAGCGTGCGGTTAATGCCGAGCGGCCGAGCATGAGGTAATGCCAGTGCTCTATCGCCCGTGCGGCGCGTAGGCACAGGGTCGAACGCGATGATACTTTCCGCAGTCGCACCCATCGCCATGAGCATCGACGCAGACACAGTAAAGGTCTTGAGAAAAGATTTCATGTAATGAATTGTGTAATGTGTGCAGGCGGGTCGCCGGCACATCCGATTAATATTCCAAAGAAAAAACTGATAGAATTTGTGTCAGAAAACTATTGAAAGCCGGTTATTTGTCGGTTTCCGAAGTCTGGGCCGGAGTCATGCGATTGTTTATCACCGACAGCACGAAGTAGAAGATGATGGTATAGGCAAAACCCTCCACGCCCGAAAACGCCACAAAAAACGCCGCGCCGAGCAACAGCAGGTAACGCATGAAATTGTCGCCGATGCGGAAATTCTTGAGCTTCAGAGAGAACATGCGCATGTTGGATACCATAAGCAACGCAACGCCTATAATCACCACGCAGCAAATGAGATTGCCCCAGTACACATGCTCGTGCATCCACTCCAGTCCGTGGCTCTGCATCCACGCTGTGGCACCGATCCAGAAGATGGCGTTGGCCGGTATGGGCAATCCCTTGAATTCCGTTGTCTGACTGTCGTCGAGGTTGAATTTTGCAAGCCTGAGCGCACCCATCGCCGGGATGAAGAGAGCAACGAAAGGCACCCACCACGAGCCGGTCCACACCTGCAGGATGTTGTAGAGCAGAAGCGACGGTGCCACACCAAAGCTCACAAGATCAGCAAGAGAGTCGAGCTCCTTGCCGAGCGGCGACGGAGCACGCAGAATACGGGCGGCCGCACCATCGAAAAAGTCGAACACGGCCGCGAGACCCACCAGTATCCATGCCATCTGGCGCCCGTTGATACTGCCCATCACTGTGTCCTCAAACGAAAACGAGCAGATGCAGGCCAGACAGCCCGAAAGCAGATTGCAACAGGTAAGGAAATTGGGGACGGAAGTTATTATGCGGCGTAACACGTGACGGGGAATAGAATGAGTTATTATTCAGTATTAACAAAACAGCACCGGAAGCGGTTGAAACGCATCAGCATCAGTATACGGAGATTTCGGGATGCAACAGGCCCACCTGAGTGACTCCTCCGCGGGTGATATCACCTATTTTTACAAATATCTCCGTGCTTAGCGGCAGATAAAGGTCCACACGCGATCCGAGCTTGATGAAGCCCATATGGTCTTCAATAGAAGCCTCGTCGCCCGGCTCGGCATATGTGACTATACGGCGGGCCATAGCTCCGGCCACCTGACGCATGAGCACTTGCTGGCCACCCTCGGTTTCAATCACCACGGTCGAGCGCTCGTTCTCGGTGCTCGATTTAGGCAGATAGGCTGCCATACACCGACCGGGATGATGCACTGCGTACACCACTGTGCCGTTTACAGGAAACCAGTTGGCATGCACATTGGTCGGACTCATGAACACGCTCAGCTGTATACACTTGCGTTTCAGATACTCAGGCTCGTAGACCTCTTCGAGCGCCACCACTTTGCCGTCGGCCGAAGCGACAACCGCATTCGCGGGATTACCTACGAATGTGCGGCGCGGCGAACGGAAGAAATTCACCACCAGACTGTAGCAAATCACCGATGCCACAGTAATCAGAATCGGTATCCACACAAGGTTGCCACGCAGCAACAGCCATAACGGCACATTGATGACAAGAAGCCCTGCAAGAGATAAAATCAGTATGTTGGTGCCTTCGCGGTGTATTTTGACTCTCATTTATCTAAACTTTCGTTGCAAGAATCCTGCACGCTCCTGATTCCACTTTGGAATCTTTTGCTAAACAACTAATCTATAGCAATTTCAGCATGCAGCATCTCTACTATGGGAAGCACTTTCCGCATCCAGACATCGGTCTGTGGCGGGATAGAGCCTCCTATTATCCAACAAAGTTAAGTTATTTTTCATAATTCCGCACCTTTTCGCCCAATTTTTTGTCGATTCGGGAAGAAGGAGTGAAAAATAAGGAAATACGGCAAACCGTTACCGGCCGTAAACAAATTGTCGGCTTCCGGACATATGGCTCGGAAACCGACAATTCAATCACTTCTGATTTCTATTACATTACTTCCAGCTGAACTCCACGGCATGGCCGTCGGGGCTGTTGGGAAGGCGCAGAAGGCATGTATGCGATGCGGCGTGCCACTCACATGTCGGCTGCTCCACAGGCGTGTAATCAGCTGAAGCGGTCTTTGCATCGGTAACCGCTACCGCTTTGCCGTCGAGAGTAAGAGCGGGCTTGCTGTTTGACGGGATGAGAATGCGCGCCACGCCGTCGGTGTCAATCGGACCGCGCGATGTGAATGCAAACTGCTTTTTGCCGGCTTTCACATCCGACTCGCGGAACGAGGCCGCAAGCACCTGAGGTTTCGAGGCATTCTCGATGCGGTCGAGCGAAAGGAGAAGCTTCTGATGACCGGGAGTCACTGTCACACCCTGTGCGAACACAGGCAGATTCGGGTCGAAAAGGTCGATATAGTGTCCGATGAGCTTATACGGCTCATCACTCACGCTCTCATCAACCACTGAAACCACATCATACGGGCCGCGGAGCAGATGGAAACTATTCTTGAATTCCAGGTCCTTGGATGTCTTCGACTTATAAAGTTCTTTTACAGCAGCCACATAGCCGCTATCACCGTTCTTATCGAGAATAAACTCCTTGGGGTCGGCACGAAGAATCTTCACGGTGCCTTTTCCTACCTTATACTCGCCCTCGGGAGCATCACCCTGCAGGCCCATCAGTTCAAACAGATGGGCCGACGGGGCGGCATAATGATTGCCACCGGTATTCCACCATTCCTTCACACTCTGAAACGGGTCTGCGTCCTTTCCGCAGTAGAGCAGCACACCGCCCTTTTTCACCCATTCGGCAAGATGCTTATGCGCCTCGGGGTCGAGAGGCTTCATGTTGGCGTAGGTCATGGCGAGCACCTTGATATCTTTCAGCGTGGCCGGGAAGCCGAGGTTCTCGATGTGGACCGTCTGTACCGGCACTCCCCTCTTCACCATCGGTAAAGCCATGCCATAGAAGTTAGCCAGCTGAGGGTCAGTGTAACCGTCGTGTTCCGGATAACGCTGGAACATCAGCGAGTTACCCATAAGCACACCCACTCCGTAAGAGCCGCTTATCTGCTCACCGGAACGAGGCATGCGGTTGAGCGCGTTGATCATCACCTGCATCTGTGTGGAATAAAACCGTGGGATGCGTGATTTCTCTGTGGCTCCCGCGCCAACCTTGTATAGTCCTTCATACACCCGCTCCGGCCAGGGCATCACCTCATAGTCGGCCACGCCCGGATATAGCAGCTGCGCAGTGAATGTGGCCTGATAGTTGCGGCGGTAGTCGTCCCAGTCCTTGGCACGGTCCTCGATGGGGTCGGTGAGGAAAAACATCTTGCGGCCGGTGGGCGCGGTCATCGCCTCCATCGAACCGTATTCCAGATAAGCCGTCTCGAACACTCGTTCGCGGCGGTCTCCATTATAGAAATTCGGCTCACGCGAGGTGCCGGTCCACACCTGGGCTATATATCCGTCGACACATGGCAGCGCCGCAAGACTCGCCTCGGGGCTTACGATCTGCCACTGCGAGTAGTTGACCAGCGAATGTGTGGGCACATAGCACTTTATATCGCGGCCCAGGGAGCGGCCGTACTCCTTGGCGTATGTAAACACCTCGTTGAGCGCACGATAGTAGAGATGATATTTGAGTTTGTTTGCCATATATGTGGCCTCGGGGCTCTCATGCTGTGGACGCCACGGTTCGCCGTAATATTCCTGCCACTCACGCTTGAATGCATCGCTGTAGCCTGAACGGGCCCAGAACTCAGGTTCCTCCATGAAGATGGCATCAACGCCGGCGTCAATCACCCTCTTCACATGCTTCTCTTTCATGTATTTGAGGAAATTCATCGACGGCACTATGTAAGGCACCATGTGTCCGTGCCATATGGTGTCGCCGCGCTGATTCACCTGCCCCTCGTCGAGGTGGGGCCGTCCGTCATATTGTCCGGTGAAATAATCCTTATACTCGCCCCAGGCGATTCCGGTCATGAAATGCACGGTGTAGCCGCGGTCGCGCCAGCTCTTCACCCTGTCTTCAAAAGAGGTATTGCCGCGCTTGTCCGACGGATTGCCACCAACGCCGTAGACCATCACGGCGTCGCACCGTGTGTCGATGGTCGGACGCCATCCGCGCGAGGTCTGCATGGTGGTCTTGACACCGTCGTCGCTCTTCGATTTTTTCGCCGTCGCCGGCATGCCGGCCATAAGCACTGCGGCCGACAGACAGATACACTTGAATATCGTATGATTCATATGGTTATAAGTTATTTCAGTCAATCTTCATGGTTATTCCCGCTTGAGACGGGAGCGGATGAACTCCACCGTGGCCATCACCTCGCCTTCGGCGCCTGAGGTTGTGGTTACCTGCGCACTCCCCTCCCCTTCGGCATATTCTCCGGTGAGAGGGTTGAGGATATGGCGCCGGTCGGCTGTGGCGTTGCCCGATGTGGTGAGGCAGCAGTCCTTTACAGGCCCGGGCACATCGCCCATCGCTATTATCGAGCTGTTGCCGAGGCTCACCAGGGCATCGGCGATTCCTCTCGACTTAAGCAGTTCACGGATGCGGTCGAGAGCATATCCCTTGATGAAACCCGAAAGGTCGAGCACAATGCCGTAGCTGTGCAGGATGCAGGTGCTTTCAGCCACATTGAGCTCCACGGCCTTTATTGTCTCAGGTCTATGGCCGGGAGTATTCACCGTGATGTCGAACAGCCCCCCGGTCGACAGGTTGTAGTCAAGCGACAGTCGGAGCATGTCGCACAGCACAGCCGAAATCCTCACCGGCTTGCCTGCAGGAGACGCCACAAGGCGTGAAATCTCGCTTGTCGGGTCGAAGCGGTTGCCCGCACGCTCGATTTCGGCTATTAGCACACGCGCATCTTCAGCCGCCTCAATGAGGCAGTCTGAAGATGCGTCGTGCGATTTCAAAAGCATGTCCACGCGGGTGTGCATGGCTTCAAACCACACATACACGGCTGTAGAGCCGTCGGGGAGGGTTCGGCCGGTATGCATCAGCCCAGCAGACATGGCTATGGCGATATTATTTCAGCTCCTTGATTTTCACATTCTTGTACCACACCTCGTCGCCGTGGTCCTGCAGCAGGATGTTACCCTCCGCACGGTTGCCGAAGTTAGGCCAGTCGCGATACTTGCTGTAGGCCACCAGAGCGTTCCACTCCTGATTGTTGCGGTCATACTCCAGGAGTTTCTCGCCGTTGAGCCAGTGCTCCACATGGTTGCCTTTGGCTATGATAGTGGCAGTATTAAAATTGTTAATGTCAAACGGTTTCTTCTCGGGAGCGGGAATCAGGTCGTAGAGCGAACCGAGCTTGCGGTTGCCCTTCACGCCGAGCTTGGCGTCGGGATGGCGCTGGTCGTCGAGAATCTGGAACTCGCAGCCGATGGCCGAGCCTTCGCCCTTGTTGAGCGAGGGGTCAACGAAATATTTGATACCACTGTTGGCGCCTTCGGTAATCTTGAAATCAACGCTGAGGATAAAGTCGCCATAGGGACGGGTAGTCACGATGTCGCCGCCGTTGGCGCTCTCGGCACCGTTCGACGAAAGCACTTTGAGGATACCGTCCTCAATCACCCAACCCTTGTCGGGAAATTTGTCAAGCTTGGCGCCGCGCCAGCCGGTGGTGTCCTTGCCGTTGAACAGGAGCACCCAGCCGTCAGCTGCCTCAGTAGGCGACAGGCTGTTGAGGGCGGTGTTCACCTCGGGAGCGCTGCTTGATGTGAGATAGCGGGGCACATCTTCAGTGCAGATGCGGATGTCGCGCCATGCTACCTCCTTGCCGTCGTTCTGCTGGGGCACAGCATGCACCTGCAGGGCTATAAAGCCTTTGGGTGTCATATTGTCCCAGAGGTTTGCGCAGGGCACACCGTTCACCCATGTGGCGATATGGTTGCCGCATGCCTCGATGCGCACTTTGTTCCACTCGCCTTTGCGGAAAGCGCTTTTAGCGTCAGGATTCTTGGTAAGGGGATAGAGCCATCCGCGACGGGCCTCGTCGTAGACACCGCCCGACCATGCGCGGTCGGAGGGGTCGATTTCAAACTGATAGCCATGTACACGGCCGTTGTCATACGACTTCACGCTCTCGCTGCGGAACTGCACGCCCGAGTTGAGGTCATTGTCTACCTTGAACTCGAACTCGAGGATGAAGTCGCCGTAGGTCTTGTCAGTGGCAAGGAAAGAGTTGGGCTCGCCGGCTTTAGATGTGCCCACGATGGCGCCGTCTTTCACGGTATAGGGAGCTTTGCCGTTGAGCTGATGCCAGCCTTTGAGATTCTTGCCGTTGAAAAGCGGCTGCCAGTTCTCAGCCGAGGCACCGAACACGCCGGCGGCACAGAGGAGAAGCGCTATATATGCTTTTTTCATTTTTGCTTTATGTGATAGTTGTTTGATTGCTTTGGTGTATGGCTCACACGAGTTTGTAGAACTCCTCCCAGCCTTTGCGCGGAGGCATGCCTGCAAGCATCGAGTTGGCAAACGCGTTGTTGGTAAACTGCTTTGTGCGCGGGTCGAAGTAAAGTTTCTCGTTAAGGCGCTGTGCGATCACGCCGAGGCAGAACACCTGGCTGAGAACACCGTTGATTTCAAACGGTGAGCGGGTCTTCTCGATGCCCTGACATGCGCGCAGGAAGTTCACATAGTGATTCGACGGGCTCTTGGGTACCTCCGGAAGCTTGTTCTCGATATCCTTGGCATTGGCCGAAGGTATGATGCTGAGCGTGCTGCCGTGGCTGCTTCCCTTAAAGGTGAGGTCGCGACCGTAAATTATCTTGCCGGGATTCAGTTGTGCCACAGGGGTGTTGCCCTGATTGGTGGAGGGCACATTGGGATTATATTCCGAAGCTCCGTAGTTAGCGGGGAGCGGCGGCAGATTGTCGAGGCCGTCATACCATGTCACATCGCAGGGCGGCATGCCGTTACGGGCGGGGAAACGGAAGAGGATGGTCGATGAATATGGATAGAAATAGCTGTTGTGTCCCTTGGCATACTCCATGCTCACCTCATAGGGAAGGCCGAGCTCCAGGAATTCGTGAGCTGTATCGATGAGGTGTGCGCCCCAGTCGCCGAGAGCGCCCATACCGTAGTCGTACCAGCAGCGCCAGTTGCCCTGGTGATATTTCTCGGAATATCCGTGATATGCGCAGGGACCTGTCCATGCATCCCAGTCGAGGTCCTTGTTTGGCATAGGCTCGAATCCGGGCATATGCAGGATATTGGCGTCGTAGTTGTGCCAGCGGCGGGGATTGTTCATATGTGCCGTGATTGCTGTCACATCCTTGATGATGCCGGCGTCCTTCCAGGCCTTGAACTGGAAGTAGTTGGCCTCGGAATGTCCCTGATTGCCCACCTGGGTGGCGAGCTCGGGATGGCGGCGTGCCATCTCCATCATCATCTCGCCCTCGAGGAAGGTACGACACATCGGTTTCTCCACATACACATGCTTGCCGTTGGCCAGCGCCATCATGGCAATGGGGAAGTGCATATGGTCTGGCACCGAGATGGCTACGGCGTCGAATGTAGGAGCAGCTTTCTCGAACAGTTCACGGAAGTCGCGGAAGCGCTTCGCGTCGGGATACATGTTCATCACCTTCTGGGTGTGTGCGGCACCCATGTCGAGGTCGCAGAGAGCCACCACATCCACCATGCCGGTGCGGCGGAACTCTTCTATGTTCTGCTCGCCGCGGTTGCCGATGCCGATATAGGCTATTTTTACTTTGTCGGTTTTTCCGGCTGCTGTCTCTTTCGAGGTCAGGGGCGATGCGAAAGCCGAGCCCACACCCCCGAGTGCCACTCCCATGGCCGATGCGCCCATGGTGCGGAGGAAGTCTCTTCTTGTAGTCATAAGAGATTATTGTTTTTTTGAGGTTACTGCAGTTTTATGTCGCGGTGTCACGAGTTTTGTCACTCCCCACACCAGAAGCCGCACGAGCACCGTGAGGCCATAAAGCACCACGGTGAACACAAGCACATAGAAAATGGCTGTATACACCTCGCTGAAAGGCGCATGGTAGGCGGTTATCGCCCATATGTTGAGAATGTTGGCCACCACGAAGCATGCGAGCGCTATCCAAAGTTCGGTGCGCTGTCGCTTGGCCGAAATCACTATATCTTTCATGCTGTGGGAGTTTCTGGTGTGTAAATTGAAGTGCCGTAGGGTGCGTAGTCGATGCTATACTCTTTCGGGAACCGGAGTACCTCGCCGGTTTCAATGGCCTTGTGCCCCCATAGGCAGAGTAGGCTCGCGTAGTAGCCCTCTTCGGCTATGCGTTCGGGCTGACGCCCGGTAATCACGGCTTCCACAAAAGCCTCGGTGAGCAGCGATGTGCCGTCCCCCTTGGGACGCTCGCCGAGAATGAACTCGCCGTGGTTCTCGTTGGCGGTTTCAGGCGCCCAGCTGGTTCCGGCGAAAGGTATCTCGTCGAAAAGTTTGTTCTCCCACGAGTTGAGCATCTGCAGGAAAGCGGGTGCGGGAGCCACCTCCTCGAAGAAATATTTTCCGTTTTCAGGCTCCACGGTGCCGAGGTTGCCCATGATTTTCTCCTCAAGTCCGTAGAATTTGTTGGAAATCACCGAACCGTATGTTATGGTCTCGCCTGAGTCGTAACCATAGATGCAATGCACGTTGTCGTGCACCTCGCGACCGTCTTTCCAGAACGTGATGCCTCCGTGGCCCATAACCCTGTCGGGCAGCTTGCCTATGGCCCAGCTCCCCACCTGAAGCTGGTGGCAGCCGAGCTCGCTCATGAGGCCGCGCGAACTGTCGGCATAGAGACGCCAGTTGATGAAGCGTTCAAGCTCGGGCGACGGCACTTCGCGGCGCCAGTCGCCGTTGCGGTTCCAGAATGCCTCTACATGCGACACTTTGCCGAACATGCCTTTATGCACCATATCCATCGCCTGGATGTAACGCGGGTCGAACAGACGCTGCTGACCGGTGAAGAATATGCGGCCCGACGAAAGGTGGCGCTGATACATGCGGTAGCACTGGTCCATGGTAAAAGCTATGGTCTTCTCGCAGTACACATGCTTGCCGGCATCGAAGGCGTCCATCACTATGCCGAAATGAGTGTTGAGCGGAGTGGCCACTATCACGGCCTCCACATTCTTGTCGGCCAGCAATTCGCGGTAGTCGCGGTAAACCTTGGCCTTAGGCACCATTTTCAGAGCCTCGTCAATCGACGGCTCATACACATCTGCGATAGCCACGATGTCGGCCTTGGGATTCTGGGTGAGGAAACTCATCAGAAAACGGCCACGGCTACCCGGACCTATGATACCGAGACGGCAACGCTCGCCGCCGGTGTGCTCGGCCTCGGAAAATGCCGAGAGCCACGGACTGGTGGCGGCGAGGAAACCGGCTCCGGCCAATCCGAGGTCACGAAGGAATTCCCTTCTGTTTATATTCTTTGAATTCATGGTTCAAATTTTGCCGGAATCACACAGTTCACTTTCCGGCCAATTAAAAATCAAGGTAAAGAAAAACATGCACTCACTGCCACCTTGCACTTTGTTGGCTAGGCGGCACGTTGACGCATACAAAGATAGGCAAAATCTCTGGAAAAGACGAATAAAAAGGGACAAATGTCTTCGTAATGCCTGTCAATAAGGCGTTTGCGAAGACA
>CAKTFH010000027.1 GCA_934555895.1 uncultured Muribaculaceae bacterium | reverse complement strand
TCCACAAAGGATAAATGCCTGAGCATCCGACTGATGCTCATTTTTCATTCACATTTGTTTTTAAACAAGCTCTAAAATTGATAATGGTGTCATATTAATATTCGGTATGGCTTGTTGCGTCTCGTTTGTGACTTTTCTCTCGGTGACGATCAACAATACGATGGATTATACATATGTGACATATGTGATTTCTATGCTGGTATGGACAAGCGCTGCCTATCTTGTAATAAAACTGATTGAATTTGTGCACGGTTATGTTGATGCCAAACTTGTCATATTTTACTTGATGGCTTTGTGTGTTCTGCAGTGTATACTTGCCATAACAATAGATATGAATGCGGATGTAGCCCAATTTGTGGATAAGTATTATACTGATGCAGCCTTTTTCCATGAAAAGAAACGACTATATGGTTTTGGATGTGGCCTTGATATTGCAGGTGGCAGATTTTCTGCAGTATTGGTAATGATTGCATATTTACTGCTCAAAAACTCAAATAAGAACAATTGGGCTGTCATTATTCTGTGTACGATATCGTTTATAATCATATCGGTTATAGGTAATATGATTGGTCGTACCACGACTATTGGAATGGCACTTGGGCTAGTAATTATAAGTTATTCACTATTTGCTAAAGGAGTAAATCAAAAGTATATAAATACTATAGTAGGTATTATGGCTACGCTGGCTGTAGTAGCTGTGATTTTATATAATACAAATTCAAAGTGGCAGGAAAATATCGAATTCGGATTTGAGGGCTTTTTTAGTCTTGTTGAAAAAGGTAAATGGGAGGTCCATTCAAATGAGATGTTGCAGGAAGGATTTATTTTTCCTGACAATCTTAAAACTTGGCTAATTGGTGACGGGTATTTTGATGAACCTGGTGATACAACTCCCTATTATACTGGTGAATCATTTTATGGATTTTACATGGGTACCGACGCCGGATATTCAAGATTCATCTTTTATTTCGGTCTCTTGGGCCTTTTGACTTTCTCGGCTTATTTTTTTTCAGTCGCGGGATTTTGCTCAAAGATTTTACCGCGATTTAAATATATGTTCTGGATAATGCTGTTGTTGAACTTTATTATCTGGGTGAAAGTTTCAACCGATATCTATGTGACTTTTGCTCCTTTCGTATGTCTTGGTATGATGGAAGCACATAAAATCGGAAGTGCCGTTTTAACGGTAAATAAAGTAAAAGAAAATGGCCTTTAATAAAATCAGACAATTAATTCCTGATGCATTGTGGCGTAGAATCCGATATGCTTTAATAATACGTAATCACAAACGGTGCCAACGGGAATTGAATTCCTTGATTGAACAAACAGATAATGAATTATTATCAGAAATAAAACCATTAAAGAAACTGCCAGATGATAAAATCGTTATTTGGCAATACTGGGCGCAAGGCCTTGATTCTAAATCAATGCCTCAATTAATAAATATTTGTTTCCAATCTGTTGAAAAATACTCTCAGGATTATACTTTGATTAGAGTGTCAGATGAGAATATTAATGAGTTTTTAGAGTTCCCGGATTGGCTTAAAGAAAAAGTTCAACATCTGACAAGAGCTCTATTTTCAGATCTGTTAAGATGTTTACTTTTATCAAAGTATGGAGGTCTGTGGTTGGATGCTACTACTTTTTTGACTGGGGCCCCTCCCTCTTATTTATTTGGTTCTGATTTGTTCATGTACCAAAGAGATGATTCTGAACTAAATAAAGAATTTTGGGAAAATACGTTTGCTTATTATTGGAGTTGGTCTCCTAAATTTCTTGTAAAAGCATTAACAGGGATTATGTATGCTTCAAAAGGGAACAAGGCAATTGAGGATCTTGCATCTTTACAATTGTCATATTGGAAAAGCAATATGCAGTCTCCAAACTATTTCTTTATTCAGATATTAATAGAATTATATTATAGAAAATACCCGCAATATAGACCAAAGATTGTTAATGACACAATCCCACATTTGTTAAGGCAGTATATTAATGAATGCCCGGTTCCGGGTTATTCGATAGATGATATCCTGCGAAAAACCACACTTCATTCTCTTAATTATAAGAACAGCAAAGCTTTTGAGAATCTTCTGGCTTTATTCCCTGAATATAAATCTGATAAGGCTGAATGAAACATGCATATCTTATTGTCGCGCATTCTTATAAGCCTTTGTTGAAAGAACTGATAAAGGCCATAGATGATTCGCGTAATGACATTTATATCCATTTAGATAAGAAGGCTGGCTTCGAAATTTCAGATATATCCACTTCTTATAGCGGATTGTATATAATTCCTGATATGGTTGATGCTCGCTGGGGTGATTATAGTCTGGTGGATGTAGAATTAAAGTTATTGCAGGAAGCTCATGGAAGGAATGAATATGGATATTATCATATTATATCAGGCGTAGACTTCCCATTAAAGAGTCAGGATTATATTCATGATTTTTGTGATAAACATCAAGGCAAACAATTTATAGGCTTTGCCGAGCATACCCCTAAAGAGGAGATAAAATGGCGATCTCAACATTATTTCTTGTTTCCGCGTGATTTTAAATCTAATAATTTCATTAAGAAATCGATAAGAGCCATTTTTGCAAGATTACAAAGTGTAGTGGGTTATAAACGTTTTGAGGGAGAGGTAAAGAAAGGATGCCAATGGTGTAGTATAACAGATGATTTTGTCGCTTATTTACTGAAAAACAAGCATTTGATTAGGAAATATTTCAATCACACCTATTGTCCCGATGAGATGTTTATACAAACTATGTGTTGGCATTCTCAATTTAAAAAGTCGATTTATAGTATAGATAATGAATTTGAAGGTTGCATGCGCTATATTATTTGGGAGGATGGATCGATTCACAATCTTGATAATATAGAAGTTGCAGAACTTGTCAATTCGGATAGGTTGTTTGGAAGAAAATTTACGGAAGCTTCAATAGAGAAGCTCTTAGAAATAAAGAAGCATTATAGCATAAAGCAGCTATAAATATAACAACCAATGAATCTCCTCTATTGCCATTGCTCCCTCTACAATCCGGGAGGGATGGAGCGGGTGCTGCTCAATAAGGTGAGGTGGCTCACCGAGGCCGGGCACCGGGTGACGGTGGTCACCACCGACCAGCAGGGGCGTCCGCCGTTCTACGAGTTTCCGGAGGGGGTGGAGCTCATCGACCTCGGCATCAACTATTCTCTCGACAACAATAAGCCTCTCTACAGGCGCATCCCCTCGTATCTGCGCAAACGCAGGCTGCACCGACGCCGACTTACCGAAGTGCTCATGCGCAAGCGTCCCGATGTCACGGTGTCGCTCTATCCGTCGGAATCATCGTTCATTCCCGAGATAAAAGATGGCAGCAAGAAGGTTCTCGAGCTGCATTTCAATCGCTACTTCCGCCTGCAATATGGCCGCAAGGGGCTCACAGGCCTTATCGACCGGTGGCGCAGCAGCCGTGACGAGCGGTTGGCCCGGCGTTTCGACCGTTTTATTGTACTCACCGAGGAGGATAAAGAGTATTGGGGAAATATGCCCAATATCTCGGTCATCGGCAACGCCGCCCTTCCCATGCCGCAGAAAAGCGACTGCACTCCCCGACGCGTCATAGCCGTGGGGCGCCTCGACTTCCAGAAGGCATTCGACCGCCTTATCGACGCATGGGAGATAGTGAAAAAAGATAAGGCATCCGATGGCTGGCGCCTCGATATCTTCGGCCAGGGAGAGTGGCGCGACATGCTCAACGACATGATTGAGAAAAAAGGTCTCTCCGCATCGGCCGCGGTCAACGCTCCCACAGCTGACATAGCCGCCGAATATGCCGCAAGTTCCATCCTTGCCATGACTTCGCACTACGAAGGCTTCCCCATGGTGATGGTCGAGGCCATGTCGGCCGGACTGCCTGTGGTGACCTTCGGCTACAAGTGCGGTCCCCGCGACATAGTCACTCCAGGCACCGATGGCCTCATAGTGCCCGACGGCGATACGACCGCTTTTGCCGACGGACTGCTGAAGTTGATGGCCGACGACAGCCTCAGGCAGCGGATGGGACAGGCAGCCGCCGGAGTGGTCGACAGATATTCCGAAGCCCGTGTGATGGGGCAGTGGATGTCGCTGTTTGAAAACATTACCCGAAATGAGTGAGAAGGGACGCATAGTCCAGATCAACCCGGTGTTGCGCACCAGCACATCCACCGGGCGCATCATGCAGGAAATCGGAGCCCTGGCCGAGCACGAAGGTTGGCACAACTGGTGCGCCTACGGCAAGGGCCGCGACGGAATCCGCCCCTGCACCACCGATGTCATCCCCGTGGGCGACAAGTGGAGCACGGCCCTGCACGGTCTGCTTACCCGTGCCTTCGACCGCCACGGCCTCGGCTCGGCAGCCGCCACACGCGCTTTCGTGGCAAGGTTGCGTGAGATTGATCCCGACATCATCCATATCCACAATATCCACGGCTATTTCCTCAACTATCCGGTTTTCTTCGAGTATCTGCGGAACAGCCGCGTGAAGGTGATATGGACCGTCCACGACTGTTGGCTTTATACAGGTCATTGCTATTATTATTCTGCCATCGGCTGCGACCGCTGGAAAAGCGGCTGCGGACGCTGCCCTCAGCGCGGAGCCTTCCCGCGCAGCGTGCTCATCGACCGCTCCCGTCAGAACTTCATCGACAAGCGCGCCTGCTTCACATCTATCCCCCGCGACCGCATGGTCATAGTGCCCGTGTCGCAGTGGATGCGCGATGAGATGTCGCACTCGTTCTTCAGCGAATATCCGTTTCAGGTAATCCACAACGGCATCGACACCACGGTGTTCCGTCCCTGCGGCGACGACACCGAAGTGCGCCGGCGCCTCGGCATCGCCGCCGGCCGGAAGATAATCCTCGGCCTGGCGAGCATATGGAGTGCCGAGAAGGGCCTCGACGATTTCATCAGGCTCGCCGGAATGCTCCGCCCCGACGAGACCATCGTCATGGTGGGCGTTGATCCGCAGACGGCCCGCAGCCTCCCGGCCTCGGTGAAATGGCTGCGGCGCACCGAAAACATCGACATGCTCGCGCAGCTTTACTCGGCCGCCTCGGCGTTCGTCAACCCTACATATCAGGACAACTATCCCACCGTCAACCTCGAGGCCATAGCCTGCGGCACCCCGGTGGTGACCTACTGTACCGGCGGAAGCGTTGAGTCCGTCACCCCCGCCACAGGCCGCATAGTGGCGCAGGGCGATGTAAGCGGCCTCCTCGATGCCGTGCGTGAAATCGAGGACCTCGGCAAAGGCGCCTTCGCGGAGCCCTGCCGCAGCCATGCTCTCTCCAACTTCAGGAAAGAAGACCGTTACCACGATTACCTAAGGCTCTACGACAGCCTTTTGAACCGTTAAGCCAAACATTATGAAGCTACTCCAGATTGGAAAATTCTGGCCCGTAAGGGGAGGTGTGGAGAAAGTTATGTTCGACCTCACACGTGGTCTGTCGAAGCGCGGCATAGAATGCGATATGCTCTGTGCCGGAGCCAAAGGCCGCACACAGCACATAAAGCTCAACGAATTCGGCCATGTCACGGCCACTCACACACTCTTCAAGGCCAGCAGCACCATGATCTCGCCCGACATGGTGTCGTGTCTGCGCCGCATCGCTCCCGACTACGATATCATTCATATCCATCACCCCGACCCCATGGCCGCGTTGGCTCTCTTTATGAGCGGCTACAAGGGGAAAGTGGTGCTCCACTGGCATTCCGACATCCTGCGTCAGCGCATCCTGCTGCATGCCTACCAGCCCCTGCAGAGCTGGCTGCTCCACAGGGCCGATGTCGTCATCTGCACATCGCCCAAATATGCCGCCGGCTCCGAGGCTCTCGGTAGCGTGGCCTCCAAGCTGCGTTGCGTGCCCATCGGCGTCGACGCTGTGGCGCCCGACAGCACCGGAGCGCAGGATCTCCGTCGGCTCATCGGCGACCGTAAGGTGGTGTTTTCCCTTGGCCGCATGATACCCTATAAAGGTTTCGACAACCTCATACTTGCAGCGCAGTATCTGCCCGACGACTATGTGGTGGTCATCGCCGGCTCAGGACCTCTCTACAAGCGCCTTAAAGAGCTTGTGCAGAAACACGGGCTCGAATCCAAAGTCCTTATGCCCGGCCGCATCTCCGACAGCGACCGCGACGCCCTCCTGGGCCTCGCCTCGGTATTCGTGCTCCCCTCCGTGGAGAAGACCGAAGCCTACGGTATCGTGCTTATCGAGGCCATGTCGGCAGGAGTGCCCGTGGTGGCCACCGAAATACCCGGTTCGGGCACCTCGTGGGTCAACGAGCACGGCGTGTCGGGCCTCAATGTGCCTGTGGCCGACCCCGGCAGGCTGGCCGAAGCTATCGTCAGTGTGGCCGGCGACTCCGCCGACCACGCCCGCTACAGCCGTGGCGCCCGTCGCCGTTGGGAGGAAATGTTCACCGGTGAGGCTTTCATCGACAACATGACCACCCTCTACTGCGATCTCCTCGGCGAGGATTGAATCCATATTATGACCGCTGCTGAAAAATACAGCGAAGCGTTGAACCTCTACCGTACCACCGACATGACCATCGCACAGATCAGCTCACAGTGCGGTGTGTCGGCAAAGGCCTTCGCCAACTATATCCTCCGCAACCACCGCGACCTCATGTATCGCCGGCACGGAGTGGAGCCCGTGGAGGCCGATAAGAAAATCTGGCGCGCCAAAGGGCAGAAACCCGCTACGCGCGCCAAATATCGCAAGGCCATCGAGGCCTGCGACAGCATCGACTACATCGAATACAACATCTCGCAGATAGCCCGCATGTTCGGTCTCAACGGCTCGGCGCTTGCCAACCAGCTAAAGGTGCATTACCCCGATATCATCGAGCGCCGCGAGAAAGAGCGCATGCGCCGTGGCATAGCCGACAACTACCGCCGCGGAGCGCGTCTCTCGGCCACCGAAGCCTATGCCGAGCCGCTGCGGCTCCTCGCGGCGACCGACATGACCATCGAGGAGGCCGCCCGCGTCTGCGGAGTGTCGTTCACCGGACTTAAACAGCATATACTCCACCATCACAAAACCCTCGTGACTGCGCGCGAGGCACGCCGCGCCGAAGGGAAGAAAACACCGGTCATAGGCCGCATGAGCGGCAACGGCTCCATCAGGCGCCCAAGCAGCGCCGACACCGACAAATATGCCCGTGCCGTGGAGCTCTACCGCACCTCGTCGCTCACCGAGCGTGAAATCTGCGCCATCACGGGCCTCGACCCACAGGGCTTCGGCAACCATCTGCGCATGTGGCACCAGCGCCTCATGTTCAGCCGGCGGGGAGCCCAGGCGCCCGACAGCGCCTCCGACCGCCCCGGCCTAGGCGGCAGCCGTCCCTTCTCTGGGGCCGCGGCCGAGAAATATGCACCGGCCATCGAGGCCCTGAAAGAGGGCAACCGCTCTGTAGAGAGCGTCGCACGGCAATTCGGCTTCATCCCCGAGGTATTCCGCGCCTACCTCCGTCAGCACTTGCCCGACCTATGGAAGCAGATGGGCATGACCGAGCTCTCCAACGGCAGGAAAGTGCGTCGCCGCAGCTCCGAGAAATATGCCGAGGCCATAGAGATATACCGCACTACCACAGAGCCCCTTAAGTCGATAGCCGCCCGGCTGGGCATCTGTTACAACAGCATCGGAGGCTTCCTCCGGCGCAGCATGCCGGAAATCATCGAGGCGCACAATGCTCTCGTCGCAGGCGCCGCAAACCAATAGCAAACCCTTATCAATAACACATTACTGCAACAATGGAATTTGAGTTAAACACAGTGCCGTCCTATCAGGAAACGGTCGAGAAAGCAAATAGAAAAGCGGTCGCCGATGCCGTCGACTGGCAAATCATACTGGAGAGACGCCAAAGTGCCCCCAGTTGCCGCCTCACCATGTCGCAGAGGGTGGCCAAGCGGTCGTTCGACCTTCTGGTGGCAATCTGCGCCTCGGTCATCTTCAGCCCTGCCATCATCGTCATCGCGCTGCTTATATGGCTCCAGGACTTCCACACCCCCATTTTCTCCCAGACCAGAGTGGGCCGCGGAGGCAAGGAGTTCACCATCTATAAGTTCCGCTCCATGCGCATCGACTCCGAGAGCGACGGCGTGCCCCGCCTCTGCTCCGACCACGATTCGCGCCTCACCGGCCTCGGCGCCTTCCTGCGTGCCCACCACCTCGACGAGTTCCCCCAGCTCTGGAATGTGTTCCGCGGCGACATGAGCATCGTGGGCCCGCGCCCCGAGCGCCCCTATTTCACGGCCAAAATCATCGAGAAATATCCCGACTATCTCGAGCTCATGAATATCCGTCCCGGACTCTTCTCCGAGGCCACCCTCTACAACGGCTACACCGAGACCATCGAGCAGATGGTGCGCCGCGCCGAGATGGATCTCGACTACCTCCGCGGATACTCCTTCATGCGCGACATCACCATCATCTATAATACCACGATGTCGATACTTCTCGGTAAAAAATTCTGAAACGGATGAATCTGAGAAAAAATCTCAAGCTGCGCAAGGTGGGCGACAGATACATGCTTGTGGTGGTGTCGGAACGCGACATGAACACCACCGCCGTCTACACATTCAACGAGACGGCCGCCTTCGTGTGGAACGCAGCTGCCGTCCGCGGCCTCGACGCTGCCGCCCTCTCCGCTCTCCTTTGTGAAGAATACGATGTTGATTACCGCGACGCCCTGTCAGATGTGGAGCGCCTGCTTTCCGAGTGGAAAGACACCGGCCTCATATCGGAGCATGCCTGAGTGAACAGCTCACGGCATGCTCCCCGGGCAACCGGGAAAACTTTCATCAATACACGATGCAATCCACCTTCGACACACCGGCACACCGCGCCTTCATGGAGCTCGTGCGCTGCGGCATAAGCGAGGAAACACCCGACCGCAGCCTCTTCACAGGGCTTTCTGTAGCTGACTGGGAGCAGATCTACTCCCTGGCACGCCGTCAGACCGTGTGCGGCATATGCTACGACGCCTACTGCAAGCTCCCCGACCGCCTGCTCCCCGCAGGGTCGCTGCTGCCGCGCTGGGTGGCGCGGGTGAACGCCATCGAGCTCTCCTACCGCGATATGACCTCGGCCGTGGCGTCGCTGGTCAAGTCGTTCGCCACCATCGGGCTGCACCCCGTGCTCCAGAAGGGGCTGTCGGTCACCCGGTTCTACGCCTCGCCCGAGCTCCGCGAGTGCGGCGACATCGACCTCTGGTTCTCTGCCGACGAGATGGACCGCGCCATATTGTTCGCGCACGGCATCGACTCCAACATCAGGCAACACTCCGACGGCAGCCTCTCGTTCATCTACCGAGGATTCATCGTGGAGCTTCACCGCCGCCTCATCAGCCTGTCGGCGCCCCGTGCGGCGCGCAGGCTCGAGACCTATATCAGCCGCCACTACAGCCGCACGGCCGTGGCGCCCGAGGGCATCCCCTCGCCGGCTCCGCTGCTCGAGCTGCTGCTCATCAACGTGCACATCATGCGCCACGTGTTCGGCACCGGCATCGGGCTACGCCAGCTCTGCGACTACATGCGCGCCTCCTACATGCTCAAGGGGCAGTACGACCCCGCCGAGTTCGAGCAGGCGTGTGTGGCGCTCGGCATCTCGCGCTGGACGGCGCTTCTCAACGACTTTCTGGTGACATATCTCGGCGCCGACCCCGCCATGCTGCCGCCCTCGGGCTTTAAAAAGGCTAATACCATCCCTGTTGCAGGGCTCATGGCGGTCATCATGGAGGGGGGCAACTTCGGGCACCATCGCTCAGGAAAGTCAGAGCGCCACGACGGCGCCGTGGCTTCCGGCAAGCTTCACACCCTCTCTATGTTGCTCAGGCGCAGCCGTTTCGCCTTCCACATCGCGCCCGCAGAGGCCTACTGGAACATCGTGAGCCTCACCATGGGCCAGATACACTGATACTTACCTCTCCCTATGGATTGTCTTTTCGAGATAGGCGGCCGTCAGCTCCTCGTGGAGGGCGCTCCCTGGAGCGCCGGCACCGTGCCGGCCAATTTCCGCCCATTCATGCGTGACTGCGAGGCAGTTGCATCCGGCGCCATGCGCCTTTCGGTGCTCGCCGCCCCCGATGCCTCGGCAGGGCGCCTCCCGCAGTCGGCCCCCCTGTCGGAGTCGTTCAACGATCTCGGTCGCGCCGCCATCCACCGCATCCCCTCGGGGTGGAGCATAGTGCTCACCCCGTGCCCGGGCGAGGCGCCGCGCGTGATGGAGATCGACGCCGCCCTCACCTCGGCCACGCTTTGGTTGCACGGCGATGCCGACCCCTTCGCCGACTTCGTCATCGACTCCATGACCCGCATCTTCTTCTCGCAGGCGGTGGCACTCACCGGCGCCCTTATGGTGCACGCCTCGGTGGTGATGTGCAGTGCCGACGGAAAGGCCTACATGTTCATGGGCCGCAGCGGCACAGGCAAGAGCACTCACTCGCGCCTGTGGCTCGACACCTTCGCCGACTGCTCGCTGCTCAACGACGACTGCCCGCTGATAATACCCGGCCCCGCCGCAGGCCGCTACACCGTGTGCGGCACCCCCTGGAGCGGAAAGACTCACTGTTGGCGCGACGCCTCCCTCCCTCTGGGTGGCATAGCCAGACTGCGCCAGGCGCCGGCCAACAGTTTCCGCCCGCTTTCGGGCGTGGAGGCCTTCGTGGCTTTCATCCCGGGCATGTCGGTGATGACAGCCGACTCAGCCCTCTATTCTCTCGCCTCATCCACGGCTTTAGACCTCACGGCCGCCGTGCCGGTGGGCATCCTCTCGTGCCTGCCCGACGCCGACGCCGCCCGGCTCTGCCGCCGCTCGCTCGAGGCCATGCAACCGAATCAATGTAATCAATCAAAATAAACCAAACCACAGTGCATTTCAAAACCATGCATTTCAGAACCATTCTCCAATCCACCCTCCTGCTCGTGCTGCTCGCACTCACCGGGAGCTGCAAATCGCAGAAAGACTACCTCTATCTCGCCGACATGACCGACGAGCAGGGATATGCCATCACACAGAGATACACCCCCCGCATCCAGCGCGACGACCGCCTCGAGATTACCGTAAGCTGCAAGAATCCCGAGCTCGCCGTGCCCTTCAACGTGTCGCCCGGCACCTTCAAGGTCTCCGACCTCGGCAAGGCCGGTGTCTCCGGCACACCCACCGGCCAGGAATACTACCGTGTGGACAACGACGGTGAAATCAACTTCCCCGTGCTCGGCAAGCTCTACGTGGCCGGCCTCACCCTCCCCGAGGCATCCGACATGATACGCAACCGCATCATCGAGGGCAACTACATCAAGGACCCCATCGTCACCATCGAGTTCCGCAACTTCCGCTACACCGTGCTCGGCGCTGTGGGCGGCAACGGCACCTACAGCGGCAACGGCGACCGTGTGACGCTGCTCGACGCCATAGCCCAGGCAGGCGACCTCGCCACCAACGCCGACCTCGGCAAGATAGCCGTGATTCGCGAGGAGGGCAACACCCGACGCGTCTACACCATCGACATTCGCAACTCCGACCTCTTCAACTCACCGGCCTACTACCTGGCGCAGAACGACATCGTCTACATCCGCCCGAAGAAGCCCAAGAGCGAGGAGAAGGCCAACTTCATCCAGTGGCTCACCCTGGCGCTCTCGGTGGCCACCGCAACTTCCTCGATCATCTGGGTCACAAGATGACCCCGCACAGAACCCTGCATACATAGACTACTGAAAGAATTAACCCCCTTTATCACAAAAAATGTCATCCGACAACCGAACCAATCAGTCGAAAGGCCCCAATCTGGCCGACATACTGCTCTACCTGCTCTCCAAGTGGCCCTGGTATGTGCTGGCACTCGTGGTGTGCCTCGCCTTCTCGTGGTATCGCTCGGCATCGATGCCGCTGGTCTACTACGCACAGTCGAAGGTCATAATCAAGGACCCCTCCAACAAGACATCAACCGGCGGCCTCGACCGCTACGACAATTCCATCAACCGCGTGAACGTGACCAACGAAATCCTGCAGCTGCGCTCCAAGCGCCTGCTTCAGGAGGTGGTGGCGCGCACCGGCGCCGACATCACCTACACCACCCGTCGCGGGCTGCGTGATGTGAACATCTACGGAGTGTCGCCCATCGAGGTCACCTTTCCCTCGGTGGCTCCCCGCGCATCGCTGGCCTACACCTTCGTGCCGGTCGACTCGGCGAAGACGCAAATTTTACTCCGTCGCACCGACGGCGACACCCGCGTGGCCACGCTGGTCAACGGCAAGCTCTACCGCATCAAGGGCGAGTCCCTGATGGTCAAGGCCACCCCATCCATGTCGCCCGCATGGTACGGCAGGGAGATTCGCGTGGTAAAGGAGCCCTCGGCCGTGGCCGTGAACCGCGTGGCCGCCAACCTCGGCATACGCCAGGAGGAGAAAGACGGCTCCATCATCAACATCGCCGTCACCTCCGGCTCGCCCGAGCTCGACATAGCCCTGCTCAACGCCATTGTGCAGGTCTACAACGAGGAGTCAATCAACGACAAGAACCAGGTGGCGGTCAACACCGCCGACTTCATCGACGAGCGCCTGCAGATTATCGGCGAGGAGCTCGGCGGAGTGGAGTCGGAGCTTGAGTCGTACCGCCGCGACAACCAGGTGGTCGACATAGGCTCCATGACCGCCCGCTACATGGGCGAGTCGGCCCGCTACAGCGCCGACGCCCTGCAGTTCGACACACAGCTGCGCATAGCCCTCTTCATCAAGGAGTATCTCACCGACCCGGCCCGCGCCAACGACCTCATCCCCACCAACCTGGGTATCAACGACCAGGCCATCGAGAGCCAGATTTCGCAGTACAACGCCGTGAAGCTGCAGCGTGACCGCCTCAAGGACGAGAGCTCCGAGGCCAACCCAGTCATCGAAGAGCTCACCGGCACCCTCACACAGCTGCGCAACAACATCCTCAGCGGCATCGACAACATCATCGTGTCCATTCAGGTAAAGCGCAAGGACGCCCGCGGATATGAGGGCGCCGCCGAGTCGCGCATCGCCGCCATACCCCGCAAGCAGCGCGAGATACTCTCCATCGAGCGCCAGCAGAAAATCAAGGAGTCGCTCTACCTCTTCCTGCTCAACCGCCGTGAGGAGAACGCCCTCTCGCAGGCCATGGCCGACAACAACGCCCGCATCATCGAGGGTCCCGACGGCGATGTGACCCGCATCTCGCCCAACCGCGACCGCATAATGCTGCTCGGAGGCCTGGCCGGCCTGTTCATCCCCACGGTGGTGATACTTCTGTCGGCCTTCATGAACACCCGAGTGCGCGGACGCCGCGACATAAAGGATGCCGTCACCATCCCGTTCCTCGGCGAGGTGCCGCTCAACGACCGCCTCGACGCCCGCCGGCCCCTCTTCTCCACCGCCAAGGCACACCGCGAGCACCAGGCCTCGATGAAGGCCGTCACCGACGACGCCTTCCGCATGGTGATAGCCAACATCAACATGATGGCCCGCGCCAAGGGCACCGAGCGCGCCAAGGTGCTGATGACCACCTCGTTCCGCGAGGGCGCCGGCAAGACCTTCACCGTGCTCAATCTCGCCGAGGCCCTGATGGCCGCAGGCAAGAAGGTGGCGCTGGTCGACCTCGACATACGCAAGGGCACGCTCTCTCACCGAGCCGGTGTGAAGCACGACGCCCCCGGCATCACCGACTATCTCTACGACCCCTCGGTGAAGCTTGCCGACATCGTAGTGAGCCGCGAGGGGCAGCCCGACATCATCCCCTCGGGCATCGTGCCACCTAACCCCGTGGAGCTGCTCAGCGGCGAGCGCCTCGACGAGCTCTTCGCCGAGCTGCGCGGCCGATATGACTATGTGCTGGCCGACTCCGTGCCCGTGGGCGTGGTGGCTGACGCCGCGGTGTCGAACCGCGTGGCCGACCTCACCCTCTTCATCATTCGCGTGGGCAGCCTCGACCGCCGTCAGCTCCCCGACATCCAGGCCCTCTACGACGAAGGGTCGCTCGGCCCCATCGGCATAATACTCAACGGAGTAGACCTCCACGGTGGCTATGGCTACGGCTACAGCTACGGTTACGGATATGGTTACGGCTATGGCCACTACGGCTATGGCTATGGCCACAAGCGCAAGCACCGTCGCCGTCTCCGCTTCTTCTGACAATTAACAACATTAACATAACACACAAATTAACATCGTATGAAAAAGAAAAAAAACTATGAACAACCGGAAACGGCAGTCACACGGGTGGAGCTCGAAAGCCCCATCTGCACAGGCTCCACCAAATTCGTCGGCGAGGAAGCCTCCGGCGTAAATATCTCCGGACAGACAGTCACTGAGGCCGGGAACGACGGTAATGGACACACCTACAACGATTTCAGCAGTACCGGTTGGGGTGATCCAATCGACAGCACCAATAATTAATCGATTACTAATCACATGACTATGAAATATAAGTATTTACTTGCGCTCGCACCGCTGTTTCTTGCCGCGTGCGAAGACAAGATTGACACGCCCAGCGCCCCGATTGCCTATGAGGGTGACGACGTTGTCTTCACGATCGACAATTCAAGCAACAGTCGTACCACCTATGCCGAGCCTTGGGCCGAAGAAGGCAATCAGCAAATATATTGGGGCAACTACGTTCAGACAGACAAGGAGTATATCAACATCTATTGTCCGGAAAATCCCGAGCGCGGTTTTGCCAGATATATGGTGAACCATGGAACTGATCAGGATGTCGCCGAATCAATCGTAAAAACAGGAGAGATTGGCGTGCAGTGGGGTGCCGATGGCCAGGATTACCATTTCTATGCCTTCTATCCTGCTGATAAGGCAAGTGAGACTATGAATGGAACAACCATCCGCGCAACTGTGATTGCTGAACAGAATCCACACTACTACAAATATAAGAATGTAGATGCTGTAGATGGCAATGCGCTTACTGACCTCACAAGTATCAGCAATTATAATTCAGATCAGTATAAAGATGGACAGGTAATAAATTTCACCCCCAAGACCATCTACGCAATGCCGACAATGGAAGCCGCTGTGATGGTAGCCCGTAAGACAATGAAATCCAACGAGTATGGTAATAAAGTGCCTTTGAGGTTCAATGTGCTTGCCGATGTGCTCGATATTACTCTCAACGGTCCTATAACGCCCAATACCCTTGGTGCTAATGCTAATCCTACAACTGGTTTCGAGGGAACTGCGGCAAAATTTATTCAAATCCAGAATGTGACAATTGAGGTTGTAACGCCCAATATAGACGCAAACGGCAAACAGACCGACGATGTCGCACAGTATGCTGTCAATCATGACAAGCCCATATCCGGCTCGTTCGATATCAATATGTCAGAGTCTGCCATTAATACGGCGAACATGATTCAGAATGTGACCGGTAGCGCTGCTGTTCAGTTGCAGACATCGATGTCAGAATCCGGTAAAATTTATTATCCCACACTCTTTGTCCGTAAGGAACTTAATGCCGGAGCAACACCCTCAGAATCCGATATAGATCACATGCGTCTGCGCGCATTCCTGATACCCGGTCAGATTGACAACACCTCGCTCAACACACTGCGTCTGCATCTGCAGACCAACTGTGGCGACTTCTATCAGATGCTTGAAAATGACGGTAATTTTGCGACAGGTCAGATTTATCCCGTCAAACTCGGCTATTTCCGAACCCGTGGTGAGGACTTCGACCTCTCGAAGTGGGTAAGTCAGCTTGATCCCGACATCTATCTTTCTGAACTGTCGATTCCGGGTGCCTGGCACGCCGCCAACCCGAATGCACAGGGAAGCGTTACAATTCAGCAACTGTATGATGCCGGTATCCGTGCGTTTGAGGTGCACACCGCCAACGGCACTGTTCCATTCGTTGACAACGACTTTAAAACGCCACTTACAACTGCGAATGTGAATAGTGCGGATATAGCTTGGCATGAAGAACAAAGAATAGATGAAAAAACCGAAACTGCAGACCCAAGTGTGGATACCAATGCAGGCGGTTCGATTTCAGGCGGAGAGGGGATAGGAAATTATGATGTCACCGGAACCGGTTTAACGGTAACACAGACGCAGACTGTAACATATAACCAATACCCGGAATTCTATTTGAGGTTATACCGAACTTCCAATATATCCGGAGCAGATGATAATCCTGATGCATCATATTCCGATGCTCTTATTGCAGCTGCCAACAATATGAAACCCTCCGGATTTATGTTCCTTGAATTCGGTTTTGACTGGGGAAATACCGGTAGACCGGTCACTGTACCTTGGAGAACTGTGACAGAAACCAGACGCAGGAGCAAATCCGGTTTGACTCTGAATGGAAGGCGTCCTTTCGGGCAAACTGCTTCACTTTCAAATGTCACCTGGACTATCCCTGACGGGACATTTACTGATGCTGATGAATGGGGAGAACCGGAATACAGTTACTCATATAGTACAACAACCATCGACCACTGGACTGCGTGGCCTATAGCTGTCGAATCTTGTCTGAACAGATTACGTAACACCCCAAATGAAAGTACGGGTAAATCACAGGTCCTCTACACTGATGAAATTACATCGAACACTACTATCAGAAATATTCAGGGCTACCTGATTGCCAAGATAAATACTAATTTCCATGGCAGTCCGAATGCGGATGGTGTCGGTCAAAATGAGAATTTGCTCAGTAATAATGGTATAGGATGGTCGGGAAATACCCCGGCACTTTTTTCACGCTGGGTCAATGATTCTGAAACCAAACCACAGACGGTAAACATGAAATGGGGAGTGCCCGTAGCTCCGTTCTCTACTCCTGAAACATCTTTACGCTGGTGTTTTACCGAGCAGGATAATATAACTAGTATACAAAACCGTAAAGATGCCATCGATCTTGTAAATGAGGAGATTGCCAAGAATTATGCAAGTCCCTTGCATAACACTTACTATGAGGTCGCTATCGGTGGTTACAACGGATCCTCGGGTGCAAGCGGTTATCAGACGGTTGCCACGCAGTTGAATCCATATGTATTAAGCAAAATATCTGATCCGTCGCGAACTCCGGTACCGGTAGGCTTTGTGTTCATGAACTATGCGATTCCGCCCACAGGCCAGGAAGATACATACCAATCTACAGAACTGATTCGCGCCATCATCAACAACAACAAGGCACTGTTGCTACGGCGTGATGACAGCAGCACTCCGTCGGCAGTCAGCGCACGCGACAAGACGAACTCGCATTTCACAAACAACACGCAGAATCCCCTTAAATAAATAATGCCAAGGGAGATGTGCCGGACCCGAAAGTCATGTCCGGCACATCTCCTTGAATACTTTTTGCAAGCAGCTTTGCGCCAGCCGGCGCCGACAACTTCCGGAAAGTTATCCCTTGAACGGGAAATTATCTTATTATTAATCGATTAAGCAACTGTTTGACCGGTTGCTTATATTATCAGTCATATCACAATTAATGTATAAACACTTTTCCATTTTCGCCGCGACACTTTCGTTGATTGCCATGTCGTGCGACAACACAGTGCCGGGTGAGGTAACAACACCGGAAGGAACCACCGTAATATACGCCGGCACAATGCCGGAGAGCGGGCCGTCGCGCACGGCCATCGACAACACTGAATATGAAGGCGGTCACATCGGCATCCTTTGGACTCCCGACGATGCCATCGGCGTCTACGGCGCCACGGGTTCCAACATCCGCTTCGGCTGCATCGCCACCGCACCCACGGGCCGAGCACCATTTACGGGCAATTGCGACTCTCCGCAATACGCATATTATCCCTACAGCAGCGCCAACGACGGCCATCCCGTCACATCGTTGGTGGGCACGCTGCCGGCCGAGCAGCACTACAGCTTATCAAGCCGCAAGCTTGAGGGCGACTACAAGTACGGCAGTCCGCGCCTCGAAGCAGCGGATGAGTTCGACTTCCGGCACATCTTTGCGCTCTTCCGTATCAATGTGGAAGCTACGGGTACTGCCCTGGCCGGTGAGACCCTCGCGGGCGTCACGCTTACGCTCCCGGAGGGGCGCGC
The DNA here is from genome assembly GCA_934555895.1 of uncultured Muribaculaceae bacterium. GTDB lineage: Bacteria > Bacteroidota > Bacteroidia > Bacteroidales > Muribaculaceae > UBA7173. The sequence goes on along the minus strand of CAKTFH010000027.1, from coordinate 11,813 downwards.
CCTGGCCGGCGACTTTACCTTCGACGCCACCGCCGGTACATATGCCTTCACGGGCAACACGACGAACAGCGTGACCATGAGATGGAGCGGTATGCCGGCGCTTTCCGAGGGCCGCACCGTGACAGGCTACATGTCGGCGGCTCCCGACCTGCACGCCGACGACGAGGTTACGATAACTGTGTTCACCGACTCGCACAAGGCCACCTTCACGCGTCACATAGCCTACGATTTCAAGGCGGACGCAGTGTACACCTTCAACCTGACACTGAACCTCTACAGCGACGGTCTGAAGGTCGAGGAGCTTACCCCGGAGCCTGAGGAAGAGACCGCCAACTGCTATATGATTACCACCGCCGGAGAGCATGACTTCAAGGCAACGGTGATCGGCAACGGACAGAAGGGCATCATTCCCGGTGCCGGTTTCCACACCGAAGACGCCACCATAGCCCCGGTATCGGCCGCGCTGCTGTGGGAGGATGTGGACGGCTTCATCACCGATGTGGAGCTGCGCGAAGGCCGCGTGCACTACCGCACAACCGGTAACACGGGCAACGCCGTAATTGCTGTCTACGATGGTGTCGGAGCCACGGGGAATATCCTCTGGAGCTGGCATATATGGGGCACAGGCGACACGTTGCCCGCAACCTATGACTACACCACCAAGGGCGGCGTGGTGAATCGCATAATGGACCGCGACCTCGGTGCCTTCCCGGCTAACGACGAACAGCGGCTGCAGACCGCTCGCGTGGAGGCCGACGAGGATGTGGTGCTCCGTGCCATGTGCTATCAGTGGGGCCGCAAGGACCCTATGCCAAACTCCCTGAAGCGTTATGTCGGCGGCAAAGAAGAGGATCTGACGGCGTTTCCGGTATGGAAGGGCGCGTCGCAGGCCGAGCATACCATAGAGGCGTCGATACAGCATCCTGCGGAGCTTATCAACCGCTATGAGGGGAACGGCGACGGCGACTGGCTCGGAACTGATGTCGAACTCCTCTGGGGCGACGCAAAATTCAGCGGGCAGGATGCCTCGGGCAAGTGGACGGATGTCAAGACCATCTACGACCCCTCTCCGGTTGGCTACCGCGTGCCGAGCTACTATACCTTCGACAGTTTCATACCTCTTAACAAGAACGAGAGCAACATGAGCGGCGTAAGTAGCTACACCACAGTGGACGGCGTGAAGATTCCGGCCCTCAGCCAGAGTTTTAACTGCGTCATCGATACGGTATACTCCGGCACCGTGCCTCGCTGGCTTCCGAAGGGTATGCATATGAGCCGCATCGGCTTCGCCTGCGGAAGCTCCAGCAATTCTGACAAGATTTTCGGATACGGTATATACATGAAGCGCTTCGAGAACGATACCGAGGGCGTGTATTATCCTGCCAACGGCTATCTTTTCCCGAATGTGACAACCGGAAACCGTAAAGATTACGGGAAGAACTCGCACCGCTGGCTGAGTTGCGGCGCAGTGACCAACACCACAGGCAAAGGAAATGTCTATCTCGGACATTTTGTGTATCTGACAGGCTCCGGCAACTACAAGGAGCCTGACAAGGGGCTCGGAAGCGGCAACTCCGGCGTCAGGGGCACTGTGAAGACACAGGAAACCTCCTACCCGTGGTGCGCCTATCCCGTGCGTTGTGTAAAGGAATAAAAAACAATAATAAATCACTCAAAACAAAAATCAATTAAATGAAAAAGTATCTTTTGTGTACCGCTGCAGTGCTTTCCGTGGCGGGCATGTCGGCCCAGGAGGCTGGATTCGTAGCAGAAGAGTACACTGAGACAGTGACGAGCATCGCCCCCGATGCCCGGAGCAACTGGTTTATCAGCGCAGGCGCGGGCCCGCAGATATTCTTCGGCGACCATGACCGCCAGTGCAAGCTCGGCGACCGCATTTCGCCGGCTATCGATGTGGCGGTGGGCAAGTGGTTCTCGCCCTCTATCGGCGTGCGACTGATGTACAGCGGCCTCTATGCCAAGGGCGCCACACAGACCTGGAGTCCCGAGGGCAACGGTGGCATCTACAACACGGGCAAGCCGGTGGACGGCAAGTTCTCGAACCCCTACGGGTTCCTGTGCCAGCAGAAGTTCAACTTCCTCACACTGCACGCTGATGTGATGTTCGACCTCACGAACATCATCGGGGGCTACAAGGAGAGCCGCGTCTACGGCTGCGCTCCCTACATAGGCGTGGGCTGGGGCCATGTGTACGACACTCCCCATCAGAATTCGGTGATAGGCAATGTGGGTGTGTTCAACATGTTCCACATTTCGAAGGCTTTCGACATCAATCTCGATATAAGGGGTACGGTAACCAACGACGAACTTGACGGCGAGCCAGGTGGCCGCAGTTTCGAGGGCTTGTTGAGCGTGACCGCCGGCGTGACCTACCGCTTCGCTCCACGCGGCTGGAAGTCGAGGGTGATGAAGGTGGTAGAGTATGACAACGAGGCTGTGAACAACCTTCGCCGCCAGGTGGCCGACCTCATCGCCGCCAACGAGAAGCTCGAGAAGGAGATGGCCGGCAAGACAGTGCAGCACAACACTGTGGTGAACGCCAACGGCAACTACCTAATCTACTTCCCCATCAACGTGAGCTCGCTGTCGAACGCCGACCGCGCCCAGCTCGAGCAGGTGGCCAACATGGTGAAGTCGACCCCGAAGTCGGCCACCTTCACCATCATAGGTTACGCCGACAAGGCCACCGGCACACCTGAGATAAACGAGACCCTGAGCCGCGAGCGCGCGCAGTCGGTGCGCGACTACCTGGTGAAGGAGTTCGGCATCGCAGCCGACCGCTTCGATGTGAAGTGGAACGGCGGCGTGGGCAACATGTTCTTCGACGACCCGGCCCTGAGCCGCGTGGTGATCATCGCGCCCAAAAAATAAGGATTGGATTAATGATTATATAAATTTTAGACGAGAGGGGGCGCCATGTCGTGATGACAGTATGCCCCCTGACAACAAGGTCAGAAAAACAGAGTTTGAAAATCTGAGCTCTGCATTTTGATTGAGCGGTGACGGGGCGTCGTGAGACGCCCCGTCATTTGTTTTTTTATACACAAAAATCAAGGGCGCTCCCGTGCCGAAGCAGGGGGGCGCCCTTGATTTTGTGGCTATCTCAGCTATTTTAGCTAATTTAGCTAAGGTAGCTATCTTAGCTTGCTTAGCTACCGGCTTCAGATGGAGAGGCGGCGTAGGGTCTCCAGCAGGTCGCGGTTGATGGGCTTGTCGTTTTTGATGGCCTTTACGAAGGGCACGTAGACTATCTCGTCGTTCTTGACGCCGATCATCACGTTGCGCTGGTCGTCGAGCAGGGCGTCGATGGCCGCGGCTCCCATGCGCGATGCCAGGATGCGGTCGTGGGCCGTGGGGGAGCCGCCGCGCTGCAGGTGGCCGAGGATTGACACTCGCACATCATACTGCGGATACTCCTTCTCCACGCGCTGGGCTATGCCCATGGCGCCGCCGGTGACGGGGCTTTCGGCCACGAGTACTATGGAGGAGTTCTTGCTCTTGCGGAAGCCGTTTTCGATGAGGTCGGCGAGCTGGTCGACCTCGGTGGAGATTTCCGGGATGATGGCGGCCTCGGCTCCGGAGGCAATGGCTCCGTTGAGGGCGAGGAATCCGGCGTCGCGGCCCATCACCTCAATGAAGAAGAGGCGCTCGTGGGATGTGGCTGTGTCGCGGATTTTGTCGACGCACTCCATGATGGTGTTGAGGGCAGTGTCGTAGCCTATGGTGGTGTCGGTGCCGTAGAGGTCGTTGTCGATGGTGCCGGGGAGGCCGATGATGGGGAGATTGAACTCGTTGGCGAAGATACGCGCTCCGGTGAGCGAGCCGTCGCCGCCGATTACCACGAGGGCGTCTATCTCATGGCGGCGCAGTGTGTCGTAGGCGAGCTGGCGCCCTTCGGGTGTCTGGAACTCCTTGCAGCGGGCAGTCTTGAGGATGGTGCCTCCGCGCTGTATGATGTTCGACACGTTGGCTGTGGAGAACTCCACGATTTCGTCGGTCACGAGGCCGCGGTATCCGCGGTAGATGCCTTTGACCTTGAATCCGCTGAAGATGGCCGCACGGGTGACGGCCCTGATGGCGGCATTCATGCCGGGGGCGTCGCCTCCCGAGGTGAGGATGCCGATTGTTTTAATCTCTGCCATATGATATTAAGTTTCGTTGTGTGCTGTTGTGATAGTCGATGGCAAAGTTAGCAAGTTTTTGCGACATGGTTGCGCGGGGAATAGAAATTATTTCATATCTTTGGCATTTCAACACATTTATGCCGCTCAGGCGGCCAATCTGTCACAGAGAGAATAAACACTTTGTCACATACAATAGATAGGAGAAACAGAATGAAAAGATTTTTAAGGAACGCCGCGCTGTGCGCGCTCGCTGCGGGTATGGCCTGTGGTGCCTCCTCGGCGGCCTCACGCTTCACACAGCGCTCTCCGGGGCATCTGTCGGTACTTCCCGGCCAGAGGGCCGACATGCCGCGCCCCACGGTGCAGGAAGCCGGGGGTATTATGCAGCTAAAACAGGCCCGCAAGGCCGTGACGGCTCCGGGCGCTATGCCCGCTCCGGCCAAGGCCGGGGAGGCGGTGCCGTCGCTCGAGGGTCTGGTGATATACAGCACCGCCTGGAACGGCTCGAACGCCACCGGCTTCTATCGCATAAACGCCTCCACAGGCGCCACAGAGCTGATATGCACCACTCCGGCGCTCGGCGGCGACGGCACGGTGGCCGGCGTGGTGCTCGACAATGTGTTCTACGCCACTCGCATAAAGGATTTCTACGGTCAGGTGAGCTCGCTCACCTACTACACCGTGGACCTCGCCACAGGCCGAACCACCTCGACCGAGGCTGAGAATCCCACATACGACGGCGCTTCGGCCAACATGACCTACGACGCCTCCACATCGACCGTATATTCAATCAATTACGACGGTTCGCCCAACTACTACAGCCTGTGCCGCTTCAACCACAAGGATTTCACCTTCGAAAAGGTGGGCGACCTGCAGAACCACTATTACGCCATCTGCTCCGACTCTAACGGCCATCTCTACGGCATCGGCGACTCGGGTGAGGTGGTGGAAATAGACCCCGCCACGGCCATCGAGACCCGCGTGGTGGCGCAGACGGGCATTGAGCCCGCCTACCAGCAGTCGTGTGCCTGGAGTCCTCGCGACAGCAAGATATACTGGGCCGCCTGCAACGCCAACACTGCCGCGCTGGTGACCGTCGACCCCGCCTCGGGCGAGGTGGCCACGGCCACGCGGTTTGCCGGCGAGGAGGAGGTGGTGGCCCTCACATGCACCGACCCGGCGCAGAATCCCGGGGCTCCCGCAGCCGCCACAGAGCTTGAGGTGACCTACAGCGAGCCCGGCGGCACCGTGGCCCACATCAGCTGCAAGGCCCCGGTGGTCACCGTGGGCGGCTCGGCGCTCACACGCGCCATGGAGCTGACGCTCTACATCGACGGTGAGGCCGTGAACGAGCTCGAGGTGATGCCCGGCGAGGCATACAACTTCGTGCAGCCGCTCACCGAGGGCGTGCACGAGGTGAGGGCCGTGTGCTCCAACAGTTTCGGTCAGGGCACTCCGGCCCGCACGATGACTTTCGCCGGCACCGATACCCCCATGGCCGTGGGCGACCTCAGGGCCGAGGCCACATCGGCCACTGAAATCAGGGTGACCTGGAGCGCTCCCGCCACAGGCGAGAACGGCGGATGGTTCGACCCCTCGAAGCTGAGCTACAATCTGCTGCGCAACGGCCAAAGCATAGCCCGCGGCCTCACGGCCACTGACTACAGCGATGTGAGCGACGGATATTTCGTGACCAACACCTACATGGTGGAGGTGTGCTACGCCGGTGCGCCGGTGTCGCAGTCGAACAGCGCTTTCGCAAGCGCCGGCACACATCTGCGTCTGCCTTACAGCAACAACTTCGAGGCAGAGCAGGATTTCAGCCTCCTCGCCGTAATCGACTCTAACGGCGACGGTAACACATGGTTCTACGACGGTGAGTACAACACCGCCTCATACAACTACTCGCGCACGAGCGGCGGCGATGACCTGCTGGTGATGCCTATGATACAGGCCGAGGCAGGACACCGCTACAGCATCACCTTCTTCGCACGCTCGGCTTCGGCAAGCTACCCCGACAAGTTCGAGGTGCTCTGCGGCCGGTCAGCCGACAAGGCCGGTCTGAGCGAGGTGCTCATCTCTGCCAAGGTGGCCAGCAATGCCGGCGAGGTGCTCACAGCCACATTCGACTGCACTGAGGCCGGACCGCTCTATTTCGCTTTCCACTGCGTGAGCGACCCCGACATGAGCCGCCTGTTCATCGACGACATACAGATAGCCGACGACGGTGCCGTTGACGCTCCCGCCGCCGTGAGCGGCCTTGTGGCCGTGGCCGACCCCTCGGGTGACCTCAAGGCTACCATTAGCTTCAAGGCTCCCGAAACCACGCTTGCGGGCGATCCGCTCGCAGCCATAGGCCGCATAGAGCTCAGGCGCGACGGCGAGCTCATCCACACCTTCAACAGTCCCGCCCCCGGCGAGCAGCTGAGCTACACCGACGCCGCTCCCGCCCCGGGCTTCAATACCTATACCGCCGAGACATTCGACCCCTCGGGCCGCGGCGGCAACAGCAGCAGCGCAAGGGTGTTCGCGGGCATGTACACGCTGCCGTTCGCGGTGGCTCCCACCGAACTTGAATACAGCCTCTTCACCATCCCCGGCGGCGAGACCGACACTTCGTGGTATTTCGACCCCTCGGAGCAGGCCATCAAGGTGATAACCTACTACAACAAGGCTTCTAACGCCTATATCTACACTCCGGCTGTGTCGCTTCCGGGCGACAACCTCATCAATCTCAGTTTCGACTGCCGCGGCGGTCTGCCGCAGTGCACCGAAATCATCGAGGTAACTGTGGGCCGCACTCCAAATCCGTCAACCCACCGCGTGATAGGCCGCGTGGAGATAGCCCGTGCCGAATACGCCACTGAGAGCTTCACCTTCACGCCTCCGGCCGGCGCTGGCCGCTACTACATCGGCTTCCACTGCGTGAGCGAGCCGGGGCAGATGATGGCGCTGGTGCGCAACATCCGTCTGGAACGCGGCGCAAGCATGGAGGCCCCCGACTATCCCGCCTCTGTTGAGGTGAAAGGCGACGCTCAGGGCGCCCTCACGGCCGAGGTAAGCTTCACGCTGCCGCGCACCACCCTGTCGGGCAACGCGCTCGCGGGTAGTCTCGGGGCACGCATCTACCGTGCCGACGGCACCATGGCCGCCGAGCTCGAGGGCCTCGAGCCGGGTCAGCGTGTGACATTGAGCGACACCGGAGCCTCCAACGGCTTCAACACCTATTCGGCCGTGGCATTCAACGCTTCGGGCGAAGGCGGCCGCAGCGACGGTACAGGCTGGATAGGTGTGGATGTACCCTCACATATCGACCGCCTCGATATAACCCCGTCGGCCGACAACCTCAGCGCCGAACTGGAGTGGACGCCCCCCACATCGACGCTCCACGGCGGCTACATGAATCCCCGCGATCTCACCTACAAGATATATCAGCTTGTAAACAACTCGCTCTACCTGCTGCAGACCACGAAATACTGCCAGGCCACGGTGATACCCGAAGGGAGCAACGTGCAGGACTTCTTCATGTTCTATGTCACGGCATCGACCGATGCCGGCGAGAGTCAGGCGGTGAACAACGGCGCCGTGATCGGTCCTCCTTACGAGCTGCCTGTTATGGAGACCGCATCGAACAAGGTGGTGACCTGTCTGCCATGGATTTCGGGTGCTCTCGAGGGTGATGTGAACTGGGGCGTGGCCGACTACATAGGTTCGCTCGACCTTGCGGCTGCCGACGGAGGCATGTTCGTCTGCTCGGCGGCTCTGCCCGAGCGCCGTCCCGGCGTGGCACGCATGCAGCTGCCAAAGGTGACCTTCAACGGTCTCAACGCTCCCACGCTCTCATTCAGCATGTATCACTACGCCGGCTCGGGTGCCACGCTGCATGTGCAGGTGACCTCCGACGAGGTGGAATACACCACCGTGTTCACCGCCACCACATCAGGCAAGTCCGAGGGCTGGCAGAGATATTCGGTGAACCTCGCCGACTGGGCCGACAAGCCCTGGGTGGCCATAGTGTTCGACGGCGAACTCGCCAACGGCGCGTCGTATGTGATTGTCGACGATATCGAGGTGGCCAACCGTTCGGAGCGCGACCTCATGGTGAACCGCGTGAGCGGCCGCACATCGGTTGAGGCCGGCGCACGCCACACCTTCAACGTGGAGGTGCGCAATGCCGGCAGCATGGCGCTCGATTTCGACCTCGAGATGCGTGTCGATGGTCAGCTGCAGGCTTCGGCATCTTCCGAAAAGGCTCTTGCCGGAGGCGCGAGCGTCATCATGCCTCTTGAGCTCGACGCACTGCCCGAACATATCGGCCGGCCGCTGGAGGTGCAGATCGAGGTGGTGCCCCGCGACGCCGCCGACGAGATTCCGGCCAACAACCGTGCCTCGTTCAATCTCAATGTGCATCAGCCCGCGCTGCCTGTAGTCACCGACCTCGCCGCCGTACAGAGCGAAGAGGGCGTGACACTCACATGGAGCACACCCTCGCTCACCCCCGACGCCATAGTCGATGATTTCTGCGGATATGAGTCGTTCGCCTATGAGAATATCGGTGAATTTACCACGGTCGACCGCGACGGACTCATCCCGTGCGGCATCAGCGGTGTGGAATTCCCCAACATGGGCACACCCATGGCCTTCCAGGTATGGGAGCCCAAGGCCGAGGGCGTGGATGTGGATGCCGAGATATGGCAGCCCCGCAGCGGCAACAAGTGCCTCATAGCCTGGACCGCCCTGTCGAGCTATGTGGAGCCGTTCAACGACGACTGGCTCATCTCGCCGGCACTCTACGCCGTGGCCGACGACGCACAGACCATCTCGTTCTATACCCGCCGCCCTGTGGGTACCTACGGCGTGGAGACCTATGAGATATGGTACTCGATGGATGACTCCACCGACCCCGACGACTTCACGCTGCTGCGCCAGGAGCGTGTCGACAACGGCGAGTGGAACTTCCGTTCGTATGAGCTTCCCGCAGGAGCCCGCCGTTTCGCCATCCGCTACACGAGCCGCAACAAGTTCGCCCTCCTTTTTGATGACCTCACCTACATCCCGGCATCCGACAACGGCGAACTCGTTGTGGAGGGCTTCAGCGTGCTGCGCAACGGTGTTGAGATTGGCACTACCTCCGCTTCCGAGCACAGCTTCACCGACAACACGGCAGTGCCTGCCGGCGCCCGCTACAATGTGGCAGTGGCCTACAACAAGGGCAAATCGACCCTGTCGAACACCGCCACCCTCACCTCCGGCATCGACACTCCGGCCGCCGCAGGCATCAGCATCAGCGGCCATGAGGGCTACATCCTTGTGGAGGCTCCGCAGGGCACCGCAGTGACAGTGGTGGCAGCCGACGGCCGCACCGTCTACACCGGCACGGCCACCTCCGCTCCCGACCGCATCATGGCGGCTCCCGGCGTCTACGCCGTAACCGCCGGTCGCACAACCGCCAAAGTCGTCGTGCGCTGACAATCCTGAAAATAGGATGATATAATGTTAAAAACGCTGTTCCTCACAGTTTGTCAAAAACTATAGGGAGCAGCGTTTTTAATTGGAACTTCAGGTACTCCAACTTGTAGAGATATATTACAGGGACCTTGATTGTAACACTTTCCCTATTCGATTTTGTTGTTATATGGACACTTGATTTGATAAAAAACCGGCTGTTCCTTAACTTTTAGGTGAATAATTTTGTTATCTTGAGAAAGAGTTGTTATTTTTGCGCAATTAATCTATAAGTTAAGTATGTCGCAGAAATATTCTGTAGAATTAGTAGAATTAATTGAAGAGCATGATGCTGTGAATTTTTATAGCATTCATCTTGACAAGGAAGAACTCTCTGAACTTGAAATGTTCTTTGAAAAATTTCCGGAAGGATGCGGTTATGACGAAGATATCGATACGATCATCGCATGGCTCGATAAAATCAGTGAAAGAGGATCGTTAGAAAGATATTTTCGTTATGAAGGGCGGTTTAGCGATGGAGTCAGTGCGATTCCAATTGAAACAAGCAATCTACGCCTTTATTGCATCCGCCTTTCAGATAAGATACTAATCTTCGGTAACGGAGGTGTTAAAGACTGTGCTGCATGGCAAGAAAGTGAGACATTATCAGATTATGTGGAGATGCTTGTAGATACGAGTAGATTTATTTCATCAAGACTGTCAAATGGCACACTATATATTGTAGATAAGGAGATTATAGGAAATTTAAATTTTACCCGCGATGAAAAGAAGTAGTATCATAGAGGCTCGTCGGACGAAAGTTTCACAAGAAGTCCGACGGCGTGTTGACCTGTCTTTTCTCATTGTGGACAGGATTCACAGCATATTGGAGGAAAAAGGCCTTAAACAAAAAGACCTCGCGAATATGCTCGGTAAGCAGGAATCGGAAATCAGCAAATGGATGCGAGGCACCCACAACTTTACTATCGAGACAATCTCATTAATCGAGAATGTATTGGGTGCCCCGATTCTTCAGGTAGCCGTGCGCTGATATTCCTTTTGGAAACTTTATCACCTACAAAAACGGGCTGCGCTTGCCGGCGTAGCTCGTTTTGTATGGGTGAATGTCAGAATGTTAGTGTCGTTACAATCAGTTTACGGTGACTTTGAGGGTTTCGGAGCCGGCCTTCACGATGTAGAGGCCCGGCATATAGCCTGTGGTGTCGATGGTGAAGGTGCTCTGGCTGAGGCCGAAGTCGCGTATCATGCAGCCTGAGGCATCGAAAACCATCACACGACCGATGGCGGCAGGCGCCGAGAGCTTTATTTGCTTCCCTTCGAGCACCATCTCCACTTTGTCGGCAGGTGTCGCGTCTACTCCGTCCGTTGTCTGTCGGCGGTATGCGTCGTGGGTGTAAAGCACGGTGCCGTCGCCAGCCGTGATTTCATAGAGCCATGGAATAGTAGTCCCGGGAAGACTGCTAGTGACCATCATATGCAGACTAAGGATGGTAATACCTAAGTCTGCATAACTATAATCTTGTTCATTGCATTCCGATTCCTTCATCAAAAATCCCAAACCCTGAGTGACCATAAACTCCCTTTCTTCGTCCGGTAATCGAATGATTACGGAATTAAGCTTTGTGCCGTTTGCGGCTTTAAAAATATGTTTAGTATCAATGGTTTGAACACAATCACAGTCACCATATATATTCCAAGAGTAAAGGCCTTTCCCAGTTGAGAAGTCATATAAAAGATAAGGCTTGGCATTGCTGGTTGCTCTGAATTTCGCCCATACCTTTTTGTCGGGAATGTCTTCAAGTAAATAGGCACGAGTCTCTTGAAAAACCATTTCTCCTTTGCGATTCTCTCTGTACCAGTTAAGTTTATGCCATTGTTGACCATCTATCTCCACGGTATCTTCGATGCGATATTCCCATAAATAATCGTCAGGTATATCTATATCAGGGTCACTTGTTCTGAAAGAACGCTGAGTGTATTTCCAGGTTTTGCCCTGTTCCACGAAGGGGTAGTATTCCTCGTCGGGTTGGGAGGCGGAGGTGTCGGCAAAGGCGGTTGAAACGGTGGTGATTGCCAGAATGAGAAGAAGTAATAGTTTTTTCATATGCCGTGAGGTTTAGAGTGTGAAGTCATCTTGACTTTTTGAATTTGTTAATATGTTTAAGGAATATCACATGGAAGGCCAACAGATTCCAACCTTTC
>CAKTFH010000026.1 GCA_934555895.1 uncultured Muribaculaceae bacterium | reverse complement strand
AAAAGGGTTAGAGCAATTTTGGCTCATGGGGTCAAATAAACCTGGCCGCAGGGGGCATTCAGGCTTGGGTTTTCCATACAATATCGGAAATTGTGTCGGACATCGGTTTTAACATCATCAAATCGGATACTTAAAATGTCGCCTGTTTTCCGAGTTTTGTCTAAGTTAAGTCTTTGCATCTAACTGACACATAGGAATTTATAGGTATTTTAGGCACTATTTAGGCACTAAAACGCAATTTGAAAACTTAGTGCCTGGTTAGTGCCTAAACTATGTCTGGAGAGGTCTTTTTTAGGTCTTATATCGGTCCTCAATCCGATAGGATTAGACACGAAAAAACCTCGGAACTACCTGATAGTCCGAGGTTTTACTCGTTTTGTCCGATTTAGTTCGGAAGTACATAGTGGAGATGGAGGGACTTGAACCCTCGTCCAAACGCGGAACTAATGCGCTTTCTACATGCTTAGTCAAGACTTGATTTTCGTGACGCCACAGGCTCCTGACCACCAATGTCGTCCTTATTCGCTGAATTTTCGGAGGCTTCTCGCGACTTCCGGCCTCCTATTCCCGATTTACCTGCACCGCCTGATCGATTAGTCTCGGGACTGTGACAATCGGGCGATGTCTTGTCTCTGCAACTGTTGCGGAGATTAAGCGTAATCTACTGTGCTTCGATTAGGCAGCAAGAGCGTAGTTGTTTTCGCCATTTAAAATTGCGATGTCTCATATTATAGAGCGTAGGCATCATTGCTCTGCATGCTTACACACCACCTCTACGCGCTGTCAAAACCGGTCATCCCCGTTTATCAAATACGCTATGGTGCATATTCATTACAAAATTAACCGTTTCACGGCAATGCTGCAAACCGAATGCGACAGCAGTATTGAAGATTAACCTTATTTAACTTCGCATGTGCTGCTCATGGAAGTTTTTCGCGAACATAATAATTCGTACCTTTGCAGTCACTTTTTCCACTATTATATATCACTACGGCATATGAAAAGAGACCGGCTTGATTTCGCCAACGAAAAAATCGGACGCCTCTTCCGCGCCATGTTTTTCCCTACTCTGTTGGGCATGCTGTTCAACTCTGTGCTGAATCTGTGCGACGGCATGTTTGTGGGCCACGGTGTGGGCAGCGATGCTCTCGCTGCCATCAACATTGTAGCGCCGCTATTTTTGGTATGTACCGGCATCGGACTCATGTTCGGCATCGGCGCATCAGTAATCTGCGGCGTGCGCATGGCCGAGGGCAACATCAAGTCGTCACGCATCATCACCACTCAGGCCATCACAGCCGGGGCCGTGATTTTCTCGATAGTAATTGTGTGCTGTCTGCTTTTCACCCGGCCTATTCTATATGCGCTCGGATGCAATGCCGCACTCGAACATTATGCAACCGACTACATGCTATGGTTACTTCCAGGACTGGTTTTCCTATATCTCGAATGTGCCGGCATGATGCTGATCAGGCAGGACGGAGCCCCGAATTTCGCCATGGCGATACAGATCATAGCCGCGCTGCTCAACATCGTGCTCGACTGGCTTATGGTGTTCCCCCTGGGTATGGGTATCAAAGGCGCAGCCATAGCCACATCCATCTCATGTGGGGTAGGCGGGGTGTTGGTGCTCGTATATTTTATTTTCTTCGCCCGCACACTGCGTTTCTGCAGCTTAAAGCTGACATCCGAATCACTCTCACTCACTGTGAGGAATATCGGCTATATGTCAAAAATCGGGCTGGCCACATTCATAGCCGAAGTGGCCATGGGTGTCATGATGGTCACAGGCAACTACATGTTCATGCGATATCTGGGCGAAACCGGCATAGCTGCCTTCAGCATCGGCTGCTACCTTTTCCCTCTGATATTCTCCATCAGCAATGCCGTGGCACAGTCGGCACAGCCACTGATAAGCTATAATCATGGAGCCGGCAACAATGCAAGGGTAAAAGCTACATTGCGAATCGCACTTATATCGGCATGTCTCTGCGGAGTGGCCATCACTCTCATCATGCTGGAAGGAGCACAGTTTCTCGCCGGAGTATTCCTGCCTGCCGAGGCTCCGGCCTACACCCTTGCGGTGAAAGGTCTGCCACTGCTCGGCACCTGTGCCGTCTTTTTCTCACTAAACATCACTTTTATCGGATATTACCAAAGTTGCGAGAAAGCCTCGCGCGCCATATACTACATGCTTCTTCGCGGTGTAATATTCATGGTACCGCTGTTTGTGCTTCTTCCATCTGTAATCGGCATTCCGGGCCTATGGCTCGCCATACCCGCGTCCGAGCTATTGACACTCACAGTAATTGCCATTGCATACATCGCAGCCAACAGAAAGAATCTCCTTCACCACTGACGCTCGTCTTACATCTGGGTTTTCACACTTCATGAATTGCCGCCACACATAGTCGCCGGCAAGATTCGTAGTGGCTTTTAACATTTGCATGCCGAACTAAAGACCGTTCACAAACATTATAACATATGAACAGTTTTTAACCGCAGCCATTCAGTCTCTGTTGCGTGTCGGCATCCTGCCAACTGTCATCACGAATTCTCAAATCTAACATTTATGAAGACTTCACATTTTATGCTGTCAGTTTTAACAATGCTGCTCATCTCATCATTCCCGGCAAAAGCCCAGAACTACGACAACGACGATGATGTAATCTACGAAATCGGCAGTTTAGAGCTTATCGGTACCGACGGCGAAGTAGGCACTATCCTTGAACGTGTACGCCCCATCGAGCCCAACGCAGTGGCCAAACCAAAATTTGCCATCCGTTCGGGCGGCAACCGCTTCATCCTATCGATTGGAGGCAACATTAACCCGATTGTCGGCTATGACATCGGCAACGACCTCTACAATGTGCCCAAGGCAGGCATGTGGTTCGTGCCCGGCGATATCCCTGTACCGGCCACTTCGGGGCATCGCGCCGCATTTTTCATCAATCCACTCACCACAAACCTCGATTTCACCGTAGTAGGAATGGCTAATACCCCCAATGAGGTCACCGGCTACATCATGCTCACCACCGGCTACAATAACAAAGGCGTGATTCTGAAACGAGCTTATGTCACCTACCGAGGAGTCACCGCTGGTATCACCCTCACCAACTTTGACGATGTGCTGGCTTCCCAGCCGCCCACAATCGACCCTCAAGGTCCGTGCGGCATAGTGTGCACATCCACTTACAGTGTGTTCTACAACTCCAAATCCTACAACGGGTTCGCATTCGGAGCTGGCATCGAGATGCCAACGTTCTACAATTCCGACGGCATCTATCGCGGACATGACTACCGTCATGATTTCGGAGGAACCACCGTCACCGCCGATGCAAGCCAGAAGGCGCCCGACATTCCGGCCTATATCGAGTATGCACCCTCCAAACAGAACCGCGTGCGTGCATCAGCTGTTGTCCGCAATTTCTTCTACCGCGACCTCGTAGCCGACAAATCGCGCCATGCCCTCGGCTGGGGCGCCCAGTTCTCAGGTAACTTCAGTTTCTGGAAACCACTTACATTCAATTTCCAGGCCGTTTACGGCAAGGGGCTCGGCTGCTACATCCAGGATCTTGAGGGCCGTGCTCTCTCCTTCACACCCAAATCTGACAAACCTGGCGAGATGCAGGCGAATCCTATGATGAGCGTCACCTTCGGGGCATCCTACAACATCACACCTAAATTACAGGTCAACGCCGTAGGTTCTTACGCACGTGTATGGGATGTGGAAGACTATGCCACAGCCAACGACAACAATGGCGTCGCATCGCTCGACAACTACCGCTACGGCATATACGCCACAGCCAACTGTTTCTACAACATCACTCCTTACCTGCAGTGGGGATTCGAGTACAACTACGGCCGTCATGAGACATGGAACATGGGCGGCGCAAACGACCACCGCCTCATGACCCGTCTCCGTTTCCAGTTCTGATTTTCTTTCATACCAATCATAATACAACATCAGCTCCACCCTGCCTTAACGCAGCGTGGAGCTGAAATCATGTTATATGGTGTGACCTACAGACCACCGTCAAACACCCATCCTCCATCTCCCTTAGGACGAAGCGCGAGATTCCACTGTTTCTCCTGTCCATATGGAAGACGCAACCTGTAGGGAACATAAACTCCACAATAATCACCTGACCTAAATGCTTCGCCCAATTCGACCAAAATAGCCCCTTCATATGGGTTCCTGTATTCTTCGGCCTCCAGTGAATCCATAAAATGGTTGATCACATGGTTATCCCATCGCTCAAACGCCGATAGAAATACCCGTGCCGCCTTTTCAGGCGAAATGTGGTTATATGTCTTTTCAGGAGCGTCAAAAGGAACAAATGTTATCTGATTGCCGGGGCGTTCGATGCCACCTGTTTTCCCATATTTTATTTCAGAGATGTGCAGCACCTCTGTTTCCACATCATTGCAAATCACGCTGATGCTCACATTCTTAAGTAGGTGGCTTTTTGCATCAATGATATAACGCCTGATATTCTCCGACTCACGTATGCTTGCATTGAGCTGATAAGGATTTTCAAAAACACCCTGCGGAGCAGCTCTGACTGTCAATATTATATCACCGTCCTTTTCTTCAACTTTATAACGGGCTTTTTTGTCAATTTCACACTGTCGTAGTTCAGTCTCAAGAATGGTGCGTGGTGAAATGAATGTCTCAAATGGCCCAAGCACTTCAGCCGGAGAGCTGTAACCGCTCCATCCGAAGTCTATATCTTTTAACCAATAGAATATCCCACTGTCAGTTCCGCAGGCTGCGCGTACACCTTTGTCAATGCTCCACGACGGGATAGAATCAAAACCTTCTGAAATAATCCGATGAGGTACAAAGCCTGCTGAGAGATCTATGTAAGAGAAGTTTTCTTTAGGTAGAGTTCGCACATCTATAGTCATCTCCACGCTATCAATTCCCTTTAGAGCATCGATAGCGCTTGACAGCATTTTTTTTGCAGACATATTGAACGGTATTACAATGATACCTATTATGACTGCTGCTACAGCACTACCGCCCAATCTCCATAAGAGTCTGCGGCGTTTGCGCCTAATACGCTGTTTTTCCGAAAAGAGGGAATCAACTCGCTGATGCAACTCCTCTGATGCCTTGACTTCCCGTATATGGCTGGTAAGCATATTTTTAATTTCTTCAAAGTCATTCATATCATTCGTCCTTTAAATACAAGTCCTTTAGTTTGTTCATTCCGGTTTTAAATCGCGATTTCAGTGTTGATTCCGGCACAGATAATATGCGGCTGATTTCAGCAAATGAAAGTTCATCAATGACATTCATCCTTATAACTTCCGCCTGGCGTTCCGGAAGTGCATCAAGGATAGAATTGATTCGTTCTACTTCATCGCTGTCTAACTGTTGCTCAGGAGTAAGCGACACTTCATTGATTTGTTCAAGTGAAACATTATACTTACAGGCCACGCGGCATCTTTCCTGACAAAGATTGTAGACAATACGAAACAGATAGGAGCGCATATTTTCCGGCGCTATCGGTGGATGCTTGTGTTCGATAAACTTCACTATCGCATCATATACAGCGTCTTCCGCGAGCGACATATTTCCAATCCTGAACAATGCAAATCTCACAAGGTAGTCGAGGTTCTCCCTAACTACTCTCTCCTTTAGTTCATTTTCCGATAAATCATGCATATTGATGTTTTTTAATTCACTAATATGACTGGATTGTATCAGTTATCGGCGAACAATCAGTGTTAAATATTATTAAAGCGCCAAACACCTTGAGTTTATTATGATTTGCCAATAATACAAAAAGATAGCCGTCCTAAAATAGAACGACTAAAATTTACTATCTACATCTGCCAGACTGGTGATAACCACCGATGGCAGTGTATGGAACTTTCTTCAATAGAATCCTTAACTGAGTGCGGATAGCAAGCGGAGGATTACGGTGGTGGTGGCGCGGTCAATCACACGGCCGCGGTCGCCCGGCAGATGCAGTGTATCGGTAACTGTGCCGTCGGGCGTAGCCACTGCTATGCATACAGTGCCTACGGGTTTGCCGGGAGTCGCACCACCGGGACCGGCTATACCCGAAGTAGCTACCGCCACATCGGCACCAAGAATGCGGCATGCACCTTCAGCCATCTGCTTGACCACAGGCTCCGAAACGGCCCCGAGGCTTGCAAGCACATCCTCTTCCACTCCAAGCACACGGTGTTTCACATCATTGTCGTAAGCCACCACTCCCCCGCGGAACACATCGCTCACTCCGGGCAACATGGTCATGCGGTGGGCCACATTGCCACCGGTGCAGCTTTCAGCCGTAGCCATAGTAAAACCTCTCTCTCCCAGGCGCTTCATCAGCATCCGTTCGGGCGAGAAATCGCCCTGATAAATCAGGTTTTCACCAAGCATGGGCAAAAGCGCGTCCACTCGCGCATCAAGTTCTTGTTCAACAGCCTCCTCGTCACATCCTACGGCATCAAGGCGCAGCCTGATGTATCCGGGGTTAGGCAGATAGGCCAGATGCATTCCTTCGGGCAAAGAATCTTCCCACGACTCAAGCACCTGCGCCAAAGAACTCTCACAGATGCCAGTCACTGTGAAATGTCTGTGACGGATTACCGGATGCTCACCGAAATGCTCAAGCAATGCAGGAACCACATGGGTAAGCGCCCGTTTTGTCTCGAACGGTACACCCGGCATTGCCACCAGCACACGGCCATCCTTTTCAAACCACATAATCGGCGCAGTACCCAGTTCATTTGGAATTACTTTACAGCTGTCGGGCACCATGGCCTGGGTACGTGTAAGATGATTCATCTCGAGATGGCGCTCGCTGAATATGCGTTCAACATTTTTCATCACCTCTGCATCGAAATGCAGTCCGCCTCCGAAAATGTCGCACAGCACACCTTTGGTGATATCGTCTTTTGTCGGACCGAGCCCTCCTGTAGTAAGCACAACCTTCGTTACCTTCATGGCGCGCTTTATGGCGTCGGTTATGGCATGTGCATCGTCGTGAACTGATAGCACATACCTCACGGCCCAGCCAGCCGGGGCGAAAGCGCGGGCAATGTCGCCCGAATTGGTGTCTGTCACATCGCCGAGCAGCAGCTCATCGCCTATTACTATGATTGAAATTTCCATAGCTTAAAAATCAGAATTCTCTTTCTGTCTCACACTGTCACACGTGCGTAAGGAGCGAGGTTGTAGGGACAGAACTGTCCGTCGAGATATTTGAAATAACCTGCGATAGCCACCATGGCCGCATTGTCGGTGGTGAACACTCTCTCGGGAATAAATGCCGCGAGAGCGTTCTCCTCGCAATATTGGGCCACAGCCGCACGTACGCCTGAATTGGCCGATACTCCGCCGCCTATTGCCACAGTGCGCACTCCGGTCAACTTCACTGCCTTACGCAGTTTGTCGAGCAGAATATCTATGATAGTGCGCTGAAGCGATGCCGCAAGGTCAGCACGGTTTTTATCGATGAAATCGGGGTCGGCTTTCACACCGTCGCGCACGGTGTAAAGAAACGAGGTCTTAAGTCCGCTGAAACTATAGTCGAGCTCAGGGATATGCGGTTTGGCGAATTTGAAACGCTTGGCGTCGCCCTGGGCGGCCAGACGGTCGATATGCGGACCACCGGGATAAGGAAGGCCCATCACCTTGGCACACTTGTCGAAAGCCTCGCCGGCGGCATCGTCGATGGTCTGCCCGAGAATCTGCATGTCGTTGTAATTTTTCACCAGAATAATCTGCGAGTTGCCTCCCGAGATGAGCAGACACAGAAACGGATATTCAGGCACACGATCGGTGGCCTCGCGACGCACAAAGTGGCTCAGCACATGTCCGTGCAGATGATTCACATCTATGATGGGTATACGCAGACCAAGCGACAGACCTTTAGCGAAAGATGTGCCCACCAGCAGCGAGCCAAGCAGCCCCGGCCCGCGAGTGAAAGCAATGGCCGATAGGTCGGCTTTGCTGATGCCGGCACGGCGTATGGCGGCATCCACCACCGGCACTATGTTCTGCTGATGCGCCCTCGAAGCAAGCTCCGGCACAACTCCACCGTATTCCTCGTGCACGCTCTGGCTTGCTATGACATTGCTGAGCAGAATACCGTCGCGAATTACGGCTGCCGAAGTGTCGTCGCAACTTGATTCTATCCCGAGTATGGTGATATTTTTCTTCTCCATAGTCTTTCAGTGACTTTTTGTTGCCGCAAAGTTACGATTTAAATGCAAAACGGGCAATAATATACAAAGGCTCTCCCCCAGCCCGCTCGGCGGCCAAGGGGAGAGCTTTAAGAGTATGTTTACTTTTAACTTTATGAAATCTTTAGATGTCTTTCAGGCCTGTCCGGAGATTTCATTCAGTCGTTATGGCACCCCATAACTCTTTCACTCAATCTCCAGACATACTCTGAAATCTTCTCTAAATCTTAACATAAGCCAAAAGTAAACATACTCTAAAATCAATTTATAAGTTGGTCTGCAATATTATACTTCAGAGAGCGACCTTTGTGGTAGACGAGCCCTGACGGCGGATGAAGATACCACCTTCGGGGTTTACTACCTTCACACCCTGCAGATTGAAATATTCAACGGGGGCATCGGCATTATCGCCGGCCACGATGTTCTCCACGCCCGATTCCTGACCGGTGATTTCACCGGCCTTCAGCTGGAAGGCATTCATCACCTCGCGGGTATTTTTGTTGATGAGATAAGCGATAAGATTGATGTTGTTCACATCGTCGATTGCCTGCAGCAGTTTGATGCTGTAATGGAAATCATATTCTTCGCCTGCCACGATTTCGTCAGGCACGCTGCCCGAAAGACCGTTGAACGAGTGAAGCTGACGAGCCACATCATTATAGATAAGATCCACCGTCGATGGCAGTTCATTCCAACCGTAGCAATCGTAATTTGCGCCGGAATAACCGTTCTGCTGGGTATAGGGACCCACATTGTTTTCAGTGATAGCGAAAGCAAGAGCAAAATTTTTCGAACCGTCATCATAATCGAAACTGAACGATGACTTGGCGTCGACACTGACAGTGCCCTCCTCCTTATCATATTCTGCCACTGCTGTCACATTGGCTATTGCAGGCAGTTTGCTGTACTGATTGTACAATAGCGTCATATTATCCGGCATGGGATAGAACGGAATACTGCGGTTAAAGATAGCCGAAGGCACACTGCCCGAGCATAGGTTATCCACCATACCACGCCATGAGGTAGCAGTGAGCGGGTCACGACCCGGTATATTCACATGCACTCCCACAGGGATGAAATCGCCGTCGGGATAATTGTCGTGCACATATTCCATAGCGGTGTAGCCTATAGGACATGCCGTACACGAAATGCTTGTAAACTCCTCCACTACTGAATTGCGTTTGAACCCTTTTCCGACAGGCACGATGGTGACAGGAAACAAGGCTTCGGCATCATCGACCGATGTGTTTGCCACACCGTTCACTTTGGTTATCCTGACTGCTACATTGGCGCTTTTGGCCGGAGTATCCGACACCACATCCAGCAGGCTTACTATGCCGGTCTTATTGAACGGCAGCGGTTCATCTCCGAATGATACCGTTTCGGCCTTCAAAGCCTCACCTTCCATACCATATTCAATATCAAGAGTAGAGATTGCGTCCGAGCCATTGTTCTTTATCATAAAATCCACCTCAAAAGGATTTCCCTGATAGCTCACAGGCACACCATCGATTGCTGTAATCGAAGCGCAATGCTCAGGGAATGTGCCACGCACCATGGCACCCACGCACACGAAACCATACTGCTCGGCAAGATTATCCCACTGCCATGCAGAGGTTTCCGATTTACGCATACCTGCCCAGCCACCGAAGTCATTGTCATGTGAGGTATAATCAATTACGATTGGAAGATTGCTTGAACTGGTAAGGGTATAGTAAACACCCACATACACTCTCTTGCCGGCCTCTAATACATAAGGAGTGTCGAGAATAGCCTCAACGCGTGTCGCCACAGTTCCTGGACACGAAACTGTCTGAGTTATCACGGGGTCTTTAGTGAGGTCATTTGTCACAAACACAGTGGCCGTTTTCAAAGGATTCACATTGGTACCTTTCTGTATACCGGTATAAAATATCACCTTTGTAATTTCATTGCCCGCATTGTTGTTCACGAAAACAGGCTCAATCTGTATGGCCATACCTTCCTGCATGCCTGCAGTAGCAGTATTGAATCCCAATGCCGTGTATGGGTCTTCAGCCGGCATATATTCGGCCTCTTGTTTACTGTCTTCATCGGCTGCTTTAGCGGCAGTTTTTGCACGCTCAGGCCTCACTACCGGTGCCTCAAACTCTTGCATTGTCATAGCGCCGTCACCCATCAGAGGAGTTGTCAGCTTGGTTTTCAAGCCATAGGCGCTCGCTGTTGTCACCGCTACCAAAGCGGCCAGTGTCATAATCAGTTTTTTCATTATCTTTGAATGTGATTGAATGTTTCTTTAGTTATTTCACAAGAATTTTGCCTGATATATTTCCAAGCTTATATACATAAATGCCCGGCTGCAGGGCCACGGCCCCATCTCCCGTTACTGTGCTTTCGAAAGCGCATGTGCCGTCGGTTGCATAGATTGCAAACGGTGCGGTAGCTGACACCGAATATGCCACGGCTCCCGGCACAGGCACAACGACATCGGCACCGGTCTCCACTTTGTTCAGCGAAGCACCTTCCACGCCCATCACGAGCACAAAGTCAACACGGCTTTCCTCATCATAAATATCCTCAGCCGATATACGTGTCACGACAGTGGGAACCTCCACCCCGGCGTCAAGTTCCTCGATATATTCAAACTGCAGATCGAGCCTTTCTTCACGGCGGAGTGTCACATCGTTCTTGGTAACCTCCTTTCCAGTCTGGCAATTTCCATTACAGCAAAGCCGGATATTCTGACCGCTGACACACGAGGCGGTAACCTTGATGGAAGAGGAGTAGATATCGGACGACAGATATATCTTAGGCTCCATGAAAACCTCCTTATAGTCACCATAGTCATCCACGGTGACCTCGGTGAATTCCGCCGTAGTACCAGGCTCTATTTTCTTATCGCCAAGCCAGAATGTAAGCTCCATAGCCTGGGCACATGTCATGGCTGCAAGACACAGCACTGTGATGTAGAATTTCTTCATATGTTAAAATTTTTGTTTATTTTCAAAATCATCGCTCAGTTCGTCTGTAAGGTCACGCTGCAGCGGGCTGCCTGCGCCACATCGTTACCCTGCTTCACGAAAGCCACCACAGCCAGATTGTCGGGAACCCATGCCTCTGTATCGGTCTTTTTGATGGCAATGCTGTAGCTGAATGGACGGGGTTCACGGCTAACGAGGTTCACGGCATCGCCGTCAAGACCGTTCACACAAGCACGAAACACATTGTTATGCACATAGTCGTTGATGCGGCCGGTGGAGGATTCCTGCCGGGCCACTATGCCGCTCTCGACTATCCACAGCACAAGATTGCCGGTGAGCGATTCCGACGATAGCAGAGTGCATTCTATGGCTATTCTATCACCATCAAGATGCGCTTGCATATCAATCGACAGCGGTGTTGTCTGCTGTATATCGTTGTATACGGCATCGGCCCAGCGGTCGGCATTGATGGCCGGACGATGACCGTCGACGATACCCATCGGCAGCCCGTCGGTGATACCGCTGCGCTCGTAATATTCCTGGCCTTCGGGCTGACGCAAGCCGGTATAGCGCTTGTTGTCGGCCGGATAGCTCATGTTCAGGTCGCAGTGTATGGCCACAACCACCATGTGCTCTCCATATTGCTTCTCAAGTGCCTCAGCAATACGGTGTGCGTCGGGACAGTTTACACATTTCTGCCCCGTGAAGTCCTCCAGGAGCACAGTGCGCTCCACCTTGGCCGCAGGCACTTCGATATAGCGGTCGGATGTGTCAACCTCGTCGCAGGCTGCAAGAAGGGCAAACATTCCCAACGCACAGAAAGTGTCGTATATCAATCGTAGTCTCATATTCAGAAATCAGAATGTATAGTTATAGGCAATCTGAAAGCCACGTGTGGCCTCCACATAGCGGCACACGCCTCCCGAACAGTTGAATCCGGCACGGGTGCGTCCGTAGCTCAACTGAAAGCGGTTCGCGCCGTAATTACCTGCCACACCGAAGTTGTAATAATGTGTGCCGGTCGAGCCGCTGTTCCACATATCTGTGGCCGTAATCATCACATAAGGAGCTATCGAAAGTTCCAGTAGGCCATAAAGCCAGTCTTTCTTATCCTGGCATGTATGCAGATATTGCAACTCGTTGCGCAGTGTGAAGCGACGGCTGATACGCCACTTAGTGTCGAGGACGAAGATATTGGCATGCACGCGACCCTCCTCGGCATGTCCCTCTATGACTTTGTCATACATCTGGTTCATGTACATGAAGGTCTGGTTCACACTCTTGCTCCATTTCTTCTCAATCTGTATGTTGAAGTCGTGATAATATTCGTGTCCCATACCGAAGAATGTGGAGCCATGCCCGTCTGAACCCATCACGATGCCGTCGACCGCATTTTTCAGTCCGGTTGTGTGAAGAGCACGTATATAGCTCAGGTTCAGCTTCACTTTGGTGCCGTAGCGACCGCCGATTGCTGTTCCCTTCTTGAAATTATAGCCAAACTGACCCTGAAAGGCCCATTCGCCGGGAGCAGCCTGCGTGGCGTAGGGATAAATCGTGGCAAGCGCATAGGTGTGCAGATAAGTGAACACCGGCATATTGTTGAGGAACACCGATGTGCCCGACATGGAGCGCTGGCTACGGAACGACATGTTTTCGCTACGTTTAGCCTGGATGAGGGCGCTCAAACCGCTCTTTGAATAAGAACCGCTGAGCATCACCGCCGTACCGTTGGCGTAGGTGTAGTTATTGTCGAACGACGGGTCCTGCCCCTTCCATGCGAACTCACCTGTAACTGCGAAATCGTTTTTGTGAAACTCAGTGCGTACATCAGCGGCATTGACATTCTTGGGAAGATTCAGGCGCCAGTCGTGGCCGGGCACCATGATGTCGGCGTCAGACTCGTGCTTCAGCACATACGATGCGCCCACTGTCCAGTAGGCATGATGCTTCTGCAGTCCCTTGAATATATCTTGCATTATAAACTCTGCATCTGCGCCATACACCTGCGACGACTTCTTCCAGTCCCAGTAACGGCGCTGCACACCTCCTAAAGCGGTAAGCCGAACACCGGAGATAGCTGTCACCTTAAGTCGGCCTCCGCGGATAGAATTGTCGATGCCGAGAGAACGGTCCTCATAAGTACGGAGTATGAATCCCGCTCCGAACTGCTCATAAAAATCTCCCGCAGTGAGTTCAAAACCCTTGTAGCGTCCCTTCACATATACATTTGGCACACCCCACCCGGCGAAATCCGACTCATAGCCAGGCAACGGCCAGCGCATGAACTCCACTCTCGCACCGGCATCCACATACCGGCTGGTCATATGCATGTCGGCATAGGTGTTGAACAGCACTTTGTGGTCATATTTGTCAGTACCGATTTCCTTATCCTCCTCGGGGAAAAGCACATCGGCCTGCACACTGCCGTGAAAAGCCACACCATTTTCTCCCGATGTGCCGAAAGCATATCCGGAGAGAGCCACGGCCGTAAATGCCGGCATCAGAAGTGAGCGCATGCGGTTCATTTTTCTGAATCTTCGTTGAGTTTGCGGATTTTTTCAATCAGTTCGGTCTCGGAACCGTCGGTGTAGCCTGAATGCGTATAAGCGATATTGCCGTCACCGTCGACTATAAGCACATGAGGCACCGAACGCAGTCCCAGCGCACGGAACAGATCGCTGTTTGCGTCGAGAAGCACTTCATAGTCCCAGCCTTCAGCGTCTACAAGCGGTTTAACCTTCGAGGTGTTCTGAGCATCGTCGATCGACACTATATACATCTTCATCCCAGTCTCCTCCTGCCAGTCTTCATATAGGTCGGCAATGGCACGGAGTTCGCGAAGGCACGGTTTACACCATGTAGCAAAGAAACTTATCACAAAAGGCCTGCCACCGTTCGAGAGTTTCGCCACATTCACCGTCTCGCCTTTAGTGTTTTTCACATTAACCTTCGGCAGTTGAGCCGATGCCTGAACCGAAGCGGCAAGTGCCACAATGGCTACGACTAATACAGCAAGTATTCTCTTCATAATTTATTACATTTGATTATGATTCTCTAACTGCAAATTCACCGCAAGGAGGCGACGCTTGCCGCTCTCCCTGCTGTGAATTCAAAAATCGTATCCCCGGTACCTGAAAGTATCGGGAGTTATGTTGACATTAGATTATTTTGCAATTTTGACGGTGGAAACGACACCTGCTGCATCAATTACCTTGGCTACATAAATACCATGCTCGAGAGGTAGAGACAATGTGCCCGCAGGGTTCGTTACCGACATCACGCAAGCACCGGTAAGGTCATATATCTCTACGCTTCTTACCCCGTCGGCTACTTTAAGATTGCCGGCGCCGTCAAGAACAAGAGTCGAGGCATTGACAGTTAAATTATTTACCGAGGTGGATTTGCTGAGATCGATGAACACGGCCTGAGCAATGAGGTCCCAATCCCAGGGTGCGTCGTTCCACACTACAACCTTCTTCATGTCGGGAGTTGCCACAGGAATGCCTCCATAGAGAATTTCCTCTATGACATCTTCCCAGGTATCATCCTCCTCGTTGTATTCAGCACCTGTCACTACCTCATGCGACATGTTCTTACGGAACCAATTGCTGTATTGCTGATCAATAGCGCCAAGGTAATCTATAATGTTGGTGGCAGTGCCGTTCTGAAGCACATAGCCATCCATATAAAGTCCTCCGCGTGCAGTTCCGGCAAGAGCTATCCCACCGTCGCACAAGCAACTTATTGCAGCGTTGCAATCCTCATACTTGGTATATTCGCCAGTAGTAAGATCCATCACATACGGAGTGTAAATAGTGGTAGCGGTCCATGTCATCGGATCAAACATTTCCACCGATGAAGTGCAGCCCATGGTCTTGCCGTCGCCTGAAATATAAATCTGGTTCATGTTAAGAGTAGGAGATTCAGCCAGAATCTGGTAATAGGCGTCATCCCATGCCATATACTTCTCATTCCACACCTCATATTCTGCATTGTATACTGCAAGCGCAGCCTCATACTCAGCGCTCTCCTCTTCCGACATAAAATCGTTATAGCTGGGATAAGGAGCTGTATAACCACTGTCAAAATATTCCTGAAGTGCGGCATCGTAGGCTGCAATCTCTTCTGCAGTCATATACTCCTCTTCCGAAGGCCGTTTAGGACCTTCGCCCGGATTTTCAGGAAGTTCTACCTGCGAAGGATTAAAAAGCGCCTGCATAGGATATGAATAGCTCCACTCGCCATCAGCCCCCTCTGTGAAGAGCACCGGGATAATGAAAGCGCCACGACTGTCGGTCAGCTGACCGATAATGGTTTTACCGTCATCACTTATGCTGATTGCCATTACATACTGGGGAGTAGCTCCGAAGGGATCTACCTTGGGATACGGCAGCTCTTTGGCCTCACTATAAGTGCCGTCGGCCTGAAGGTCCCAGTAAGCGGGAGCTTGCATGAGCACATCTTCGTTGATGGTCATTGCATGCTGGGCCACACTACCGCATATACGTTTTGCATCGGGAGTGATACCGTTTGCGATATTTGTCATAGTGGCATCAGGCACAGGCAGCTGATGCCATTGAGTGCCGTCGAAATAGGCCGCATCGGTGCTTTCGGAAGTACTTCCCACGATTACACCGCCATCGGCTGTGATGAAATTGCCGTTACCCACGCTATAATACAGACCCTCCTCTGTGCCGTCAAGCACTACCTCGGTATTGTTTTCCAAGTCGAAGATTGTCATTATACCGTAGACTTCCGACACAGCATAATGTCCGTCGGCCGAAATACCCAACACTGATGCGTTATCTACCAGACGGGGGGTGGAATACTGTGCCGAAACCGAAGCCACACATCCCGCCATTGACAAAACAAGAAGTAAAGATTTCTTCATGTGAGAATTTTTTTGATGAATTATATGATATGATAATTAATTGTAATTTGCACCTTATTAAAAAACATCAATATATACGCTGCCGTCACCGGATTTCAGCTTCGATCATCCTTGCCGGAGAAATCGGTTCATACCCTGTGATATACACCGAAGTAATTGAATAACTGCACCTTAAATGGAAAGAGAATTTGAATTACCTATTTATTACCTCGCAAAGGTAATGCATAATATTCATATGCACAAAATTAAACAACCTTTATTTTTATCACCACCCATATTTTTAACAATTACTCTACTCGCTGTTATTCTTACAGTATATAATATAATTCCCCCGTCTCATAAGCAAAGCGAAGGGAGCGCATATGCGCTCCCTTCGCTTTGCTTATGAGACCGTTAAAGAATGATAAACGCTTCTTTAAATGGCATCGTCCTCCACATTTTCGAGTTCATTGGCAGTTGCGGCGGCCTCGTGCGACGGTTCGTCGGATGTAGCTGCCTCAAGTTTTTTCATAATGGAGAAGATGAATACTGCCGACACAAGGCAGATGACTACAAGAATTGTCCAGAGGGTGGCCACCGAAATCTTTCCCCAAAGGAACATGGGAATCGATACGAGGTAATTGCCCACAGCTGTCGCGGCAAACCATCCGCCCATCATCGATCCCTTGAGTTTCGGAGGAGCCACCTTGCTCACAAACGATATGCCCATGGGAGAAAGCAGAAGTTCTGCAAAGGTTAGGAGCAGGTATGTGCCTATAAGCCAGTTGGGCGACACAGCGGCCTGTGTGCCCACAATCGAGAGCGAGCCGATAATCATCACACCGTAGGCGATGGCTGCCATAATCATGCCGTAGCCGATTTTGCGTGGAGCGCTCGGCTCCTTACCTTTCTTGGCCAGATAGCCGAAGATAGCCAGCGAGAAAGGTGTGAGGGCAACCACATAGAAGGGGTTGAACTGCTGATACTGCTGAGGCTGGATTCCTGTAAGAGGCGAAGGTGTGGTGCTGTAGAAATAATACAGCGCATATCCCACACCAATGAGAAGAACTACAGAAACTATTCTGCTGACAGTGCCCTTCGACTGAAAAAGATTGAATGCGGCATAGACGCCAACAGCTATGCTTAGCAGCGCCCACACATTGAAACCGATGCGTGTCCATCCGTCGGCCTCAGGCGAAGTGCAGCTCTTGGCGAACTCGGTGAGAGTGGCACCGTTCTGGTGGAAGACCATCCAGAAGAAAATCACTACAGCGAACACAAGCAGCAAAGCCACCACGCGCGCCTTGGTCTGAGCAGGTGTAAGCTCTTTCACAGGAGCTGCAGCGCTGTTTTTCTTTGCAGGGTTCTTTTTATCTACAATAATATGCGCATATGTCTTACGGCCGAAATAATAGATGGCGAACGACACGATTAGCGACACACATGCTACACCGAATGCGTAACTATAGCCGGTGCTTAGAGTAGTGATATAGTCGTGGCAGAATGTGGCTGTGTCGCCCACGGTCATACCGTTGGCTGCCGCCAGATCGGCAATCTCGCCTCCGGTAGACTGACCGTCAAGAAACTGATTGCAGAGCGCAGGAAGCGAAGCCACATATGTCAGGCCTTTGGCTTTCATGGCCATATTGCACATGGCCGTCGCAGCCATGGGAGCGAACATCGAGCCGATGTTGATGGCCATGTAGAAAAGTGAGAAGGCGGCGTCACGCTGTCCGCTATAGCGGGCTTCATTATAGAGGTCGCCCACCATCACCTGCAGGTTGCCTTTGAAAAGACCTGTGCCGGTGGCTATCAGCACCAATGCGCAGCAAAGTATCACAAGCGACGATACCGAGCGTATGTCGGTGGGAATAGCCATCACAAGATAGCCGATGAACATCACTGCTATACCGGTGACTACACACTTTGAGAAGCTCCATTTGTCGGCTACCCAGCCGCCGATAAGCGGCATGAAATAAACCAGAGCGAGAAAACCGGCGTAAATCTGACCCGAGACAGTTGAATCGAGGCCGAATTTCGCCTGCAAAAACAGCAGGAAGATAGCCAACATGGTGTAGTAGCCGAAACGTTCGCCTGTGTTGGCGAGCGACAGCACATACAAGCCGGCAGGTTGATTCTTGAACATGATAATGTTGTGTATTGGTTTATAATTGATTTATGTCAATATAGCTGTCATCAGGCTTTACCTGCGGCCTGTAGTTCCTTAAAGGCCAGCGCATACATCCGCATTTGCTTCACCATTGCCAGCAGCCCGTTAGATCTCGTGGGCGAAAGATGCTCCGACAAGCCAATCGCCGGTATGAAATAAAGGTCGGCATCAATGATTTCCTGCGGAGTGTGGCCGGAAAGTACCTCGATGAGCATGCTGATGATTCCTTTCACTATTATCGCATCGGAGTCGGCGGTGTAGAGCACACGACCCTCGGGCGATAGTTCAGCATTGAGCCACACGCGGCTCTGGCAACCCTCTATAAGATGTTCCGGGGTTTTGTATTTTTCATCGATTGGAGGGAGAGAGTTGCCGAGATCTATGATGTAGGCATATCGGTCCATCCAGTCGTCGAACTCGCTCATCTCCTCTATTATGCGGTCTTGCGCCTCGTTGATTGTCATAATTTACTATTTATTGAAAAATATTGAGTCAGTTAAGAATTGTATTCGCCACAGTCTGGGCTACCTTACGGAGAGTTTCGCGGTCGATTGCCTCAAGAGTGTCGTCCATGGTGTGCCATGTGGGGTTGAAGCTGCGTGTGTCGCTGTTCACGCTTTCAATTATATCGATGCATGGTATGCCGGCCCTGTTTATATATATGTGATCGTCCACTACTGCCCCTCCGGCCGTGTTGGCAAACTTCTCACCGAACCCGCTTCTTCTGGCTATGCTCCACACCTTGTCGAGCACCGGGCCGGCATGACGCTGCGAATAGTATTCCCGGTGGAACACCGCATCACGACCACCAACCATATCGAGCAAAATGCCATAGGCAGGTTTCCTCCCCTGGGCATAAGGAAGATTTTTTACCCATTCCTGCACACCCAGACACCACGAATCCTCGTCGCCGCCGGTGGCACCTGAATCTTCCATATCGGTAAACAGAAGGTCCACACCAACACTGTCGGACAGAGCCTTTGGCAGCACGCGCGCCATCTCGAGCAACACGGCCACACCGCTCGCACCGTCGTTGGCGCCGTCGATTGGGAGGGAATGATTTGCCTCGTCGGCATCGTTGTCGGCCCACGGACGGGTGTCGTAATGAGCCAGCAGAAGTATCCTCCGGTCGGCCTGCGGATTAATCTGAGCAAAAATATTCTGCGCTGTAAAACGTTTCCCCTCCCAGGTCGTCACCGGCGAGACCGACACATCCACCGAATCGATACCGTAACCGTTTAGAAGCCTTGTCACAAGTTTCACACATTCGGCATGACCCTTACTTCCCGGTGTACGGGGGCCGAGAGCGGTCTGACAAGCCACAAAACTGAAGAGCGAGTCGCCGCTCACAGCCACAGTGCGAAGTTCCTGCGCATTTGCCGCATTGCTACTTTCAGTTTTGGAAGCATCAGCACCGTTACACGAAACAAGCGCCGCAAGCGTAGCGGCTGCAACCACGATTTTATTTAAAACTGTACTGACAATTGCCATTTATCTACATTTAAGCCACAAATTTAGCCCATTTCCACCGCTTTTCCAAAAAAAGCATGCCATTAAAGCCATTAAAACCTTTTGCGTTCCTGTAAGCATCCGGGCTTATGGCATTTTAATTATCTTTTTAATTATTTTGCACATAATCAATTTATCGTTACCTTTGTAGCAAAGTATACCATAACCAACCTACCATGAAATTATTCCAAAAAACAATCCTGCTTACTGCAGTAACCGCTACCGCACTACAGGCAAACGCAATGGACAAACTTACCGGTACGCCAATAGGCTGTCAGAGCGTAGATTACTCCACCGGCCAACCATCGAACACAGTGCATACGGTTGACTTGCTGTTTGACGGAGACCTCGACACCTATTACGCTACGTACGACCGTTCATATGCCTGGGGCGGACTCGATCTCGGCAAACCTCATGTAATTGAACGTGTGGGCTGGGCTCCGCGCAACGACTATGCAGAAGGCGAAGACCGTGTAAAAATGGCAGTAATCCAAGGCGCCAACTCGCCCGACTGGCTTGACGCCGTGCCTCTGTTCATCATCACTGAAAAAGGCATCAACAACCAGATGCTCTACGGCGATGTGGATTGCTCGAAAGGCTTCCGTTATGTACGCTACGTAAGCCCGTCGAATGTGCGCTGTAACCTTGCAGAACTTGAAATCTACGGACACGAGGGCGAAGGCGACGAATCGCACATGTTCCAGTTCACAAACCTTCCTACAGTATGCATCAACACCGTCGACTCGAAAGAGCCATTCGACAAGGAAACCGATATCGTGGGCAATGTGATAATACTCAACAACAACGCTTACGACACCAACGCATCTGTGACCGTGCGTGAACGCGGCAACTCCTCTCGCACACACCCCAAAAAGCCCTGGCGTCTGAAATTCGACAAAAAGCAAAGAGTGCTCGACGCTCCCGCCAAGGCCAAGAAATGGACTCTCATCAACAACCACAGCGACAAGACCCTGCTACGCAACGTAGTGGCATTTGAAATCTCACGCCGCATCGGCATGGACTATACGCCATACTGCCAGCCCGTGGATGTGGTGCTCAACGGCGAGTTCAAAGGCTGTTATCAGCTCTGCGACCAAGTGGAAGTGAACCCCGACCGCGTGCCCGTAACTGAAATGGAGCCCACCGACATTGAAGGCGATGCCCTTACCGGAGGCTACCATCTCGAAATCGATGCCTATGCAAATCAGGAAAAAGCAGGCGAATGGTTCGAGTCAACCTATCACCACATGCCCGTGACCATCAAGAGTCCCGACGAAGGAGGCACACCCGAGCAGTACGAGTATATCAAAAACTATTTCAGCGAGATGGAGCATGCCGTGTTCGCTCGCGGATACAACGATCCCGAGACCGGCTACCGCAAGTGGCTCGACCTCGACTCATATCTCAACTACTTCATCATACAGGAAATCATCGGCAATGCCGACGCCGTATGGTGCATGCATGTGCACAAAGAACGCGGAGGCAAGATAATGGGTGGCCCGGTATGGGACTCCGAACTTGCATTCGACAATGACAACCGTGTGTATCCCGCCAGCGAACTCGGCGTGCTCTGCACACTTAGCGGCCGCGGCCCTATCGCCAACAACTTCCTTAATTTCCATAAACGCATCTTCAGTTTCGACACCAAGGCAAAGGCACGCCGAAATTACCTCTATTCAATAGCACGCAACGAGAAAGACCTCTCGGGTGAAAGCCTCTGCAACTTTGTCGACGAGTGGGCCGAAAAAATCCGCAAGTCAGCAGATCTCAACTTCAAGCGCTGGGATGTGCTCGGAAGATTTATCTTCTCCAACCCCCGTGCCGAAACCTCTTTCAACGAAGCCATCGGCAACCTCAAGACCTATCTCCGCGACCGCTTCGACTTCCTCGACAGGCCCGAATATCTCAACTGGGACCCCGAGGCAGCATCAATCGAAATGCCGGAAGCCGACAGCAATCTTGACAGCGGCCTCGACATCGTAGTAAGTGCCGGCACTATCTCGCTTTCCGACAGCGAGACAACCTTTACCGTTACAGCAGCCGACGGCCGCACATGCTTCCATGGCACCGGCACAACCGCTCCCCTGGCTCCCGGCATCTACATTGTAAGCACCGGCACACAATCGGCTAAAGTAGCTCTCTGACGCACATCGACAACATGCCGCGCTCCGACACGGCATAGCAGACAACAACCCACAATCCCCGCGCGGGCTAAAAGCCCCTGCGGGGATTTTGTCATTTGAAGGGAAATCATTAATTTTGGCAGACAACAAGAGTGACAGACCTCAAACATCAATGCTGAACATGACAGACAGCAAAACGACATATCTCGTAACCGGCGGAGCCGGATTCATCGGCGCTAATTTCGTGAAATATATCCTCAGGAAACACGGCGATGATGTGCGCATGATCATACTCGACAATCTCACTTACGCCGGCAATCTTCTCACCATCAAAGACGAAATCGCACGGGAGAATGTGGTGTTTGTGCGCGGCGACATCGGCGATGCCGCAACCGTCGACCGCCTACTAGCCGAGTACAATCCTGATTACGTGGTGAATTTCGCCGCCGAGAGCCACGTTGACCGCTCCATCACCAATCCGCGTCTCTTCCTCGAGACCAATATAATAGGCACCCAAAATCTGCTCGAATGCTGCCGACGCGCCTGGGCTACCGGCGAGACTGACCCGACAACGGGAAAGCCTGCATATCTGAATGGAAAAAAATTTCTTCAGATATCCACCGACGAGGTCTATGGCTCGCTCACACGTGCCAAAGGGTACGCCAGACCTTTAAAAATCAGCCCGGAGGTGGCAAACGTGGCACGGGGACGCAGTAACCTAACGACCTTTGGTGAAGGCTTCTTCACCGAAGAGACACCTCTTGCACCGCGCTCGCCATATTCTGCATCGAAGACCTCGGCCGACATGTTCGTCATGGCCTACAGCCACACCTACGGTTTCCCGATGAACATCACACGCTGTTCGAACAACTACGGCCCGTATCAATTCCCCGAGAAACTCATACCACTCACCATCAACAACATACTGCAGGGACGGAAAATTCCGGTGTATGCACGCGGCGAAAACGTGCGCGACTGGCTTTATGTGGACGACCACTGTAAGGCCATCGATCTTGTGCTACGCCACGGGCGCACCGGCGAGGTGTACAACATCGGCGGATTCAACGAACAGGAAAACATTGCCATAGTGCGCTCCATCATCGGCATCGTCAAGGAACTGGCTATTGAAAATCCTATATACCGCGCCATGATGACCACAGCTCCGGAGAAGCTCGACGAGAGCATCATAACGTATGTCGCCGACCGTCCGGGACACGACATGCGCTATGCCATCGACCCCGAAAAAATAGCCACAGAACTCGGCTGGTATCCAGAGACATCATTTGAAGATGGTATACGCCTCACAGTCAAATGGTATCTCGACAACCCCGACTGGACTGCAGCCGTGACATCAGGTGACTACATGCGCTACTACGAAAAAATGTATGCCAACCGTTGACCACAGCAACCCCTCAAGCTTCTATTTCCTGAAACAAACAAAAAGCGACAAATGAAAGGCATAGTTCTGGCCGGAGGCTCCGGCACGCGGCTTTATCCCATGACCCTGGGAGTGTCGAAACAGATGATTCCTGTATTCGACAAGCCAATGATATATTACCCCCTGTCAGTGCTCATGCTTGCTGGAATACGCGATATCCTCATTATATCCACCCCCGACGACATACCGGCTTTCCAACGCCTGCTCGGCGACGGCTCAAAGCTTGGTGTACGTTTCAGCTATGCCGAGCAACCACGCCCCGAAGGACTTGCACAGGCATTTATCATAGGCAGGGATTTCATAGGCAACGACAGCGTGTGTCTGGTACTCGGCGACAACATCTTTTACGGACAGGGATTCACTGAGATGCTCCGCGACGCCCTGCGCATAGCAGAAGACGAGCAGGAGGCCACTGTATTCGCCTATCCGGTGAAAGACCCGCGCCGCTACGGCATCGTCACCATAGGCGAAAGCGGCCGTGCAGTAAAGATAGTCGAGAAACCGAAGGAGCCTGAAAGCGACTTTGCTGTCACCGGACTATACTTCTATCCCAACGATGTAGTGGATATTGCCGGCAACGTGCAGCCGTCGGAACGCGGTGAACTTGAAATCACTTCGATAAACAACGAATACCTGCGCCTACACAGGCTGAACGTAAAACGTTTCGGCCGCGGATTCGCATGGCTCGACACCGGCACGGTCGATTCGCTCATGGAAGCATCATCGTTCATCCAGGCCGTGCAGCGCCGTCAGGGCTTCAAGGTGGCAGTACTTGAGGAGGTAGCTTACCGACAGGGATGGATTACCATCAATAAGCTGCGCGCCCTCGGCGAAGCCATGAGCAACAACGAGTACGGCCACTACCTTCTGGAACTCGCACAAAACAGCTTACAATAAATCTACATATGGGAACCATTGACCTTACACGCCCCCAGATCATAAGCCTTCCGCGCATCCACGACCCGCGCGGAAACCTCACATTCGCCCAAAATCCCGAAACACTCCCCTTCAGGCTGCGCCGTGCTTACTGGATTTACGATGTTCCGGCTGGCGAAGAACGTGGCGGCCATTCACACCATGAAATGTCGCAACTGCTCGTAGCCGTCGGAGGCAGCTTCAATGTAAATGTCTATGACGGCTTCAGTTGGCGAACATTCACACTTAACCGTCCGTTCGAGGGCCTGTTCATTCCACCGATGATATGGCGCACGCTCGACAACTTTTCATCAGGAGCGGTATGCCTGTCGCTCGTATCAACCGACTATGCCGAAAGCGATTACATCCGCGACTTCGAAGAATACCGACAGATAGCCCGAAAAGGAGCACCTATCTTATAATCACTATTAAAAATGGAAACGAAATATCCATTCCTTAATCTTGGTCCGGTCAACGCCCCCTATATGGATGAAATGGCGGCGGCTGCCGAACGCGTAATCCGCAGCGGCCGCTACATCGGCGGACCCGAATGCGAGCGGCTGGAAAAACGCCTTGCCCAGCTCACCGGCGCCACCTACGCCATCGGGGTAAGCAACGGACTTGACGCCCTCCGCTTGATTCTGAGAGCATATATCGAACTCGGAGTCATGGCTCCCGGCGACGAAATAATCGTGCCCTCCAACACATTCATAGCCTCAGTACTGGCCATCAGTGACGCAGGTCTGCGCCCAGTGCTTGTGGAACCCGACATACGCACTTCAAACCTCGACACAGCCAAGGCATTGAAGGCCATCACTCCACGCACCCGAGGTGTGATGCCGGTGCATTTCTACGGCCGTGTTTGCTGGGACGAAAATCTTATTGCCCTCGCCCGCAATCACAATCTCGTGATTGTGGAGGACAATGCTCAGGCCATAGGCGCCCGCGCCAGGATAGCCGGCCTCAGCGGCTCGAATGTCACCGGAGCCCTAGGCCACGCCGGTGCGTTCAGCTTCTATCCCACAAAAAATATTGGTGCTTTAGGCGATGCCGGCGCCATAACCACATCGAATCCCGAACTGGCTACAGCCGTCAGAGCCATCGCCAACTACGGTTCAGACCACCGTTACCACAACATCTATCAGGGACTCAACTGCCGCCTCGATCCCATGCAGGCCGCTATTCTCGATGTAAAACTCGACCATCTGGAGCAGGAATCGCAACGCCGCCGCAAACTCGCACAAACATACATCTCGCACATCGGCAACCCTGCAGTGCGCCTTCCCGAAGACGAAGGCCAGAGCTGTGTATGGCATCAGTTTGTAGTGCATGTAAAAGACCGCAAGCGCTTTACTGAATATCTCGACCAAAACTCTGTGGGATGGGATATTCACTATGGAGTGCCCCCACATCTGCAGCCTTGTTACCAAGGCAAATATGCATGTTCGCTGATAATCCCTGAACCACTCCAAATCACCGAACAGCTTGCATCGCAGTGCGTGAGCCTACCAATATCGTCATGCACCACGCCCGACGACGCACGCGCCATAGCCGAAATCATAAACCGATTCGAATAACTACATCGGCACAAATAACCTGCCGGGCTTCTGCTGTTTCAATCCGGCTATGCCCTGTTTGCATTTTTTAACTAAGAAAAGAGCCCGATAAGCATGTTATTCAACATATCTTCCCTTGTCACCTCATAAAAAAAGGTTAACTTTGCCACAAATTCCAAGTGCAATTTTCCAAGGTTCACAACAAAACAGGAACAAAATGCCACCTACGCATCTATTTCCTGAAAAGGAAGCACGACATTCATGTCAATCTTCATCAGTTGGGAAACAACGGAAACTCTAACACCCCGGTGCATCGCCGAGAGGCGACCGTAACGAGGCTGCATTCAGGAATTAGATGAATGTAAGTAAGATATAATCTCTACACTGAAGCCATGACACCGATTGGAATGGTTTCTACAATTAGAATCACAAATCTTGCCTTTTGGCTT
The DNA here is from genome assembly GCA_934555895.1 of uncultured Muribaculaceae bacterium. Classification (GTDB taxonomy): domain Bacteria; phylum Bacteroidota; class Bacteroidia; order Bacteroidales; family Muribaculaceae; genus UBA7173. Next base: position 4,096 of record CAKTFH010000026.1, on the reverse strand, counting down.
TAATCCTTGGCTGCCTGTGAAGGCGACTGAGGTTTTTTTATTTTCACAATCTAACTTCAAGCAAATAACATTTTTTTGCGTCGAATATTCTGCGTACATTTGCATTCGTATCTATCTTATTAAACACAAAATTCACTCACTTACCATGAATTTCAATTTCAAGACAGGAGCTGTTGCACTCCTCGCACTTTGCGCCATTTCCGCGCCGGCAAAACAGCAAAATCACCAGAAAGAGGTAGACGCAGCACTCAAAACCTACACCTCAGCGGTAAAAATTCCATCAACTATCACCATGAGTCGCGAACAGCTCATGAACCGTATTAAAGGCGGATGGGCCGGCCAGACAATCGGTGTAACTTATGGAGGACCTACCGAGTTCGCTTACCGTGGCGTGAAAATAGGCGATGATGTGAACATTCCGTGGGGCGATCCCGACTACATCGCCAACACCATGAAAAACAATTCTTATCTCTACGACGACATCTATATGGACCTCACCTTCGTAGAGACATTCGACCGCCTCGGTATCGACGCCCCTGTAGATTCAATCGCACATGCCTTCGCCTATGCGAAATATGGTCTGTGGCATGCCAATCAGGCTGCCCGCTACAATATAATGCACGGCATCAATCCTCCACAATCCGGGCATTGGATCAACAACCCACATGCAAATGACATCGACTATCAGATTGAGGCCGACTACGCAGGACTGATGGCTCCATGCATGCCCAATACGGCTTCAGCTATATCCGACCGAGTAGGTCATATAATGAACTACGGTGACGGTTGGTATGGTGGTGTCTACATGGGTGCCATGTATTCGCTTGCTTTCCTTACAGACAATGTGGAGTTTATCGTGGCCGAAGCACTCAAGGCCATCCCTGCGAAAAGTAAATTTTACCGTTGCATGGCCGATGTGATCCACACCTATTCACAGGATCCCTACGACTGGAAAAAAGCCTGGCAGATATGCTACGACAGATGGAATGACGACGAGGGCTGCGGCGAAGGTGCCCTTGACCCGCTCAACATCGACGCCACTATGAACAGCGCATATGTAATCATCGGACTGCTTTATGGCCACGGTGACTTCGGGCGTACAATCGACATAGCCACCCGATGCGGACAGGACTCTGACTGTAATCCCGCATCGGCCGGCGGCATTCTCGGCACAGCCATGGGCTACGACGCCATAGAGGCGAAATGGCTCGACCCGCTGCAACGCGCCGAGGACATCAAGTTCGCCTACACCTCAAGCTCGCTCAACGATACCTACCGAATGAGTTTCGACCAGGCGCTGAAAGTGATTGCCGACAACGGCGGCAAAGTAGGACCAGACGAGGTGAAAATCCGTTGCCAGAAGCCCAAACCCGTAAAATTCGAGGAATCGTTCCCCGGCATAGAGCCCGACTCACGCATAGACCTCAAACATGACCTCACCGCCGCCACTCCCGAAGCCGACATGCAGGCCACATGCTGCGGTATTGTGCTCCGCGCCGATGTGCGCTCGGCTCCTTCGGCCAACTATGTGGCAAATATAGATGTGTACATCGACGGCGTAAAGAGCGAAACCGTGGATATGCCCGCCTCATTCATCCGCAGGCGCCTCGACCTCTACTGGAACTTCTCGCTGCCGATGGGCCCTCATACATTCCGGTTTGTATGGACAAACCCTGAAGGTGACGCCTTCATCAAACTCTACAAGGCCGTCACCTATCGCCCCACACCTGAGTAACCGAAATAACCGAAATAAATTGATGGGAGAGTAAACATACTATAAGATTCGTTAAACAAATCAAAGGTCAGGCAGGTTATATATATAAAAGCGAGACAGACAGAAGCATTAGCGATGCCACTCGTTCCAATTATTTATTTACTCTGCTCTAAACCTTTTTTGATTATGAACGAATCAGCTCTCAACATCCGCCTTGTAAAAGTGGCCCGGCTGGTGCGAAACACACTGGTTATCGCCATGTTCACAATCCCAGTTCTGCTTCCTATCATTCTTTGATTACCACTGACGAAATGCAATCCATCCCCGGCGCCAACATCACATGTCGCCGGGGATGGATTCGTATTCAGCCTTCTCTCGGCGTCAGCGACGCGGATAAGTATAGGTGTGAGTATCGGAACCATCGAGTCCGTAAACTCTGACCTTTATATTCTCCAGGGTAGCCTCAACCTCCAGCGCCTCCTTGTTGGAGTTGATGAGCACCGGGAAGGCGGCTCCGTCGGTGCCAGACTTGTTGTAGACATATTGATGCAGGTGACCGCAGATCATGAGGTCCACATTCGCTTCGTTAAGTATCGGTAGGAAAAGCTCCCTGGCATGCAACGGTCCGTGCCATGTGTCACCCACCGGAGGTACATGGGTTATAACCACATGAAACGGCGCGGCGCGGTATTCCTCAGAGGCCAAAACCTCTTTAAGCCACTCCGCCTGCTCGCGGCGATAGTCGTCGCTGAAGCAAGTGCCATAGTATTCAATATCGTCATCAGGCTTATCCTCGCCGCCGTCGAGCACAACAAACATCACCGGCCCGCGGCGGAAAGTGTAATAAGGCTGTCCCGTAGGAGTGTCGAAGAAATCCATATACCGTTTGGCGAAATTACCGCGGCTCTCATGGTTGCCACGGGCCATGTAAAATGGAGTTTCCGATGCGAATGTAGCTTTCTGTAGACAGCGGAGAAACTGCTCCTCGGAATTCATGAAATTAACCATGTCGCCGTTGAACACCACAAAATCATGATGCCCCGGCTTAAATGGAGCCATGAGCTGTGCCATGCGCACGCTGTCTTCATGTATGTCGTTCAGCACCAGGAAGCGCGCGGCATCATCCTCCGGAGCCGGAGTGCGGAAACGCAACGGCTTCTTACGGTAAACATCGGTAGACACATGATCGCCATACGATACAAAATATGGCTGCTCGTCGAGCACTTCAGTCGACACCACTCTGTAGCGGATTGCCGCGCCTGGAGTCAGGCCCTTCACCCTTACCTTGTGGAGACGGCTTATGTCAGCACGCCCCATGACCGTGGCATAATGCTTTGGCCGGTCTGTGGCATAGAAATGCAGTCCGTCATCGGGTGCGGTCTCCACCCACGACAGGGCCGGCACATCTGTCACCCACATCACTGTGGCCTCTTCGGGGGTGACATTCTGCAAATAGGGGCCGGCTATTATTTTTATGGCACTTGCGTCATAAGCAGCAAGAGCCATAAAGGCAGCCGAAAGCAATAACGATTTTTTCATGGCTTGAATGAATATCAGTGATACGGTTTATTTGTCGCGATGATTACGCGCGGTAAAATTAAGAATTTTTTTGCACCGTTGAGCATTATTTTTTACAAACTTCATTTCTTCCCCTGCGTAAGAAAACACACAAAAGAAAACCGTCCGACAGCCCTCACAAGCCGACAGACGGTTTCTTTTCTTTGGATTTTCGAGTGAAAACGGAGTGTGATGTGCACACACACATCCGGAAGACAGGCTCTGCGAGCTATCAGTCTTTCTTCACTACGCGACGCTCTTTGATACGAGCCTTCTTGCCGGTGAGGGCGCGGAGGTAGTAGAGCTTTGCGCGGCGCACTTTGCCGTACTTGTTCACGACGATAGAGTCGATGAAAGGCGACTCGATGGGGAAAATACGCTCCACACCGATGTTGTCGCTCATCTTGCGCACAGTGAAACGCTTCTTGCTGCCTTCACCATTGATGCGGATAACCACGCCGCGGTACTGCTGGATACGCTCTTTGTTACCCTCTTTGATGCGGTAAGCCACGGTGATGGTGTCGCCGGGACCGAACTCAGGGAACTGCTTGCCGGTGGCGAAAGCCTCTTCGGCAACTTTGATTAAATCCATGATAAATTAAAGCTTTAAATTTAACATACTCGCAATATTCGCGGGCTGCATGTCCCGCCAGAGATTACGAAATCGACCGCAAAGTTACCACTTTTCTTCCACACTGCCAAACCTTTTCAAAAATTAGTCAGTGAAAGTCATTCATTTATCGCTGTTCGCAGGTTCAACTGGCAAGTGCAAAATTAGCGATTTGTTTGAAGAAAGCATTCTTCGGAGTATCAAAATTGAGTTTT
>CAKTFH010000025.1 GCA_934555895.1 uncultured Muribaculaceae bacterium | reverse complement strand
AGTAGGTAGCCGCCCCTTATCAAAGTGAATCGCCCCTGCACCGCAACAGCGGAGCAGGGGCGATTCTTTTTTTGTATTCTGCCTTCCCGCGGTGCTCCCGGTCATCTTCCTCGCATTTTCTTTTAGAACGGACGGAAGCACGCGGCAGGCCACGCGAACAGGCCAAACGATGAGATATCAAATGAAGAGAGAGAAGAAGAGCGCTTACATGATTGTGAGCATTACCAGTGAGGCTATGGCAGCTTCTTTGGGCTCACATTGTGATGTGAGAGTGGGATTTTGAAAGATGGTTTTATTTTTTTTATCTGTAAAATAAGGATGATTGTTTTATTTTGAGAAACAATTTTGTAACTTTGCGGTAATCAAGAGTCTTATGCCGCTTTCTGAGCATCCTGCGGAAGTTTGCGATTCTGATATTCGATATGGTTTTGTCTGCTTTAATGGGATGTTGGACAGTGGATTGATTCATTCTCGCTCTTGCCTTGATGTGAACCTATCTATGGGGCGATAAGGAGCACTTCTCAAAGCCGGTTTGCAAAGAGGCAGATTGATTTATTTTAAGAACGGGGCTTGGGGCCCATCTGACCATGACTATTGAAAAAACATCAGAAATCGTAGCAGGAGGAAGTCACAGCGATTCGCTGGTAATCATTCCCATGTATAATGAGAAGGAGAATGCAGCCGCGATTATAGAGGCTGTGCTTGCTCTGCCGCATGCTTTTGATGTGCTTGTGGTCGACGATAATTCACCCGACGGCACAGCCGCTATTGTAAAGGGGAAAATTGGTGAGCACCCGGGTCGCGTGCATATCATAGAGCGCTCGGGCAAACTGGGACTTGGCACGGCCTACATCACCGGCTTTAAATGGGCTCTTGAGCACGGTTATGATTTCGTGTTCGAGATGGATGCTGATTTTTCACATAATCCGGCAGACTTGATGGCCCTCTATAAGGAATGCGCGGAAAATGGCTCGGATGTGGCTGTAGGCTCTCGCTATGTGACCGGGGTAAATGTGGTGAACTGGCCTATGGGACGCGTGCTGATGTCGTATTTCGCGTCGAAATATGTGCGTATGATCACGGGTCTTGATGTGCACGATACTACAGCGGGCTTCGCATGCTACCGTGCCGATGTGCTGCGCACTATGGAGCTCGATAAGATTCGATTTAAAGGCTATGCTTTTCAGATAGAGATGAAATTTACTGCCGTGAAATGCGGATTCAAGCTCACCGAAGTTCCGATAGTGTTCGTAAACCGAGTGCTCGGCACATCGAAGATGTCGTCGGGTATATTCGGAGAGGCTCTTTTCGGAGTGTTGAAACTGAAACTCGACAGCTTCACGAGGAGATATCCCCAGAAGCGAATCAAAAAATAAGAGATGCCATGAAGCCAGTAATTTTATTGAACGGGTTGATTTTCAGTAACGGTTACCGATTCAAGGGAAACGTTGTGATTGACAACGGTCTTATAAGCAGTGTTGATGTAGGTTTCGTGGATGCGAAAACTATCGATAGTGACAACTACGATGTGGTTGACTGTGAGGGTAAGATGATACTTCCCGGCGTAATCGACGAACATGTGCACTTCCGCGAACCGGGCCTTACCGAGAAGGGCGATATAGCCACAGAAAGCCGGGCTGCGTTGGCCGGAGGCATCACTTCGTTCTTCGATATGCCTAACACCACTCCACAGACTACTACTATACAGGCTTGGGAGCAAAAGATGGAGCGTGCCGCCAGTGTGTCAGCTGCGAATTATGCTTTTTTTCTGGGCGCCACTGCCACTAACCTTGACGAAATACTTGCGGCTGACTATACCCGTATCCCGGGTGTGAAGCTTTTCATGGGGAGTTCCACCGGCGGGATGTTGCTTGATCGCGAAGACGAACTCCGTCGGCTTTTCAGTTCTTTCCCTTATGTGATTGCATGCCATGCCGAGAGTGAGGAGATAATCCGTACAAACCGCGAAAAACTGCTGGGGCAGTATCCTGCCGGAATCCCTGTAGGCTTGCACAGCACACTCCGCAGTCGCGAATCGTGTGTGGCCGCCACCAGGCGTGCCGTGAATTTGGCCAATGAAACAGGCGCCAGGCTCCACATGATGCATATCACCACAGCCGACGAGCTTGATTTTTTCACTCCGGGCAGTATGGTAGGCAAGCGAGTCACAGCTGAAACGTGTCCGCACTACCTGTATTTTACCGAAGAAAGTGTAGCCCGCACAGGCGGTCTCACCAAATGTAATCCGGCGCTGAAGAGCGAAGCTGACCGCCGGGCGCTTCTGCGCGCTGTGTCCGACGGCCGCATCGATGTGATTGCCACCGACCATGCTCCCCATCTGCTGAGCCAGAAGCAGGGCGGCGATGCCCTGAGCACTCCTTCGGGAATGCCTTCGGTGCAGTTCGCGCTACCTCTGATGCTTCAGCTCACGCTGAAGGGCCACTTTACTGTGGAGGATGTAGTGGAAAAGATGTCTGGTGCCCCGTCGAGGCTCTACCGTATGTCGCGCCGTGGATACATTCGCAAGCAGTATATGGCTGATATTGTGGTTGTGGATCCGGATGCCGATTATGTGATAAGCCGCGAGGATGTGCTCAGTCCCTGTGGCTGGTCGCCTTTCGAGGGTGTGAAACTCAATTTCAAGGTTGAACAGACTTGGGTGAACGGTGTGCCGGCATATATTAACGGTAAATTTACTGAAAAGCAGACGGCCCTGGCAGTAAGATTTGATGTCTGATATTCAGCTCCTGGATGAGGAATATCAGGAATCTATGAAAAAATATAAGGCGACTTGAAAACGGGTCGCTTTTTTTGTGCTTTCTAATTTATTCAGGCGCCTAAGCTTTGGCATATGCACTTGGATTCTGACCGACTGTTTAAGGCGGGTATATAAATGAAAAGTGTGTTTCTTCACAGAAACACACCTTCCTCATAACCAAAATTCAAGTATATATGTTCGTTTTTATCTAATATGCATTCGTCTTAAATGAGTGTGATGTTAACTGAACTATCACTCGACAAAAGTAATGCTTTTAAACATATCTTATGTGAGCATAAGTGTTAAATAGAGTTAATATGAACTATTTTTAGCTTTTTATGCCACATAAGTGTTCATAGAGATGCATATTTGAGTAATATTTATTATATCTGAACAAAAATCTACACCCCTTCGAGTGCGTCGGGAGCTATTGCAGCAACCCATTCTTAAAGAGATTAAGTTTGGAAAGACGAGTCACGAAGGGGGCGTTACTCAGTAAGACTCGCTTTCAGATGGGAAAAGCACCTGCTTCACATCGGATATATACTGTCCGACTGCCTGATGTATGGTTTCGGCAAGGTTGGCGTAGGTGCGGAGAAATTTCGGTTTGAAGCCCTGGTTCATTCCGAGCATATCCTGAAGCACAAGCACCTGACCGTCGGTGCCAGAACCGGCTCCGATGCCTATGGTAGGAATTGTAAGGCGTTCCGACACCTCGGCTGCGAGCTTTGCCGGCACCTTCTCGAGCACGATGCTGAAGCATCCGCTTTGCTGGAGCAGAAGGGCATCTTCGATGAGCCGCTCGGCTTCGGCCTGCTCTTTAGCACGGATGCCGTATCCGCCGAAGGCATTAACGCTCTGCGGAGTGAGGCCGAGATGACCCATCACTGGAATTCCGGCCGATGTGATGCGGCTGATTGCCGAGGCTACCTGACGGCCGCCCTCAAGTTTTACTGCTGCAGCACCCGACTCTTTTAGGATGCGGACTGCACTGGCGAGAGCTAGGTCGTCGTTGCCCTGATATGAGCCGAAAGGCATGTCTACCACCACCATGGCGCGACGCGCACCTCGGGTGACGCATTGCGCATGGTAAATCATCTGGTCGAGAGTTATTGGAAGTGTGGTCTCGTAGCCGGCCATCACGTTGGCGGCCGAATCGCCCACGAGAATCAGGTCGATGCCTGCCTGGTCCACTAGTGTGGCCATGGTATAGTCATAGGCCGTGATCATCGCAATCTTTTCCCCGGCTTGTTTCATTTTGGCCACTGTGGATGTGGTCACCTTCTTGGGGTTGTCGATAGTGTTGGTTGACATAAGCAACTATTTGCTAATTCAAGTGGTTTCTTTGCTGGATTGTGTTATTCGTATGCAATCAAAAAGGCTTGTCTCCCTTTTCGGGGAGAGAAGCCTTTCAGGTATTTTGCGTTGTCTTGTTGCCAGAGGGAGTGTCGTGCGTATTATTTGCCTTGCAGACGGGCACGGTCGAGAAGTTTCTCCACATCGATGTTGTGCTGCTGGCCGTAGAGTGGATATTCGCTCTGAATCTCCTCATAGATTTTTGCCTCTTCAGTGAAGTTGCTCTGGGCGCGGTAAACGCGAGCGAGTTTCATCATAAAGAAGGGTGTATAGGCGGGATTGCTGTCGCTCGCCTTGATGGCTTCGCGATAGGCTTTTACGGCATCGTCGAGGCGGTCGAGATTCACGAGGCAGTCGCCTTCGAGCGATTTTGCGCCGGCACCGATGATGTCGTCAGAAGCGGAGTATTTCTTTACATATTTGAGAGCGTCCTCATATTTGCCGTCCTGATAAAGGATTATGGCGCTCTGGAGGGCTGCACGGTTTGCAGGCTCGAAGCTGCCGTTGTCGGCGATGTCGGTATACTGCTTCAGCGCTATGGAGTCGTTGCCAAGGGCGAGCTGAAGATCGGCTTTGCCGATGTTGTCGTTGTTCTGCTGCATGGCCGGGTTGCGGAAGAAATATACGTAGGCTATCACGAGAAGGGCTACGGCCACCACGATGCAGGAGGTGATTACGATGGGTTTGCGGTTGTCCTGCACCTTTTGTGTCATTACGGTGAGGGAATCGTTGACTGTGTCGAGGCCCGTGGTTTCGGGGGCTTGTTCTTTTTTGGACATTATTGTGAATTCTTTTTTTGTTTTTCCTGTTACAGAATCATGAGTTGCAACTTCCCATAGGGGAGCGGACTATCAGAGCGCAAAGTTAGCGAATACGGCTTAAATGTCAAAAAAAAAGCGCGATATTCTTATTAAATTCTTTTGCAGAAGGTTTTGAGACAGGGTGCGATGCATTGGATGGTAGAAATTCGTTGTCCACGAGCATAAGAGAAGGGATGCGTTGTGGCGGCATGTGCCATTACGCATCCCTGAGGATAGTGCGGATTATGGGCCGAAAGCATGTTTGCCGGGCCCATGAGAGGGGAATGTTATCTTACGATATGTTTATGTGCCGGCTGTCCTTTGATTTTCAGTATGTAGAGGCCCGGAGAAAGTGTGCCGAGCGACTCGACTGTGGTCCGCGAACAGATTCTGACACCGGAAAGTGTGTATACATCTACCGGAGTGTCGGGGGCGACCCTGTCGGTCGTCACATTTTCTATGCCGGCTTTATCTACAATTACCGGCGTGGTGAAGAGTGTAAGTTTGGGAAACAGCTCATTGGTCATAAGGCCGGTAAGATGGTTGCTGAAGGTGGTGAAGAAGGATGTCACACCATCTTCCACCATAAATTCAGGATTGTCAGGGTCATCTACATCAGAGTAAAGGGCTTCGCCTGAATATTCTCCGGTGGTCGAATCGTACTCGACATCGCCGAGATACCATCTGTAGGTTGTCGGTGTGTCGTTTACCATAGCCTGGGAGGAGAGATCGACCTGACCGTTCACGCATTCTGCCACAAGATTAGCTTGTCCCCCGTAGTTGTAAACGTTCAGGTATGGATAGTGTGACTGCACGGGCAGAGTAGCGAATGTGAACTCATTTAGTCCAATATCGAGCACACGGATTGTGTTTTTAATCGGTGTGAGATCGAGTGTCTTAAGCTTATTTCGGGATAGATTGACCTGTGACATAACCGGGCACCCGTCGAAGGAAATCTCTTGCAGCTCGTTGCCATCGGCCATCAACTCCCAGAGCATTTTGTTGTCGCCGAAGGTAAGCGATGCAAGATTATTGTTGGAGATGTAGAGACTGCCGAGCGAGTGGTATCCTGACGCGTCGAAGCTATCATATGCATTGTTGCCCAAAGCCAATGTGGTGAGGTTCGGGAAAATCTGCGAGAAGTCGGCAGATGAGAAATGATTCCCTCCAAGGTTCAGTTCCCTGAGGTCGGAGGCTGCCGGGAGGACGAGACTCTGCTCGTCGAGGCCGGCGCCGTCAACAGTAAAAGCTATAAGTTTCGTCAGGGCTGATGCATCCATGTGGGTCATGGAGATATCACTTATAGAGAAAACTGAGATGTCATCGGGTGACTCGTAAGTGTATACTTTGACATTGGCATCGGCATATGTGGTCTGTCCGGTATACTGAGTGTATGACTCATCGGCTACGGGATATTGTATGTATTCTGTGCCGTCGCCGCGCCAGTCTATATATAGGGCAGTGTCTTTATGCCCGGTGAAAACCACCTGGCCGGCATCGGAATTTTCAGAGGTGATGAAGGTGGCCACAAGGGTAGTGGGCGCGCCGGTAACGGTTGTTGCAGAAGTTCTGAATACATTTTCGCCGTTAAATGCCGGGAAAGCGGCATGGGTCATCTCGCAATAAACCTGACCAAGTGTTTCGTCTATAAACTTGAAGGCTCCGTCTTTTCCTGAAAAGTCGACATTCTCAACAAGAGGGGTGCCGTCGGTTTTCTTCCAGGTAAAAACGGTAGACGCTCCGTCGATAACCAGATTCTGTGCCGTAAGGTTGATTGCTGGAGCAAACGCTATAATCTGTAGCTCTTTTTGTGGAGCGTAGGTGTAGTTTGCAACCTGCGGCATAAGAGGCAGTGTCTGTAGTGTCAGATTATTGTCGCTGATGTTGAAATTTTGCAAATCGGGCATGTCGACTGTGGTGAGTGAAGAAATAAAGTTGCCGCTCAGATCGATGTTTACAGCCTGCTCCTGGTAGGTGAGACTGAAATCTCCGCTGAGACGGTTATTGCTCAGGTCGATATCGGTAAGATTGTCGAAATTTTTGAGCAGCATTTCAGTCAGGCGATTGTCGGCAAGATTCATGCGGCGGATATGAGTGGTATTTACAAAAGTCAGCGATGTGATATAATTGTGGCTCAGGTCAATGTCTGTCAGCAGATTTTTCTCATAGTCGCCATATACTCCTGCAAAGCTGAACGATGTCAGGCGATTGTGGCTCAGGTCGAGACTGCGCAGATTGCGGTTGTATGAGGCGTCGATACGCAAAAGATTGCATCCGCTGATCGAAAGGTTGCGTAGTTCGCGGGCCTGGGTGATGTCGATTGAACTCATTGTCACATCATTGATGCCGAAGGCTGTGAGGTGCTCGCCTTCAGGCATGAATATGTCGACGGTAGCAATACCGGTCGCCGGGAGGGTGAATGTGACATTGCTGTTTGCGGTAAAATCAGATGCAGCGGCAGAGAAGGTCGTGCGCTCACCGTTTACATCCACAAAGAAGTCGCGGGGAGATTCAGCAGATGCACCGTCCACTCCCACCTTGAAGGCAATCTCTTTTCCGGCCATGGCTGAGGTCGTTTTAAAGCTAAGTGTTTTGTTGGGCTGCCCAATATCCGAGGGATCTTTAACTTTAAAAAGGTCCGATGAGATGGTGTAGTCTGTGAAGGCGTTGCAGGCGAACTCTACATATACCGAGTCGGAGGGTATGGCATTGAAAGTGATTTTTCCGTCGGCAAATGTGTAATAGCTTTCATCAAGTTCCACGGGTTCGGCATCCGGTGTGTCGAGCATGACGCGGGCAAATGTCTCATACCCGTCGCGTAACACGCGGTTTGAGAAATCTATTTCAGAGCCGGTGGGGTATGATTTTTCGCATGCCATGGGACTACGCTGATAATAATATTCTCCCCATCCTTCCTGAGGTAAAGGCAATGTGACGAAATCGAAATCGTTGTATGCCAGATCTACTGCGTATAGATTCGGATTGTTGCTGAGGTCAATTGAACTCAGGCAATTCCGTCGCATATTAAGGTTTGTCAAAAGAGGGTTGTTGCTAAGGTCAATGTCTGCGATTTTGTTCCCTACAAGATTAAGCAACCTCAGTTTTGGGTTCTTTGAGACATCGATAGATGTAAGGTGTATGTCGGTGTTGATGCTGCCGGATGTGTGCTGGGCGAGTAGATTTTCCAGTTCGGTGTTTCGGCTGATGTCAATGTTTTGTATCCGGGTGTCTGAGATGTTCAGGCGGTAAAGTTTTTGGTTTTTTGAGACATCGAGCGTTGATACATTGGTGAGCTCGAGCGACATGACTGCAAGCTGGGGGCACCCTGTGGGGTCGACATTGTAGAGGTCGATATTATGGTATGCGTCGAAACTGATTAGTGATGGATAATCGCTGAGGTTGAACGACTGGTCAAGATGCTCTATGATGTCTATCTCCAGAATGGTCAGGTCAGGTTTATCGGGCCCTATTTTCAGCGGGCTTTCTGCCGTGAACGGATTGTCTGAGAGGTATAGGGCCTGCAGTCTGGCAAATGGCGACAGATCAAGCCTTTTCAGTTCATTATGCGACAGATTCAGGATTTCGAGATTGAGGCATTTGTCCATGTCAATCCAATCGATGTAGCACCCTTCGGCGTCGATATAGTCAATTTTTGCAGGGTCGCCGTATATTCTGACGATACCTTCGGGCGATACTCGACAGGCTATTGTGGTCCCTGCCATCGCCTGCGATTCGGTGTCGAAATATGCGGGTGACACCTCATATTCGGCGCTTCCGAAACCGCAGTCCACATCGAAATAGTCGGTTTTGGTAGTGCCAAGAACTATGTGAAAGGCATTCTCAGCGCCATATTGCTCATAAATATTGGTCTTGAATGTGATAATCGGTGTCTCTTCCGTTGATTGTGCCACTGCTGGTGGAAGCGATGCCGCCATGCCGAAAAATACACCAATGACGGCTACAATTGTTCTAAAACGGGATTTCATATCTGGATAATGGTGTTTGTGATACGGGAGAAATTATTTTAAAATTATCTTACGGGCTTCAGAGCCGTTTACGCTCAGCACATATATTCCGGCATGTAGCGATGACAGGTCGAGTTCGGCCTCGTCACCCTGATATGAGCGGGAGAATACCGGCGCTCCCCATGCGCCATACAGCCGTATGTCGAGTGAAGAAGCTTCGCCGAGGAATATGTTGAAACTTCGCTGCCCAGTGGGGGTAACGATAAGTCGGCTGTTGTGGCTGTCGGAAGCGACTGCTTCTACCCCGGCATCTGCTCTGCGGATTACCTCCTTGAGACCCTCGAGGGCGTTGAATTTGCCTAAGCCCCAGCGCACGGGGTCTTCCGATTTCACCGCTTCGTCGCGTATTGCGGTCTGTGCGATTATATCCTTTACATCGTCGACAGTCAGGGTCGGGTCTGCTTCAAGCCACAGAGCTATGCTGCCGGCTACAAAAGGAGTTGACATCGAGGTGCCCACTTCCTGTTTCCAATAGTAAGTTTTGCCGTCGACAGTAGCGCGTGCCGAACAGATATGTTCCCTATATGCCTTGGCAGTTGCGTCGTCATATCCCTCGGTGACATAGTCGAGATAAGGGTTGCTGATTGCCGACATAATGGCGGCTCCGGGACCGCATACTGTGGGTAGGTTGCGCCCGTCGGCAAGGGTGCCGAATGATGAGAATCCGCTGATATGCCCGGGGCGGAATCCGGCACCTTCATATTCCCACGCATTGTTGTCGAGGGTTCCCCACACGTTGCGCGTGTTGTATGAACCCACCACTATGACATTATGTCCTACCGCCATGTCTGATATCGAACCGTTGCAGGAGCCGTCGTCGTAGCCGGCAATGCCATAGCTGTCAATCCAGGTTGTAAGACCGTCGCAATAGCATTCTATCCGTTGGCCCTCCACGCCTGTAATCTCGAAACCGAGGATGTAGTTGTCATCGGCATTTGTTGTGAGGTTGTTATATACGTAATAGTCAATCATACCGTAATATCGGCCGCTTTCCTCGTCAATCTTACCGCCTACGCCGATATATCCGTCAAAAGCGCGTTTGAAGTTTGTGTCCCCTACAATATCGGTTTCCTCCATCTGATAGTCTGTGGAACTGCAGTAGTATGTACCGATATTGTTTCCGACAACCGGCATGTTGTAAGCCACTCTGCCTCGGGAACGGTTGTTGATCACCGCTTTCAGATCGAATGGGGTATCATCCTGGGAATATACTGAAATGGTTCCGTATCTGATGTAGTTGTTGAGGGTGCCCTCTTCCATTTCAGGGTTGTGACGGTAGGCATAGGGATAGACCATAGACTTTACTTTGCTGTCGTCGGCCGTAAGGGTCTTTGTCAGGGCTATTTTCAGGTCACCTTCGTTTCCGGATGAGATGCAGATTATCGCCTCTTTTCCTACCATGTCGAGCATTTGCACCATGGAACTTGAAGTGTCGTGCGCTCCGGTGTTTGACCCGAGCGAAAGACTGAATACCATAGGCTCGTGAAGGTAATCTTTTCCATACTGGTAGAGGTAATCGATGCCGTATGCTATGAATCCGTCTTGCAGTTCACCGCAACTTACACCTATGTCGCTGCCGGTGGCAACTCCGTAGTAGGGGTTGGCGCAGGTCGTGATATCGGCAGTTCCTGAGGCGTTTGGCACCGAGATGTCTACATCGCCCTTGTAGCTTCCGGCGAGTATGCCGAGTGTATGGGTGCCATGGTAGGCTGAACGGGTGTCGGTGGAAAATTGCGACACGGGAGGCGCGTCTTTTACATCGTCTCCATACCAGTTGATTGCCAACTGAGTACCTGACGCGTTAAGCCCGATATGCGACAGATAGCCGATTCGGTTTCTGCCGTTGTCGTCAAGGAAACTGATATGATTGGGGTCTACTCCCTGGTCGACGATGGCAGTCAGCACCCCTTTCCCGGTATAGGCGTGGTCGAGCGGTTGCTCACCTGCGTGAATGGCTGATACCCCTGCATCGGCTCTGGCCAGGTCGGTGTGGTTGCGCAGGTCTTTTTGTAATCGCATGCTCTTTACACATGGAAGTGCCGCTATTTCTTCAGCCCTGTCATAGGGCAGTTTTATAAGCAACACCCCGCCACGGTTGATCATAATTTCGATACCGGCCTCTTCGAGGTCGGCCGGAGATGCATCATCAGCAAGGTTGACGAACGCCAGTGTTTCTTCGGCGAAAGCCGTGTTGGTGCAGCCGGCGGTTTGCGATATGAGTCGCCGTGGGGCAGACTTGTCTGCGTTTTTCTGCTCCAGCTTATGGCGTCTGAGTGTGGCCCGGCTTTGAAGATCGAGTACATCGGCCTGAGCCGCCAATGTGACTGAAGTGGAAATTATTATGGCAAAAAATTTGTTCATTGTAAACTGGTTAAACAAGCACTAATGGTGTGATTAGAGTATGTGAAATAACTGCAACCTGCAACAACGTGACAGTACCCACCGGTGGCACTATCACGTTGTTGAAGGTTAAATCGTGGTTAATCAGCGCACTGCGTGTTTCTTGCCGTTCACGATGTAGATGCCGGCAGGTAACTGCTTCATGTCGGCACTGCTGTCGAGCACTTTGATGCCCTGAAGATTGTAGACAGGAGCGGGCACTGCGCACGCATCATCTGAAATTCCGGTTATGCCTGATGCATCTGAAGTTGCAGATATGCTTACGTTGTGATTAGCTGTGGCGGTGAAGCTGAAAGTGCCGTCTTCGTCGGCTGTAAGCTTGATATCGTCTACAGATACCTTTACCGTTGTGTCGGCAGGTGGCGTCACTGTGAATAATGTGCCTTCCAGAACCTCAATATCGGCATCGGCGATGTCAGGTACTGGCGTTGCGATGTCGACTGTGAGAGCCACATTGTTGGCGGCATTGCCGGTGGTGACTACATGCACAGTGTATTCGCCGGGAGTGCCGTCGGTGAATATCTTGATTACATCTCCCTGGCCGGGCACGCCGTACCAGCTGTAGTATTGTGATGTATAAGGATTCTCCTGCAGCACTCCGTTTACATAGGCAACGTACGGCTCGGTCTTTGTGCCTACCTGAACCATATGCTGTTCGTCGGCTGCTGTGGCGAATTTTACAATGTTGTAACCTTCCTGCAGCAGGTTTCTGGTATCGCGGTCGTTCTCGGTTGCCCAGTATGCGTTGAGCGAGCCGTCATAGTTGGTGGCTACCTCGCTGAGATTATTCACGAACACCACAAATTGTCCGTCATATACGCGTGGCTGCGAGATGATTTTTACTGACATGCCGTCAGTCAGGGTCAGCACGCCATATGATAGTGTAAGAGGATTGCCTTCGGCATCAGTGATAGAGAGAATGTCGTTGCCTGTAGTGGCTTTTATCAGAATCTGACCTATCTGTTCTCCGATTGTCAGCTGGTTGTCGCCGGCCAAAAGTTCAATCGGTGTGGCTCCATAGGTGGAGTTGCCTTCGTAGACAGCCACGCGTGCCGGGTCGTCGACATTGAGTGTGTAATTAATCACTCCGTAGTTGTGTGCCTTGATTTTTACTTCAGTCGGTTCTGTGCCGATTGTGAATGAGTAATATGATGAGGGGCTCTGTTCTGCACCGTTAAGATATATGTCGTCAAGGGCATAGTTCTCAACATCGAGCTGCACTGAAATCTGGCTGCCGGCGCTCACTTCAAAAGGTGCATTCACTGTCCATCCGTCTATCGGCATATAGTCTGCGGTGACATTCGTGACGATGCCTTTTACCTCTTCCGGAACTGTAATTGTCAGCTCAACGGGAATCTGCGGATAGGCGGCCTCTATCTCTATGTTGGTGCCATCTTCCACTTCCACATTGATGGAGTAATCGCTCATCGTTACCTCTTCATGGTCAACCTCAATGCGGTAGAACGGGCGGTAATCGTTATTGCGGAAAGTGAACGGGCTTTCCTCGCCTGGAATGAACTTGATTTCATTGTCGCCCTCTACCAGATTGAAGCCCTCTCCGCCGTTGCGTGATGCGTTGATTGACGACGGGCTGCCCACAATTTTTATGTGAGCCGTGGCGGTACGCATCTCTTCAAGGTTGACGGTGGTGACGGTATATACATTACCGTCGGTCCCGGCATTAAGGTATAGTGTGATGTTTCCGTAGTAGGCCGGATAATTATTGCCGTCCTGATCAACGACAGTAGCTTTGTAGCCACTCTTCGTGCTTATATATAGCGACGGGTAGCTGTCCGCATCATACTCGATGACGGTCTGGCTCTTTGCTTCTATCGGACCGGAATAGCCCATCTGCAGGCTTATTGCCTCGGGGTTGTCGATATTGAGCGTTACTTGGGCCGCATCAGCGGCTAAAGGCATCAGTATGCCTAAAACAATCAACAGTAAACGAGTGTAGAATTTACTCATAGCTAATGAAATATGATTTATGATGATAAAATTTAACAATTTTAAATATGCTCTCAATAATCCTCTTTTTAATAAACAAACCTAAAGGATGCCGTGTGATTATTTTTAATTAATTTTACTGCAAACGAATTGAATGTCTCCGCAAAGATAGGTATAATCGTTAAACTATTCCAAATGTCCGCAAAACTTTTAACATTTGCATAAATATTCTGTGCGCTGAATTAGTTCAAATTTGTTATCTTTATGCCCAGAAACCGTGTTTGGCCGGCAGTGCCGGATTTATAATATACTAAGTCTTATGACAAAGAGAGAAATAACTGTGCATTTTGAAGAGTTAGGTCACGATGAGCTCAACGAATCAGATGCCAAGCTTGTGCGCAAGGCCATGGATGCTACGTACCGCAGCTACTCGCCTTATTCGCATTTCAGTGTAGGAGCTGCAATAGCTCTGTCGAATGGCGTGACAGTCGAAGGCGCCAATCAGGAAAATGTGGCATATCCTTCCGGCACATGCGCCGAGCGCTCGGCCTGCTTCTGGGCACACGCGCAATATCCCGACGCGAAATTCGAGAAGATAGCCATAGCTGCCCGTGGCACCGACGGTGAGTTCGTGGGCACACCTGTGGCTCCATGCGGAGCCTGCCGTCAGGCGTTGCTCGAATATGAGATGTTGGCCGGCAAACCGGTTGAGGTGTTCCTCGTGGGGGCGCAGGTGGTGTATCGTCTCCCGTCGGTTAGGTCGTTGCTCCCTTTGGCCTTCAGCGAATTTTGATATGAGCGGATTATTTCGTAATTTTGCTGTCCGAAAGAAAAACTAATCAACAATCAGCAAATTGGATATAGACCCCTTACCGACTATTGGAGACGCCTTTTTTGGGGCAGTCTCCGGTTATGATTTTACGGCACTTGCGATAGCTGGTGCGCAGGGTGTGCCGCTCGGCGCAGCGCAGATAGTGGCTCTGAGCCTCGCGGTGCTTGCCCTTTTTGTATCGGGATTCGTGAGCGGTAGTGAAATAGCCTTTTTTTCCATCACGCCGCAGCAGGCCGAAGAACTCGACGATTCGCCCAAAAGCGAACTTATCCGCCGCCTCATAGAGTCACCGGAACGCCTTCTGGCCACTATCCTCATAACCAACAATCTGGTGAATGTCACCATAGTTGTGCTGATGAGCTTCGGTCTCTCAGCGATATTCGAGCAGATGGAGCCTTGGCTCAACTTCCTCCTCCAGACAGTAATACTCACCTTCCTTATCCTGCTTTTCGGCGAAATTCTGCCCAAGCTGGCGGCGAACACCAATCCGCTCCGTTGGGCCCGCTTCGCCACGGGCGGCATAAGCATGCTCATAAAGCTGTTTTATCCGCTGTCGAGCGTGATGGTGCACTCTACCAAGTTCGTCAACAAGGTGGTGACTCGAAAGGCCCGCAACATTACTGCCGACGAGTTGGGGCAGGCCCTTGAAATCACTGATGTGAGCGGCGGACAGGACAAGGAGATGCTTGAGGGCATCCTCAAGTTCGGCGACACCACTGCTTCGGAAATAATGACACCGCGAGTGGATGTCGTGGGCATAGAAAGTGATATGACATTCTCCGATGTGATGGAGGTGGTTATCGAGAAAGGCTATTCGCGACTTCCGGTGTTCGGCGACTCGCAGGACGATATCCGCGGTGTGCTCTATGCCCGCGACCTTCTGCCGTACATCGACGACAGCAAACGCCCGGCCGACTTCAAGTGGCAGGCCCTTGTGCGCAAGCCCTATTTTGTGCCCGAGAGCCGTATGATCGACGACCTGCTTGAGGATTTCCGCCGTCTGAAACTTCATATGGCCATAGTGGTCGATGAATTCGGAGGCACCCAGGGAGTGGTGACGATGGAGGATGTGCTTGAGGAAATCGTGGGTGACATCAACGATGAGTATGACGAGGATACCCAGACCTACAAGGTGCTCGGCAACGACACATATATCTTCGAAGGAAAGACCCTCCTCACCGACTTTTTCCGTGTGACTGGTCTCGACGAGGAGGAATATGCTCCTGTGGCCGAGGACTGCGAGACGCTTGCCGGCATGCTTCTTGCCATCAAAGGCGATTTTCCCAAGGAGAAGGAGCCGATGGTCTACGGCCACTGCCGCTTCCTCATCCTTGATATGGAACATCATCGCATAGCTTCGGTGCGTGTGAAGGTGATGCCCGATGTACAGACTGCCTGAGGCTATTCTCACAATGATAATATACGAAAACAGTACGGTTGCCGTAGGGCTGCGCGCTGTCGCAGAACCAGGCGCAGAACGCTCTCTCGCCACACAGCGCAGGGCTGTAGCCGCCCTGATGAAGGAGCTTTTCAAAGGTGAGGCTCCTGCCATAGGACATACGCCTGACGGGGCTCCTACATTGCCCGGAGGGCGCTCGGTGTCAGTGAGCCATTGCCGGCACGCCGTGGCAGTGGCTGTCGACACTGCCGGCCGTAGAATCGGAGTGGATGTCGACACCCTCGGTCGTGATGTTACCCTTAGCCGTGTGGCAGCCCGTTTCCTCTCTCCGGGGCAGATGGCGTCATGGAGCGCGACTGCATGCACTCTTCTCACAGCCTGGAGTATAAAGGAGGCTCTCTACAAGGCCGTGGGACAGAGGGGCTGGAGTCTTGCGGATATTCCCCTTCCGGCCGACTGTCAGAGCTTCCTCTTGAGCGGCAAGGCTGAAGTGGAAGCGTTCGGCCATAGCTATCGGCTGCTTTCGCTCCCTTCAGCCGGAGGTTGCGGGCCGGTGATTCTCGCACTCGGCTGAAAAAATGCAGCCCTGAGTGGATGATAGGTAGGGCTAAATTCGTATATTTGCACGCAAAGTGACGCAAAGGTCCGCGTACCCCAGCGCCCAGTTCATCGAATAACTTTATATCAAATACTTACATGAAACGTTTATTTCTGCTCCCTCTTCTTCTGATGGCCATGTGTGTCAGCGGTTTCGCACAGAACGACGGCGCTGCCAAGAAACAGTATCAGGTTTTTGGAGTCGCTTTCTACAATCTTGAAAACCTGTTTGATACTATCAATGCCAACGGCACTTACGACCTTGAATATTCCCCTCAGGGCGCCAGGAAGTGGAACGGAATGAAATATCGCAATAAAATCGCAAACCTGGCCCGTGCCATAGCCTCGTTCACCACACCCACCACCCCCAACGGTCCCGCTTTCATAGGTGTGTCGGAGATTGAGAACCGCTCGGTGCTCGAGGACCTCGTTAAGGCAGTAGACGACCGTCTCCGTGCCGAAGGTCGCCAGCCCTGGAACCTCCGCGTAGTGCATCACGATTCGCCAGACCGCCGCGGTGTGGATGTGGGCGCGCTTTACAACGAGCGCTTCTTCAAGTTTATAAATGTGAGCAACTCCACTCTGACAGTCGAGGGCAAGCCCGATTTTCGCACCCGCGACCAGATGTGCGTTACCGGTCGCATGGGAGCCGACACTGTAAGCATTATAGTGAACCACTGGCCTTCGCGTCTTGGGGGCCAGGGGCAGTCATCGCCTTTGCGTGAGGCTGCTGCGGCACTTAGCAAGCATATCGCCGATTCCATCTGGGCCATTCGTCCCAATGAAGGCGTGATAGTGATGGGCGACCTCAACGACGACCCCTTCGACAAATCGTGCGCCAAAGTGCTGGGCGCCGCTAAGAAACAGTCGGGAGTGAAGGCCCATGGCTTCTTCAACCCATTCTGGAGTCTGCTCGACAAGGGTATCGGCACTCTCGCATACAACAGCTCGTGGAATCTCTTCGACCAGATTATCGTCAGCGGCACTCTGCTCGAGGAGCATTCCGGCAACTACGGTCTGCATTTCGGGCGCGCTTTTGTCAATAATTTCGATTTTCTCAAGGATACCGAAGGCAACCGTCAGGGCTATCCCCGCCGCACATTCGCTTCAGGCATGTATCTCAACGGTTTCTCTGACCACTTCCCTACCGAAATCATTCTGCGCCGCGAAGTGAAGCCGCGCAAATAATCCGATACTCCAAGAGCCACATCATTCCGTCACATTCATTCCATTCATAAAATGAAACACAGTATCATGGCATTTGCGGTCGTTGTCATGGCCGCGGCATCTGCCACCGTGGCGTCGGCAGATGACAGACAGTTTTGGAACATAGATAAAGGTGGGCACAGCATCACATGGGAGGTGACACCTTCCGAGGCACATGCTGACCATGTGGAGATGTCGGGTAAACGCCTGTCCACAGTGTTGCGCTATGGCGTGGATTCCGAGGGGCGGCTGCAACTTGAGCGCAGCCTTGTATGGCCGATGCTCCGCACTGTCCCGAACGACACGCATGCCAGCCTCATGCGCCGTTTCTCTTCAGACCCTCTTGCCGACATGAAAATCAACGGCAAACCGGTGAAAGAGCGGGTAAGTAGTTTCACACTTGACGGTACACTCACCGTAAACAGCACCATAGAGGGCGGGAAGGGAGCCTCGATGCATGCGACCCACATCATATTCCCGTCGACCGAGGCCCCGTCGCTGATAGAGATTTATGAGCTTTCCAACGCCGGCGACAAGCCGGTGAACCTGGAGCTCCCCGATAAGAAAAGCGATTTCTACACCGACCCCGCCAAAGGTGTAGGCGGCAGCTACCTTATCTCGACCGAAACGGCCGGCGGCGGCAACCATACCCTGGCTCCCGGCGAGAAAGTGCGTTTCTGCGCCGTAACCACAGGTTCCGCTAAGGATATGGCGCCGGTTGAGGTGGCCGATGTCGATGCGGAACTCGCACACCGCCGCGCACTGGTGTCGCAGCTTGGCTCCAATCTGGTGCTCGAGACCCCCGACCCGGTGCTGAACACCATGTTCGACTTCTCCAAAGTGCGTGCCTGCGAGAGTATCTACCAGACCAAGGGCGGCCCGATGCACGGTCCCGGCGGCGAGAGTTATTATGCTGCTATCTGGGCCAACGATCAGGCCGAATATGCCAATCCGTTCTTTCCTTATGTCGGATATGATTACGCGAATCAGTCGGCGCTCAACTCGTTCAGGCTGTTTGCCGGATATATGAACGATGAATACCGTCCCATCCCCAGCTCCATCATCGCCGAGGGCGACAGTTACTGGAATGGGGCAGGTGACCGCGGTGATGCCGCCATGATAGCTTACGGCGCCTCCCGCTATGCTCTGGCGCGTGCCGACAAAAAAGAGGCACGCGAACTCTGGCCGCTCATCACATGGTGCCTCGAATATTGCCGCCGCAATCTCAATGAAAGCGGAGTGGTGAAATCAGATCACGACGAGCTTGAAGGCCGATTCCCCGCAGGGGAGGCCAACCTATGCACATCTTCGCTCTACTACGACGCTCTCATCTCGGCCGCGGCTCTTGCCGGCGAACTCGGCGAGGGTAAGAAGGTGGGGGCAAACTATCTGCGTCAGGCATCCGAACTTAAAAAATCAATCGCCGGTTATTTTGAGGCCAATGTGGAGGGATTCGACACCTACCGCTATTACGACGGCAACGATGTGCTCCGCTCATGGATTTGCATCCCTCTCACGGTGGGTATCGCCGACCGTGCCCGCGGCACCATCGACGCGCTTTTCTCGCCGAGACTCTGGACCGAGAACGGTATGCTCACTCAGGCCGGCACAGAAACCTTCTGGGACCGCTCCACACTTTACGCTCTGCGCGGTGCATATGCCGTGGGTGAGCGTGGTCTCACCACTGATTTCCTGAAGAAATATTCCAATAAGCGCCTCCTCGGCGACCATGTACCCTACGCTGTGGAGGCATGGCCCGAAGGCAATCAGCGCCATCTCTCGGCCGAGAGCGCCCTCTATGCCCGCATCTACACCGAAGGTCTTTTCGGTATCCGTCCACGCGGCTTCTCGAGCTTTGCATTGCGCCCGCAGCTGCCCGACGGCTGGGACAAGATGAATCTGCGTCATGTGAGGGCTTTTGGCGGCGATTTCGATGTGGAGGTGACCCGCCACGGCAACGGAAAGGTGCATGTGCGTGTCACCGACGGAGGCCGAGTGGTGGCCGACCGCCGTATCCCCAACGGCGCGGAAATGCTGTGCCGCCTCTGAACCATCCGACTATAAACAGAAACAGACATACATACCATTATGAGCAGCAACAACAATCATCCTCTTGGGGAGGCGCCGTGGTTTCATGTGATTCTTTCCACCGGTCTCGGTACCGGTTTCATTCCGGGGGCTCCGGGCACCGCCGGCGCTTTTCTGGCGTTGCTGATATGGTATGGACTCTATTTCTGCATGAGCGTCACCGCACTTTTCTGGGTGACGCTGGCTCTGGTGGTGGTTACCACTGTAGTGGGGGCCTGGACATCGCGCATCATGGAGCGTTATTGGGGAGAGGACCCGCGTACGGTGGTGATAGATGAGTTTGTGGGCACCTGGATTCCGCTTCTTGTTGCGGCGGTTCCCGGCAGTGCCTGGCAGACAGCTCTCTGGGGCTTTGTCGGTTTCGGACTTTTCCGCATCATCGACATCGTGAAAACGCCCCTGTGCCGCCGCATGGAGCGTGTGCCCAACGGATGGGGAGTAATGCTCGACGATGTGGTGGCCGGCACATACGCCCTTGTCATAGTGGTAGTGCTCCGTATGATATTCTGACAATATGGCGCCCTGATTACGGCCGCTCTGACATTTTGGGAGAGAATGTGGCGATATTTTTGGAAATATGCGTGTTTTAATCGTAAATTTGCTGGCTCATTGACCAACCCCGGCTTCCGCGAGGAACCGTTTAAACAAAACCAACAGATTTATGAAACAAGTTTACATTTTCACACTGTGCACTCTTGTTTGCGCAGGGGCGGCTGCAAAGCCTGCGTCACATTTCAAATCTCTCAAATCTTCAGCTCCCCGTCATTCGATAACCCGTGCCGAGTCTAAGACACCCGTATGGCGCCCCGAAAGCACAACCGACTACATGTATGATGCCGAAGAGGGCGACTGGATGGAACCGATGTTCACTACCTTTCAGTACGACAACCGCGGAAACGTGATATGCGCCGAGACAGACGACGGTTACACCATCACCCGTGTGGTTTCCACCTACGACGACAACAATCAGGTGATATTCACCGAAACTACTGTTATGGAGGACGACGAGTGGATGCCCGAGGCACGCCGCACATATGTCTACGATCCTGTGCTCACATCTTATTACACTGAACGCAAGGGCTATTCGTGGAACGGTGCCGAATGGGAGGAAAACTATTTTAACGAAACCAACGCCATCACCCGCGATGAAAAGGGCAACATCACCGAAATTGTGAAGTCGCTTCCGTTCGGCGGAGCCATGGTGCCGGCATACAAATCGGTGTGGACCTACGACGCCGAGAGCGGCAAACCTGTGGCATTTGAATATTTTACCAATACTTTCGGGGAAAGCACTCCCGAATGGGAACTTTACAACAGCACTTCTTACCGCAACATGACCTGGGCCTTCACTGACGGCCAGATAACCGTTTCTTCACCTACGGAGCTTGTCGAGGGCGAAAACCGCCTGCTTTCGTGTGAGGTATATTATGATGGCGAACCTGACGGCCACATCGTTGTGGAATATGACGAGACCAATCCCGGTGACTATACACTATCGGAGACCTTTGCCGACATAACCCAGATAGGACGTTCTGAGAAAAGGGAGACCATCGATGCCAACGGCAGCACGCGCGTTACCGTATCGGAATATTTCGACGAGGAGGGCAACCCCACCGAAGAGCCTACATATCAGATGATACATACGACCACTCTCGACGAGCACGGCAATATAGTGGCCGAGGATATGTATGAGGCATACGCCGACGAGGAACCGATGCTCATGGATGCCTCGCAGGTAGAATACACTTATGATGAGAACGGCAATCCGCAGGAGGTGGTATATAGTTTCTACGATGTTGACCTTGAGGAATATGTGCCCGACTCGCGCACTGTCTACGGCTCTTATCTCGATGCCACCGGTGTCGGCTCGGTCGCAGCCTCTGCTAAAGATGAAGTGGCTCCTGTCTACAACCTTCAGGGTGTGATGGTGGCTCCCGCCGCAACTCCCGAGGCTCTCCGCTCGCTTCCCGCAGGTCTCTACATCACTTCCGGCCACAAGATTTCCGTAAAGTAACATCAAGGATGTAATCCTTCTCTCCGCGGATGCGGATATGACGATGGGCCGACTCAATCTGGGTCGGCCCATTGCTGTATCTATTTGATATTATAAGCTTTGCGGAAGATTACTGCTTCATCTTCTCGTCGATGAGCTTCACCTTCTCCTCGATGGAGGCGAGGTCGTCTTTAATGCGCTGGATGCGGCGCTCCATCTCGCGTACCATCGATTCGCCCGATTTGCTCTTTGATGTGAGGAAACCGAGATTGTTCTCGTAAGTCTTAAGCTCGCCGCGCTTTATTTCGAGGGCGCGGAGTATGCGCTCACGCTCGCGGTAGAGCTTGTTTTCGTCGGATCCCATCTCCTTTATCACATCCTCGAAGCGGCTCATTCCGCCACGTGCCTCGCGGCTGCGTGCGTAGAATGCGTCGCAGAGGCTGCGGTATTCGTCGTAGAGCTTGTTTTTCTCGCGGAAAGGCACATGGCCGATTTCCTGCCAGCGGGCCTGCAGCTCGCGCACTTTGGGCATTGCTTCCGAGCGGGGAGCGTCGGCGGGTATCGCCTTAAGTTCTGCTATGATGTCGCGTTTGGCCTTGAGATTGGCCTGCTCCTCCGAGCGGCTTTCGCTGAGGTTGGCCTTGCGGCGCTCAAAGAAACTGTCGCAGGCTTTCTGAAAGCGATGCCAAACATTGTCGGAGTGCTTTTTGGCCACGGTCCCTATGGTTTTCCACTCTTTCTGCAGGGCCACGAGTTCGTCGGCGGTCTTGCGCCAGTCTGTGCTCTCCTGCAGTGCCTCGGCGCGCTCGCAGAGCGCGATCTTCTTGGCGAGGTTTTCAGCAAGTTCGTCTTTTACCGAGCGGTAGTATTCAGCCTTGGCTGTAAAGAATTTATCGCATACGGCGCGGAAGCGGGCGAAAATCGAGTTGTTGGTCTTGCGTGGAGCCGGTCCGATGGTCTTCCATTCCTGCTGTGCGGCAAGAATCTGTTTGGTCATCTCCTCCCAGGCGTTGAAGTTTTTGAGAGTTGAGAAGTCGAGGGCTTCTACTCGCTCGCATATGGCTGTCTTGGCCGCCTCGTTGGCGGTTTCCTTTGCTTTGCGCTCTTCGAAGAAGGCCTGATATTTCTTATTGATTACGGCCGAAGCATCCTTGAAACGATTCCATATTTCCTCACGTACCTCTTTTGCCACAGGGCCTGTCTGGCGCCACTCGTCGTGGAGGTTCTGCAGGCGTTTGAATGCGAGTATTATGTCTTCTTCGGCGGCGAGTTTCTCAGCCTCTTCAGTCAGAAGGGTCTTGAGCTCGAGGTTTTTCTTGAAGTCGTAGTCGCGGAGGTCTTTGTTGACCTTAAGCTGGTCGTAGAACTGCTCCACGGCGGCCTGATACAGTTTCCACTGGTCGGTGGCTTCTGTGGCAGGCACTTCGCCGATGAGCTTGAACTCGGCCTGTATCTCTTTCACACGCGGGAATGCGCGGTTCACATTGTCGGTATCGGCGGCAAGCTGTTGAAGCTCGCCGATGAGAGCCTGTTTGCGCTCGAAATTGTGCTTACGCTCCTCCTCAAGGGCAGCGGTGATGGCTGCCTTGCGGTCTTTCACGGCATTCATGAGCTCTTTGAAGCGCTCCTCGGCTTCATCTAGGGCGGGCATGAAAGCTGCGGCTTCCTTGCCTTCGGCCAGGAAGTCGGCGAGTTCTTGATCGAGCTCCGCTTTGCGGAACGCGTAGAACTGCTGCTTGAGCCGTGCTATTTCCTCACGGGATATTTCGGCTGTCTCTTCGGCAGCCAGTCGTGCGAGAATCTCGAGCACCTCTTCTTTTGAGGCCGGCTCGGGTTGTGCTTCGGTTAGCCCGGGGGTCTCGGTGCTTTCAGTATGTTCAGGGCTCTCGGAGGGCTCTGTTATTTCGGGAAGAGCCTCGGCAGCAGGAAGCTCCGGGGCGGCAACAGGATTAAGTTCTTGGCTTTCGGGCTGCTTGGCAGCATCCAAAGCCTCTTCACGCGTTTCCATTGAAAAATTTGTTGTTAGAGTATATGGGGCACATGCCCGCACGGAAGCTTTTGTTCAGGCTTCTGCGTGGGGCTTTCACTAAATCGCCTCAAATATAATAACAAAATTTGAATCTGAGCATCTTCGGCCCGAAAAAAAGTCTTTTTGACGGTTGTTTTCAACTTTTTCGCTTGTTTATTCGTATCTTTGTACACACCCCCGCTCTTCCGGCGTGTGAATGTGGTATACTCAAACCTTTGCATATGAAAAAATTTTTCAAGGAATTCAAGGAATTCGCCATGCGTGGCAATGTGATTGACATGGCCGTTGGTGTTGTTATCGGTGCCGCTTTCGGCAAAATTGTGAGCTCGCTCGTTGACGACATAATTATGCCCTTGGTAGGTGTGGCTACCGGCGGCATGAATTTTACCGATTTCAAATGGGTGATTCAGAAAGCCGTAGTCGACGGTCAGGAGGTTATCAAGCCTGAAGTGTCGATGAACTGGGGCTCATGGGTGCAGACCGTGGTCGATTTTCTGATTGTGGCGTTCTGTATCTTTGTGATGATTAAATTCATCAACAATGTGCGCAAGCGTGCTGAGAAGGCTGCTGAGGAACCGGCTCCCGCCGCTCCTGCAGAGCCTTCGAAAGAGGAAGTGCTTCTCACCGAAATACGTGACCTCCTCAAGCAGCAGTCCGATTCAAAGAAATAACAGTTCATATTTTCTGCCGTCTGTAGTTTGACACCGATTTTCCTCATCGGGTTCATGGGCACCGGCAAGTCGACCCTCGGCGAGGCCCTGGGCCGTGCCGCAGCCTGTGGTACGTTGAAATCGTTGCCGCGGGGAGTGCGTTATGTCGACCTCGACAATCTTGTTGAGAGCCGTGCCGGAATGTCGATTCCCGAGATTTTCGCCACTCGCGGTGAGCAGGCTTTTCGCCGTATGGAGAGCGAGACACTCCGCATGGCAGTCTCCGGGGGCGATGTGATTGTAGGCTGCGGAGGTGGCACCCCCTGCCACAGCGGCAATATGGAGTGGATGCTGTCGAGGGGAACGGTGGTGTGTCTGGAGGCATCCCATCCCGTGCTCCTTCGCCGTTTGCTCGAGGCACAGTCGAAACGGCCTTTGCTACATGGACTTACCCCCGCGCAGGTGTCGGAATTTATCGCCGAACGGCTTGCCGTGCGCTCGCGGTGGTATGGCATGGCGCATCTCATTTTCCCCTCCGACGAGCTTGAGGACGAGGTGCAGATTGCACGCTCCGTGGAGCGCTTCGATTCCCTTCTCCTTTCTGAAGATTTTTCCGGCCTGCCGGATGTATGTAAGCCAAATCATTGATACACTGACATGAATTTTTCACCTACACCGCTTGAATCTCCCGTGGAAACCGCCACGGCTCACCGATGTGCCGCAATAGGACTACCGCGTTGTATGAACGCAGCAGAGAAACGTTTCCCCCTCACGCCCGAGGCTGTGGCCGCCATCACTCGCCGTGGATTCACTGTGCTTATGGAGCCCGGAGCTGCCGTCTCGATCCATTATCACGACGAGGCGTATGTAAGGGCCGGAGCACGCATTGTGCCGCGCCGCGATACTCTTCAGGCCGACATTGTGATTCATCTGGCTCCGCTTGATGTGGCCGACATACGCATGCTCCGGCGCGGAGCTTTGCTGTTGAGCCTGGCCAATTTTCAGCGTTGCAATGCTTCGGAGGTGGTGGCCGAGTTGTTGCACCGCCGTGTAATCAATATCGCAATCGATCTGATACGCGATGACCACGGGAACCGTCCTTTCGGCGATATCCTCGCCGAGCTCAACGGCCGTTCGGCTCTAACTCTTGCGGCAGCCATGCTTGCCGACCCAGTGAACGGCAAGGGGATATTGCTCGGAGGCATAGCCGGTGTGATTCCCTGTGAGGTCACCATCATAGGTTCATGTCTGGCGGCCTGTGCCGCGGCTCGTTCGGCCCTCGGCCTCGGCGCAACCGTAAGGCTTTTCGATGACGATGTGTATCGACTTCGCACCGCCCTTCGACAGTTGGGCGGGGGAGTGATTGGCTCGTCGATTCATCCGCATGCGCTTGAAAACGCCCTTCGGGCAGCTGATATACTGGTGCTTACTGGGCAGGGAGGGCCGTTGCCGCTCGAAGGGAATGCCGACGGCATCCTCAAGGCCAAAGCTCTGATTTTCGACCTTTCGGAGCGTCCGGCCACGGCTTTCCCGGGACTGGTGCCGGTCGACTTAGGTCAGTTTGGCTATGATGAGTCGGTGCGCACTACAGCCTACTCGCTTATAAACCGACATATAGACGGCCACGATGCCTCGCAGCAGGTGCTGTCGCCGCTCCGTCGCCCGTGTTTCGTCAATTCCGGAAGCGCAGTGCCACGCACTACAGCCATGGCTCTGAGTGACACATTCATCACCCTGTTAAGCAACATAGGCGCAGGCGAGAGCGCGGGCGCTATGCTCCCGCTCACCCCGGGCCTGCAGGAGGCCACACTGACCTTCATGGGTAAAGCTGTGAACAGGGAAGTGGCCGACATCGCCGGAGTGCGCCACACCGACATACGTTTATTACTTTCACTCAGCTGATTGTTACGTTTTTATGGCAAAAAGAAAATTCTATGTAGTGTGGGTGGGCAGAGAGCCCGGCATTTATGAGGACTGGGACGACTGCCTGGCGCAGGTCGACGGCTTCCCGGGAGCGAAATATAAGGCTTTCGCCGACCAGACGGCAGCTACGATAGCTTTTCGCGGCGGTGAGGAGGACCAGGGTGCGATTATTGAGCGCATAGCCGAACACAATGCCTCTTCGGCCCGTGCCTTGCAGCCTGTGGCTCCCGCATTGTTCGATATCCCCGAGATAAACCGGCATGCGATAGCCGTGGACGGTGCATGTGCCGGAAATCCGGGCCCGATGGAATATCAGGGTGTTGTTGTAGGCACGGGAGAATGTCTTTTTCATCTCGGACCGCTACCGGACGGTACCAATAATGTAGCTGAATATCTGGCGCTCGTGCATGCATTGGCATATCTCTATCAGCGGGGCGACGGCCATACACCCATATATACCGATTCGCTCACGGGGCGCTCCTGGATTCGCGCAAAAGGTCACCGCAGCAAGCTGGCGCGCACGCCCCGCAACGGCCGCATCTTCGAGCTTCTCGACCGTGCAGACACATGGCTCCGCACCCACAACTTTACCAACCCTATCCTTCGCTGGGATACCGAGTCTTGGGGTGAGATTCCAGCAGATTTCCACCGCAAATAACCACTTTTACAGCATTTGGCAGTCAGCTTCCCTGTCACTGTGTAATTAGCTTGCTGATTACCTTATAAAAAATAGCAAGCGGGCCGCGCACTCCCCGGAGGAAGCAGCGCGGCCCGCTGTGGTTTTGTCTATGCCCGATTATTTGGCTTCGGGGATGGTGCTGAACTGATATGTGCAGTGACCGGTGTAGGTTTCACCCGGACGGAGCACAACCGAAGGCCACTGGGGCTTGTTGGGGCTGTCGGGATAGTGCTGGGTCTCGAGGCAGATGGCTGCGCGCTGGGGATAGGCGATGCCGCCTTTACCCACGGTTTTGCCGTCGAGGAAGTTGCCGGTGTAAACCTGCACGCCGGGCTCGTCGGTATATACTTCCATGCGTATGCCTGTGGTGAGGTCCTCCAGAGTTGCGCCGCAGGTGGCCATGTCGCCCTTGGTGTCGAGCACCCAGTTGTGGTCGAAGCCGTTGGCGTTGTGTATCTGCTGGTCGTCAGCCTTGATGTCCTTGCCGATGGCTTTGGGAGTGCGGAAATCCATGGGAGTGCCCTCCACGGGGAGGATTTCACCCGAAGTCATGAATGTGCTGTCGACGGGAGTGAAGTTGGATGCGTTGAGCCAGAGCACTTCATCCTCGATGGTATTGGCGTGGTTGCCGGAGAGGTTGAAGTAGGAGTGGTTGGTCATGTTGATGATGGTGGGTTTGTCGGTGGTTGCCTCATATGCTATATTGAGGTCATTGTCAGCTCCGAGTACATAGGTGACCTTCACATTGACAGTGCCGGGGAAATTGTTCTCCATGTCGGGAGAGGTGAGGGTTAGCACAAGGGTGCTGTCGTTGGCCTGGTCGGCCTGGAAAACGTGGTACTGCCATCCCATAGCGCCCATGTCGCCGCCGCCGTGGAGGCAATGGCCGTAGTTGTTCTGAGGAAGCTGATAAGTGGTACCGTCGAGAGTGAACTGGCCTTGGTTGATGCGGTTGGCGTAGCGGCCGATTACAGCGCCGAAGTCGGTGCCGTTCACTTCCGGGAAGTAAGCCTGGATGCTGTCGAAGCCGAGCACTACATCGGTGAGCTTGCCCTGACGGTCGGGCACCATGAGTGATACTATGCGTCCGCCGAAGTTGGTGATGCAAGCCTCCATGCCTTTGTCGTTCTTCAGGATGTAGAGGGCTGTGGAGTCGCCTTTGTATTCGGCCACGAATTTCTGAGGGTCGAGGCCCGACTCTGTGAGTGTGGTCTCGGTTTTGCTGTCTGAGCAGGCCGAGAGAGCCACCAGCGCGCCGGCGGCGATAAGCAGATTGTGTTTCATTATCTACCTGTTTATTAGTTATAAAGATTGGTTTGAGGTTGTTTTTCCGGTATATTAATCGCACGAAGCGATTTGCAAATATAAGCAAAAAGAATGATTGCAGGAGAAAATAGGCCCCTGCAATCATCCTTTTTTTATGAAATCTGCTCAGGAGAGCTCATTTTTTTGCAAAGAAGCGGTCCACGCGGTCGGGTGAGAGCATCTGCCATAGCGATGCCACGGTCCAGCCCGGAGCGAAGATGTTGTTGTAGAAACCTTTGCCGTTGCGACCATAGTCCCATGCGGTGTGCTGTACCACCTCGGGGTAGTAGCCGCGTTTGCCGATGTCGAACATGTGGTCCTGTGTGGGCATGAGCTGGAGCATGGAGGTCTGGATTACTTTCGAGAAGTCGGCCAGACGCTGCTCACCGAACTGCTTGGCGAGCTTGTCGAGCACAGCGGTGAACTCGAAGATGTAGACATCAATATGGTTGTTCTCAACCGACACATTGCCCCAGCCGCGGCTCTTGAAGTCGACATCACCGAGCATCTGGCCGTCGGCGAAGGGTACATCCCATAGGTAATACCATGAGAGGCAGAAGTATGCGCTCTTGCGGCAGAGGTCCATGTAGTGGTCGCGCTCCTCGCCTTTTACCACATGGCTGAGATAATAAAGTGCGGTGGAGGCGTAGAACGATGCTTCCTTGTCCTCGCAGTTGGCGTCGAGGGTCGACGAGAAATAGTCGGCCTTGTTGATGAGTTCGTTTTCGAGATACCGGGCTGTTGCGCGTGCGCTCTCGAGGTAGCGCTTGTCGCCGAAATATTTATACCCCATGCTCATGGGGAGTGTGGCGCATGGTGTGGAGCCTCCCGAGGGGTCCATGTCCGACAGGTCGTTGTTGAACTTGCGCGGGAAGCTGCCGTCGGGTTTCTGCAGCTTCAGCATGAGGTCTAATAGATTGCGTACCTTCTGGTCCCATTCGGGATGCTTGCGGCCGGCCTTACGTTCGGCCTCGAGCCAGTTGAGCATGGCGAATGCGCCTTCGCTCTGGCGGCGTATGCTGAGGAACTCTATGTCGCGGTTTTCGGCGGCACGTACCGACTCACGGAAGAAGCCTTCGGGAGTGAATCCGTGCTCCAGAGTGCTGGCGAAGATGCTCTCGGCATTGGCCACGAGGTCGGGGCGGTTGTGCTGCAGGCCGTATTCGTGGGCGTTGAAGGCATTGAGGAGCACTCGGCCTACGAAACCGATCTGGAAATCCTGAGTGAGGTTGCAGTCGGTGGTGCGCATGCCTGCTCCCGAATAATATTTCAGGGGATATTTGTCGACATAGGCGGTGCGGAAGTAGTCGGCCATATGCTCTTTGGCATCGTCGGGGGTGAGGCCTGTCTGCACGGTCTGCGGTGCCAGAGTATCGTAAGTATAGTTCCATACATCGGCCACGAAGTCGCTGTAGTCGGCTGCTTTAGAGCCGCGGAGCTGCCATGTGATGGTGCGTTCCTCGCCTTTGCGCAGGCGCTCGAATGTACGCACGGGATCGATGAGTGTGAGCTTGCGGATATAACGCTTGGGAGCCTCCACGTATGGGTAGCTGTAGACGAGCGCCGCCTTACCGTCGATGTTGCGGAAACCGGTGGAGCCGAGCGATGTGTGTCCGGGCAGGATTACATCGCCCGAGAGGTTCTGCAGGATGCATTCGGCATGGTCGTCGGGGTTGATGCGGAGCACGGTGAGCGCTGAACCGTCGGCGGGATTGTAGATGCCGGTCAGAGGCGAGCTGAGGCGGTCCTCACGCACCTCCCAGCTGTCGGAGGTCTTGAACGAGGGCGCTTTCTCGGGTGAGCGCAGGTTGTGGTGATACCAGAAGCCTGGCATGTAGAACTCGCAGTCGGCGTGAGCGGTGCCCTCAAGCGGGGCGGTCTCGCTGAGGTTGAACCAGCATGTCTCGTTGGCTTTGATGTTGAAGGTCACGGTGGTTACGCCGTCGGCTCCGGCAGTGGCTGTGCGGGTCACGGTAAGCGGGAGGGTCTGGCCTCCCTGTGTTTTCATCACACCGTCGCCGGTGAGCTGATATACTGTGGTGGCTCCGCCCGGTGTCTTCAGTGCGAGTTCGGTGGCTGCCTGACAGTTGAATGCCGCCAGCATCGCTGTTATTGCAATGAGTTTCTTCATCGGTTAAGTGTAAGTGAGTGTGTGAGATAATCCTGGCGGCAAGAGTGCCGCCAGGGGAGTGGCGTGCGTCAGTCTACTCGCACGGGTTTGATGATCGAAGTTGTATCGGCTGTGATGGCGTAGGGATGGCCGTTGGTCTTGTCGACATTGAGTTTTACGATGCGGGTGCGTCGGGGGCTTACGACCGAGTCGTTGTGATGCACGTGGTAAACGTAGCGCAGGTTGCCCTCGTTGTCGGTGAAGATGTCGCCGTGTCCTGAGCCCTTTTCACCCACTATGTTGCGGTGAATCATGGGGTTGGCAGGGTTCTTGGTCCAGGGGCCCAGAGGCGAGTCGGCAACTGCGTAGCCCACGGCATAATCGTCGCTCAGGAAGTGGTTGGCTGAGTAGAAGATATAGTATTTCCCATCCATTTTTACTACGGTGGGGCCTTCCATGATTACATCCGAGGGATAGGCCTTGGTATCTTCCCAAGCCTGGTCATTGCGGAACACAGGTTTGAGGGTGCCTTCGATGAATTTGCCTGTCTCGGGGTTGAATTCACCCACCCACAGCCAGTTGCCGTGGTCGAAGCGCACATGGTACATGTAGAATTTGCCGTCGTCGTCGCGGAAGAGGAACGGGTCTATGTTCTTCTCCGAGCCGTCGATAGGTTCGGCCACTTCCTGGGTGTAAAGGGCGGTTATGCTGTCGCCCTTAGCGAGCACTATCTGCTCGTTGGCGGTGTAGGCGAAGAGATATTTGTCGCCGAGTTTATATATCTGGGGTGCCCAGAAGCCCTGTGTGCCGAAAGTGTTCTCGCCGGGAGTGAGAATCATTGAGTCGGGTTTGGCCACATGCCATGTGGCGAGGTCATCGCTCTCGAGCAGTGCGAAGCCGAGTGGCTCGCGGTTGCGTGTGCCGGTTAGGTAGTATTTCCCGTTTTCGGTATAGATTGTCGGGTCGGCAAAGAAGATTTCCTGTGCTGTTGTCTCCTCGGCAGGAGCCTGTTTAGCGGAATTTTTGCAGGATGTGCAGAGCGCGGCGGTGCCTATAACGGCGGCGGCCAGCGCCGGAAGAATCATTTGATTGTTCATGGGTGAAACAGGTGTGGTTTTTATGATGAATAATTTTTTTGTGATTTTTTCGGTGTGGTATTTTAAGGTTAGAATTTTCGTGGTATCTTTGCGGCAAAGATAGCAACAATGTCGACCCTCAATAGGGTGATATGTGCAAAAAGAGGGGAATTTTGTGCAACGCTCTCCTCAACATCGTCTCTGCCGTGAACTGAACAACTGTTTTACGGGCATAAATTTGCTCTTCTCCTTATCATTATTATAAAATATAAGACGCGTACAAGTATATATGTAGGCGCGTTACCAGTCTGAGCATCTCTTCCCTTGCTGCGCCTGCTTACATTTTTTCATATCGGTCCGATCTGAAACATCCCTCAGAAACCCTATTCATCTTAAATTTTATTTATCATGACAAAAAAATTATTAATTTTCTCCGCAGCAGTATGCACTGCTATGGGCGTGTCTGCCCAACTTCAGAACGGAGACCCCGGTCAACTTGAGATTTTGTGTCCCGATGGTGTCACAGCCAATGTGTCGAGCAACGAGCGCGACTATGCCGAGAAAAATATGGTTGTCTCCGGCAGCGACGAAAAGGGCTGGAAAGTCTTTTTCTGCGCCGACGACGGTGTTCACGGCGAAGAGCTTTGGGCCTCAGACGGCACACAGGGCGGCAGCTACATGGTTAAGGATATTTATCCCGGTGCCAACACTTCCAACATCAATTGGCTCACCCGCTTCAATGACAAGGTCATCTTCTCGGCCCAGGACGAAACAGGCGGTCAGGAGATGTGGATTTCCGATGGTACTGCCGAGGGCACACACATGGTGGCTGATGTGAACGAACTCGGAAACTCCGATCCCCGCGGCCTTTGTCAGCTCAACGAGACCCAGTTCGTGTTCTTTGCCAAGGATGCCGAAGCCGAGGTTTACGGCGAATGGTGGCTCTATGTGTCAGATGGGACCGAGGAGGGCACTTCACGCGTGAAAGAGGTGGCAAGCCTCTTCCCCGGGCGTGAACCCGGCGGCAACCGCAACGGAGATGTGGTGCGCGTGGCCCGCAAAGTGTTCTTTATCGGTGATGTGAGCGCAGTGAATGAGGATGTCCCCACATGCGGCGATGAGCTTTGGGTGACCGACGGCACCCCCGAAGGCACATATATGGTAATGGATATAAATAAGGAGAAAGACCCGGCTATCGACTCCGATGGCAATCCAACCGGCAAGCTCGAAGGAGCTACCCGTGGTGCCGCTATCGCTCACCTTTGCAATTTCTACAATGAGAAGCTCTTCTTCAAGGCATGGAGCTGGGCTTCAGGCAACGAACCCTGGGCTTACGATCTCGCTACCGGCGAATGCTACGAAATTTACAACACCAATCCCACCATCAACCCCAATAAAGAGGACCCGGACCTCGGCTTCTGTGGCAACGGCGGTAATGTGACCCGTATAGGCTATCCCTCGTTCGGTTATATGTTCTATCGCGGAAGCACTCCTGAAACCGGAACCGAGCTCGCTATGACCAATTGCGAGAAGGGAAACTTCCGTATCTTCGATATCGATACCTACGCTCCCACCGAGTCGAGCCATTCCTATCCTGATGAAGGCTGTGAGTTCAGTAAAACATATGTGTTCTGTGCCAACACCGGTAATCGCCAGGGTGTTGAGGAGCCTGTTCAGAACGGCGGCGAACTCAATGCATGTGACGGCGAGAAGACATGGCTGGTTTACGACTTCAACCCCGGCATCGGTTCCTGCTGGGTGCGCACACCTCAGGTGATTGGCGGCACACTCTATTACGCTCAGACCGGTAATCGCAACAACCACAAGGCCACCCTTATACGCCTCGATAAGATTGACGGCGAGCCCGTTGAGGTCACCAACATCGATCCTACCAACGATGGAGTGACAATGCTTCGCAATCTCAACGGCAAGTGCGTTTTCTATTCCACACTGACAAAAACTCCCTACTGCTACACCTACGACAATCCCGAAAAGGATATGGCTCTCAACCCCGACCGTATGGAAATTGAGTTCGAGCCCAACAATCCGCTCCATGCCGGTATAGAAAGTGTTATTGCAGGTGGCAACGACGCCAACGCACCTGTTGAGTACTTCAACATTCAGGGTATGCGTGTCGACGCCAACACTCCCGGTCTTTACATCCGTCGTCAGGGAGGCACGACACGGAAGGTTGTCATCCGATGATTTTTTGACTTGTTGACGCAATAGCCCTTTTTCGCTATCTTTGTAGCACAACTATCGCGATTCCGTTGTCGATGAGGTGATATGTATGAAAAACGGGTAATACTGTGTAGAAACGCCCCCGAAAAGCTGTTTTTGGTCAGATTTGCACAGATTTTCTAATTAAAAATACAAATTTCCTCATGCGTTGACGAGCGAACAGCGTATATTTGCGCTGTGAATCGAACGAAC
>CAKTFH010000024.1 GCA_934555895.1 uncultured Muribaculaceae bacterium | reverse complement strand
GCCATTAAGTCTCGTGTCTCAAAAAATATGGGGCTATTCAGAACGAGGATTTTTGCACTTCGTTATTGAATCTATGCGGCGATGGCCGCGGCCTGGTTCCGGGGCGGTTTCAGTGGCGGGATCATGTGCCTGAATGAAGTCGGGGCCCGGCATCCGCGAGGGCTTTTTGCGGGATGTCGGGCCCCGGCAAAAGGGTCATGTACTGGGGGCTCAGCGCACGGCAACCTTGTGGACACTTTCGCCCACTTTCACGAGGTAGATGCCGGTGCCGGCGGGTATCTCGAGTCTGTCGGAGGCGGAAGATGTGGCGTAGACGGTGCGTCCTGCCGCATCGGCCACGCTGACGGCCTGCGATGCGGCGCCTTCGATTACTATGGCTCCGGGCATGGTGGCAACAGTGGCCTGTGAGGAGAGGGCTGAGCCTGTGTCGATGAGGTCGATGCCCGACGATTTGTCAATAACTGTGATGTTGTCGACGGGGATGAGCGAGTAGCTCTCGATGGTGCCGTTGAACGACAGCCAGGGCTCTGTGCCCTTGAAGGGCGCGAGGCTGATCTCTACGGTGTGCCATACGTTGGGCTCGCCGGTGAGCTCGTTGAACTTGATGGTGGTGAGCGGGGTGGCCGACACGCCGTTGCATGCGGTCACTTCGAGAGTGTTCTCGTTGGGTTCGCTGCCCGAGAGATTGAAGTAGCTGAACCGGAGCACCGGCTCTGCGGCAGTGGTGAGGTCAATCTTACCGGTGAGCAGCGATGCCGCATCCTGGTAGGCTCCGCTCATGGCCAGATAGCCGTTGTCGCCGTCGGCCGAGGCTATCACGGCATAGCTGCTGTCTTTTAGCGTGCCCCAGCGGCCGTTGCCTGAGGTGGTGATGGAGTTGAGCAGGTGGCTGTTGACTCCGTCGGGCACCGATTCGGTGTAGGGGAGCGCGTCGGGCTCGCCCACGGGGATGGTGCCGGCGAGTATGCCGCCCGAGATGCCGCCCTCGCTGCGGGCGAATACAGCATATGTGGCGAATGCATGGGTGCCGGGCTCATAGGGTGTGTGAGTGAGCGAGAGGCCCTTGTGATTTTCGGCTATCATTATCTGGCGGTCGCCTTCGAGACGCACCACGATGTAGGAGAGTTGTGCGGGGTCGATGGCGTTGCCCTCGATATCCTTGTCGGGAGCGGTCCAGCTGATTTTCACCTCACCTCGGGTGGATGTCTCGCTGAGAGTGGCCGAGCGAGGTGCTGCGGGGGTCTTGGTGCCGATGTAGACAGTGAGTTTCGATATTTTGCCGGGGCCGGCCTCGTTGGTGGCGACGACGGTGTAAGTGTGGTCGCCGGCGGGAATCTCGGTGTCGGTGAAGAGCATCAGGGCGCCCGGAGCGGGATTGTCGACGGTGTGTACAGTCTCGCCGTCGCGGAGTATTTCAGCCTTGGTGATGGTTTCGAGCGGTGTGCCGTCGAAGCATACGATAGGCATGTTGCAGGCTATCTCGGCCTGATGGCGGCCGTAGGTGGCCGGGGTGACGGTGAAGTTGGTCACGGCATCGGGAGCCTTGGCGAAGGCTCCGGCCTCAATCACGATATTATCGACCTGCAGAAAGTTCATGTCCTTAGGCGATATGCCGTGGAAGCCGATGTAATAGTTGCCGGTGACGGAGGGCTGGAGGCGACCGTCGAGGGTGGAGAGGGTGTTCCAGGTGACATCGGTGGGGGTTATGGCAGTTTCGGTCATGCCTTCGGCGGTATTGGAAAGACCGTATTTTACCTCGATACGCTCCTTTATGTTGGCGTTGGAACCCTCTTTCTGGCAGTCGAAATGAATCATATAGAGCTTGCCTGCCTCGAGACGCACTGCGGGTGTGATGAGCCAGTCGTCCATGTCGGCGCGGGAGTTGTAGCGGATGCGTGCGCTGCCGTCGCTGTTCACGCCGCCGAACCAATACCAGGCATTGCTGTCTTTGTTGGCGTCGATTATGGTGAAGTCGGCCATCGCGTCGGCGCTGTCGAAGGTCTGTTTGTAGGGCGGGATGAAGGGACCGAAGGCCACTGGTGCACTCACGCCCTCGGTCGAAGTGTGGCCAGAAGATGTAGCTGTTACCGAGTAGGTAATCTGCACCATTTCCTTGGGCTCCTTGAGGTCTTTATCGACTACGGATGTCTCAATGATGTCGCGTGCTATCACTGTGCCGTCAGTGGCGCGCACCACAGTGTAGGTCACTTTATCCGGGTCGAGGAAACCTCCGTGCACGCCTTCGGTGACGGCCTCCCAGCTTACGGTGACTGTGCCTGCGGCGTTGACGGCTTTCACTACGGGTGCCTTGGGTGTGTCGGCGCCGATGTAGCGCTCAACTTCCACAGCCGGGGAGGCGCCTTTGTCGTTGCTTACTGTTATTGAGAAGGTGTATGCGCCGTCGGCGCCCACCTTGACAGGTGCTGTGACAGTGGCTCCGAATTCGGTGTCGCCCGAGGCCAGCTCTTCGTCGCCCGATTTCACCGAGTAGGTGAGGGCGCCGGTGGCCGCCGCACCGCCGTAGAGATGTGTGGGTGCTTTAAATGTGACGGTGCCGCTAAGCGATGCCCCATCGAAATTGAGCGCGGCGTCGCTTACTGCGGCCGGAGCCTCATAGCCGGCACGGGGCGGACATACATACATGCCCACCACTTCTTCGTTGTTGGGGAAGCGGTAGACCGGAGTGGCCTCGGCCGTGGCGGTGTCTATCTCATAAAGCCAGCCGCTTTCGTCGGCAGGACTGTAGGAGAAGAACATACGGTCGGTGTAAGGGTCGATACATGCCGAACTCAGATATGCGGGCTTGAGACCTGTGGAGCCGATGGTGGTGACGGTGCCGTCGGTCTTGCTGGCTGTCACCAGATTGCCGTTGTAGTCGATGGCATAGATGTAGCCGTCGCTGCCCACGGCGCAACCGGCCCATGCCACATCGAGCGAGGCGATGGGCGTGCGGGTCTCAGTGGCGAAGTCGATGGTGCCGAACACCGAGCCTTTTCCGTCGTCGGAATAGAAGCAGCCGTATACTTTTCCGTCGGTGGGGTCGAGGGCCATGTCGGTGGCAATCATGCCTATGGTCGTGGTAGTATAGGTGAGCTGTTGCCATGTGTCGGCGTCGAACGAGAAGAGGAAATACTCCTCATATCCTTCGCCCGAGAGTACCGAGCCGCAGTAGTAGACACCGTCGATGAGCACACCTCCGCCATTGGCGGCGATGCCCGACGGGCTAAGCGACTTGAACGACATACCTTCCATGGCGGGTAGTGTAGCCATGGTGAGGTAATAAGGAGATGTAGTGGGATAAAGCACGTTGCCGTTGATTTCGGGCAGCGCGTCGGCGGCCTCGGGGGCAAGCATTGCTTTTGCGCGTGTGCCGAACGGCTTTGCCGCTACTGGAGCCGCCTCCACCGGGCTCCATCCTTTGTGCGGGGCCGCGGCGCGAGCTTGGTGATACACGGCTTTGGGAGCGCCGGCTTCGGCACTCATCGGGGTTATGGCGGACAATGTCAACGCCATAGCTGAAAGCGTGGGGTAGAGTCTCTTCATATG
This sequence comes from uncultured Muribaculaceae bacterium, assembly GCA_934555895.1. Classification (GTDB taxonomy): domain Bacteria; phylum Bacteroidota; class Bacteroidia; order Bacteroidales; family Muribaculaceae; genus UBA7173. The sequence continues at coordinate 30,850 of CAKTFH010000024.1, read as the reverse complement.
TGAGGAATAAAGAATGTTGAATAATCTGATGTGGAAAATAACCGGAAATTTCGGTCAGTGATGAAACTTATAGGGCTATCGATTTGACAAAATTACACATAATGTTTAAAATCTCCAACATTTTGCCAACGATATAGCTCAAATGCCGCCTCTGATGATACTCTGCGGATTGCTAATGGCCCTTCCTGATGCGTTTCCAATTCAAAAATCCTGCAAATAATCGTATTTCGGTTTGCGGGTAAGGTATAAATGCTTAATTTTGTTAGCAATGATTATATAGGCCGATATGAAAAGACAATCGCTCTGCGAAAGGAGAATTACAGGAGTGTAGGCCGGGGCGACGAGGCCCCGAGCCGGAATCTGAAATACATGATGCACCCCGATTAGGATTCGGGATTGTGGAGGACTTTGCGGAGGATGTAGGGGATGGCGAGGATGATGAAATGGTCGTATTTCATATCCTGGGGATTGATGCGCTTGAGGTCGGAATAGCTCGCGATGTCGATGTGCGCGGGGTCCTCGGTGCGGTTTTTCAGTTTCTTGCGGTGAGCGTTTCGTCCCTGCAGCGCCAGCTCGTCTTCAAGGGCCTCCTTTTCGTTGAACGGGCGGAATCCCATGATGAGTTTCTCCACATTCCAGCGGGCATGCTCGGTGCGTGCCAGCGGTTCGAGGTTGGCGCTGATGGCACGGCGAATCTCGTTGCCGTGGGTCAGCAGATATTTGTAATCTATTTTGTCGTAGTAGTTCATCACACTGCGTACGTGCGATTCGAAAAGGTCGCCCGAAAATATACACGACAGGCGGTTGCGCAGGTCAATCTGTCCGATGCCGTTGCCGTCGGATGTGAAGGGCTTTTGCCATTCCTTTTCGCGCTCCTCCCTCTTGGTGCCTCGCAGATAGTCGAGGGCGATGTTGTAGCGCAGAGGTGTGGCGTTGTCGCAGTTGGGCAGGTTGTCGATGGTGGCTCCGAGGCAGTAGGCATTGTTCACCATCATGCCGCGCTGCATATCCTGCATGGAGAATTCCTGTGGTACGTTTTCGTTGTTGTCGCCGATGTTGAGCTCTTTTTTGATTTCGGTGATATCGGCCAGAAGATATTTTTTCTCTTCTTGGGCGAATTTCTTATTTGAAATGAGTTCAAACTCTATGTCAAGATAGGGCAGACTGTTATGGTTGGTGCTCGTGTCGTCTGTGCCGGAAAGGGTGTAGTCGGCATAGACTATCAGGTTGCAGAGATATTCGTCAGCGCTGAGTTTTTCTATTTCCGCTTCCAGCTCGGCCAAGGTTTTAGGCTCGTCGTAGATGAGCGCTATGACAGTGCGGGTGCTCCGGTCCCCTTCCTGGAAACCGGGATGATGCATGAGCAGGGAGAGCTGGCGCGCCAGAATCATCGAGAACCGGGTGTCGGCATGCGGGATGTATAGGCGCATAGGCCCGCTACTGAGATTCCGGCGCATCTGTTCCCATACTTGGAGATGACGGAGCGCATATTTACGGGCGATGTACCAGTCAGTGGCGACATCGGCGGGAAACTCACCGCCTTTGCGCGATTTCATCAGTTGAAGCAGTTTCTTGTTGAGCACGCCGTTCTCGGCTTTAGTGGTGTTTCGCATTACTGGAAGTTTTTATATGGTGTGCTCTCCGGAGCTAAATAGATGTTGGAGTTGGAGGCGTCGAAGCCCGAGGGGCTCTGATAGAGCCTGAGGTTGAAGTAGGTCATAACCTGGAGCAGATGCTCGATGGTCTCTGACTGCACCCACTCGAATGATTCGAGCGACACATCCACTATATAGCCGTAGATCTGCATGGGTATGCCGAACTCGGTGGGCTCGAGATAGCGCACAATCAGACGCGGAGCGCGTGAAAACTTCTTGTTGTTCATGAGCCAGTGGTGCACATAATGGCGGAAGAGCGAGAGGTTGAGCACCTCCTTGTCATTGTGGAAAGCTTCGCGCACCACTTCGAGTATCTGTGTATCCTTGAAATGCTGGTCGGTCTCGATTTTCTTGACAATGTTTTCGGCCTCTGGGAGCGTGAGCGGCTGCACCCAGCCGGAGTCGAGCACGAACGACATGAACATGCGTCGGCCGTGGGTCTTGCGGTCGAGCATCGACTGAAGGTTTTTGAATGGCTCGGAATAGAGGATGAAGATGGGGAACGACGAGGTGGTGGTGTCCCAGTTCTCGATGGTCACGGTGGTGAGGTTGACGAACTTCACCATGCCGTCGATGTGGCGCGACTCCACTATTATCCAGTCGCCGATGTGTATGAGGTCGTTGAATCTCAGATAGAGGAACGCCACGACATTCTTGACCGTATCCTGAAATACCCAACCAAGTATGCAGCCCGCTACCGCTATGGTGAGCAGGTCTTTCTTCTGGTCGAGCCCGGTGATGATGAGCACCGATATGAGCCATCCGAGAAATGCGATGAGGATACATATCTGGCTCCATGTGATGCTCAGTTCCTGGCGCCGCAGGCTGAATATGGGCGACAGCTTCCTGACAATGAAAACCACCTCGAAGAATATGAGGGTGGGTATGGAGAGTTTCCATATCATCTCGAGAACCTTGGTTAGTGTGGAAATCTCTTGAGCCTGAGGCTGCACTTCAGACATCACCATGGGCATGGGAGGCGGTGGAGACAGGTTTGGCAGTATTTGCGGTAGCGGCTGTAGTGAGGCCACCGGGGCGGCAATTTCCGGCGAGGGGAAGAGATGGTAGGTGATAATTAAAATTATCACGCCGAGGACTAAAACAAGCGAGCACCATGTGGAAAGGGATGCGCCGAGAATCTGCGCCGGCACATTCCTCTTTGAAATGAACGATGCCGCCCGGTTTCGCCTCCATAGCTTAAGGCGGTTCCAAAGACGGAATATTTTGTTCTTGAGAGTCATAGTCGATTAAAGATTAATTGAAGTTGAAAGCGCAGCTGAAGTCGATGGCGCGTGTGCCGCTGTCGTATTTGCCCTGCACCCACCAGTGGTTGTCGAAACGGTATCTCACATTAGCCACCACGCCTTTGCGGGCGCGCATCGAGTAGCCCACGTTGCAGATGGTGCGTATCGCAGTGATGTTCATGCCGGCCACCACCTGCAGGCGGTCGCCGTCGCACCAGCGACGGCCGTTGTACACATTATCCCATGTGGCATCAATCATGATGTTCAGAGGGAGTTTTACCGTTGCGGCCAGGCCTTGTTTGTAAAGCGATTCGCGGCAGTCGAGTATGCTGCGGGAGAGCAGATAGAAGCGGTCCTTGATGTTGAAGTTGACCCAGATGGCAGGAAGAAACGACTTCGATGTGAAGTTATAGCGCGCCAGGCCGGTGAAGTTTATCCACTTTGCCGCATCGTAGCGGTAGCCGAAATAGGTGGAGAACGAAGCCTCGCCGCCCTCTACAGGCTGCGACAAGGCTGCCCAGACGCGGTATCGGTCAGACTGCGTGATGCCGTCATAGATCTGCGCGTGCAGAAATCCGTGGGCGAATATACATGTGATAATGATGGCCAGAATCCTGGCTACAGATTGTCTCATCCGTAATTGAGAATTATAGACATGCTCCGATGCCGCGTCTACAGCATGGATGTCGGTGAGTATTGCAAAGTTAAGCAATCTTCTGCACTTAACAGCATCCCGTAATATTAAAAATTCCCGTTCTGCCCCAATGACCCGCTCAAAACCGGAATTTTTTTGAGAAATAGTGTGGGCAGGGAGGAGATGGGGATGAAATGTTGTATCTTTGCCGCAGCGGGTTAACTAAAAACTTGTAAAATGAAACCTAAGAGGATTATTCTCATCAGACACGGAGAGTCGGAGGCTAATGTCGATATGTATCTGTTCGGGCGGGTGCCCGATTACACCATCGAGCTTACCGATATGGGACGGACGCAGGCAGTGGAGGCAGGCCGGAAACTCAAGGAACTTGTGGGCGATGAGTCGCTCTACTTCTATGTATCTCCGTTCTGGCGCGCACGCTCCACATTTGAGAGCATAGCCTCGTCTTTCCCACGGACGCAGTTTGCCTATCATGAGGAGCCAAGGCTGAGGGAACAGGAGTGGGGCTATCTGCGCAGCAATGATGATTTCGACAATATCTGCCGTGAGAGGCGCGAGTATGGCAGCTTCTATTACCGCATTCCCGGCGGCGAGGCCGGCTCTGATGTATACGACCGCGTAAACGACTTGTTAGGAAGTATGTACAGGGATTTCGCCGAGGATGATTTTCCGGAAAATTGTGTGCTGGTGACCCACGGATTGACCATCCGGCTGTTTGTGATGCGTTTCTTCCATTTGCCTGTCGAGGACTTCGAGCGCATGTTGGCTCCTAAGAATTGCGATGCGGTAATACTGGAGCTGCAGCCCGACGGCCGCTACCGCCTTATGACGGAGCTTGAATACTCCACGGCTCCTTTGCGCTATTCGCGCCCCATCCGGCTTTGAAACCTATATCATGAATTAATCGTCCAGTGGCTCCCTTTCAATAGTAGATGGCGCATCAAACAGTGCTTTGACTTGCTGCGTGTCAAATTCAGGCAGGGAGTTTTCGATGTCATGCGCGTTAAGTAATGCCCTGACTGTGTTTAGTTCCATTGCTAATTCGTCGAATTGGTCTTTTGTATATGATTTTAGCAATTTGTCGGCTTGAAGCAATACAGTCTCTACCTCAATGTTGACCTCTACAAATCCAATCATAAGCATTTGTAAATCTTCATCGCCACATTTCTCAGCTACAGCAAGTATTTCATCGGAAGACATGGGTTGCGAGCACTGTTCTATATAGTCATTATGCGAGTTGAATAGCGACAGGAAGCATCGGAGCACATCTCTGCCGAAATTAACCGCCGTTTGGCATGATATGAAGGGATACAGGTCATCCATTTCAAGCCGTTTGTATTCGACAGGGTGGATGTGGAAACGAGTACAAGCCTTTTCGTAGTAATCAAAGAAATAGTTCGGGGTGTCCCAGAAATCAGCTGCGTTTGACACGTTACTTAGCGGCAACTCTTTTACAGCGTCTAAAGACACTGTGGTGGCTATTGGAGTAAACAGACGGCTGAGCATAAGATCTTTTCCTTCAAGATTGTTAGTTTTGAAGTTCTGGGCCCAAAAATAGTTGTAGTATTTTTCAAACAGAGGACCATCGAGAATCTGATTGAGTTCGACTACAAAGGGTTTGAAGTCTTTGTCAATTTTATATGCTATTTGCTTTAAGAGCGTTATGTTGTCATTGTTTGAGGTGTCAAGATACTTGAAGGCTGTTGCGCGGTATGCCTCAAACTCCTTGTCGTTGAGTTCTAACATGTTGTAGTAATTTTTTGAAAGAATATCTGCAAGAGCCTTTATCGCCTTGGTCTCTATTGAATTCTCGATTATATAGGTAAGATATTCCTTCAGCTCATCTCCGGCTTTGGCTTTTGTAAGTTCCCTGCAGACAAGGTAGTACGTATCGTCATCATCAATATGCAAACGCGCGGCTACATGGCACCATTCGGCAAGTTTGTCCGTGTCATCGTACTTATCACCGTTGAAAGCTTCAATAAGATATATTACAGCAGGCACATACTCTTTTCGTGCGGCTTTCTCTATCCATTCGAGCCCCTTAAAGCCATTGAACAGCTCTTCTTTTTCGCCCATAAACGAAAGGCCGTACTTATACATTTTTTCGGGCAAACCGATGGCTGCGCCGAGCTTAATGCATTCATATACTTTTTCGGAATCCTTTAGCCCCATATTCTCGTCAGAATAAATGTTGATGAGAGCGTTGAGCGACTCCTCACTGCCGTTTCTTGCAGAAATATCAAGCATCGATACAATCTCGCTGAGTGATGCGTTCTCAGGCCGATATTCCTTTTCAATATAGAGCCGTGCCAAATCTTCAGCACCGGCTCCCACCCATTTGTAACGCTCGAAATAGCACTTCCAGGCATCCTCATATTTATTATCGTATTCATACATAAATCCCAGTATGTATGCACTATAACCGTTTTTACGCTTAAAGCCGCTTTTGGCCCATCGATAAGCTTCGTCTTTTTCACTCTTTTGAAATGCAATTCTTGCCAGATTGCCAAATGCTTCACCTTCATCGTGTTGTGCGGCCAATCGGTAATATTTCGATGCGTTGGCAGTGTCGTCGTCCATCTCATAGCAGTTGCCGATGTCGCAATATGCATTATAACTCCCAAGTTCTACTGCTTTAAGGTATAGGCGAATGGCCTCGTCATGGTCCTTGTTGACCCCTTTACCCCAGGCGTAGCAATCTGCAAGACGGGTAATGGATCGCGAGTCTTTGTTTTCCGCACCTGTTTTATAGAATTCGAGCGCTTTGGCGGAATCGGGCATTGCTTTGTCATTCCCATATTCATATTCCTGACCCATATAGCTGTAAGCTTGTATGCATCCGGCTTCTATGGCTTTTTTATAGTAGTGCATCGATAGGGTATGGTTGGGTTTTACCCCCATGCCCCATCCGTAATGAATGCCGAGTCGGAGGAACGCCAATCCGAGCGGTGCATGGCTGACGGCTTTTTTCAGATAGTCGAAAGATATGTAATAATTTTCATAGTCCCTGTAATATTTGATATGCATGGCAAAGCAGGCGTAAGCCTTTCCTGCTTTAGCCTGCCTTTCAAGAATATCCCATGTCTCTCTGGAGATTATATCCAGCGGGTTAGGCAGATCATAAAGCATTTTGCAAATCATGTCGGCAGCTTTCTTATTGCCTCTCTCGGCGGCTGCGGCAAAGGCGGTTATCGCATCCTCGTATTCCTTGGCTTCATACAGAGCTATACCTTCTTCATAATCGAAATCAGTATCGTTGATATCTTCAGTAATAGTGTAATGTGGCTCCGCGGTGTTGTTTCCGTCGGTATTAAACGATTCGTTGAGCAGCAGCTTTACATTGTTGAGCAGGAGTGAGAATTTACGCTCTGGATTCGGGTACGCGTCAATCCAGTGTTTGTTCTGCAGGCGCATGAGCAGTCCGTTTTCCTTCGTAATTTCATTTACAACGTAAGGAATTATGACTTTTCCTTTCTTTTGCGCCTGGCCGATTTCAATCTTTACCCATTCCGAGGTCAAAGCCTCATTTGTAAGAACAACTACCACAGCCTTACTTTCCGATATGGCGAGAAGTATCGAATCGTCATAATCATATCCGCTACGACCTTGATCGAGGTCGCGTGGAGCATACCAGCACCGTATGCCATCGCTTTCCAATACATGTGCTATTGCCTTGACGATGCCGACATACTGACTTTTATAACTGATAAATATATCGTGTGCCATAAAGAGAGTCCGGAAAAATGTGATTTCTGTGATTTAAGGTTATGTGATAGTAGTCTTTAGCAAAGGTAATAAAAAATCCGTTCTGTCGCCATATATATGGCTGCTATAACGCTTTTAAGTTAAAAAAGCTCTTGCATCGCTTTCGGATAGGTATAAAAAAAGAATTGATTTGTCTCCCGACAAACCAATCTTAGTTAACCTTAAATCTAATACCATGAAAAACACGTTGCAAAGGTAAGGGGTTGCCGTATGTTGCGCAAGCATTTTCGATAGAAAAGCGCGTTGATTTAACTAAAATTTGCATTGTTTGTTGGTGAAATATGATTTTGTCGAGCATTTTGCGTGCTAAATAAGTGCTTTTGTGGCAAAATGCCATTGTTGAAATGCCGCACTTGATATAGTGCAAAATAGCCTCGTTAATATCTGTTAACATTTATGAGGTGTTTATTGGCAATTTGCAGAAATATAGCGAATTAAAAGAATGGCCGCAGAAGTCGCATGGCGCCCGGGACATGGTGCGAGGTAAGTGCGGCGCAGACCCTCATGGTGACGCGGCGGATAGCTGACGGTTCGGAATGGAGACTGTTTGCCATCAACTGTTCGGCAAAATCATGGCGCCCCTCGGCAACATAGAGGCCGGCGAGGTGGCTGCGGCGCAGGCGTATCCAACTTTTATGTCGCGGTGTCCTGACAGTAGTTTCTATGGCATCGAGGGCAGCTTCCCACTGACCGGCGCTCTGTGCGAAAGATGTGCCGGTAATCGATTGCTCGGTGAACCGCACTGTCACGCGGCCGGAGTCGCCGTGTTGTTTGAGTATGCGCGGGCATAATGCGAGGATGCGTGCTCCGAGTTCAATGTCATCCCAGCCACGCATCCGCTCATTCCATCCTCCCGCCTCCCGGAAAAGGGATGTGCGGGCGGCATAGCGCTGTGTGGCCATGGAGCCGTGCATTATGCAGTGCCATAGCGCATCGTGTGCCGAAAAGCGTCTTGTGCGTAGCTTACCGGATGGCGTGAGTTCGCAGATGTCCCATCCTACCACATCAGGGTGTGATGGATGTGAGAAGCCTTTTAACGCCTTTTCGACATGATGTGGTTCCATGGTGTCGTCGCTGTCGAAAAACATGGTATACTTGCTTTCCACCTCCCTCAGGCCGCGGTTTCGTGCCGCGGCGGCTCCGGGAGTGGTTTCAAGAAATATATCTACGATGAAATCGGGTTGCTGGACTCTCTCTTTCCATCGGGCGAGCACGGAGGGGGTGGAATCGGTGGAGTTGTTGTCGACGAGAATCACTCGCAACGGTCTTAGGGTCTGTGCTTCTACGCTCCGCAGGGTGCGCTCCGCGATTTCGGCGCGGTTGTGTACCGGAATAACTATTGTAATTAGCGGCTTCATAGCTCCGGTATGAGATGTTTGCGGTTGCGCATGGCATAGATGGCCCCCTGTGCCATACCTGTGAGTGCCGTGAGAAATCCGGTACGCCCCGCTCGGCTTACCCGCATGGCGTTGATGATGACAGCTACAGGCCATATCCATCGCCTGCGCAGGGCTATACATGCGCCATGGCCGCGGAGAGTGCCCCGGTCTGTGATTTTGCGCTCACCGGTGGAGACCCCGGTGTGGGTGGTGATGGTGATGGGGAAATACTTGCCGTTATAGCCGCGGGTTGTGGCCTGCATGAGGAAAAGGTCTTCCTCTCCACAACGCAGATATGGCGCTCCAAGACCCATAAGAGGGTTGAATTTCAGTCCGTCTGGTTCTTCGGTGACCTCCCTGCGGAAAGCGATTTCCACGCTGGCGGGCGTGAAACCTTTGGGAAGTTTGCCGAAGGGTGTGGGTTCACTCGGATATGTCTTGTAGAGTGGGGTGCTGAAGCGAAACGACGCAATGTCGACCTTCGGATTGGCATCGAAAGTATCGATTACGGCGTTGAGCTGCTCGGGAGTGTAGCGGAGGTCGTCGTCGGCCAGGAGTATTATCTCTCCTCGGGCAAAGATGATGGCGTTGTTTCGGTTTTCGCTCAGACCTATCGACGGTGTGCGCACCACTGTCACATCATGTCGCTTGAGCAACGGGCGGGGGATGGGGCCTTCATACTGTTGCCATGACACCACATACTCCACTCCGCGCACCTGAGGCAGACGCATTTCCACTACTTTGCGTATTCCATCAAGGCCGAAGGTAGAAATTGTGACACTTAATCTGGGTGTTGTCATGGCGGTTTCGATTGGAGGTGTTGTGATGGGAAAGGGGAATGTGGCAGAATGTTACATTTTCGACTGCCAGAAATCGGTGAATCGACGCGCTACGGTTACGGCGTCGTTGTGCCTGCGGGCGAAGATGCGGCTTTGGGCTCCCCGCTCGCGCAGTTCGCCGGGCGGTGTGGTGAGTATCTCGCTGAAGAGTTCCGTCATCTCTTCTACGGTAATGGGGGAGTTATAGATGGGTCTGCAATCGTGTTCGCCTATGAAGCGGTAATACTCGTCTTCGGCGCCGCTCACGGCACACTGGCCGTTGGCCATGGCGAGCAGGGCATTCGTGGCCGGGGTGTAGCTGTAGGCCTGGTCGATTACCACATGTGCAGAGCGCAGCAGCTGCATGTATTCGGCGAACGGGCGGTTTTCCACCACTATCAGCTCGCCTTTGCCGGGATGACGGCGGATGGCGGCGAGTGCGGCCTCCTCAAGACGGTCGGTGCCCTTGAGGGCGAGGCGCTCTTTGTGGCGCCCTAAAAACAGACGTACCTTTTCAGGCTTCTGAGGCAGCTCCACCGGCGATGCCTGCGAAAAGTCGATGGGGATGCCGCCGTAGGCCACCCTGTCGGGGCCAAGCCACCTAAGGGCCGAAAGCTGATACTCATAGAGCGCAGTGACGGCTCCGAGCACATTGTCGTAGATGTAGCGGCAGAGCGAGGTGAGCGGTTCGGTGAGCCATGCCTGCTCGTCGGCGGGATTGGCGAGTGTGAATGGCGCGGGCTGAGTGCCGATGCGATATTCCGAGTAGCGCAGGGGGCAGTCGGGCGAGGTGCACATCTCCACATATGGGGTGTCGGTGCCTAATGCCGTGAGAAACACTGAGCCGTTGCGGGCTTTCACCCTGTCGAAAATATCCCTTACCCTGTGCGGCTTGAGGCGGGTGAAAACCGGATTGTGGATGCTCACCACATCATAGCCGGTGAGCGCTCCTCCGCGCCGGGTAAGCTCGAGCATTCGCATATAGAGGGCCGCTCCGGCAAGTTTGCCGGGAAGCCATATCGGCCGCGCTATGTCGATGTCGCGCTCGGTGCGCATCCACATGGTGCCGTCGGAGGCCACCGTCACCTCATGCCCCAGGCTACGGAGGCCTGTGGCAAGAGTGCGGTGATAGTTGCTTGCGTCGCCGAGCAGGAGAATCTTCATGTCAGAGATACCGGGCCACGGCTGATGCTATGCGTGTGGGGTCGTCGACTCTCTCGGCCAGGTCGCCGTTGCGGTTGATGATGAAGGTGGCGGGGAGGTTGGTCACGTTGTAGCGCAGCAGATTCGAGGCACCGTCCTTGGGCGAGTTGAACACTGCTATCCAGGGGAGGTTCTCGGCGGCCTGGCGCCACTGAAACTCGTCGTTGTCGACAGAAACCTGATATATTTCCAGACCTTTCGCACGGTTGGCCTCGTAGATTTTGGCAAGCTCGAGGTTAAGCGCAGGCGAGCCCTCGGCTGCATAGGCGGTGAAGTTGAGCACCATCACTTTGCCTTTCGAGGCTTCGGCGGTAAGGCTGCGTTTTTTGCCTGCCACATCGAGCAACTCTATTTCGGGGAGGGTGATTTCGACAGCGGCAATGGTGTCGGGTCTCACGGCTCCGAGTGCCTTGCGCGAGGATATGAACAGGTCTTTGAGAAACTTGGTGCGGGGGTCGGCAGGACGCTTGGTGGCGAATGCGTTAGCCACTGCACCCATCAGGCGCACATTGGTCTTGTCGGAGAGGTCGAACAGGGGAGTGTCGCCCACGCGGCGGAAGATGGTGTAGTAGGCCACGATGCCGGCGGGGTCGCGCATGATGGCCTCGGTTAGGGCGCGTTTCAGCTCGGGGTCATAGGCCACCGCCTGTTCGCCCTGGGTGGATGTCACCTTGTGTATCAGTTCGTTCACCTGCTGCATCTTCTCGGCCGATTCAGAGCCGGTGAGGGTGTAGATGCTTCCGAAATGCGAAGCGTCGGCGGTGATGGTCACGGTCTCCACCGAGTCGACGGGAAAATACAGCGACTCCTTGCCCATGGTGAGGCGGAACACTTCGGGATGCCCCGACGGTTCCTGGCTTACCTTGAAGCGCCCCTTCGAGTCGGTCTCGATAGTGTCGAGCGGATACCACTGCCCGAAGCTGTTGGGCGCCTCGAGTACGAGGGTGCGTCCCTCGCCTCCGGCCACGGTGCCTTCGGCCTTCCATTTGGCCTGGGAGCATGATGCCATGCCGAGCACAGCAAGAGTGGCGGCAATGCCTGATGTGATGTGTCTCATCGCTTGGATATTTGTTTGTTATTCAAACTGTGCTGCAATGCTTTCGGCGATGCTCTTCATCTCCTGGTCGGGCAGGGTGAGCTTCTCGGCGCAGAAATTCATGTCGGCGCCGGTGTTCATGGGCACGAGGTGCACGTGGGTGTGGGGCACATCGAGACCTATTACGGTGATGCCCACCTTCTTGCAGGGGATTGCCTTCTTGATGGCCTTGGCCACACGTTTGGCGAAGAGCATCAGAGAGGCGAGTTCTTCGTCGCTGAGGTCGAAGATGTAGTCGGTCTCTTTTTTGGGTATCACCAGCACATGGCCGGGATGCACGGGGTTGATGTCGAGAAATGCGAAGTGGTCGGCGTCTTCGGCCACCTTCCATGATGGGATTTCGCCTGCGGCGATGCGTGAGAATATCGATGCCATGGTGCGGATATGCTTTTGTAGGTGAATCAGATGGATATTGATTCTATTTCAAATTTCATCAGGCCGGCGGGCACCTTGATCTCTACGATATCGCCCACTTTGTGGCCTAGCAGGCCCTTGGCGATGGGGGTGGAGGCGCCTATCTTCTTGTCGCGCATGTTGGCCTCGGAGTCGGCCACGATGGTATATTCCACGCTCATGCCGTTGGCGGTGTTTTTGATTTTCACGCGGGAGAGAATGTTCACCTCCTCAGTGTTGAGTTTGCTCTCGTCGATGATTCGGGCGTTCGCCACGAGGTCTTTGAGCTTGGCTATCTTCATTTCGAGCATGCCCTGTGCTTCCTTGGCAGCGTCGTATTCAGAGTTCTCAGAGAGGTCGCCTTTGTCGCGTGCTTCGGCTATGGCAGCCGACACACGGGGGCGTTCCACGCTTTCGAGAAAGGCTATTTCTTCCATTTTTTTCTTGTAGCCTTCCTTGGTCATGTAAGTAAGTGCCATATGTTCAATGTTTTTATTAGATTTTACATTTATTTTATGCCCGTAAGCAGCGGGCGCCTTTCCCGGCTGACGATGCTGAAATTCAGCATGGGAGCCGATGCTTGCCGATGGCAAAAGATTTAGCAGGTGTAACAAAAAAGTTAGCGCCTCCCCGGCATTTGCTTTCAGGGGAGACTCTAAGTCATCTTTGCTCCAACATGTTTCTTTTGTCAACGGCAAAGGTATGCATTATTTCCGTAATTCCCAAAAAATTCTTCCCCGCCGAAATCCTGATCTCCTGCTGTGCATCGGGTAAAATCAATCGGTATATCTGATTCTGAATTTATTGAGCAGGTATTTGAAATAGTCTTGGGCGGTGAGGCAGGTATCCATAAGATATCCCTTGATGCGCGGCCAGTTACGGAGTCCGTTGTAATAGAACATTTTCAACTCATCGGTTATGATGAACGGCACATAACCTAAACGCAGACACTCGCGAAACATTATCAGTCGTCCTACACGGCCGTTGCCATCCTGAAAAGGATGTATGGATTCAAACCGGTGGTGGAAATCTATTATGTCTTCAAAAGAGATGTGGTCTTTAGAATTGTATTCCTTTAAAAGATGCTTTAGTTCTTTATGTACGTTTTCCGGCTCCACAGTGTCAATCCCGCCTACCTCATTGGGGAGTTTTTTATAATCGCCGACTCTGAACCAGCTCTTGCGTTCGTCAGATGTTCCCGACTTGAGAAGAAAATGAAGGTGCTTGATGTAAGCCTCGGTGAGTTTTCCGTCTGCTTTATCGATGATATAGTCGATGGCACGGAAATGGTTTGTTGTTTCGATGATATCGTCGACATTCACGGCCTCGTCGGCAATGCCGAGGGTGTTGGTCTCGAATATATAGCGTGTCTGGTCATGTGTCAGACGGCTGCCCTCTATGTGGTTGGAATTGTAGGTGAGGTCTATCTGTACACGATGATATATGCCACCCTTTGTCTTGGAGGTTTTTTGCTCTTTTAAGGCTGTGAGCAGAGGTGATAGCCGCGATGCTTTTCTGCGTTTTGGCAAATCGGCGTCGGATGGAATGCTCCAAGTCTTTCCTACAAGTAGCGCGCCTTCTATTTTTCCAAGTGTGCAATAATTACGGGCTGTACGCTCAGACACCCCATGGCTTTGCGCCCATTCCTTCACTGAGATATATTCCATACTGGCTATCGGCAAGTTTCTAATTAAAACATAGCACAAAAATAGCAAAACTTGCCGATATCGGCAAGTTTTGGGCTGTTTTCAAGAGATTCTCAGAAGATTCTTGCCGGAAATTATGCTTGGGTGAAATGCCTGAGTTCAGTCTTCCCGGATGATTTCCCAGCAGATGCTTGCCAGAGTGTGCAGGTGCTCCAGTCGTTTATCCTCAGGGGAAACGGTATGGTATTTATTGTAAAGGTTTTCGCAGTTATGCATATACGTTTCTTTGTTGCGGAAACCTTCTTTCTGCCAGTAGAGTTTCCGCAGCTCGGGAATGAGCTGTTCCTGCATGTATTTCAGCAGCCGTTTGAGTTCATGGAGCTTAAACGACTTGCTGTAACATGAGTCCTTTACGACTTTCAGAAGAACTGTAGGCCATGTCTCGGGCAGTTCGCCGCATGTTGCGCGGATTTTTTCCAAATCTTCCAGAGACCTGGTTTTATGAAGGAGAAAATATTTTTGCTCGTTGCTCCATGCTGTTCCAGCGGGGAAATGCTCGTGTCTGAAGCGGATGATTGACTCGACAGTCTCTTTATCATCAAGTGTCTGACGATGTATTGCGGCATCATAAAAAGCTGTCGTGAAGTACAGCCTGATTCTGTACTTCTCTTCCAGTGCCCTGATTTTGCTCATCGCATCGGCATAGCTGATTCTGCCTTTATGAAGGTTGTGGCATACATCCTTCATGATGCTGTAGCCGGTGGAGATGGCGAACAGCTTATCGTCAAGACTCCGGTCGTTGAAACGGCTCAATGCGCCCCTGACATTCACGTAGCTGTCAAAATTGAGGTAAAGACCGGTTTTTGCCGCAAGGTCGATGATTCTGAGGCAATTTTTCTTTGCTTCAGCGTCTGTGGCAGAACCGTTGGCGAGCTGTAACAGAGCGAACTGGAGGTCGAGCGGGTGAGCGAAACGGTGTTCCATCATATTGATGAGAAACTCCATGCGTGTCGTTTCCTTTATCTGCCAGTTGCCTTTAGTGTCGATAAACGGGAATTCTTCTACAGTGTAAATATCGGGAATGGAGATTTTTCCTTCGGCAGTTTTCTTCCCTTCGGCGTATCTGACATTCGTGAGCGAGCGTAGTGCCTGGCGTGGGATTTTTGTGTGTGAAAGTATAAGGTCGTTTGTCTGACTTATCTTTTGGGCTTTGGTGGCATCGGGATTAGATGTCCATATAAGATACGACAGAGGCTTGTCGATATAGTGAGAGTCGATGTGCACGCCTGTGCGGTCTTCAATCTCTTTCAGAAAGTCCAGTGCACAGTCATAGCCTGACGCCAGCCCCGGATTCTTTAAATACTCCGAAAGGATATTGTAGTGAGGGTCGAGTATTCCGGTGCCTTCCTCGGGAACTTTAACGGCATCCTCAATCATGCGGCCGATCATTTCCCTTATGATGCGTAGGTCGTCTTCACTTCTGGCTTTTCTCACAAGCAATGAAATGACCACAGGGTCGATGCGCATCAGTTTACGGCTCTCCTCGGAAATGAAATCACAGTCGCCGAACACTATATTATAAGCGTCCTCAAATTTTTTAGTGCGGGAGATGATGTTGGTCATCAGATTGTAACTGTGCTCATAGCGGTTCTCCTTCATGTATCGAAGCACTTTGTGATAAGTTTCCAGGGAGATAAACTCTTTGCTGAGCAATGGCACATATGTGGCCTCGTCGTGGAGAACGCATAAAGCCGGGATGCCCGCTTTGTCGGCCTCTTTGATATGCTTTTCGGTCAGGATACCGAGGTTGCGGTACAGCTTCTCGCATGCCGCGAGCTCGGCTTCAGTGGTAACGGTGTCGAGGAGTTTGTTGGCGAACAGGTTGCCGAGTCTGATACGGTCCTTCCCCACTTCATCCATGAACGCCTCCACAAACCCATATGCCATCGAGAAATCGGAACATTTCGAGATAATGTTCATGAGAGTGTAGCTGTCTTTGAGCCCTTTCATCTTAAGCCATGACTCGATGGCCTTGGGGGCGCTCATCGGTTCCATCAGCTTGTTGAGGATGAAGGTCTTGTTGAGCGCCATGTTCTCGGAATTTTTGCCGGCCGGGATTTTTACAGCCAGCACCATGTCGAACACAGACGGGAGGTCGTAGGATGTAATTTTTGAGCTGAAACTCTGCCATGCGCTTCTGCCTATGAAATCCAGAAGCATTTCGGCGTCGGATTCGAACAGGGGAGGGAACCCCATGCCTTTGAGAGCGTCTCTTTTTGCCCGGATATAATCAAGAACTACATCTTTAAATGCTATGTATGAAGTTGTCTTGCCGAGTATTATATTGATGCAGTCGCCAATCTTCTTGCGCAGGGTTGAATTAAAATTATCCTTGTTGAATGTTTCCTCGACTGTGATGGCATATGCCATTGACTCGAAATCGGCCTGAGAAAATATATGCAGTGACTCATTGAAGTCGGCCATCAAGAGCAATCTGCGGAAGAGCGAATGGCTTTTGGTAGAAGCATATTTGTCTGCTACAAGGCCTTTGGGAAACACTTCGGCCATATAGTAATTTCGGTTGGATTCGTCATCGAGGAGTTCGGCCAGTATGTCGTCGGTTGGAAACAGTGAATAGAGCCGGCGAGCTTCCGCCTTATCTCCCTCTCTGATGGCCTGCTTGACAACCATTGTGACCCAGCGGTGCACGGCGTTCAGCGAATTTGCGTCGGCCATGCGTATTTCTTCGGTCTTATCCGTCAGTTGTTCCGTCGGGTAGAGACGCTTGATGCTGTCGACGGCATAATCAAATAGATATGCCCGTGCCGGGTTGCTGTAAAGCCGGAGGCAGAGTTTGCTGAATTCCCAGAAACGGCGGTCAGGCATGGCCCTGTCGATAAATCCGATTATCCGGTCGACGGCCTTTCTGTAGGCATCTTCACTGCTTACGCCAGGAACTTCACTGCTGAACTTGAAAATCTGGTCAACAATGATTTCTTCAGTTTCGTAGGTGTAAGACATCTTGGAGCCTCTTACATAGATAAGAGGCGAAAGTTCTTTAAGAAGTTCGTAAAGGTCGTAATAGGTGACATCCTCTTCAAGCTCGGATTGGTAACAGCCGTTGATGAAATCTTTAAGGATTTTAGCATTGTTTCTGCCTCGTTTCTTCCAAAGCCAGAGTGTTTTGATGGCATCGAAAACGATGGGATTGTCAAGGCTCTCATAGATGTTTCTAAGGCGCTTCATGTCGACGAACAGTGCGCCGAGAGGCATACCTTCGCGGATATCCTTGCTGTCGAATTTCTCGATGCGGTTGAGGGCACGGAGTTTGCGCACTTCAAGAAACACCTCGCTTTTGGTCATCGGCTTGATGGGAAGTTCCTCGCATCTTGCCGTCCATGAGGCTGCGTTTGCGTTTCTGTTGATGTCATCGGTCATTATATCATCGAATGACTTCACCGTTGTGCCGATGATGGTCAGCATTCCGCGGTTGTCGGCCGCGAACTGACACAGCTCTATGAATTTGGCTGTTGTCTCTTGGGTGGCGAAAAACGACTGGTCGATATCGTCGGCAAACAGTATATGTCGTTGACCTTTGGGGAACTGCAGCTTGAAATTCAGCTCCTTTACCACACGGAAAGCTTCGCTGTCGCCGCTGAGGTAGTGGATTCTTACATTGCCCGATGTCAGGTGCTTGAGATTTTCGATTACGACACGGGTCTTGCCGGCCAGCGAAATGCCTGTGACAAGGCCGAACAGCGAGTCGGTGTTGTTGAGGAAATCCATGACTCGGGTGTCGATTTCACGCGGGAGATAGAGTGTGCCCGAGTCGCGGTATTCCTGCTGCAGTGTCGTGAGCATCCTGCCATAGTCCATATCCTTCGGGAAAAGCGGAACTATGACTTTCGAGGCTATTTCATTGCGGATGGCGGCGATGGTGTCGGCCAGATCTTTGTCGGTGGTCTGTTTGTGGTAGTATTCCACGCCGTCGGGGCGCTTGAGATGCGTGTTTAGGAATTCCTCCCATGTGATATATTCAGTGCCTTCATGTTCGGTGATTATATCCTCGGGATTGTAGACCACAAAGATGAAATGGTAGTTACGCTGTGCATGGGCTATCACATTTTCGAACTCAGCCACCGTGAACTCGCCGATTTTGTTGCCCGCATAAAGGATAAATGCGTTGCATTTTTCGGAATAGGCGTTGATGAGATTCTGCGACGACACACCCGGGTTGAGATTGCTGTAACCGTCTTTTTCATGGAGATGCCCGGTGAAATAGACGGGAGGCATGTCATCTGAACACTCGGTGGCATTGCCTTGCTCAAGAGTCTTTTTGATAAGATTTCGTGCCTTTTCATGTGAGAACGATGATGAGATGAACACTTCGATGTGGCGGCGGTTTACGGTTGTCATAAGGGGAGGGATTTGTTTGTGAATGAAAGGAGCAATATGAGAAGATTCAAGGTTTTATCAGATGACCTTTCAGTCAGTCTCGTGCGCTCAGCGGGCGATATGGCTGAAATGGGAACGGAGGTCGCGCACGGCGTAGATTATCAGCGCCGCGGTCACTGCGGTGGCGAGGATGTCGGATATACAGAATGTGTTCCACACGCCGTCGAGCCCCATGCGGCCCGGAAGCCACAGCAACAGGGGAATGAAAAACAGCACCTGTCGGGTGAGGCTGAGGAATATGCTCAGGCCCACACGGCCGATGCTTTGAAAATAGGTGGTGCTGGTGATCTGGAATCCGACTACGGCAAAGGCGAGCATGCCGGTGCGCAGGGCATGAGATGTAAAACTTATTAGATCGCTGTCGGTGACGAAGGCGCGGGTTATGAGATGTGGCACGAAACGGGCTCCTGCCCATCCGGCGATGCTCACCACCGTGGCCGCTAGCACGGCCAGGCGGAAAACGCCCAACACCCTGTGCGGCAGTCTGTGGCCGTAGTTGTAGCCCACCACGGGCTGCATGCCCTGGCAGATGCCGAGAATCACACTCACCACCATCGAACTGTAGGTGACGAAGATGCCGGCAGCCGCTATGGCCGTCACACCGCCGTTGTCGAGCAGCGAGTGGTTGATGAGTATGTTGATGAAGCAGGTGGCCACGTTGACAATGCTTGGTGCGGCGCCGATGCCCACGATGCCCCACACCACATGCCACCTGAGGCGGTAGATGCCGCGGCGGAATGTCACCGGACCATTGGCGCTGCGGAAGAAGTGAGCCATAACGAACACGGCGCTCACCGCCATGGCTATGTCGGTGGCGATGGCGGCTCCCTTGATTCCCCAGCGGAACACGTAGATGAACAGCGGTGCAAGCGCTATATTCAGCCCTGCGCCGATGAACATGGTCACCATAGCTTTTACCGGAAAGCCTGATGCGCGCATCACATTGTTGAAGGAGAAGGTTACATTGGTGAGCAGCAGTCCGGGAAGTATGTACATCATGAAGTCACGGGCGTAGGGGAGTGTCACCTCATTGGCGCCGAAGAGCCGCAGTATGCTGTCCATGCCCAGAGCGAACCCCGAGATGTAGAGCACTCCGATGGTGAGCGACAGCACGAGGGCGTTGCCGAGCACCCGCGCCGCGGCGTCGTAGTCGTGTTTGCCGAGCTGTATGCTCACGCGTGCAGAGGCGCCGGCTCCCACGAGCACACCGAGAGCGGTGGCAATGTTCATCACCGGGAAGGTGATGGCAAGACCGGCTATGGCCTCGGGACCTATCACCTGCCCGATGAATATGCGGTCGACTACATTATACAGCTGCATCACAAGCATACCGGTGACTGCCGGGAGGGAATATTTCCACAGCAGCCGCCCCACGGGCATCTCGGCCAGTTCGCGCAGATTTCTGTTGTCGCTCATTCGGAAATGTGATACAGGTTGGTTTGTTCTGCAAATGTACACAAAAAAATCCCCTGGTGCAACCTCCGGCTGAATCTGACCGCCCGGGAGCTTCCGGTGTCTGATTTTAAGAATTTTTTTATAAAAACATTAAGTATGTCAACGGATTTTATCTAACTTTGTGCCTCAATCGGGTGTTGATAATTGAAGATGCGATTCGTACATCTCTCAGTGAATTTTCAACATTTTGATTTGCAACCAAAAACTATATTCCAAAATGGGAAACAACAACGACAAGAATCTCGATCGTCTGAGCTATGCGCTCGGCCTCAGTATGGGCAACAATTTCCGCGCTTCAGGCATCGATACTATTAATGTCGGTGACTTTGCCGACGGCGTGGCAGCCGTGTTCGACGGCGCTCCCCTCAAGATGTCATACGAGGAGGCAAAGGCAGAAATTCAAGTATATTTCACCGAGCTTGAAAAGAAGCAGCAGAAAGCTGCCGCAGAGCTTGGCGAGCAAAACAAAGCGCTTGGCGAGAAATTCCTGATGGAAAACGGCAAACGCGTGGAGGTGCTCACCACACCCTCCGGACTGCAATATGAGGTGCTGAAAGAGGGCGACGGCCCCAAGCCTACCGCAGCCGATCGCGTGGAAGTACACTACACTGGCAAACTTATCGACGGCACAGTCTTCGACTCATCGGAGGAGCGCGGTGTGCCTGCCACTTTCGGCGTAACACAGGTGATTCCCGGATGGGTGGAGGCTCTTCAGCTTATGAAGGCCGGTTCGAAATGGCGCCTGTTCATACCGTCGAATCTTGCATATGGTCCCAATGGCGCTCCCGGTAGCCCCATCGGCCCCAACGCCACACTGATTTTTGATGTGGAACTCCTCAAGGTGTTAGATAAGTGATGTTCTCACACCGGTGGCTATTTGTGGCGGCAACGGCTGCAATGCTCGTCGTCGGCGCACAGGCGTTTGCGTGTCCCGATACCGATACTCCGCCGGCATCGGGCACTAAGGCATCTGTAGCTCCGGCCGATTCCACCGCCGCGGCATTCGCTACGGTGATGGCTGACTATCTGCGGCCCGAAATCGAGAAGCGTTTTCCTGCTGATACAGCCGCGGTGAAGAGTTTTATTGAGGGTGTGCGTCAGGCTTTCGTGATTAAGCATAGCACCGATGCATATTATTTCGGCGTGCGCAGCGGCTTCGGACTTATCGACCGAGTTGAGTCGATGCAGGATATGGGTTTCCCGTTCAGCCCCGAGCAGTTCTGTGACGCGCTTGCCGAGGCTATTCGCGGGAAAGCTATGGGCTTCGACACCGCTTCTGCCGATGCCTATCTGCGAGAGATTGTCGACCGCATGAATCCACCGGAAAAAGCTCTCGATGCAGCTTCACAGCAGGCGTTCCTCGATGCCCAGAAACAGCGCGAAGGTGTGCATGAGATGCCTTCGGGTCTGCTTTTCGAGGTAATTACCGAAGGCGAGGGCGCATCGCCTGCCGATACCGACAAGGTGCGTGTGATCTACACCGGCAAACTGGCCGACGGCACTGTGTTCGACGAGACCGACCGTCCGATAGAGTTTCCTGTACAGGGACTTGTGCCCGGTTTTACCGAGGGACTGAAGATGATGAAAACCGGCGGTGAATACCGGCTGTTTATTCCGGCAGATCTTGGCTATGGTTCACGAGGGGCAGCCGGTGTGATACCTCCCGGCGCCGCGCTTGATTTTACTGTGCGACTTCTCGATGTCGTCAGACCGACGCCTGAGGCGCCGGCCGCAGCATCTGACTAACTTAACAACCAAAAATATTTATTCGAATGAAAAAGTTTTTTGTAGCATTCGGCGCCGCAGCTCTTATGGTGGCCGGATTCAGCTCCTGCGACAAGGGAGCAGCCACCGGCGCAACCGCTGAAGACAAAGCTCTCGGTGATTCAGCCGCAACTATCATCGGTGAATTTGCCGCTGCACGTTCGGCTTCCGATTATCAGCGCATGAAAGAAATGCAGCCCGAAATGGCTGAGAAATTTTCGAAAGCTGCATTCCTCAAAGGCCTTAAGGAAGTGCTTGATGCCGACACCACCCAGTTGGCATACTATCAGGGTCTTCAGATGGGCCTTCAACTCGTGAATCCCATCATCGGCATCAATCAGGAAGCTGGCGTGCCCCTGTCGAAAGACCTCGTTTACGAAGCATTCAAAAAAGTATACGAGCAGGACAGTGTTGCCGATATGAGCTCGTACTACGCAGAGTACCAGAATGTAATGCGTGCGCTCTCGGAACGTGCCGAGCAGCGCCGTGATGAGGCACTCGCCAATAGCGAGGAGGCCAAGAAAAACCTTGCCGAAGGCGATGCCTACGCACAGAAGATGATTGCCGAGGGCTATCAGAAAACCGAGAGCGGTCTCGTTTACAAAATCGAGAATCCTGGCGCAGAGCCCAAGGTGACACCCGCCGATATGGTTGAGGTTGAGTACACCGGCAAACTCATCGATGGCACCGAGTTCGACAGCAATGCAGGACATCCCTCCACTATGCGTGCCAGCCAGTTTGTGCCTGGCTTCAAGGAAGCCCTCTGCATGCTTGGCGCAGGCGGTCAGATGACAGCCGTTATCCCCGCAACCCTCGCCTACGGCGTGAAGGGTGCCGGTGAGAAGATCGGTCCCAACGCAACCCTTGTGTTCGACATCAAGGTGCTTGCCGTGAACCCCTCCGACAAAAAGTAAGAGGAGACTAGACAGAATTTAATTCCATAAAGAGGGAAACTGAAGCCGAATTAGTGCTTCCGTTTCCCTCTTTTTTATATTCCCGGAATCAGGCTTTATGCGCAGATTTATAGATGATTTTACAGATAATATCACGCTGAGAATACATTCTTCCTTGTTTTTTACATAATATTTCTAACTCTTTGTTACCGTTGTGTGGTATTTTTGTCGACAGAAATTATCCTAAATCGATATTACCATGAGATTATAGCCTATTGCCGATAACGATATTGCAGTCCTCTGGACTGCTGTTGAAACAAATTTATCAGTATCTGAGGGCATGCCGCGGCAAATGGCGGCATGCCTTTTTTATGCCTGCCACATATGTTTGTGCTGTTTTTGGGCATTGATGAAGTGTATGATCTATATAGAAACTATACAGGTTTTTGAAAATAAATTATATTTTATTGACAAACAGTTGCAGTCTACAAATATTTGTTGTACATTGCAAATCCGAAAATATAAGGGTGACAATTACTCCGAAATAATAACCAAACCTCGATCTCCATGAAAAGATTATTAACAACAATCCTGTCGGTCGCCGCAGTCGCAATTTGCCTGAGCGCTGCCACGCCTCAAAGGAAAGCTGTCTCGATGAGCACCGGACAGGAAATTCCGATGCAGGATATCGTTCCCACATCATGCGTCCTCGACACTACAGCAGATGGAGTGACTGTCTCATGTCACATTGAAAACATCCTCTTGGAGCCCGACTCGCTCTATGCCGGAAGCTACAAATGCATCATCTCCGACTTTGTGAAAATAGATGAAATCTCTAATTATATGGACAATGCTTACGTAAGCCTCACTATCTACCGGTAAAACGATGGATGAGATATTGGTAAAAGGTCATGTAGGCAGAATCGAACTTGATGTCAGCAAATATCCGGATGGAATGTATTCAGTAATGCTTCGCAGTGTTCCAACTTTGGGCAATTCACTTCCGAGAATATTAGGTCGTGGTAAATTGATTGTACAACACTAATATTCCAGCACATTTTAAATACAACTATGAAAAATTTTATATCTATAATAATTAGTATGCTGATAGGCTCTGCGACCATGTTTGCCGATGGGGTGAACGCGATAGGGCAAAAAATTATCTGGACACCGGTTACAGTGAATGGTTTTATGTATGAAATCCATATAAATCCACCGGATATTTCTGACGCTAAGTTAATCGGTATTACCAACGAAAAAATGAAAGAGGCACAGACCACACACGTTTTGGAAATCCCTACAACGATAGAATATGAGGATAACGATTATAACGTATTCTGGATATCGGAAAACTTTCTCGAAGGGCACGACACCAATGGTATCAGGAAGGTAATCCTGCCGGACAAGCCTCTGACCGTGATGGAGTTCAACTTTTGTGACATGCCTGACCTTGAAGATATTGTGTATGAAGGCATATGGCTCTTTTGCACTCAGAACAACTTCATAAATCTTCCCAAACTTAAAAATTTTGTTTTTCCCAAAAATAATCACCTGGGAGACCGTACGTTTGTAAATGTCGGTATTGAGCGCATCAAGTTTCAGCCGGGCGGTTATACCGACTTTTCTGACGGAACCCTTAACTTCTATCATGGCAACTTCTGGAATTTACCGAATCTCATTGAAATAGATTTGGCTGATGTTGACAAAATTCAACCAAATATCTTCAAAGACCTGCCGAAACTTCGTGAACTGATCTTCAATGCATCGCTTAACTCTATGGGCCATGATTGTTTCCAAAACATGGGGAGCCTTCAGAAAATAACTTTTAAAAAGCGAGACAATGAATTTGTAATATCCCGATATTGCTTCGAACACACACCGGAACTGACTGACATATATGTGGAGAATGAGGTGCCTTTCTTGTTCAGATACAGCCGCGAAGAAAAAGGATTTTATCCTCCGCGGTATACGCTGCATGTGCCGGTAGGGAGCAAGGCGCTTTATGAGGCCGCGCCCGGATGGAGTGCATTCGGGCAGATTGTAGAGGATAGCGCAGGCGTGGATGAAGCGACTGCCGGCAGCGCGACATGGCGATGCGCAGCAGTTTCCGGCGGCGTGGATGTGGTCGGAGCCGAAGGCATGGAGCTCCGCATTTTCGCCATCGACGGCAAGCTCGTTGAACGTATCACCCCCACAGCCGACTGCACCACAGTGCCTCTGCCCGCTGGCCTCTACATCGTCTCGGCTGCAGGCCGCAGTGTCAAAGTCTGCGTAAGATAGTTCATATTATCGGCGCAGAGTGCATATATGCATATATAACCATACGATCGCTCCGCTGAGGGGAACCAACCTGTCAGCGGAGCTTTTTCAGAGTGGATAAACACACGCTTATAACCCATACAAAAGAAATAAATGAAATTATGCGAAATAGACCTAAACCGCCCGCTTTTTTTGCAAACATTCGGAAAACATGCTAAATTTGTGAATCGATAGGGGGCGTGGTGCCTCCGGTTAAAACCAAAGCAACATCTAAAGATATGAGAACCAAATATAAGCGTGTGCTTCTGAAGCTCAGTGGCGAGTCGTTGATGGGTGAGCAGCATTATGGCATCGACCCCGTGCGTCTGGGCCAGTATGCCGAGCAGATCAAGGCTGTAGCAGCCAACGGCGTGCAGGTGGCCATCGTGATAGGCGGCGGCAACATTTTCCGTGGAATGCAGGGAGCCGCCAAGGGCTTCGACCGTGTGAAGGGCGACCAGATGGGGATGCTTGCCACAGTAATCAATTCGCTGGCTCTCAGTTCTGCACTCACATCGATCGGTCAGAAAGCGCGAGTGTTCACCGCCCTCAACATGTATCCCATCGGGGAATATTACAGCAAGTGGCATGCCATCGAGGCCATGGAGGCCGGCGAGGTGGCCATCCTCTCGGGCGGCACAGGCTGCCCCTTCTTCACTACCGACACCGGTGCGGCACTGCGAGGTGTGGAGACCGAGGCCGATGTGATGCTCAAAGGAACACGTGTCGACGGCATCTACACCGCCGACCCAGAGAAAGACCCCACAGCAACGAAGTTTACTGAAATCACCTACGACGAGGTATATACCCGTGGCCTAAAGGTGATGGACCTCACCGCCACCGCGCTTTGCAAGGAGAACCATCTGCCTATCATAGTGTTCGACATGGACACTCCGGGCAATCTTGCCAAGGTGCTCGCCGGCGAACCTATCGGCACTCTCGTTTATTGATTGAAATCATTTCGTGTAATTAACTGATAACCCATACTTACGACCATGACAGACCCAAAGACCTATCTCGACCCCGCAGAAGAGAAGATGGAGATGGCAGTCGCCTATCTCGATGAATCTCTTGCCCATATACGTGCCGGTAAGGCCAATCCGAAGATTCTCGATGCAATCCGCGTGAACTATTACGGCTCTGCCGCTCCCATCTCGAATGTGGCCAATGTGTCGGTGCCCGACGCACGCACCATCGCCATCACTCCCTGGGAGAAGTCGATGTTCAAGGAGATTGAGAAGGCCATCATCAACTCCGACCTCGGCATAACTCCCGAGAACAACGGCGAGGTGATACGCATCTCCATTCCACCACTCACCGAGGAGCGCCGCAAGCAGCTTGTGAAGCAGTCGAAAGCCGAGGCCGAGCAGGCTAAGGTGAGCGTGCGCAACGCCCGCCGCGATGCCATCGAGGGACTTAAGAAGGCCATCAAGCAGGGTATGCCCGAGGATGTGGAGAAAGATGCCGAGACACAGGCTCAGAAGCTCCACGACAAATATCTCCGTAAAATCGACGAAATCTTTGCCGCCAAGGAAAAAGAGATTCTCACCGTGTGAGTTCACATGACCTTTGGGGAGGGGAGAAGAAACTGTTTTTAGAGTGTGTTTGAATTTAAATGATTTTATCTCAAAGAGGAATTTTTGAGTGATTTTGACAATTTGATGAGGGAGCGATGCGGGCATCGTGACCGATGAAAATTGTCAAAAGCGCCAAAACTTACCTTTGGGATGAAATCAAGAATCAATGTTTTTTTCTTTAATAGGTTAAATTCGGTTTAAATCCAAACACACTCTTAGCCGGATGATTGTGTGATTATGCAGACAGTGCTATTTCATTCCACTATCTTCGGGCCGATACATTCGCGTCGGCTCGGTTCGTCGCTGGGCGTGAATCTCATGCCCAGCGACGGCAAGGTTTGTTCGTTCGATTGCCTTTATTGCGAGGCCGGATTCAATGCCCAGGGGCCCGGCAAATCCGGTCTGCCCTCACGTGATGAGGTGCGCGCGCTTCTCGAGGAGAAGCTAAAGGATATGCGCGCCAATTCCGTGCCTCTCGATGTAATCACTTTTTCAGGCAACGGCGAACCTACCCTGCACCCAGATTTTGCCGGAGTGGTCGACGACACCATCGAGCTGCGTGACAGATATTATCCTGAGGCAAAGGTGAGTGTGCTCTCCAACTCCACAATGATCGGCAATCAGCAGGTGACCGAAGCGCTCCTTAAAGTGGATAACAATATCCTGAAGCTTGATTCGGCTCTCGACAGCACCATCCGCCTTATCGACCGTCCAAATGCTTCGGGCTTTTCGGCTGAAAATGTGATAGAGCAGCTGTGCCGTTTCAAGGGACAGGCTATTATTCAGACCATGATGCTCCGCGGCAGTTATGAAGGTACACTGGTAGATAATACTGGCGAAGCCGAAATAGAGGCGCTTATCCAGGCTTATCGCAGGATAATGCCCCGTGAAGTGATGCTCTATTCTCTTGACCGCCCCACTCCTGCACTCGAACTTGTGGCTGTGCCTAAGGAGGAACTGGAGGTCGTAGGCCGACGAATCACCGATGCGACCGGTATTCCTGTTCAGGTCAACTGATGCAGGGCTTTGTAATGGATATGAAGCAAGCTAATACCGCCGCTCTCCCTGCACTGCTGCCTCCGCCATTGAAGCAGGGCGACCTGATAGCCATAGTGTCACCGGCATCGAAAATCGACGCCGCTCTGATTGATGCAGCCGCCCGGCAGCTTACAGACGAGGGCTTCCGTGTGGAGGTCTCTCCTCATGCAAAAGGTGTCTTTGGCTCCTATAGCGGCACGGCAACTGAGCGTCTTTCCGATTTGAAATGGGCTATTGAGAACCCCGATGTAAAAGCGATACTATGCTCGCGCGGAGGCTACGGCGCCGTGCATCTGCTTGAAGAGCTCGCGGAGCTTCCTGCTCCGTTGTTCCGGAAATGGCTCATCGGTTTCAGCGACATCACTGCGCTCCACTGCCTGTGGAACATGAAGGGGGTGGCGTCGATGCATGCCGCCATGGCCAAATATATCGGTCGTGGAAAAGATTTCGAGATGTATACCCGCGAACTGGCCATGCTCACCACATCGCCGTCGTCGCCCGGAAGCGAGGAGGTATTTTCATTCTTTTTCCCCACACATTCGCTGAATAATCATGGCTGCTTCGCCGGGCGTATTGTCGGAGGCAATCTCGCGGTGCTGGGCGGACTTATCGGAACGCCGTTTTTCCCCGACCTCGACGGCGCCATACTGTTCATCGAGGATGTGGCCGAACCTATCTACAAAGTGGAGCGTATCTTGTGGCAGCTGCGCCTTGCGGGGGCTTTCGAAAAGATTTCTGGGCTGCTGGTGGGGCAGTTTACCGAATACCGGCCGTCGGCCGATCATCCCGATATGTATGAGATGATCGAGAGCTTTATGGATGGGTACGCGTTTCCGCGTGCATATGATATACCTGCAGGACATATCGAGGCCAACATCCCTTTGTTGTTCGGGGTGTCGGCCTCGGTAGAGGTGGAGCCGCACGGTGTCGGGCTCCGCTATGATTTCTGATTTATCTTTATTAAAAACTTTTTGACGGCAGTGGGATTATTTCATCTCGTAGCCGAGTTTTTTCGCAATTCTTGCGAGTGTATCGCGTGAGTTGAGCAATTGCGAGTAGCATACCCCGTCGCTGCACTGCTTCCCGAGCTTAATAAGCATCTCGCGGTATTTGTCCCAGTTGTCGATAGGCCGGCGGCTGACACCAGACTGCATTGCTGCCATCGCCACGGCTGGCGGAACGCACAGCAGCAACCGGGGGTCCATTGGCTTGGGTAGTATGTATTCCTTGCCGAAAGCCATCTCAGGAAGCCGGTAGGCCTCTTTTACCGATTCAGGAACCACCTCATGGGCAAGTTCTGCAATGGCGCGCGCTGCCGCGAGTTTCATCGTGTCGTTGATGTTCGATGCTCCACAGTCGAGTGCTCCGCGGAATATATACGGGAATCCGAGCACATTGTTTATCTGGTTGGGATAGTCCGATCTGCCGGTTGCAAAAATCATATCGTCGCGTGATGCCACAGCTGTTTCATATGCGATTTCAGGATCAGGATTGGCCAATGCGAAGACTATAGGCTTAGGGGCCATAGATTTGAGCATTTCGGGTGTGACCACATCGCGCACCGACAATCCTAAAAACAGGTCAGCACCCTCCATGGCTTCCGTTAAGGTGTGTATGTCGCGGGTAGTGGCGAATTCGCGTTTCTGTTCTGTGAGGTTTTCGCGGTCGGCGCGTATCACACCTTTGGAATCGCACATTACCACATTCTCTTTTTTCACACCGAGGGCGATATAAAGTCGTGTACATGATATGGCTGCCGCTCCCGCTCCGTTTACGGTAACTTTGAGTTCACTGAGTTTCTTTCCCTGAATCTCAGCGGCGTTGATGAGCGCTGCGCCGGAGATGATGGCGGTGCCGTGCTGGTCGTCGTGCATCACGGGGATGTCGCACTGACGCTTGAGTTCGGTTTCTATTTCAAAGCATTCCGGGGCCTTGATGTCTTCGAGATTGATGCCGCCGAATGTAGGGGAGAGGGCTTTCACAATCTCGATGAATTTTTTCGGGTCTTTCTCGTCGATTTCTATGTCGTAGCAGTCGAGCCCGGCGAATATCTTGAAGAGCAGGGCTTTCCCCTCCATTACCGGTTTCCCGGCTCCGGCGCCTATGTCGCCAAGCCCCAGCACTGCAGTGCCGTTTGAAATCACAGCCACCAGATTCCCTTTGTTAGTGTAGTCCCATACGCGTGATGGTTCCTCTTTGATTTCGAGGCATGGATATGCCACTCCCGGCGAGTAAGCCAGAGCGAGGTCTGCCGGAGTACTGTAGGGCTTCGTCGGAATCACTTCTGTTTTTCCGGGTCGTGGGTCGTGGTGATAAGCCAGCGACATCTTTCTCAGCAATTTGTCCATTCTTTTCCTTTTTCCTTAGAGTGTTGTGTATGCAGTACTTGTATATATGCATATTTAAAACGCCCCGCGGCTCCCGTCAGTTGGGAATATGCGTGGCGTTTTATGTCATTTTTTTCTTATTGGTTATTCTTTTATGCCGTAGGCGAGGTCGCCTGCGTCTCCCAGGCCGGGCACAATGTATGAATGTGAATTGATTTCTTCATCTATGGCCCCTATCCACACGGTGGTCTTGTCTTCGGGGAAATGTTTCTTTACGAAATCCACGGCCTGTCGGCTTGCTATCACTGAGGCCACATGGATATGTGTGGGCTCGCCTTTGGTGAGCAGGGCTCTGTAGCTGAGCTCCATCGAGGCGCCTGTTGCCAGCATCGGGTCGGCTATTATCAGCGTCTTGCCGTCGAGGCGTGGAGAGGCAAGGTATTCGATGCACACATCGAAGTTTTCTTTCTCCTTATATTTGCGGTAGGCCGATACGAAAGCGTTCTCGGCATGGTCGAAAAAATTCAGAAATCCCTGATGGAATGGCACTCCGGCACGGAATATGGTGGCAAGCACCACTTTTGTGTCGAGCACATAGCTCTGGGTGGCGGCCAGCGGGGTGGTTATCTCCTCTGCCTTATAGCAGAGGGTTTTACTTATTTCATATGCCATTATCTCGCCGATACGCTCAAGATTGCGGCGGAAGCGCAGCATGTCTTTCTGCACCGTGATATCGCGCAGTTCCGTCATATACTGGCTCACCAGCGAATGAGTCTCTGCAAAATTTATTACATTCATATGTATGTGTTTTCGTCTTGTTTATGGTTGCTTGGGGTGAACCGCACTCGCCGTCCGTTACATCGCGAAGCCATAGAGGGCATTCACCTCCGCAAAATTAGGCAATTCCGCTGATTTTCCACTCCCTCCGCACTGAAAATCTTTCTACAATAATATAAAGCGTTCCTTAATCAATGTTAAATATCGATTAAATTTCGCATGAATGCTTGCGTAATTCGGAAGGAGTGTCTACCTTTGCACCCGCTTTTGGGAAGGCGCAGCGGCGCCGGCGCGGATGCCGAAAGGTAATAACGCTCCCGGGGCCTGCGAAGTCATAGATTCAATAACGAAGTGCAAAAATCCTCGTTCTGAATAGCCCCATATTTTTTGAGACACGAGACTTAATGGC
>CAKTFH010000023.1 GCA_934555895.1 uncultured Muribaculaceae bacterium | reverse complement strand
TCAAATCCGCGCCTCCACACGGCAATCACAATCCATTTTCGGATTGTGAAAGCGGGCCATTAACTGAATTTCCCTATTTTACAATTATTTTTCGAAAATTTTGCAATTATTTTGTAACAATTTCGATACAGCACTGATTATACGCGAGTTATGCAAATGTTAAATTTTTCATTCATGTTACATTTTCTTTGTAGCAGTCCAACATCTCTTGTAACATCCATGTATCATCGAGAAAATCACAGCCGAAACACACCTCTTATAATTTAAAATCATTAACTTTGCTGACATAACCAATATTCAATCCCACACACCATGATCAAACTTAAACAGATTTTCGCGGCGATAACGGTGGCAGCCGCTGCCGCCACAACGCTGCAGGCCCAGACACCGGCCGATTTCGAACCCTACCGTCACACTGCCATCCGCATGCCGTCGGTTCCTATTCTAATGAATGACCCCTATTTCTCGATATGGTCAAACTACGACGCCCTCAACGAAGGTCCCACACGCCATTGGTGCGAGCATGAAAAAGCCGTCGACGGACTGCTGCGCGTCGACGGCACCACCTACCGCTTCATGGGCACCGGACGGCGCAACATCCTCAGTCCCATTGCAGGTATGACCGTCGACGGCGATGCCTGGAGCGGCAAAGTGAGCCATCACCGCCAGCACGGCACCGACTGGACCTACACATCGTTCGACGATTCAAAATGGGAGACACAAAAAGCTGCCTGGGGTTCGAAAGGCCAGTATCCCAACGTGGCCAACCCCTGGAACAAGGAGAATTCCGACATCTATATCCGCCGCGAGGTGACACTCAAGCCCGAGGACTTGCACAAGGACCTCTGGGTGCAGTTCTCGCACGACGATGTGTTCGAACTATACATCAACGGAACAAAAGTGGTTTCAACCGGTGAGACTTGGAAACAGGAAGAGACACACCGCCTCACCGACAAGGAGAAGATGCTGCTCCGCGGAGGCAAGAACATCATCGCGGCACACTGCCACAACACCACCAACGGAGCCTATGTGGATTTCGGACTTTACGAAGACCTCAAGGCCAACGCTCCCGAGATACTCAAAGCCGTGCAGAACAGTTGCGATGTGATGGCCACAAGCACTTATTACAACTTCACCTGCGGCCCCGTGGACCTCGATGTAGTGTTCACCGCACCCATGCTCATCGACGACCTCGACCTCATCTCCACTCCTGTCAACTACATATCCTATCAGGTGAAGAGCCGCGACGGCAGGAAACACGATGTGCAGTTCTTCCTCGCCACATCGGCACAGCTCACCGTGAACGAGATGAACCAACCCACCCTCACCAGCATAGTGCGCGAAGGCAAGGTGACATATGCCAAGGCAGGCGCCGAAGAACAGAAACTGCTCGGCCGCTCGGGCGACCTCATCTCCATCGACTGGGGCTACCTTTATGTACCCGCCATCAACGGCAAGGTGAGTGTGGCTTCGCCCGTGACTGCCGAAACCGACTTCGCGGCCACAGGCCGTCTTCCCGAGAATCTCGGCGGCGTGACCCGAAGCACCGGTCTTTCGTCGATGCCCGCCATCTGCTTCGTGAACAACCTCGGCAAAGTGCGTGACGCTCGCGACTTCATGCTCATCGGCTACGACGAAGTGGAAGACATCCAGTATATGGGCAACAACTATAAGGCATATTACGCCCGCGACGGCAAGACAATATTCAACGCCTTCGAGGAACTCCGCGACGGCTACTCCGACATAATGAAGCGCTGCCGCGCACTCGACAAGACCATCTACGACGACGCGCTCGCCGCCGGCAACGTGAAATACGCCGACCTTCTGGCAGGCTGCTACCGCCACGTGATGGCCGCCCACAAGCTCTTCCAGGACAACACCGGCAAAGCACTCTACTTCTCAAAGGAGAACAAGAGCAACGGCTGCGTAAACACCGTAGACCTCACCTATCCCGAATGCCCCTTATACCTATTATATAACCCCGAACTGCAAAAGGGCATGATACTCTCCATACTCGATTACGCGCTGAGCGACGCCAGAAAAGGTAAAAATTGCGCCGCCCACGACCTCGGCCAATATCCGCTCGCCAACGGTCAGGTCTACGGCGACACAATGCCACTTGAGGAGAGCGCCAACATCCTGTTGCTGGCCGACGCCATCTGCCGCATCACCGGCGACGGCGAGTGGCTCAAGCCCTATGCCGAGACCCTCGCCACCTGGGCCGACTACTGCCGTAAAGAAGGACAGAACCCCGGCAATCAGCTCTGCACCGACGACTTCAAGGGCCCCAGTGAGCAGAACACCAACCTTTCCATCAAAGCCATCCTGGCTGTAGCCGCCTACGCCGACCTCATACCCTACATCGGAGGTGACCCCGCACTGATTGAGCCCATGAAGCAGACTGCAGCCAAAATGGCCAAACAGTGGGAAAAAGACGCCCGCGACAAGGACCATTACCGCATGGAGTTTCACAAGTCAGGCACATGGAGCCAGAAATACAATCTTGTCTGGGACAAGATGTGGGGCTGGAACCTCTTCCCGTCGGATGTAATCGACAAGGAGATGGCATTCTACCTCACCAAGCAGCAGCGCTACGGCCTGCCCCTCGACAGCCGCGATCTTCAGACCAAGAGCGACTGGATACTGTGGACAGCAGCCATGGCACCCGACACCCCCACATTCCTGCGCATCGCCGACCGCCACTACGACTATGTAAACGAGACACCCTCGCGCATACCTCTGAGCGACTTCTACACCGTCGACAACGCCAAGTCGTGCAACTTCAGCGCCCGATCGGTCATCGGCGGTCTCTGGATGAAGGTGCTCATGGACCGCTACTGCAAACCAGGAGCAGCCGACTGAGCCAGGAGGAGCATTACCGCCCGTCTTATCGAATAAAAAAAGATAAAAAAACGGGAGAAAAACGCAGTGATAAAAAATAAAGTTGTACTTTTGTCGAAAATATCGGTTGATAAAAAGCCAGTATGGTCAATGTCTGCCGACGAATCACAACCATTCAGCCGAACGGCGCAGCAGGCGACTGTCGTGCCACCGGGATTTAACACATCAACAACCAACTTTATACCGCAATCATGAAAGAAGCCGACATCAATTGGTCGAAAATAGGGTTCGGATACGTGCCCACCGACTACAATGTGCGCTGCTACTATCGTAACGGCAAATGGGGCGAGATAGAAATATCGTCGTCGGAGACTATCGAGATGCATATCGCTGCCACCGCCCTCCACTATGGTCAGGAAATTTTCGAAGGTCTGAAAGCCTTCCGTGGAAAAGACGGTAAAGTGAGGGTGTTCCGCCCCGAGGCAAACGCCAAACGCATCCAGGATTCAGCCGTCGGCGTGAAGATGGAGCCCATACCCACCGATATTTTCCTCAAGATGGTCGATATGGCTATCAGGCTCAACCAGCGCTTCATCCCCCCCTACGGCTCGGGAGCTTCGCTATATATCCGTCCGCTGGAAATAGGCATGACAGCCCGCGTGGGTGTGAAGCCCGCCGACGAATACTGCTTCATAGTGCTCGTCACTCCCGTGGGGCCTTACTTCAAAGAAGGCTTCAAACCCACCAACATCTGCATAATGCGCGAATATGACCGTGTGGCCCCCAAAGGCACCGGCCGTTTCAAAGTGGGCGGAAACTACGCAGCAAGCCTTGTAGCCGGCGAGAAAGCCCATGAGCTCGGTTACTCGGCAGTGCTTTATCTCGACCCCAAAGAGAAGAGATATCTCGACGAGTGCGGGCCGGCCAATTTCTATGCCATCAAGGACGGCAAATACATCACTCCCGCATCGGAATCGATTCTGCCCTCAATCACCAACGAATCGCTCATGCAGCTTGCCCGCGACATGGGCATGGAGGTAGAATGCCGCCACATCCCCGTGGAGGAGATAGCTACATTCGACGAAGCAGCCGCATGCGGCACAGCCGCCGTCTGCTCGCCCGTAGGCGAAATCCACGACCTCGACACCGGCGAGAAATTCGTCATCGCCAAAGACGGCCAGCCGGGCCCTGTCACCCGCAAGCTCTACGACACCCTCGGCGCCATCCGCCTCGGTGAGATAGAGGATAAGCACGGCTGGAATGTAGTGATGGATATCTGATTCCACATCCGCCACACACCAGTCAAAAAAACACGACATGTTCTCCTATCAGGAAATCATAGACAAGTATTATCCCGCAGGCACGCGCCTGCGGGATATTTACATGCGCCACTGCCGCTCTGTAGCCGACAAGGCTCTGGCCATAGCCCGCGAGCATCATCTCGACCTCGATCCAGCTGATATTGAAGCAGCGGCCATGCTCCACGACATCGGCATCACACTCACCGACGCCGCAGGAATCGACTGCCACGGCACACTTCCATATATGGCTCACGGACGCGCCGGTGCCGACCTCCTGCGCCGCGAGGGCGCGCCCGAAACCTATGCCAGGGTGGCCGAGCGCCATACCGGGACAGGGCTCACACCCGAGGATGTGGAGCGCATGCGCCCCGCCCTGACACCCGACCGCAACTACATGCCGCAGACACTTCTGGAGCGGCTCATTTGCTATGCCGACAAGTTCTACTCCAAAAACGGCGACATGCTCGAGAAACCGCTCGAACGTGTAAGGGCGTCGCTCGCGAAATTCGGCACGCCGGCACTGGAGCGGTTCGAACGCCTGCACGGCGAGTTCGGCACGGTTAACAATTGTTTGCAAACTCCGAATTGATTTCGTAAATTTGCACCCGCATTTGCGGTGTGCGTCAGGTGCAGCCAACTGCATTCCGCGACACCTAAAGACCAACATTTTACCACGCTTCCGGCACCGTCCGGCAGCACATCTTGCAAGCTATTCATCTAATCGACAATATGGACAGAAAAGTAAGGGTCCGCTTCGCACCCTCCCCCACAGGCCCCCTTCACATCGGCGGCGTGCGCACAGCACTCTACAACTATCTTTTCGCGCGCCAGCACGGCGGCGACATGATACTTCGCATCGAAGATACCGACTCAAACCGTTTCGTGCCCGGAGCTGAAGACTATATCAACGAGGCACTCGCATGGCTCGGCATCGGCATCGACGAAGGTGTGCGCGAAGGCGGAGCCTACGGCCCTTACAAACAGAGCGAGCGTCGCGACATCTACCGCGCCCACGTGAAGCAGCTGCTCGATGCCGGCAAAGCCTACATCGCATTCGACACTCCTGCCGAACTCGATAAGGCAAGAGCCGAGAAGCCCAACTTCCAGTATGACGCCACCACCCGCATGAGCATGCGCAACTCGCTCACTCTACCCGAAAGCGAGGTGAAGGAGCTAATAGCCAACGGCACCCCCTATGTGGTGCGTTTCCTCATCGAGCCCGGACGCGATGTGGAAGTCAACGACCTCATCCGCGGAAAGGTGACCATCAACTCGTCGATTCTCGATGACAAAGTGCTGTATAAAAGCGCCGACGACCTGCCCACCTATCATTTGGCCAACATCGTCGACGACCACCTCATGGAGGTGAGCCACGTGATACGCGGCGAGGAGTGGCTTCCATCCGCACCTCTGCATGTACTGCTCTATGAAGCATTCGGATGGGCCGACACACGCCCAGAGTTCGTGCATCTGCCACTGCTGCTCAAGCCCGACGGCAAAGGCAAGCTGAGCAAGCGCGACGGCGACCGCCTCGGCTTTCCCGTGTTCCCGCTTGAGTGGCATGACCCCAAGAGCGGCGAGATATCCTCGGGCTACCGCGAGAAAGGCTATCTGCCTCAGGCTGTGGTCAACTTCCTGGCGCTGCTGGGCTGGAACCCCGGTGACGACACAGAAATCATGAGCATGGATGAACTTATAGCTAAATTCTCGCTCGAACATTGCTCGAAATCAGGTGCCCGTTTCGCTTTCGAAAAAGGCAAATGGTTCAACCACGAATACCTCATGGCCATGCCGGCCGAAGAACTCGTGAGCCTCTTCAAGCCTGTGATGGAAGCAAACGACGTGAATCCCGCCGACTTCAGCGACGAATATATCGCCAAAGCTGTCGACATGGTCAAGAGCCGCGCCAACTTCGTGAGCGACCTCTGGGAGCAGAGCCGCTTCTTTTTCCAGGCTCCCGACAGCTATGCCGAAAAAGACATAAAGAAACGCTGGAAGCAGGATACACCTGCCATAATCGAAGAACTCATCGAAGTGCTTGATGGCCTCGACGACTTCTCGTCGGCCGCAGCCGAACCCGTGGTGCTCGGCTGGATTGCCGACAAGGGATACCACTTGGGCAACGTGATGAACGCTTTCCGTCTGGCAGTGGTGGGCGAATGCAAAGGCCCGCATATGTTCGACATCACAGAGCTCATCGGCCGTCCCGAGACCATAGAACGCCTGCGAAAGGCCCTGCGGAACATCACACCGGCCGAGTGACCCACCCCCCACACACACTTTCACACACAGCCCGACAGTGAACCCTCTTTATAACACCGGAATACGCCTCTACGGAGCCGCAGCCAATCTTGTGGCTCTGCGGAGCCCCAAAGTACACAAGATGATAGCCGGTCAGCGGCGTACCATCGAAACGCTCCGTCGTAAGCTTGCCGACAAACCGGGTTGCATATGGTTTCACGCGTCATCACTCGGAGAATTCGAGCAAGGACGCCCCATGATAGAGCGCCTGCGCCGCGAGCATCCCGAGAAACCCATCCTCCTAAGTTTCTTCTCCCCTTCAGGCTACGAGGTAAGAAAAAAATATCCGTTTGTCGACGCAGTGGTATATCTGCCGTTCGACACTCCACATCGCGTAAAGCGCTTTCTCGACGCCGCCCGCCCCTCGATGGCCATATTCATCAAATATGAATTCTGGGGCAACTATCTGCAGGAGCTGAAACGCCGCGGCATACCCACCTACATCATCTCAAGCATCTTCCGTCCCGGCCAGCGCTTCTTCCGAAGCCTCGGCGGCATGTTCCGCAAGATGCTCACATGCTTCGACCACATCTATGTGCAGGACGAGCGCTCGCGTCGTCTGCTCAAAGTGATAGGCGTCAACAATGTGACCGTGGCCGGCGATACACGTTTCGACCGCGTGACCGATGTGATGCGGTCAACTGTGGAGATACCCGGTTTCCCAGGCTTCGGCGATGACGCCTCCCTGCGCTTCATAGCCGGCAGTTCGTGGGAAGCCGACGAAGACATCTACGTGCCATGGCTCAACGCCCATCCCGAGGTGAAATTTATCATCGCCCCGCATGAGTTCAACGAGACACGCCTCGAGCGCCTCCGCAACCGTTTCAACAAGCCGGCAATACTGCTGTCGGAGTGGACAAGCGTCATCAAACGAAGCAATCTGCCTGCCGGTCAGATACCCCTAAAACTGAAAAACGTGAGCGGCATCATAATAGATTCGTTCGGCAAACTTTCGTCGCTCTACCGCTATGCCAACGTAGCTTATATCGGAGGTGGATTCGGCGCCGGCATCCACAACATCAACGAGGCCGCAGTCTACGGCATGCCGGTGATTTTCGGTCCAAACCATTCCAAATTCAAGGAAGCTTTCGACCTGATAAACTGCGGCGGAGGATTCTCCATAGCATCAAAAGAGGAGTTCAACACCACCATCGATACTCTGACCCACGACAAGGCTTCCCTACGACAGGCAGGAGCTGCCGCCGGCAACTACATCCAGGACCATCTCGGAGCCACTGACCTAATCTACAAAGACCTTTTCCAGACTCCAGGCTCCAACTGACAAATCGGAGTTCTCGACCCCGTGATACCCGCTGTTTCCCCGGCAGATTTTAACACAGATAGGTTAATAAATGCAAAATCAGCGTCTTTTGTCAAAAATATACCAATCTTTATTGCATATATGAATTTATATGCGTACTTTCACACGCTGAAAACCACTATTGACTCCAAAAGATTCTCGAACGACCTCACGCATCAGCACTTACCTGCGGGCCCGAATGACTACAGCTTTACGGTAGCTGATGCCTGACACTTATCAGTGCCGCCGGTTTCCCAAGACCCAACAGCGGAACACGCCACCCCCAAGATTCACGCTCCCCGCGTATGCAGAGCGTAACACGCATCACTTATTCTTCTTATCCTCCTCTCATCCGCTCCAACCGACTGATGCCAGAGAAGCAAAAAAGCACCTTTATGAACAGCAGAAAGACTCGCCTTCCAGAAATCATCGAAATTCTCATCCATCAGGTAATATCATCCCAGGAGGAGCTTTCGAAACAACTTGCCGTGTGTGGCCACATCATCACGCAGGCCACACTGTCGCGAGACCTTAAGTTGCTTAAGGCAAGCAAAGTTTCCGACGACAGAGGCAACTATCGCTACATCCTCGGCGATTCACGACTTTACGGCATTCCCAGAGGCAAACATAAGCCTGCGATCGTCACCGCAGCCGAGCCATCTCCTTCGACAGCCAGCGGTATACACAGCTCGGTGCTTTCGGTCGACATCACCGGCAACCTCGTCGTAATCAAGACCCGCAACGGATATGCGTCGGGGCTTGCCTACGACATCGACACCCTCGACTCGGACATAGTGCTCGGCACTATTCCCGGTGCCGATACCGTGTTTGTGGCCATGCGCGAAAACACACCCCGCGAGCACATCTTCAACTTCCTCAGCTCATTTCTGCCGATGGAAGTGATGCAGGAAGCACGCCTAGCATTTTTCGCCGACGACACACTCTGAAAGTTTCGCTCTTTCCTCATGCCCCGAGGTCAGCCGGCCACGCCAAATCCGCAGCCAGCAGACCCCTGAAAGGCGTTTTTATATGCGTTCTGATGGAGATTTTGGAATCGATTTATTTGCTGAAAACATATTTTTCATTAACTTTGTAGGGTAAAAGCGCCGGAGGCGAGATGGATTTTCCCCTACGGTGCAAAGTGCTGTGGAAGTGCGGAGGGGCACCTCAGCCTGCTGTTCAACAATCCGGCATACATAGCCCCGCAGCATGAAGCAGGGGTGCCGGAAAGGCATCGCAGCCACAGCGCCAAACGCTAATGATTTATATGCACATATGCAAGAAGATTTATTTGAAATCGACGACAACATTACCACGGTGCCGAACAACGCCGAGGATGGCAATGATTATGGCGCGAGCAGCATTCAGGTGCTCGAAGGACTTGAAGCGGTGCGTAAGCGCCCGGCCATGTACATTGGCGACATAAGTGTCAAAGGTCTCCATCATCTGGTATATGAGGTGGTCGACAACTCAATCGACGAGGCACTCGCCGGATTCTGTACCCACATTGAGGTGACTATCAACGAAGACGACTCCATCACTGTTGTCGACAACGGCCGCGGCATCCCCGTGGATATGCACGAGAAGGAACACAAGAGCGCCCTTGAGGTTGTGCTCACAGTGCTTCATGCAGGCGGCAAATTCGACAAAGGCTCCTACAAGGTGTCGGGCGGCCTCCACGGTGTGGGTGTAAGTTGTGTGAACGCTCTTTCCGATTACCTCCGCGCCGAAGTGCGCCGAGGCGGAAAAATATACATGCAGGAATACAGCAAAGGCAAGCCTACCTGCGACCTCGCTATGATAGGCGAAAGCGACACCACAGGCACCTCGGTGACATTCCACCCCGACAACACCATATTCACCGTGACCACCTACGACTGGGATACGCTCGCCAACCGTCTGCGCGATCTGGCATTCCTCAACGCAGGCATCACACTTACCCTCACCGACAAGCGTCATCTCGACGAGAACGGCAATCCCCGCCGCGAGCAGTTCTACTCCAAGAACGGCCTCAGCGAGTTCGTAGAGTTCATCGACTCCAACAAAGAGTCGCTCATCAACGATGTGATACATCTCGATACCGAGCGTCAGGGCATACCCGTGGAAGTGGCACTCACCTACAACAACACATACAACGAAAACATATACTCATTCGTAAACAACATCAACACTATCGAAGGCGGCACACACCTCACCGGTTTCCGCCGAGGCCTTACCTCCACACTCAAAAAATACGCCGAAGACAACAAGTTGCTTGAGAAATGCAAGGTTGACATCGCGAGCGACGACTTCCGCGAAGGCCTCACAGCCGTGATTTCAGTGAAAGTGATGGAGCCCCAGTTCGAGGGCCAGACCAAGACCAAACTCGGCAATAATGAGGTGATAGGCGCCGTGCAGACCGCCGTATCCGACGCCCTGCGCAATTACCTTGAGGAGCATCCCCGTGAAGCAAAAACAATAGTTGACAAAGTAGTGCTTGCGGCACAGGCCCGTAAAGCCGCCTACGACGCACGCACCAAGGTACAGCGCAAATCGCCTCTGGCCAGCGGCGGCCTTCCCGGCAAACTTGCCGACTGCTCGAGCAAAGACCCCGCCGAATGCGAAATCTTCCTCGTGGAGGGTGACTCGGCCGGCGGCACAGCCAAAAGCGGCCGTGACCGCCGCACACAGGCCATCCTGCCTTTGCGAGGCAAGGTGCTCAACGTGGAGAAAGCCATGGAACACAAAGTGTTCGACTCGGAGCAGATCACCAACATCTTCCGCGCACTGCGCGTGAGCATCGGCACCGAAGCCGACAGCAAGGAGGTGAACCTCTCGAAACTCGCCTACCACAAGGTGATAATCATGACCGATGCCGATGTCGACGGCGCCCACATAGCCACACTGCTTATGACACTCTTCTACCGCCGCATGCGCCCAGTCATTGAGCAGGGCTACCTCTATCTCGCCACTCCCCCGCTGTATAAAGCATCGAAGGGCAAATTCGAGGAATACTGCTGGAACGACGCACAGCTCCAGACATTCCTTGCCGAACACGGAGCCAACTCGAAGGTGCAGCGCTACAAAGGTCTGGGCGAGATGAGCGACAAGGAGCTCCGCGACACCACCATGTCGCCAGAGCACCGTCTGCTCAAGCAGGTGCACATCAACGACGCCGCCGAGGCCGACCGCATCTTCTCAATGCTCATGGGCGAAGATGTGGCTCCCCGTCGCGACTTCATAGAAGCGAACGCCAACTACGCGAACATCGACGCGTAACCATACCTATTACGGGTACCGCAACGCATGGATGACACACCATAATCATCCATAGCCACGGTACCCGTTTTTAACAATAATTGGGGGATGAATGTTATAGTAACATATAACACTACACGCACATGAAGAAAAACAGCAGACAGTCGACCGTGGAACTCCGCACTCTGGTGGAGAACTTTGTAGCCGAACAGAAAAACAACACTTTCAACTATAAACAGGTGTCGCACACCATTGATGTGACAAACCCACAGGCACAACGCTCCGTAGCGCTGATTCTCGCAGAAATGGCTTTCGACGGCGACCTTCTCGAAGTGGAACCCGGCAAATACAAGACGCCGCAGCGCACCAACATAGCCACCGGCACATTCGTGCGACGCTCCAACGGCAAGAACTCTGTAATCACCGATCAGGACGACGAGGTGATTTTCGTGGCCGAACGCAACTCGATGCATGCCCTCAACGGCGACCGTGTGAAGGTGAACATAGCCGCACGCCGTCAGGGACTCGAACCGGAGGCACAGGTAATAGAAATCATAGAGCAGAAAGAGCAGAACTTCATAGGCACCCTGCAGGTGGAGGGTTCTTTGGCCTTTCTCAAGACCGACTCGAAATTCCTCGCATGCGACATCTTTATCCCCAAATCGCGCCTTAAAGGCGGCCACGACGGCGACAAGGCCATAGTGTGCATCACCGACTGGCCCGAAGACGCCAAAAATCCACGCGGAGCAGTGGTCGACATCCTCGGCAAGGCCGGCGAGAACAACGCCGAAATACATGCCATTCTCGCCGAATACGGCCTTCCATACAGATATCCCGCCAAT
Organism: uncultured Muribaculaceae bacterium; assembly: GCA_934555895.1. Classification (GTDB taxonomy): domain Bacteria; phylum Bacteroidota; class Bacteroidia; order Bacteroidales; family Muribaculaceae; genus UBA7173. Next base: position 23,878 of record CAKTFH010000023.1, on the reverse strand, counting down.
GTGGAGAAAGCGGCCGATAAAATCGAAGCCGGCATCACTCCCGAAGAGATAGCCCGCCGCGAGGATTTCCGCAACGAGACCACCTTCACCATCGACCCCAAGGATGCCAAAGACTTCGACGACGCTCTGTCGATATCTCGTCTGCCCAACGGCAACTGGCAGGTGGGCGTGCATATCGCCGATGTGACACATTACGTAACGCCCAACTCGGTGATTGACAAAGAGGCACAGAGCCGCGCCACATCGGTCTACCTTGTAGACCGAGTGGTGCCGATGCTCCCAGAACATCTCTGCAACGGCATATGCTCGCTGCGTCCCGACGAGGAGAAACTCGCTTTCTCGTGTATCTTCGAAATGGATGACAAGGCCAATGTGCTCAACAGCCGCATTGCCCGCACCGTGATAAAAAGCAACCGCCGCTTTGCCTATGAGGAGGCCCAGGAGGTGATAGAGACCGGCAAGGGCGACTATGCCGATGAGATTCTCACGCTCGACCGTCTGGCCAAAATCCTCAGGGAACGCCGATTCGAGAACGGCTCGGTGGACTTCGACCGCGAGGAGGTGAAATTCGACATCGACGAAGAGGGCCACCCGGTGGGAGTATACTTCAAAGTATCGAAGGATGCCAACAAGCTCATAGAGGAATTCATGCTGCTTGCCAACCGTACCGTAGCCACAGCCATAGGCAAAACCGAAAAGCGCCAGAAAGGGAAGGCATTCGTATATCGCGTGCACGACCAGCCCGACGCCACAAAACTCACCGAACTGGCCACTATATGCCGTGCTTTCGGCTACAGAATCAAGACCAACGGAAGCCCATCGGAAATCAACCGCTCCATCAACAAGATGCTTGCCGATGTAAAGGGTAAAGGTGAAGAAAACTATCTTTCGGTGCTCGCCATCCGCTCCATGGCCAAGGCTATCTACACAACCGAGAACATCGGCCACTACGGCCTCGGATTCAACTATTACACCCACTTCACATCGCCTATCCGCCGTTACCCCGACATGATGGTGCACCGCCTTCTTGAGCGCTACCTCGCAGGCGGCCGAAGTGTTAACGTAGATAAACTAGAAGACCTATGCAAGCACTCGTCGGCCCAGGAGCAGCTGGCCACCAACGCCGAGCGCTCTTCCATCAAATACAAGCAGGTGGAATACATGCGCGACCATCTCGGCGAGGAATACACCGGCATGATTTCAGGTGTCACCGAGTGGGGTCTCTATGTGGAACTTGACGAGAACAAGTGCGAGGGCCTTGTGCCGATGCGCGACCTCGCCGACGATTACTATGATTTCGACGAGAAGAACTACTGCCTGCGCGGCCGTCGCCGCGGCAACGTGTACCGTCTCGGCGACCAGGTGCGCATCCGAGTGGCCAACGCCAACCTCGAGCGCAAACAGCTCGACTTCATCATAGTGGATTCACGCACCGCCGACGGCAAGCCGGGTAATAAGACTACCACCGACGATATGGGCAATGTAGTCTCAGCGCGTCAGGCACTTTCATCGACCGGCAAGCGCCTTTCCCGCCACGAGAAAGCCAAAGCAGCAGCCAAAGCACACCGTCAGGCAGTGGCCAAAGAGCAGTCCAAACATAAGGAAGCCACCAAAGCAAAAAATAAGGCATCAGGCAGCGCCAAGCGCAAACCGTCGTCGCGCTCCGGCGCCAAAGGTACCCGTGGGCCGCGCCGCGCACCACGCCGCTGACACTCACAAGATTCAGTCTTCCATACATAAGCATGAGGGTGCCTGATCGCTAACTTGATCAGGCACCCTCAGCTTGTAGATATGTTATGTATGTCAGTCTTTAGTGAGATCGAGAACCACATTGTCCTTACCCTTCTCGTGATAGTGTTTGCGCAGAGGCGACGCTGTGGCTTCCTCATGGATGCGGCGGTTGCGGTACACATCAAGGGCCATATAGACTGCGGCACGCATCGATTCCTCCGAGGCCATATTTTTCCCGGCGATGTCGTAACCTGTGCCATGGTCGGGCGAAGTGCGCACAAAGGGAAGACCGGCAGTGAAGTTCACACCGTTGTCCATGGCGAGAGTCTTGAAAGGAGCGAGCCCCTGGTCGTGATACATGGCCAGCACACCGTCGAACTTGCGGAACAGTCCGTTTCCAAAGAAACCGTCGGCGGCGTAAGGGCCGAAAGCCTGAATCTTGTTTTCACGGGCCGCAGCAATGGCAGGCCCGATCACATCTTTCTCCTCAGAGCCAAGCAGGCCGTCCTCGCCGGCATGAGGATTGAGGGCAAGCACCGCAATGCGCGGTTTCACAATGCCGAAATCGCTTATGAGCGACTTCTCAAATATTGCAAGCTTGTCTGTAATAGCTTCAGATGTGATAGCTTCGGAGATTTTGGAAATGGGTAGATGTGTGGTGACAAGTGCTACACGCAAAATCTCGTTGCAGAGTATCATCAGTGAGTGCGCTCCATCGCCTATAGATGACTCGAGATACTCTGTGTGACCGGGGAAAGTGAAAAGCTCGCTCTGGATATTGTGCTTGTTGATAGGAGCTGTGACAAGCACATCTATCTTGCCGCTGCGAAGGTCAGCCACAGCATGCTCAAGTGCGGCGAAGGCCGCGGCTCCGGCCTCCTGAGTCGATTCACCGGGCACTATGTGCGCCTCCTGGCCTATTACGTTTACGATGTTGAGTGCATCGGGATTCGCCTGAGTGGCATCGGTAATCTGCACCATGGGAGTGCCTTGCAGCTCAGAAGCCTTGCGGTAGAAAGCGGCTATTTTCTGGCTGCCGTAGAGCACGGGGGTGCAGAGCTCAAGCATTCGGTTGTCATCGAAAGTCTTGAGCACGACTTCATATCCGATACCGTTGAAATCGCCGTGGGTTATACCCACTTTGATACGCTCTTCGGGAGGTGTGGCGGGGAGCACAGGGGCCTCCTCGCCGTCGACAGAGATTTTCGGCTGCCGGGGCTGCTGGGGCTTTTTCCCCTGTTGCTGGTTTTTAGGTGCTTTCGGCTCAGCGGCCTGCGCCTTGTTATCTTCTTTCATTTTGTATTTCGGGATTTATGGTATTATTGATATAGACTTTTTTTCTTCCCTTCCCCTCTGTGGCTGTGCCGTACTCCACAGCACCCGTCGGGCAGATGTGATAGCACCGAAGGCAGAGAGCGCAGCGGCTTCCCCACACGGGATATCCTTGGTGCATGGTGATATTCTCCATCGGGCACGAGCTGGCACAAAGTCCGCATGAACTGCATTTAGCGGCATCGCACCTGAAAGGCTTGGGAGAGGAGAGGAACAGCAGAAAAAGCGGGCGCACCACATATGTCTTGAGCCACGCCCATGAGCCACGAACCACATCGTCGCCACTGAAACCGCGGGCTATGGCTTCGGCAATACTTTCCACACGTGTCGGCATGTCATCGAGCTTGCGCTGCGCCACATCGGGTGCATCGACATCGAAACCTTTCAGACACACATATGTGTTAGGCATGGTCACGGAGAAAGAGCCGCGTGGCGACCATCCGCGGCGCCCGATGAGACTGCGCCAGCAGTTATCGGTGTAACCGATGTCGTCGCCGCAAGTGACTACAAGGAAATGCCGTGCCTCATGGGCGCCCTTGAAGCGCACAAGCCTTATGAAAGCCTCCACCACCTGCGGGATGCCCCATGAGTAAACCGGGAACACCCACACCACATTTTCACCCGGTGCAACCTCGAGCAACTGTTTCTCAGGATGAAGAAGCATATCCCCCTCCAGCAAAACAATGCTGCCGCCGAGGCGCTTCTGCAGCTGCCGCGCCACAAGAAGAGAATTGCCGGTACCGGAAAATGTGATTATCATCGGTCAGTGGTGATTATTTTAAGGCTTTGATGGCGTTGATTTCAATGAATTGTCACCTGAGTGGCGCCGTAGCCGTATTCACGGAACGAGGCGTCCTGCACTTCGCACGATTTGTAGCGATGGTTCAGTTCCTTCATTAAAGCCTGACGGAGCACGCCCTCGCCCTTTCCGTGGATGAAGACGATTTTCTGCCCCTTATGCCCAATGTTGGAATCCATGGTCTTGCGGAATGTGTCAATCTGGTAATTGAGTATATCAGCCGGCGACATGCCGTGGGTATTGTCGAGAAGCTCATTGATGTGCAGGTCGACCACTAAAGGCCCCTCCTTAGGCTGCCGTTTCTGCACAGGTTTGCTGAGCGGACGGCGGTCGGCGGCACGCTTGCTGCGGAGAGCATCCTCGAGAGCAGCGCTGTCGATGGTCATCGGGCGCTGCGGGATGTCGTTTTTCACAATGTCGACAGCAATCACAGGCTCATCGAAATAGGCATTCTCGTGGAAGCAGTGCAGCTTGAAGAATTTTGTGGTGTCAAGGCGTGTCTCCACTGCCACAGGAGCCTTCAGAGCGAACTGTTTGTCACGCTTGAAGGCCACATACTGAAAGGCAACGCGGTCGAGACGCCCAACCTGCTCGCGTGAGAGCTCCTCGAGGAACACCTGCATGTTAGGCTCTATCAGGCCCGCATAACGTGTGGTCCAGCCCTCCTCATCATCGGCACGTGACAGAAATGTAAAATAGAGGAAGTAGTTGGAATCGTTCACCAGATAAGCCTCGAAAGCCGTAGTGGTGAGATGTTTCAGCTCCATTGCCGAGAAAGCGAGCACCACATTGAGTTTCTCGCCTTCGGGGGTCTCGATGACAGGTTCTGGTTTGGGGACTTCGGGTACCACAGTGGGCACGAATTTGCTCTGGCGCTCACGCTCCTTCTCCTGACGGTTCTGCCCCGTGCCGCCGAATATGTCGCGGCGGTTGCTCTCCTCTCCGGCCGAAGCCACCACCACAAGCTCTTTGAGCATCACCGGGGTGACAAAGCCGTCATCCTCCTCCACATGCGCTATCTGGCCGTCGATTTTCACTACGCGGCCACCGCCCGTAGAGCTCAGAAAGCGCACTGTATCTCCTATCTTGGTCATAAAAATCAGAATCTTGTTTTTGCCCGTTCAGGGCATGGTTAATTTCGCCGTTTTGGCTAATTGGTAACGCGAATTTACGCATTTTCCACGATATATTCTTAATTTTGCGCCATGGTTAAGGAAATAAGAATCGACAATTACGACTATGAGCTGCCCGACGAGCGCATAGCCAAGCATCCGCTAAGCGAGCGTGACCACTGCAAGCTGCTTGTGCGACAGGCAGATGGCAGCATCAGCGACCACATATTCACCGAACTGCCGGCATTGCTGCCGGCCGACTCGATGCTTATCTACAACAACACCCGCGTGATCAACGCACGCCTGCGTTTCCACAAGCCGGAAGGAGCCCTCATAGAGATTTTCTGTCTCGAGCCGGTGACTCCGCGCGACTATGCGCTTAACTTCGCCTCTCAATGCGGCTGCTCGTGGCTCTGCTTCGTAGGAAACTCCAAGAAGTGGAAACAGGGGAAGCTCACTATCTCACTGACCGTCGACGGGAAACCGGTGGCACTTCACGCCGAACGGCTCGGACGCGAAGGCAACGCGTCGGTCATCGGGTTCACATGGGAAACCGACGGCACACCGGTCTCTTTCGCTGAAATCATTTCGGCTGCCGGAGAGATTCCCATCCCGCCTTACCTTAACCGCAACACCGAAGCTTCCGACTCGAAGGATTACCAGACGGTATATTCCCACATCGACGGCTCCGTGGCAGCACCTACGGCCGGACTGCATTTCACCGATGCCGTGCTGGCCGACATCAGCTCGCGCGGTATACCACGCCGCGAGCTCACGCTCCATGTAGGCGCCGGCACATTCCAGCCTGTTAAGGCCGACTCTATCGGTGAGCATGAGATGCACAGCGAGTTCATAGCCGTGAGCCGCAGCCTAATCGAAGAACTGGCGGAAACATCACGCCGCGTGATTGCGGTGGGCACCACCTCGGTGCGCACTCTCGAGAGCCTCTACCATCTCGGCTGCCTTGCCTCCACCGGGGAGGATATCCACGAACTGCCGCAGTGGTATCCCTACTCGCCCACGCACCCGAATCTGACCGTGCGCGAAGCCATGGAAGCGCTTCTCAAAGCTTTCGAGGGCGATACATTCGTGGCATCGACCAGAGTCATAATCGCCCCGGGATATAAATACAGAGTGGTTAAAGGAATGGTGACCAATTTCCATCAGCCCCGCTCCACCCTGCTTCTGCTGGTGAGCGCTTTCACAGGAGGCGACTGGCGTGCCTTGTATGACCACGCCCTTGCCGCCGGCTACCGCTTCCTCAGCTACGGCGACGCCTGCCTGTTCCTTGACTAAAGTATCGGCGAGAAGAGGCGGAAGAACGACTCCAAGGCCTTTTCCGTAACCGGACGCCTACGCCATGTGGCAGTGGTAAGGCGTGTGCACTCGCGCATGTCGCGGAAAAAGATGGTCTTCATGCGTGCATTGAACTCCCGTGAGTATATGAGCATGTTGGCCTCGAAATTGTGCTCGAAACTGCGAAAATCGAAGTTTGTGGAACCCACGGTAGCGAAATCATCGTCGATGATTATCGCCTTGCTGTGGAGCATGCCTTTGTTGTAGAGATACACCTTGATGCCAGAGCTGAGGCATTCCTGGATAAAGGAGAACGACGCCCAGCGGAGCATGTCGCTGTCGGACCGCCTCGGCAGCATGATACGCACATCTATTTTTCCGAGCGCAGCCACCTGCAGTGCATGCAACAGCCCCTCCGAAGGAATGAAATACGGCGTGAAAATGTATATGCACTTCGATGCCGCCGTTATGGCCTGCTGAAAGATGAGGGTCATGTTCATCCACTGCGAAGTGGGACCACCGGTGACCAGCTGCATACCAGCAGGTCTGTCGGTTTCGACGCTCATGCCGGCCTCTTCAGTAAGTATAGGCTCGCCCATAAAGGTCCAGTCGACCGCGAACGACTGCTGCAACGCTCCCACAGCGGGTCCGCGGAGCCTCAGATGCAGGTCGCGCCACATTGGAAAGAGCTTTCCGCCGGTGATATACCGGTCGGCGATATTCATGCCACCGATATATCCAATCTCACCGTCGATGACCGCCAGCTTGCGGTGATTTCGCCAATTGATGCGGGTACCGAAAGGCGGAAACGCCACCTTGAAGAACGGATGGGCGTCGATGCCGGCCCGGCTCATGCGCTTCCGAGCCTGTTTCGAGAGTTTGAACGAGCCCACATGGTCATATATAAGGCGCACTTTCACGCCTGCCTGCGCACGCTCCACAAGCGCATCGATAACACGGTTGCCTATCGTATCGTCCTCGATGATGTAATATTGCAGATTGATATACCTGCGTGCCGAAGCTATATCGGAAAGCAATGCATTGAACTTGTCGGTTCCATTATCGAATATCTCCACATCATTTCCCTCATAGTAGCTTGTGCCGCACAGAGCACGGGCCAAATTTATCTGGCGGTGCAGCGGCTCGACGCCCTGCACGTTGCGCGGCCTTGCTGGCGGCGAAGCCACGAGCTTGCGTATCTTGCGGCGGTTGCGGCGCGAAAGGATGCGTTTAGTCTGGATATTGCGGCCGAACACTATGTAAAGCACCACTCCCACCATAGGCACCACAAGGAGCACCGTGACCCATGCGAGCGATTTCACAGGATTACGGTTCTCACTCACAATCACTGCTATGATGGTGAGAATGGTCAAGGCGTAAAGTATGGTGAGTGTCCACCATATCCACGGCACGTTTATGTAATGCAACAGCCAGTCCATTTAAAGGAATCGGGTAATGAATGGTATGGGGTATTCCAAATGTGGTTATTTCATGAGATTATGACGGACGATGATGTCAGAAACCTGCTGTGCCGAGGCTACATGTTTCTTGAGGCCGGGTAACGTATCAGGTGAAGGTGTGCCATGCATATTACCATTGAAATCGAACGCAAATTTCGGGCTCTCGGGGGCGAAAGCCGAGAAACCCATGCCCCGCCACTGATATGGCAGCCCCATGAGGTCAAGCAGAGTGGTGTAGACATCGGCCTGCCCCATCACATCGGTGCGCACACCGTTCACCGGCGAGTTGAGCACAATCATCGGCACATAACCCACTGGGTCGACAAGACGCCGTCCCTCAACCGAATTGCGGATTTCATGACGCCATGAGGCAAGTCCTTCGTGGTCGCCGACAATCACCACCATTGTGCGGTCCCAATCGGGACGCGAACGCAGATAGTCGAGCATACGACCCAGAGCCTGGTCGGTGTAATGCACGGCTGTGAGATAATCGGTGAGCTTCTCGGGGTAGCTTCCGGAGAAGCTGATAGTGCGATGTTCCTGAGGAATCTTGAAGGGAGAATGGCCGCTATAGGTGACCAGTTGCACATATGCCTTCTCATTGTGGGCCCACACATCGTCGCGCTTCATTTTCGCAATGGTCTGCTCGATGAACGAGGCATCGCTCAGACGCGCCGGATGACCGATGCGCTGCGAGTTGTCCCACGAATCGGCCATGTCAAGGTTGTCGATGCCGAAGGCTCGTGCGATAAGCGCCTGGTTCCATGTGCCTGGCTTGTCGCCACTGAAAAGATAGGTGGTGGCACCCTGCTGCTTCATGGCAGCAGGCAGGGCGAAAAATGTGTTGAACGGATATTTCATGGAGTAAACCACATCGCGTGTGGGATACATGCCTGCAAGCATCAGCAACTGACCGTCGATGCTGCGGTCGGGGCCAACCTGCGACAGCACATGCGACGCATACCAGGTGTTCGCCGTATCAGCCATAGCCTTGTTGAGCGACGGGGTGAGTTCCTTCCCTTCGAGCTGCGCACCCACGGGCCACGACTCGAGCGACTCGCAGAAGATGACCACAAGGTTGTCGCGGCGCAGTGAGTCGGGCAGCTCCCTTACGGTGGAATGCATGCCGGCGCTCAGGGCCATGTGGTCGCGGTTCCACCCTGCCACAGCGGTGCGTTCCTCATTGGTGGGAAGTGCGTCATGAGCGGTCAGCTCAGCCACGAGTGTGCCGGGAATTGTGTAGATTACCACAGGTGTAGCAGCATAATAGCACTGTCCCTTGAGCTTGGCCACGTGTGAGGTAAGTCCTCCCGCGCATACTGCCGTAAGGGCCGAAAACAGGCACATCACAACCAGTGTGACGATATATGGAATCCATCGCGGCTTGGGTTCGTCGCGGTTTGGGTTGATGAAGAACAATGTAGCTATGGCTATAACCGGCAAAGTGATGTAGACCCATCGCCATGAGTCGGTAATAGACGAATGGAAATCGAGTACCTGGCCCGCAAGCAGATAGCTGGCAGCCGGTATGGAATTGAAATAGGTGAGGCAATACATCAGATTGGCCAGCATGAGCACATCCACAAGGGCCAGCACAAGCATCTGCAGCCACGGGCGCCGGATAATGACCACCGGCATGGCAAGCAGAGTGGCCATGGTGGCGGCATTGACATAAGTACCTATGAATCCGAATGCGCGGAATGTGGTCTGCGCGCACCAGAGTATATCGAAAGCAATCACCGTGGCAAAACATCCGATCCACGCCCAGAAGAACTGACGCGTCCAGAGTGAAGTGGGAAACAACAGCCTAAAAAACGCCCCCACGGCTATATTCTTCTTTTTCTGCTTCATTTTAAACTAAATGTGGAATAAACAGTCAAAAACGTTATAAAAAGCTTTATTGCCAACTCACAAATATAGTTATAATATCTGAATCTTCACCAGATTCAGCTGTTTAAAAAACAAATTTCAAGCCATATTGCTGATGCGTCAAGCAAAAATCCTCACAAAAAAGTTGTTTTTTAACTTTGCAGAACTGACAATATGTTTGAAACATCAAAAAAAATAAGTAATTTTGCGGCAATCAGAGCGACTACGCATCACAACGAGCCACAAGACATCGCAAATGAAAAAATTTAGCACAATATTACTGACATTGGCCATTGCGGCGAGCCTTAACCAAGGTTTCGCGGCAAAGCCCGCGTGGGAAGAGGTGAACTCACCCCGCCAGGTTATTGTGCAGAATCTCGACAACGAAGGCGATGTGGCCATTGCGGTGTCAGAAGGCTATATCTATGTGTCGTGCGAGAACACCGTGACAGTAAAGATATTCTCAATCCTCGGCCAACTCATATCGCAGGAGACACTAAAGCCGGGCATGCACCGCATCAAGCTTGCCTCAAGAGGCATCTATATCCTGCGTGCCGGCTCAACCACCCGCCGCATCACTCTCTGACAGCACACTTATCAGGCATGGTAAGAAACTAAAATGGGGCACGGCATAAACCGCGCCCCTGAATATTTTCATGCCATACCCACCGTCACTGCTCTAGAAGCAGGAGCATGTTGGAGTCGGCATCGTAAAGACCTATGCCTCCGCCGGCGAGTTTTCCAAACGATGTCACCTTAGGCAATATCTGCATAAGCAGCTGCTCTACCTTGCTGTCGGGGCATGCCATGCGGGTGCTCATCACTTTTCCGAACTTGATAGCTTGCGAGGTTGTCTCATATTCGCCCATCAGGTTGTTGCAGTTGGTAGTTACAGCGAAGGTATTATCGCCTGCGTCAGTACCGAATGTGAACACATAAGGTGCTCCGGCAGAAGTGGAATCAACCGGTTGGTCATTGATTTCCTTCACGTTCCAGTCACCATGAAGCAATGCAGCCTGCTCAGCAGGGTCGCGGCGGGCGAGTGAAACCATATTCTTGCCCTCGCCATTGATGAGTTCCATGCCCTCGTCGCCCTCACGGTAGCCCTTCACAGACGACAGTGCGCCGAGAAGCGCGTTCTCGACTGTCATATCGGGGCACGCCATGCGAGTGACACCCACGTTAGTGAGGTCAATCACACCAGGTTCGGCATCGATGGCAAAGCGACCGGTGAGCATGTTGCATGAAGCATTGCCGTAGAACTCGCCCGTGGCGGTATTGAAGCCAAGGTAAGTGGTCTCCTTGGCCTCAGGCGATGAAATAGGCTCATTATCGATAGCCACCACACTCCATTCGCCGTTGAGCGAGGAGATGGCGGGAGCTGTGGTCTTCTTGGCCGATGAGCATGAAGCAGCTGTGACCATCAGAGCCGCAGCAACAAAAGATGTGAAAATCTTGTTCATATCAAATCTTACTTTTAGTTGTCAGTAGTTCATTAATTCGCACGCATTATAATAATATAACGCGTGCGGGAACTAAAAGTTACATTCATGCAGGTGAGAAATTACTGCTGCAAGGAATCGAAAAGCGATATAAGCCTTGTAAGGTCTTCTTCACCGTTGAAACTGAAAGTGATAGAGCCGCGGCCACGCTCATTGCACGAAAAGCGCACCGGAGTATTGAAACGACTGGAAAGGTGCTTTTTCAACGAATCAAACTGATGATTGCTGAGCTGCTTCCGCGAGTTTCCCACACTCTTTTCGCCTTTTTCGACACCAAGAGCATACTCCTTGGCGAGCTCCTCCACACGACGCACAGACAGCTGCTTGTCGAGAATTTCCTTATACAGCATGAGCTGCACGGCCGGATTGTCGACTGACAGCAGCGCGCGGGCATGGCCCATGTCTATAAGTCGGTCGCGAAGTCCGAGCTGCACCTCGGCCGGCAGACGCAGCAGGCGCAGGAAATTGGCTATTGTGGCACGTTTCTTTCCCACACGCTCCGAAAGGCGCTCCTGAGTGAGATTGTATTGCTCGATGAGTTTCTGGAATGTGAGCGCGATTTCTATCGCGTTGAGGTCCTCGCGCTGGATATTCTCGATCAGCGCCATCTCGGTGAGCTCGGCGTCGCTTGCAGTGCGTATATAGGCGGGCACCGTTGTAAGTCCGGCAACGCGTGCGGCACGGAAGCGGCGCTCTCCGGCTATAATCTGGTACGAGTCAGGGCCTGTCTTTCGCAGCGAAAGAGGCTGTATGATGCCGAGTTCGCGGATAGATGCCGCCAGTTCGGCTATGCTTTCGTCGTCGAAACTGGTACGAGGCTGGTCGGGGTTGGGGGTGATACGGTCGAGTGGCACCTCATTGATGGCCGATGAGCCGCTCGGCGGTGTGAAGTCTGTAAGACCGAGGGTGTCGAGACCTCGGCCGAGATTTCTGCGTGGTTGCATATGCAGGAGATTGATGTGGTGAGAGAAGTTTATTAATTTTTGTCGATAAGCTCTTTGGCAAGCATGAGATGCGATGTGGCTCCGCGGCTCTCGGGGTCGTAAAGCAGCGCCGGAAGGCCATGCGAGGGGGCTTCGCTAAGGCGTATGTTGCGGGGAATCACGGTGTTGAACACCATATCGCCGAAGTGTGTCTTAAGCTCTTCGTAGACCTGGTTGGCCAGACGCAGACGGGCGTCGTACATGGTGAGAAGGAATCCCTCGATTTCGAGGCCTGGATTAAGGCGGCTTTTGATTATCCTGATGGTATTGAGCAGCTTGCTGATACCCTCGAGAGCGAAATATTCGGCCTGCACAGGTATAATCACCGAGTTGGCTGCTGTAAGAGCATTCACAGTGATAAGGCCGAGCGACGGCGAGCAGTCGATCAGCACGAAATCATATTTCGGAGCTATGTCGGCCAGAAGGCGCGCGAGCACTCTCTCGCGGTCGTCCTGGTTTATCAGCTCCAGCTCGGCTCCGGCGAGGTCGATGCGCGACCCCACGAGATCGAGCCCCTCCACACAAGTGGGCACCTGTGAGCCGTCGATGGGATAGCCGTCGACGAGACACTCGTAAATCGACGATTGCATCTGCCTCGGGTCGATGCCATAGCCCGAAGTGGCGTTGGCCTGCGGGTCGGCATCGATTATGAGTACTTTCTTGCCTCTCTGTGCCAAAGAGGCGCCAAGATTGATGGTGGTGGTAGTTTTTCCCACACCGCCTTTCTGATTGGCGATTGCTATGACTTTACCCATGTTTATCTATAATTCGGTATGCAAAGTAAAGAAATAAAATCAGCACTCAAAAATATGTGGGAGTGGAATTTGACCGCATTGTTGATAACTGCCGCCTATTGTTGATAACTGCCGGCAGACAGCATAGCGACACCCCCGCATGCGTCGCCCGAAGGCACCGCATGCGGGGGTGTTTTATAGTGATATCGCTATCGCCGGAATCAGATCCAGCGGGTGTAGGCGAAGTCCATGCGGTGAGGCAGGTTGGGGTTCACGGGATAGAGACGGAGTCCATAGCGGAACACGCCTGCGTCGCGCAGTTTCTCGTGGAGCTGATATGTGAGCACGCTGCCCTCCTCCTTGACTACATCGAAGGGATGGGTGTAGGCGAATTTCTCCTCGCCGTTCTCCTTCTTGTAAGCCACGAGCTCCAGACCGAGGTCACGGCCGAGACCGTTGGTGTCGACGATGGCGCGCACATTGAAGTCCTCGCCTGTGGAGGCGTTTGTGAGATCGCTCATCTCAACATCGAACACTTTGATGCCGTCCCATGCCTGAGCCACTTTCTCTTTCCATGCCACGATTTCCTTGGCAAGGGCGAAGTTGTTGGCACCGAGTGCGTTGAAGCGCTTGCTCTCCTTGTTGTAGAAGCGGCTGATATAGTCCTCGATCATGCGGGTCATGGTGAAGTGGGGTGCTATGTCGCCGATAGAACGCTTGATGTACTGTACCCACTCAGGCGAGTAGCCCTTGGAGTTCTTGGCGAAATAGAGCGGGATAATCTCGTTCTCAAGCATCGAGTAGATGGTTGCAGCGTCGAGCTTGTCCTGCTGGGCCTGGTCGGTGTAGGTGCGCTTGTCGGTAAGGGCCCAACCGGCCTTTTCGTTGAAGCGGTAGCCTTCGTACCACCAGCCGTCGAGCACGGAGAAGTTGAGCACACCGTTCATCTCGGCCTTTTCGCCCGATGTACCCGATGCCTCGAGAGGACGGGTGGGGGTGTTGAGCCAGATGTCGACGCCTGTCACGAGGCGCTTGGCTACAATCATGTTGTAGTCCTCGAGGAAGATAATCTTGCCGAGGAACTCAGGCATGCGCGAAATCTCCATGATACGCTTGATGAGGCCCTGGCCTGCGCCGTCGGCGGGGTGTGCCTTGCCCGAGAATACGAACTGAACGGGGAACTGCTCGTTATTGACAATCTTCGAGAGACGCTCCAGGTCGGTGAAGAGCAGATGTGCGCGCTTGTAGGTGGCGAAGCGGCGTGCGAAACCGATGATGAGGGCGTTGGGGTTGATTTTGTCGACAATCTTCATCACAGCCGAGGGATCGCCCTGATTTGCGAGCCATTTCTGCTTGAAGTCGCGCTTTACGAAGTTGATGAACTTGTTCTTGAGCTGGCAACGCATGTTCCATATTTCCTCGTCTTTGGCCTTGAAGATGCCTTTCCAGTTCTCGGGGTCATCGGAGTGCTCGAATACGGCCGGACCGAGTTTCTCCATATAGAACTCTTTCCATTCCGAAACGGCCCAGGTGGGCATGTGAACGCCGTTGGTCACATAGCCTACATGGCTTTCCTGCCAGTTATAGCCCTTCCAGATGCCTGCGAACATCTTCTTCGACACCTCGCCGTGGAGCCAGCTTACGCCGTTGGCCTCCTGGCAGGTGTTAAGCGCGAACACGCTCATCGAGAAACGCTCGTTGGTGTTCGGGTTTTCGCGGCCCATGTTCATGAGGTCGTTCCATGAAATGCCAAGTTTTGCGGGATACTCACCCATATATTTTCCGAACAGGCCTTCGTCGAAGTAGTCGTGACCTGCGGGCACAGGGGTGTGCACGGTATAGAGGCTCGATGCGCGCACCATTTCAAGCGCCACATTGAAGTCGAGGTGGTCTTCCTGCACATAGTCGACGAGGCGCTGGAGGTTGAGAAGTGCGGCATGGCCTTCGTTGCAGTGATAGAGGGTGCTGCGAATGCCAAGTTTCTTAAGCATGAGCACGCCGCCGATGCCGAGCAGATATTCTTGCTTGATGCGGTTTTCCCAGTCGCCGCCATAGAGCTGATGGGTAATCACGCGGTCAAATTCCGAGTTCATATCGAAGTCGGTATCCATCAGATAAAGGTTCATGCGGCCCACATTCACACGCCATACGTGGCTGTATATGGTACGACCGGGATAGGGCACTTCCAGAATCATAGGATGCCCGTTCTCGTCCATCACCTGTTCTATAGGGAGCTGATTGAAGTTCTGGGGCTCGTAGTTGGCGATCTGCTGGCCGTCGACACTGAGGCTCTGGGTGAAGTAGC
Organism: uncultured Muribaculaceae bacterium; assembly: GCA_934555895.1. Taxonomy (GTDB): domain Bacteria; phylum Bacteroidota; class Bacteroidia; order Bacteroidales; family Muribaculaceae; genus UBA7173. The sequence goes on along the minus strand of CAKTFH010000023.1, from coordinate 8,755 downwards.
CGAAGCGATAGAGAAAGCCTACGGCTGTCATGGGCACACGGCTGTCGGATGCCTCCTTGATATAGTCGCCGGCGAGCACGCCGAGACCACCGGAATAGATTTTCAAAGCGTTGCACAGACCATACTCCATAGAGAAATAGCTTACCGAAGGAATATCGGTGCGCATAGGCTTGGCCATGTAGGCTTTGAATTCTTTGTAAACATGGTCGATGCGGTCCATCATTGCTTTGTCGGCCATGATTTCTTCCATGCGCTCGGAGGAGAGCTGCTGAAGCAGCATCACAGGATTCTCACCCGAAGCTCGCCAGAGATCAGGGTTGAGGTCACGGAAAAGCGATTTACCCTCACTGTTCCATACCCACCAAAGGTTTTTGGCAAGTTCCTCGAGATTTTTGAGCTTCGAGGGAAGATCGGAGGTGACTGTGATGTCTCTCCATGTAGGTGCGTTGGTATTGCTTACTTGAAGTTTCATAAATCAAACTATGAGTTTTTTCAAATATTATTATCTGTTTTGAATCACAAATCGGGATAATGCGCGCTCTGGAGCCGGGCTCACTTGCGGCGCTTATCGGCGGCGTCTAGCGCCAGCCTGAAAGCTTTTATATAATAGGTGATAAAATAGTTCCACTCGGCACGATCTGCAGTCTCGCGTGCGGCCTTCGAAGCCCTGTCGCGGTATTCCGACGATGAGGCTGCTATCAGACGGAAATCGTTGGCCAGAGCGCTCACCACATCAGGATAATTGGAATCGTGGCGTGTTATCACCTCCACTCCACCGTTCTCGAAGCCATTGCGTTTCTCAGAAAGAATCCACTGACCGAAGCCGGAAAGCGATGTGGTGACTGTGGGCACACCGAAAGCCACGCTTTCAAGAGGCGTGTAGCCCCATGGTTCGTAATAGGAAGGGAAAGCGGTGGCATCAAGTCCGGCAAGCACATCATAATAAGTCATGTCGAGCACACCGTCGTCGCCGTTGAGATAACAGGGCATGTAGATTACCTGCACGGGAGAACCGACCGACGCATTAGATGTGGGGAAACCGAGCTGGCGCATGCGCACCATAATGGCGTCATCGCCGGGATTGTGCACTTCATGTGTATTGATAGGTTCGGCGAGAGGTGCTGTTTCGATATCATCACCGGTGAGTCTTGCCTTAAGGTCGGCGCGGGGAGCCTTGGTCCATGCCGGGACAAGAATGAAAGCCAATATAGGATGTGCGGCGCTATTGAGCTCAAGGGCCTTCATGGCATCAAGAAATACATCTATACCCTTGTTGCGGTATTCCATGCGGCCCGATGTGGCCACGATGAAAGTATCGTCAGGAATGTTGTGGCCTGTAAGCTTAGCCGCAACATTGAGAAGAGCCTCGCGGGCCACAGCCTTTGCCTTACGTGCTTTAATCTTCGCCGGAGCGAGGTCGGGCTGGAACCCGTTTGGAGTCACCACATCGGGACGACGCTCGAGCAGTTGCTCACACTCAAGTGCAGTGACATCGCTCACTGTGGTGAAACAGTCGGCGGCATGAGCGGCGGCCTTCTCAAGCGAATGCTTGCTCTGCATGTTGAGCTCTTCGGCCATCTGGTCGCCGTTGTAGCCTTTCAGATAGTCATAGAGGGGTTTGCCATTGCCGCAGATACTGCGGCCTATCGATGTGGCGTGGGTGGTGAATATGGTGCCGATATAGGGCACTTTCCAGCGCACATAGAGCAGTCCCATTCCTGTGGTCCACTCATCGAAGTGCGCGAGCACATTCTTATGACGCAGACGCTTGTGAGCGCAGATGCTTTCTATAACCGCACCGGCCGCAAGGGCGAAGGCGCAGGCCTCATCGTAATCACCATATCCGTGGAGCGAATCCACTTGGTATCGTTCCCACATCTCACCATAATAATAGTCCTTCTGAGCGTACATGCCGTCGAATTTCACCAGCACCACAATGGGCTTGCCTGGAATGTTCCAGCGGCCCACACGCACGCTCACGCCTGCAGGGAGCTCGGCCTTCTCCTTCCACTGCCTCAGCAGCGACGGCACTTCAGTAAAATAAGGTGAGGGATTCTGGTCGGTCCACACATCGGGACCAATAAAGATGACTTTGTCTTTATAAAGATTCTGAAGAGTGAGTGCCTTTGTGGAGAGCACCGTATAGATGCCTCCAACCTTATTGCAAACCTCCCAGCTCGTCTCGAAAATCAAATCAGGGTTAACTGTCTCAAGGTTCATATGCCTTAATTATATATTTTCTTTGACCGGTTTGTTGAAAAAACTTTGACAATTAAAAATTATCAACGCTTCGACGATTTAGACCGCAAAGATAGCTGTTTTTTTTGTATCAACAATAAAAAGACGCACTTAATTTTGTATTTAGTATTTATTTGTAGTAAGCAAAGTATTGATATTTCTTTATGTTTTATATTAAAATCGGGCATAAAAAGGCTGTTTTTCATCATTTATAGCAACAAAGGCACAGATTTTTTGCAGTTGTAGAAATATCGGCCAATCAATTGAAACAACCGGCCCAGAAGCATTTTCACTTTTTTTGATGTGTTTGTGTCGTTTATCGCCTTTGGCATGCCGCTACAATGGGGAATATTCTTTAATTTTGTAAGCCTGTAAAACGCAGCATAGCTATCAGAATTTCGCGCAACTCAAAAACCTGCCGGAAAGCGTATATGCGGGCAACAGATATAAGACGAGGAAAAATGTTTTACGTTTCAAAACGCATAGAGGTGGCCGGAGCCCATCGTCTGGACCTCTCATATGAGAGCAAATGCTCTGAAATCCACGGCCATAACTGGATAATCACCGTTTACTGCAAGGCACGCGAACTCAATGCCGACGGCATGGTCTGCGATTTCAAGCATATCAAAGACAGGATTCATTCTGCGCTCGACCACCGATATCTCAACGAGGTGCTTCCATTTAACCCGACGGCCGAAAACATAGCCCGATGGATAACAGAGCAGATTCCCGAATGCTACAAAGCCATGGTTCAGGAATCGGAAGGGAACATCGCCATATACGTAGATGATGAAGCCGGGGAGGACGAGATATGAAAGTCAACGAGATATTTTACTCTCTTCAGGGAGAAGGCCACTTCACGGGCACAGCGGCAACTTTTCTGAGGCTCAGCGGATGCAATCTCCGATGCTCTTTCTGCGACACTGACCACGAAGCCGGCATAGATATGAGCGGCGACGAAATCATAAGCGAGCTACAGAAATATCCAACGAAGCATCTAGTAATCACCGGCGGGGAACCATCGCTGCAAATCAACACCGAATTTATCGACAGGCTTCATCAGCTCAGCTTCTTCGTGCAAGTGGAGACAAACGGTGTGAAGCATCTACCGGACAATGTAGACTGGGTCACATGCTCTCCGAAATACAGACCCATATGTTACAGAAAAGTAAATGAAATAAAATGCGTGTATGAGGGACAGGATTCGGAAGCGAAAATAAACCGTCTTTACAACGAAGTGGATGCTCAGCACTATTATCTCCAGCCCTGCGATGTGAAAGACGAACACCGGAATGCCGAGATTCTTGCCGGATGCATCGATTTCATCAAAGCGAACCCTCAATGGAGGCTGTCGCTACAGACACAAAAAATACTCGACATAAGATAACGCCTGAAATGCATCCCGGATATTGATATTGAAAGTAGGGATATTTTCAGTAATTTTGTGCACTAAACACATATATATAATATGATATTCCAGTCTACCAGAATCAGGCACATTGCGCAGGCAATGACTGCACTTGCTGCATTGCTAATGGCCGGATGCTCCGGCGGCACGCACAATTCTGGAACCACCGAAAATATTCAGAAGCGACAAATCACAGTAAGTGTGCCACCACTGAGCTACATAGCAAAAGCCATCGGAGGCGACAGTATAGAGGTAAACACACTGCTCGCTATCGGCACCGACCCGGAGACATTCCAGCCCGGAATGGACGCAATGCGCTCGCTTCAGCGTTCGGGATTCATAGCCGTCACAGGCGTGCTTCCATTCGAGCGGGAAATGATTGAGAAATTAAGCACCAACAATCCTGACATGCGCGTGGCAGACTTATCGGCCGGCATCAGCCTCATCTACGGCACACATTCACACAACCATGAGGCCGAGGAGCATGTCGGGCACCATCACAGCGACACCGAAGCCGACCCGCACATATGGGGATCGGTGAAAAACCTCCGCACTATGGCCACCAATCTGCTCGGCCATCTCTCAACCCTCTATCCCGATCTGAAACCGTATCTGATCAAGCGCTGCAACAGCCTTGTGGCACACCTCGACAGCATCGACACCGACTTCGGCAATCGCCTGAACCATAAGCCGGCATTCGTGATATGGCATCCTTCACTCAGTTACCTGGCTCGCGACTATGGCCTCAACCAGATAGCGTTCAACCTCGAGAACAAAGAGACATCGCCACGGCAGCTCAAAGAGGCTACCGATAAAGCCATGGAGCTCTCCCCTGTCGCGTTTTTCGTGCCGCAGGGCCTCAACCCGGAACGCACATCGGCCATCGCGTCAGCACTGGGCATGAAGCCTGTGGAGATAAATTTCCTTTCAGCCGACTGCGAGAAAGAGCTGAATGCCATTGTCGACCATCTCACATCCGTTGGGAAATGACAGCCGAACATAAACAATCTCCGGTTATTAAGCTGCGCGATGTGTGTATGCGCCTCGATGACAAACCGGTGCTCAGTAATGTGAACCTTACCGTGAACCGCGGAGACTTCATGGCCATTACCGGCCCTAACGGCGGCGGCAAGACTACCCTGCTACGCATCATCCTCAAATTGCTCAAGCCCACCACCGGCACAGTGAACTATCTCACCGATAGCGGCGCTCCGTGCGACGCTCTCCACATAGGCTATCTGCCACAGAAAAACATGATTGACTCGCGATTTCCCGTCACGGTCCACGAAGTAATCGCCTCTGGACTGCTCGGGAAAGGCATCCCGCGGAAAGAGACCGAGACGCTTGTCGACACAATGCTCGGAGTGGTGGAACTTAGGGAGCACTCCCGAGCTCCCATAGGCGACCTCTCGGGAGGACAGCTGCAACGCGCGCTCCTTGGCCGCGCATTGATAAGCAGGCCAACTATTTTAGTTCTCGACGAGCCGCTGAGCTATCTCGACAAGCATTTCGAGGAACACATCTACCGCATTCTCGCAGATGTTGCCCCTCATGCCACCGTGATTCTCGTGAGCCACGAGATGAGTGTTATAGCCACTATGGCCAGCCGGCACCTGATAGTAGACCACAATGTGCACGAGTGCACCGCCCACCACCATTATGTGCCGGTGGGGTGCAACTGAAAAGACAAAAAACCTGTTTTTGGCAGGATTTTTGTATATTTAAGGTATCATAGGCGACTTTACACATTGCAGCCTTGTTTACACATTGTCAGAAACAGATACTCTCTCCACAACTTATGGACAAGAAAACATTCTCAGAAACACGCGATAAGATACACCGATATGTGGCCGAGCACCGTCTGCACGATGCCTTCGGCTATACACGCTCACTGGCTCAGGCTGTGGGAAACCACGACGCCTACCGCGAGCTCGAGCAACTTGAGAACAACTACCGCATGATGCTTAGCTATGCCAGCCGCGGGGCTGAAGACCCGTCGAGAGCAGAAATGACCGCCAGCCTCGGAAGCTCGCTGCTCGGCATCACCGACAACCTTGAGCGAGATAATCTTACCCCTTCAGAGCCTACGCTATACTTCAACACATTAAGATATGAACGCATGCAACGCGCCGACTCGATAGGCTCGCTGCTTGACCAATATATAAAAGCCTCGGCCGACGGTTCGATCTTCAACCTCGTGAGCGGGAGTGCCCGAAGTGAAAAAGCGCAGGCCGCAGCACGTGAGCGCGACGAGCTCGAGCGCCGCATTTTCAACCGACTGTGGGTCACACATCCGCTCAGCGCTGCCGACGAGGATGCAGTGGCAGCGATTTTCGAACACGACAGTGTGCCGGGATATGCCTCGGAACTCTTCGCCTGGGCCATCATACTGGGTGGCCTGCACTATTTCGACAGCATACGTGTGGCCCTGCTCACACGCCTCTATACCAACCCCGCGCCAAGGCTTTCAGGCATCGGTCTGATAGGCTTGGCATTGCTGCTCAATGCTTTTCCGGAACGCAAGCTCTCACGAAATGCGGAGCAACGCCTCAACGCCCTGCGCGACACGCCCACCTGGTCCTCCGACTTGCGTCTGGTGGCGATGGAACTTGTGAAGACCATCGACACCGACCGCATCACGGCCAAGATACAGGATGAGCTTGTGCCTGGCATGATGAAACTGAGACCTGAAATCGAGCGTAAAATCAGCCTGAATATCGAGGAGCTCGACCCGGCCGAGATGGAAGAGAATCCAGCCTGGCAGGAGATGCTCCACAGCTCAGGACTTGCCGACAAACTTAAGGAAATGAGCGAGATACAGGAGGAGGGTGGCGATATAATGATGGGCACGTTCTCACACCTGAAAACATTTCCATTCTTCAACGAGGTAGCCAACTGGTTCATGCCGTTTCATCCCGAAAATCCGGCCATCGCAGCCGAAAGAGACGGAGCCTCGGCGATAGCCGACATCATACTCGCGGCACCTTTCCTTTGCGACAGCGACAAATATTCCATCATGCTCTCCATGCGGCAGGTGCCCGAGGCCCAACGCCGACTGATGATGCAGCAGTTCAATGCCCACGAAGCACAGTTAGCTGAAATTCGCGCGGCATCGCTCCCGCAGAGCGACCGCCGCAATATAGTGAATAAGCAGATACAGAACGCATTCAGATTTTTCCGACTGTTCCGCCGCAAGGGCGAGATGCCGAACCCCTTCGCCAAAGGGGTGAATCTCGCGCTTGCCGCACCCTTCGCGGCCGAGCTGCATCAGCCCGACACACTGAATCTCATAGGTGAGTTTTACTTCGGCCACGGATACTGGAGCCAGGCATTGGGAGTGTTCGACATAATAGCCGATATCGCAGTTCCCGATGCTCCGCTTTATCAGAAAATGGGCCATGCCCATCAGAAACTCGGCCATTACGAGGAGGCCGTGGCATGCTACGAGCGTGCGGAAATGCTCGACGGCAGAAGCGACTGGACTCTCCGCCGCCTTGCCCGCTGCCTGATGGCACTCCACCGCCCCGAAGAGGCGCTGAAACGGCTCAGAGTGCTTGAGCAACGCAAACCCGACAAGCCGGCTACAGCCCTCAACATAGGCCGATGCCTTCTCGAACTCGAAAGATACGACGAGGCCATCGCCGCATATTTCAAAAGCGAATATCTCGACCCCGACTCGGTGAAGCCACTGCGTCCGCTCGCATGGTGTCTGCTCATGGCAGGCGATCTGGAGCGTAGCCGCAAATACTATGAAAAAGTAATCACGCGCACCGACCCGGTGCCTACCGACTATCTGAACCTCGGACACCTGAATCTCGCCGACGGAAAATTCCGCGAGGCAATGAATTTCTATAAACTTAACATCGCCGCAAGGACGCCCGAATCGCCCGCAACAGGCACTTCAAGAAAAGAGGCCGTAGATGCGTTCATAGCCGAAATGCGTGCCGACACCCCTCATCTGCAGCGACTTGGAGCCGATACAGCCTTGATTCCACTTCTCATAGACTCAGTGCTCTACGACGCATGAAAAATATTCGACATCATAAGTAAATCAAACTAACTAAAAAAAGCATACAATTATGGTAATCCAAAGATGGCAAAGCGTGTGGCTGCTGGTGGCAGCTATTTTGGTAGTGGCATTCTGCTGCCTCCCGATGGCCCTCGTCAGCTCCACGGTCCCCGACCCTAACAGTGCTACATTCCTTTCGCCGAGCGACCTCCCCGCATTTCTTGTGCTCAACATCATCATAGCCGTGCTTCTGGTGCTGTCGATTTTCCTGTACAAGAACACCAAAAGGCAGAAGACACTCACTATGATATCGATGCTCCTTCTTGTGGTGGCCATGGTTACCGAAGGCCTGATTTATTTCAACTGGCAGTCAAGCGAGGGTAGAATCGAGATACTCGGCAGCGTGTTCCTGCTGCTTCTGTCGCTGGTAAGCGCATTTCTGGCTCTCCGCGGCATACGCCACGACGAGCACCTGCTGCGTGCGGCCGACCGCCTGCGCTGACAGCAGAGCATCAAATTCTTAAATGTGGTTGTGAAAAAAGAGTCAGCCGGGCTATAAGCCGGGTTATGTAGACGCTCCGCCTCAATGAAGAGGAAACCGGCGTCCGTCCGTCATTTATCTATGCCGTGCGTCGCCACACGGCTAAAGCGGTCTACCCCCCGGCAATGGGCGAGCAACCCTTAAATGCCGGTATACTTGACCTTGCAACCCATAAGGCGTGCGGCGCTCTGCCTCACGGCGAAGCCCGGTGGGCTCTTACCCCACCTTTTCACCCTTGCCCCGGGGGGTGATAGCGCATCGGATGATGCTCCCCCGCCTTTTGCTGGGGCGGTAATTTTCTGTCACGTTGCCTCTGCGGTCACCCGCGGCTTCCCGTTAGGAAGTATGGCGCTCTTTGTTGCCCGGACTTTCCTCATGCGATTCCCGAAAGGGACTTCGCCCGCGACGGACCGCCCGGCTGACTATTGTGGTGCAAAATTAGTAACTTTTCTACACTTAGACAAGCAGCATCGACGGCACAACAGGGCTGGCGCATGAGATTTAGCTAAAATTCAGTCAAAAACTTGGATATTTATGTGAAATAAGCTTTCGAATATTG
>CAKTFH010000022.1 GCA_934555895.1 uncultured Muribaculaceae bacterium | reverse complement strand
TTATGAGGCCGCGCCCGGATGGAGTGCATTCGGGCAGATTGTAGAGGATAGCGCAGGCGTGGATGAAGCGACTGCCGACAGCGCGACATGGCGATGCGCAGCAGTTTCCGGCGGCGTGGATGTGGTCGGAGCCGAAGGCATGAAGCTCCGCATCTTCGCCATCGACGGCAAGCTCGTTGAACGTATCGCCCCCACAGCCGACTGCACCACAGTGCCTCTGCCCGCAGGCCTCTACATCGTGTCGGCTGCAGGCCGCAGTATCAAAGTCTGCGTAAGGTAACAGACTAACCGTTCCTCCGCTTATAAGAGTATGTTTAATATGATATTCCCCGATGATTTGCATTGTTTCCGTCGGGAATTGATACGTTACGACTTCCGGAGATAAAATTGTTGTTTTGAGACAGCCGTCAATTTGCACCTGAACTATAAAACTTTAGCCAGGTGCATTTGTTATAGAAATATATGCGGCTGTGTTGGCTGTCATGAATATCCGGGATGTTTATGAAAAGATTTGTCTTGTTATCCGTTATTCTGTTTTGCGTCCTCATCGGAAAGGCACAGCTCTCTGTTCCATATACGGAATTGAATTACAACGTGCATTATCACTGGGGGATGATCGATGTGACGATTGCCCACGGGTTAATGACCATGCAGACCGACGGTAACCGCTTCGTTGCCACTTTGGACGGCAACAGCATCCCCTGGAACGGCAGGGTGTTTTGCGTAAGCGATACCCTCATCGCAACCATGACGCCGGGTGCCGGACTGAGTCGGGAACACGTGGACTATATCAACGGATGGTACATGAAACCCAAAGTGTCGCTTTACCGCAGCGGCGGTTTCAACCCGATGCTTCTATCTAATTACAGGAACATAAAAGGTCAGGGCACTCTGTCTGCAAGCAATGAGACTATGGAGGCAATAGCCATCACTGCCGACATGCTCGGTCTCTTTTATTATTTCAAGGAAATAGATTTCGAGAGACTGGCGGTAGGTCAGCAGATTGTTATCCCCGTAAGTATGCAGGGCGCGCCAAATGAGAAAGTGGTGATCACATACAACGGAAAATCGTATTTCGCCACGGACTTTGGCTCCTATTCAACCTATTCCGTGACATTTGAATACAGCTACCAAGGAAAAATGAGCGGCTATGCAGTCGATGCCCAGGTTTCCTCTTATGACAGAATTCCTGTGAGCATCAGCGCCTGCCTCCCCATCGGCAAAGTCGAAATGATCTACCACCCCTGACAAAATAATATTATGAACTTGAGTCCATATTAAGTGACTTGAAGAAATCAGTTAATGGTTATTTAGGCAGGATTTCGGGATGGTTTTTGCAGGAAGAGGAGGGCGCGATGCGGGCATCGTGACCGACGAGTTCTGGAAAAACGCCCGAAATCCTGCCTAAATAACCATTGGTAAGAAAGTCACTGAATACATTAAATAATTTCTTTAAGTCACTTATCATAGATTTTAAGAATATCAAGGCCGGCGGCTTCAATAAGCTGTCGGTCTTTCTTCATTATCACGGCCGGGATTCATTTTTTTGTCTACTCTCGCCGTTCTCAGTCTGGACCGTCTGCGAACCATGTCCATATGAGCAAATTTGTTGCCCAATTCGGCGCGTTTAAGCTGGGGGCTGAAATCAAAATACCATTACAGGGCAAGAAAGTTCGCCTCCCACCGCCTCACGCATCCCCCACGCATCCCCATGGAATATGCTGAAAAACACATGCGGTGACAACCTATTTTTAAACTTTTTCACTAATTTTGTAGGCTGACTGCGTGCCTCCGCATGCATACAGCCCTTTGCTCTGACTGCCAAAGCATTGCAAAACCAACACTTGTACGCGTTCCCGACGCAGGGATACAACCGCACATTCACAGCTTGTTTAATAAGCTATTACCTCTGCAATCAAGAAACTAAAAACCATACACATCGATTCTATGAGATTAAAACTGTTTCTATCTCTAATCGCATCGGCAGCACTTCCGGCCATGGCGCAGACCGCCGTGGTGACAGGCAGTGTGATTGACGCCGACACCGGCACCCCGATTCCCGGGGCAGTAATCGCCATCCCCTCGCAAGGCATAACAGTAACCGCCGGTCCGGCGGGCGACTTCCGCATCAGCAATGCCCTCCCGGGCGAGGCCGTGCTCCAGATTTCAGCCCCCGGCTATGAGGACTCGGCCGCACAGACCCATCTCTACAACGGCCAGAGCGTAGACACCGGCGCCCTGCGCCTCTTCCTTGATTTCGCCGAAAACGAATATGTACTTGAAAACCAGATAGAGAACCTCGTGGACGCTACCGCCATCGACGACGAAAACGAGTCGGCCCAGGCAGTGGGCGCCCTCACAGGTTCAAACGACGACATATTCTACCGCTTCACCCGCTACGGCTACCAGCCGCTCTACTCCAACTACCGCGGCTACAGCAGTAACTGGCAGGAGACATACATCAACTCACTGCCGATGAACGACCTCATACGCGGCGGATTCTCCTTCCAGCAGCTCGCCGGCATGACCTCACGCGCTTTCCGCAACAGCACCGCCACCGTGGGACTGGGAGCATCGGCCTACGGATTCGGAGCCATCGGCGGCAGCCAAAACTTCAACACAATCACCGACACCTACGCCCCCGGCTTCAATGGCTCGCTGAGCTACACCAACTCGAACTATAAATACCGCGCCATGGCCACCTACTCGACCGGAATGATGGAGAACGGCCTGGCATTCACAGTGAGCGCCATCGGCCGATTCGCCGACGAGGGTGTGGTGCCCGGAACATTCTATAACGCCGGAGGCGTGTTCCTGTCGGCAGAGAAGATGCTCAACCACAACCACTCCATTACCCTCACAGCCTGGTGCAATCCCCGCCGCTACGCCAACGGCAAGGCTGTAGTGAAAGAAATCTTCGACCTCACCGGCGACCACCTCTACAACCCCACCTGGGGATGGCAGGACGGCAAGAAGCGCTCCGACAACATCCGCGAGAACTTCGACCCCACCGTGATGCTCAACTGGCTCTACAAGACTGAGAAGACCACCCTCAATACCGGTGTGGCATTCCGCTGGGTGCACTTCGCACGCACCCGTCTGAGCTACTTCAAAGGCAACGACACACGCCCCGACTACTACAAGAACCTCCCCTCCTATTACCTCAACCCCGCCGACAACTCCAACTACAATCCTCAGAAGGCAGCCTACTACGAGGAGCAGTGGCGCACCAACGAGGATTTCCGTCAGCTCGACTGGGAAGGTTTCTACCTGACCAACGAGCTCAACAACATCCAGAACGAGACACTCCCCTACGAGCAGCAGCTCGGCTCCACCTACATGCAGCAGAATGAGAACTCCAACCAGTTCAACTTCATCGCAGGCTCCACCATCAACCAGCGCATCAACGACTGCATGACACTGCAGGGAGGCGTGAACCTCAACTACACCAAGACAGCCGACTTCGCCACGGTGAAGGATCTGCTGGGCGGCCAGTTCTGGTATGATGTGGACGGTTTTTCGGAGCGCGAGATCTACAACCCCGCCGCCTCCACCGACATCATGCAGAACGACCTCAACCACCCCAACCGCCGCGCCGTGGTGGGCGACCGCATAGGCTGGGACTACAGCATCTACGCCCTCAAGGCACAGGGATGGCTCCAGAACCAGATAAGCCTGCCGAAATGGGAGGTGAACTACGGTCTGCGCATCAGCTATGAGCAGTTCTACCGCCACGGCTACATGCGCAACGGCCGCGCTCCCCGCAACTCGTTCGGCACCTCGAAGACCCTCCATTTCGACGACGCATCGATCAAGGCCGGCGCCACCTACAAGCTCGACGGCCGCAACTACTTCACCCTGCAGGCCGAATACGGCACCGTGGCACCCAACATCAACGACGCCTACATCTCGCCCCGCGTGAAAGACAACATCGTGGACGGCATCAAGAGTACACGAGTATTCTCAGCCGACCTGCGCTACACCTGGAACTACCGCCGTTTCCGCGGCTCGATCGGCGCATACTTCACCGACATGAACGACGCATCGGAGCGCTACGGCTTCTGGGACGAACAGCTCAACGCCTTCTGTAACTTCGCTCTCACAGGCGTTCACCGCCAGTACAAGGGCATCGAGCTCGGCATGGCCTACCAGATCACATCGGCCATCCGCGTGAGCGTGGCAGGCAACTTCTCGCGCTACCGCTACGTGAACAACCCCATGGGCGTGCGCTCGGTGGAGAACGGCCTCCAGCCCGACAAGACAAGCCAGTTCTACCTCAAGAACTACTACTGCACCTCCACCCCCATGACAGCCCTCAACTTCGCTGTGGCCTATAACGCTCCAAAAAACTGGTATTTCAACGCCGACGCCTCATGGTTGGCCGACTACTACGTGCGTCTGGCCTATCCCCGTCACGAGGTCATCGACAAACTCCCCCAGTATGCCGGCTCGCCAGAGAACCTCGCCACGCTGGTCGACCAGTTCACCGATCAGGAGAAGCTGCCCAACAACTGGGTGGTGAACGCATCGGTGGGTAAGAACATCTACTTCAACCGCAAGGTTAGCCTTAACCTTAACGTGAGTGTGTCGAACATCATCAACAACCGCAATCTCATCACACAGGCCACCGAGCAGTCGCGCATCGACACAAAATACTACAACCCCAACGCATTCCCCACTAAATATCAGTATGCACAGGGCATCAAGGTGTTTGTCAACGCCGGTGTACGCTTCTGATTTCACACTATAAACCACAGTGACTACAACGATGAAAAAATCGATATTATACATAGCAGCCCTCACGGTTGCCGCCGTGGGATTCACCTCCTGCGACAACGACTTCGAGCAGCCGCCCTACAACGACACCACTATCGGCGCCGAGGCTCCGGAGGCCAACACATCCATTGCCGAACTCAAGGAACTCTTCAATCAGGATGTAAACTTCTACAACACCGAGATAGGCACCCGTGAAGACGGCTCGCACTACATCATCCGCGGGCGTGTGACCTCGAGCACCCGTGCCGGCAACATATTCAAAAAAGTGGCTGTGGAAGACGCCACAGGCGGCATCTTCTTTTCAGTTGACGACAGCTACCTCTACAACATAACCCCCATGGGCCAGGATGTGGCCATAGACTGTACCGGAATGTACTACGGCAACTATGGTTTCGGAGTGCAGGTGGGCTCACAGCCCGAGCCTTCTGCCACAAGCGCGACATCGGCTCCCGCACGCATGCCCGACACCATGTGGGAGGCACATGCCACCCCCATCGGCGTGCCCGACCCCGCTGAAGTGACCGTGCACGAATACACAGTCGACGAGCTCCTGAAGCTGTTCGACGACCCCGCCACACGCCTTCAGTGCCAGGGCTATCTGGTAAAAGTGAAAAACTGCCGTTTCATGACACCGGGCCAGCAGCTCGGCGTAGTGAATGTGACCAACAACTCGGTCTACATCCAGGACGCCGAAGGGGGCCGCGGCTCGATAGCCATCAACACCTCGGGCTACTCGCGCCTGTGGAGCATCTATGCTCCTTCGGGCACAGGTGATGTCACCGCAGTGCTCGGCCGCTACAACAACGGCTGGCAGCTGCAGCTCAACGACGCCGAAGGCATCGGCGATACCTTCACCGAGTGGGAGGCGCCCCTCTACTCCGAGCCCTTCTCGGCCGACATGGGAGCCTTCACCACCCACAACATCACCCTTCCCGGTTCAAGCTCTTATGTGTGGGCCGTCAACACCCAGCGCGGATATGTCTCAGCGTCGGGATTCGTAGGAGGCACAAACTACAACTGTGAGAGCTGGTTGGTTTCGCCCATATTCGACCTTGCCGATGTCACCGCTCCGGTTATGTCGTTCGACCACGCCATCAACTACTTCTCGAGCGTCGATGCAGCCAAGACAGAGTGCACGCTACATATCAGCGTCGACGGAGGTAAATGGCAGAAACTCGACATACCGCAGTGGGGCACCAACTCAGACTGGAACTTCGTGAATGCCGGCACCTTCGACCTCGGCGCATACGCCGGCAAGAAAGTGCAGATTGGCTTCCGCTACACCTCCACCGCGGCCAAGGCCGGCACATGGGAAGTGAAAAACTTCAGCCTCAACGGCAAAGGCACACTCACCCACGCTCCCTCAGAGACATTCCCCGCATTATAACCCTTCCTACACAGAATATTACTTATGAAATTTTTTAAATCAATCGTAATAAGTCTGGCGGCCGCAGCCGCCCTGGGAGGGCTCACAGCCTGCCAGGATGACTTCGACAACCTCCAGCTTCTCGTGGAGCCGCCCCAAGCCTCCATCGAGGCCAACACCACCATTCTCGAACTGAAGCAGGCTTTCTGGGACGATACCAAAGGCAACAACTACGCCACCCTTATCGAGCCCAAAGCCGACGGCTCGCACTACATAATCCGTGGCCGCGTGATCACCACCGACTATCCCGGCAATATGTACAAGAGCCTCGTAATCCAGGACGAGACAGCGGCCATCCAGTTCTCCATCAACGCCTACAGCCTCTATCAGAAATACCGCGTCGGCCAGGAAATCGTCATCGACCTCAACGGCCTCTACTGCGGCAAATACTCGGGCCTGCTGCAGATCGGCTCCGAAGGACACAGCAGCTCGGGCACGGCACAGACATCTTACATGAGCGAGCAGCGCTTCTACAGCCTCGCACAGCTTAACGGACTTCCCGAACCCTCGAAGGTGATAGAATATACCTTCGACAACATGAGCGAGATAGCCGCCGACCCCATCCGCTGGCAGAGCGAAGTGGTGAAGTTCACCAACATTACCTTTGTGCCCCAGCAGAGCAACCTCAATGAGACAGGCACCTATGCTCCGGTCTACACATTCGGCATATATCAGGAGAATTTCAACCAGAAGGTGAAAATAGACAATGCCGAGTATGACCTCCGCACATCGGGCTACTCCAACTTCTACTACCGCCTGATGCCCACCGAGGCATGCGACGCCAAACTGCTCTGCTCGATGTACAACGGCAGCTGGCAGTTCATGCTCATCGACTACAACGACATCACCAACGTGGGCGAGCCCACCATTGCCGCCGGCACAGAGAAGAACCCCTGGACCATCGACCAGGCTATAGAGCAGATCACCGCCGAAACCGGCGCCACCGGCTGGACCCGCGGCTACATTGTGGGCACCGTGGCTCCAGAGGTGACTGAAGTGAAATCCAACGCCGACATCGAATGGGGCACAGAAGCCACACTGGCCAACACCGTGGTGATAGCCCCCTTCCCCGAGTGCAAAGACTACCGCTCATGCATCGTAGTGCCCCTGCCTCAGGACAGCGAGATGCGCAAGGCCGTGGCTCTGCGCGACAACCCCGGCAACCTTGGCAAGCTGCTCGATGTGCAGGGCAAACCGGCCGTTTACCTCGGCACATTCGGCATTACAGGCAACCTCGGCACAGCCTATGAGTTCAAGCTTGAAGGCTACACCCCCGGCGGCATTATCGGTGAGGGCAACGGTACCAAGGACACGCCCTACAACCCCGAGCAGGTGATAGCAATGAACCCCAGCTCCACCCAGAACGCAGTAGAGACCGGCGTATGGGTCAGCGGCTACATCGTGGGCTATATGCCTACCGGCGGCTCTTCGACCCAGCTGACCGACGCCGTGTTCGGCGACGCATCTGCCGCCACCAACCTCAACCTCGTGATAGCCACCACTCCCGACGAGACCAATCCCGCCAAGTGCGTGGGCGTGCAGCTCCCCACGGCCATCCGCGCCGCCCTCAACCTCCAGCAGAATCCCGGCAACCTCGGCAAGAAGCTCAACATCAAGGGCGACATCATGAAATATTGCGGTGGCCCCGGCGTGAAGAACGGTTCGGAATACACCCTCGAGGGCTCGGGCAGCGATAATCCCGATGTGCCCACCCCCGGCACACCCTCGGGAGCCGGCACTGAGGAGTCGCCCTACAACGTGGCCAAAATCGTGCAGCTCAACCCGCAATCGACCACCGACGCTGTTGAGA
Organism: uncultured Muribaculaceae bacterium; assembly: GCA_934555895.1. GTDB lineage: Bacteria > Bacteroidota > Bacteroidia > Bacteroidales > Muribaculaceae > UBA7173. The sequence goes on along the minus strand of CAKTFH010000022.1, from coordinate 29,988 downwards.
GCGGCGTATGGGCCGAAGGCTACCTCGTAGGCTACTATCAGGATTATGCTCCGCATTTCGAGGCAGCCACCACACAGCGCGCCAACATCCTGCTGGCCGACACACAGACAGCCACAGCGGCCTCGCAGCTCGTATGCGTTCAGCTAGTGGCCAACACCGATGCCCGCAACGCCCTGAATCTTGTGGACAACCCCGGCAACCTCGGCAAGAAGGTGCAGGTGCTCGGCGATGTGATGAAATACAACACACTCCCCGGCATCAAGAACACTACCTCATACAAGATTGACGGCACAGGGGGCGGAGACACCCCTGAGCCCGGCAACGCACTGTGGAGCGCTTCGTTCAAGACATCGGAAGACGGCTTCGTAATCCACAATGTGGAACTGGCATCAGCCCTAACCTATGTATGGACCCACGACGCCTCCTACGGCTACATGAAGGCATCGGCATATGTGGGTCAGAGCTACGCATCCGACTCCTGGCTCATGTCGCCCCTGCTCGACCTTACTGCCGCCAAGAATCCCGTGCTAACCTTCGACCACGTGACCAACAAGTTCCCCGACCTCGCCACAGCTCAAAAGCAGGTCAGCCTTGCCGTGAGCGTCGACGGAGCCGCCTGGCAGACACTCGCCATCCCCGAATGGAGCAACAATGCCAGCTGGACATTTGTAAACTCCGGCAATATCGACCTCTCGGCCTATGCCGGTCATAAAATCAAACTCGGCTTCCATTACACCAGCCAGGACGGTGTGTCGGGCACATGGGAAATCAAGAATGTCGCTATCAACGGTACAGGTTCGATTACCGCCACCGCCGACTCGACATTCCCCGGCGGAGGCGACACCCCGGGTCCCGACGAACCCGTGACACCCTCGGGCGACTTCAAGGGCGACTTCAACTCCTTCAACGGAGGTGAGCCCAAAAGCAGCTACGGCGACTTCACCAACGCCACCGGCTGGACCGCCACAGGTTGCAACATTCTCGGCGGCCTCGCTGCAGGAGGCACCGACGCCAATCCCCGCTTCGCCTTCATCGGCGGCCCGGAGACACTGGCTGTGACACTCAACGGCAAGACATCGAAGCCCGGCAAAATCACATCGCCCACACTCAAAGGCGGCATCGGCACCCTCACCTTCAACTACGGCACAGCCTACAGCACCTCGTCGTCGAAATTCTCCTTCACAGTGAAAGTGCTGCAGAACGGCTCAGTTGTCAAGGAAGAGACCGTCACCCCCGACATGACAATCAAGACCGTCTACAACTTCTCGATGGCCGTGAACGCCACCGGTGACTTCTCCATCGAGATCGTCAACAACTGCCCCAGCGGCCAGGACAAGAACCTCGACCGCGTAAGCATCTGGAACCTCACCTGGAACTAACCTCCGGGCAGATACACCCAAACACCACGCCCTCCCGTGCGGTATCGGAGCCGCACGGGAGGGCGTGGTGTTTTAGAACAACTATATTATCATTTTATAACAAAGAGGAAAGCGTTCTAATATTGGCGATTTTCAAAATTATATATTGTTTTATTTGCCAATTCAAATTTGTTTTATAACTTTGTGGCAAATAAAACATCCTATGAAGATTGAAGCAATTTATTTTAACCCCAAAAACCGCAACCAAAGCGAAATCCAGATTTCTTGGGACTCTGGGGCAACTACGAGCTTGCTTTTCATGGATAGATATCCTTTACAAGTCAAAGATTCATACGAAAAGGCCATCTACAATTTACTTGACCAAAGGCAGGATATATATTCCTTCAATGAATTATTTGGATTATTCTCATGGTGGTTCGTAAGAAATAATCTACCAATGCCATTAAGAGTTGCAACTTTTCACAATGAAGAAAGGCAAAGAATCGGCAAACGGATTAAATCCCTAAGAGAGGAAATGAATATGGAAGCTAAACAACTTTCAATGCTAACGGGAATAGACCCAGCCAACCTTTCACGTATTGAACAAGGAAAGTCTTCCACAGGGATCGATACTATTTCAAAAATAGCGAATGCACTTGGCTATAAAATTGATTTCGTTAAACTTAATAATAGCATCATGAATCAAAACTCCATTCATCTTGGTAAACATGGCGATAGCCCTGAATACCTTAAATCGCTTTCAATACAAAAAGCAGAATCATTGTGTTCAACAATTAATCTTGAAAAAGGCGAAAAAAAGGAAATTCCCTTTTGGACCAACTTCTCATCTGAACTCATTGCTGTTGCAACATTTGCTAAGAAGGACAACGGTGAAGTAACCTACGAATTTGATTACTCACAAAGTACTTTATAATTATCTAATGCAATAGTGGATAAATATTTGGGCTGATGAAAAAAATTATATTAATTACCGCTCTCTTGTCGTTTGCTTGCATCAATAGTCAAGCAAAAAGACTATTTGTAGAAATGGAATTCAATAAGAACAGCATTAAACTCGACGACGGTACAAACAAGAAACCACAAACTATTAAAGATGAAGCAGGGAAGGAGATTAAATTCACATCCTTGATTGGCGCACTGAATTATATGTCACTTGAAGGATGGGATTTAGTCGACACAAAATCTATTATTTCTGGAAGCGGCTACGTTAACGGCTTAGGTGGAGCAAGTTCTACTAAAACTAAAGTATCTTATATTTTCTGTAAAGATGTCCCTGAGGATGTATTGAGCCAAATTGTTGCCAACAGTTACAAGGACTGATTATCTGACATATAATGAATCATCACACAAGCAGCTAAATTATTGCATCAAAACCCTAAAAAGGGACCAATTCACGATGTATCAAAACTTCCTAATTCGACAATGCGTAATTGGCGGATTAGGAAGTTTGTTTTATCTATGGAAATTATAGCTGGCCGGTGGAGGCAAAGTATTTCCGGAGGGTGAGTAGGGAGACGAGGTCTTCGCGGCGGGGATCGCGGAAAGCGGCGACATAGGCGTGGGCGTTTCGGATTATCTCCTCGGTTTCGGAGGGATGGTCGAGATAATAGCTGATTTTATCCAGCAGGTCGGAAAAATCGTCGGCCACCTCGATATAATGCACTCCGGGCTGAAGCGTGCCCTCCATGAACCACGACTCATAGCGCGGGCGCGGCATCACCGCCACGGAATTCGACGACATGAGCCATTTCAGGTTGGAGGCCACATCGTTACCCTCGATGGCGAGGATGAACTTATAGCGCATCTGCTCCTCGAGGGTGAGCTTCGGGCGCACCCATTCGGGGTGCGCGTCGTTGTGGCTGCACACATCGCCTGCATCCACAAGCTCATGGCCGAAGTAACGTTCCATCAGCGTGAGGCGTGCCTGCTTGGCCTGCACCTTGCCTCGGAAGATTGCCATGGGCAGTTTCTCTGACCAAGACATATGGTCGTCGACGAAAATAAAGTGTCTCACGCGGTCGAGCTTCATCAGCACCGAGTTGGCATTATCGCCACCGATGGGGCGTGTCTTCACTATCGATGGTTCAGAAGGCACATAAGTGATGTCGCCGGGCAGAAGGCGCAGTCGCAGATTCTGTGGGAAGCGACGGGTATAGCGCACTGTGTCGAGCCAGTAGACGCTCTGAGCCGTGCGGGTAAGGTCGTTGAGTGGCCTTGCCTCGGGACCGGGCGGTGTGCCAGGCTCCAGACGGCAGTAATAGTCGCGGCGACGGAGCATCTCCGCGTAGTCGGGGCGCTTCTCAGCGTTGCGGAGCAGGGCGGCGAGGCGCCCGCGGGCCAACGGTCCGGGCACGGCCATCCGCAGGTAGGCGGCCGTATAGTAACCTAACTTTGAGTTTTTACCGCTGTGGAGTGTATAATATATCTTGCGTCGGAGGCTCATAGGCGGATGGGATGAAATGGTTGTTTCCGAACACAAAATTAACACATTTCCAGAAACGGCCAATCATTGGCGCGAATATCAGTCGCCATTTTCAGGCTTCTGCTGGTTGACTTTCGACGACGGGTTGGCGATATACTCCGTGGGGGTTATTCCGAATTCCTTCTTGAACACCTTTGTAAAATAGTTGGGGTCGGAGTAGCCGGTGCGGTAGGCAGTCTCGCTCACGTTGTAGCCCTCGCGAAGCAACTCACAGGCACGCGCCATGCGGCGGCGGCGTATGTAGTCGGTCATTGAGGTGTTGGCGAACGACTTCATCTTGATGTGAAGCAGCGAACGGCTGATGCCAAACTCGCGCGTGATATCGGCGATGGAAAACTGCGAGTTATCCATATTCTCGGCTATCAGGGCGTTGACTCGGGCAAGGAAATCCTTGTCGAACTTGTTGAACGCCGGCATCTCCACCTCAGCCACGGCCACAGCCATTTCAGGGACCTCCTCGGCCGACTCGATGATGGCCTTGCTGAATTTCGAGCGGGCCCTCATGATGTTTTTCACTCGCAACTCGAGAATCTGCGGGTCGAAAGGTTTGGTCACATATGCTTCGGCACCACTCTTGAAGCCGGCCATAGTGCTCTGCTCATCGTTTTTGGCGGTGAGCAATATTACGGGGATATGTGAAGTGGCAAGGTCGTTTTTCAAGTGATTACATAGCTCAATGCCATCCATTTCAGGCATCATCACATCGCTCACCACTATGTCTACAGGATGTTCGGCGGTGATTTTCAGTGCCTCGACGCCGTTGGTGGCAGTATATACATTGTAATTGCCGGCAAACGCCTCACGCAGGAAGTTGAGCAGTTCGGTGTTGTCCTCCACTATGAGCATGCTCATGCGATCGTGGCCCTTGGCGTAGTCGGGCAGAGTGGGAGGTGTCTGTATACCCGATTCAGCCACGCGGAAATCGGGAGTGGGGGTCTCGCTCGAGGGGTCGGTGATGTAGCACTTCTCATCGAAAGCTCCGGGGCTCACGAGCAGACGGATCTTGAATGTGGAGCCCTCGCCCATGTGGCTGTCCACCTCTATGGAGCCGCGATGCATCTCCACAAGGCGGCGCACGGTAGCCAGACCGATGCCCCAGCCCTTATGATTGGCATTGTAGCCACGTCTGGTCTGATAATACTTGGTGAAGATATTGTCAATCTCCTCGGGAGCGATACCTATGCCGGTGTCGCGCACCTCGATATACAGGTATATGCCCTGAGGCAGTTTGTCCTTACCGGCGGTCTCCTCCACGATCGACGCACGCACATCCACCTCGCCCCCTTTGGGAGTATATTTCACGGCATTGGAGAGCAGATTGTTGACTATGCGCTCCACGCAGGTGGTGGAGTACCACACCTCCTCGCCGTTGTTCTCCACATAGATATGCAGGCTCAGACCGCACTCGTCGGCGGTGGTGTAGAAATACTGCGCCACCTTCTCGATATATGTAAGAGGATTCCCTTTTTGGAAGAATAGCTGGAAATTGCCGCTCTCCACACGGTTGAAGGTCACGAGTTCGTCGATAAGCCCCACCATTTTGTCGGTATTGGCTATGGCCACCGAAAGGCGTTTGCGCGCCTCGGGGGTGAGGTCTTGGTTGTCATTGAGATATTTCAGCGGCGCTACGATAAGGCTAAGCGGTGTCTTGAGCTCATGCGAGATGTTGGTAAAAAACTCCATTTTCTCGCGGTTGAGCTCCTCGCCCTTTTGTTTGTCGAGCTGCGCGAGCTTGATAGTCTGTTTCTCGCGCATGCGCATGGTGAAGAGCTTATAGCCGAACGCCGCGATAATCATCAGAAGCACTATGTAGCCCATGTAGGCCCATATCGAGCGATAGAGCGGCGGGGCTATGCTCAGTTGCAGAGTGCGCACCGGAGCATCGTCCCAATGGTCGGGGTCGGTGGTCGAACGCACATTCAGGCGATAGTTGCCGGGGCTCAGCTCCATAGCGTTGAAACTATGCATGTTGCCTATGTCGTGCCATTCTTTGTCAAGTCCATCGAGTTTTACCTGATAATAGGCGGTGTTGGCTCCCGCGGGGTCGATCACTCCGAAGCCGATGCTGAACTGGCGGCTCTCGCCATAGCTCAGTTGCAGTTCCCCCATTGTGTCGAGCGAAGATGTCAGCGGCGAACCCTCCTCGCCTACACGCATCTCCTTGCCGTTAAGACTAAGAATCTGGAAATGCACCTGACGCTTCTTCTGCTGCCTCTTGGCAACGCCCGGACCGAAGGACACAAGGCCATTGACTGTGCCGAAATACATGCGTCCGTCGCTTCCCTCGAGCGCCGAGTTGAAGTTGAACTGGTTTTCGGGCAGTCCGTCGGCCACAGTGTAGTGGTGCGAGCGCATGCTCACCGGGTCGAACTGATACAGGCCGTTGGATGTCGACATCCACACATTTCCGGCACGGTCCTGCACCAGAGCACACACGGTGCCCAGCTTACTGCCGTCGCCGATATTCTTCACCTCCGAACCTCCACGCTCGAAATAATATAGACCTCCGTTGTTTGTACCCACATATATGCGTCCGCGTCGGTCTTCGAGCAGGGCGGTGATATAGTGATCGTGGAAGCCGTTGTCACCAGGCTGATGCACCTCATTCCATCCCTTGACCTCGCCTGTGGCGTGGTCGATGCGGAAAAGGCCGTTGCTCTGGGTACCCACCCACAGATTGCCGTCGCTGTCCACAATGGTGCTATATATGAAGTCGGTGTCGAGCACCGGATGGTCGATGCGCCGGAAAGTGTCGTTCTCCGGGTCGTAGTAGCGCAGACCCGATGTAGTGCCGATCCAGAGACGGGGCTCCCCTCCGCCCACGCCCGGCTGACGCGAGATGGTGAAGGTGGAGGAGCTTGAAAGGCCTTTCTCACCGATATTGTAGCGGCGACTGGCGCCCGTGCGCAGGTCGTAGCGGAAAAGACCGTTGATGAACGTGCCTATCCACATCTCCTCGTTGCGCGAATCGTAATAAAGCTCATGCACATTGAGGCCTATATTGGGTATGGCGTCGAAATGCGTCACCGAGCCGTCGTCGGTCGAATATATGTTGATGGCGCCATCTTCCGACGCGAGCCAGAGCTTGCCGGGGCGTGGCTCGACTATGCGGCGGATGGCCTTGCCACTGAGCGAGCGGCTGTCGTAGCCCGGCGGAATCCACGTAAACTGGTTGTTGCTGCAGCTAAGCATGTTGATGCCTCCGAAATATGTGCCTATCCAGATGTTGTTGTCATCGTCGCACACAATGGAGTAGATGGCGTTGTCGTTGAGCTTGGACGGATTCACGAGGTCGTGGGTGATGCCCGAAACATAACCTGTGGATGGGTCGATGATATTGATGCCTTTCTCAGTACCGACCCATATGCGTCCCTGATGGTCCTCGGTGATTTCGCGCACAGTGGTGTTGGTGAGCACATCGGGGCCATAGCTCTTGGTGCGCCCGCTTTTGGGGTCGTAGCAGGCCACTCCGTAGCCGTTGAGGTCATACCACATCTTGCCTGTAGAGTCGAAAATCACAGGCGAAGTACCGTCGAGGTCGTATATGCCCTGGGGATAAAAATCAATGTCGGGTTCGGAGCAACTCTTCATCTGCCGGTCGAAATAACTCATGCCTGCCGATGTGGTGACATACAGACGGTTGTCGGGCGACACAGCCATGCCGAGCGGATGGCTTTCACGTGCACGCGGCAGGTGGCGGAATTCGGTGCCGCCCGCATCGAGACGATACAGACGGTTGCCCGAGCAGATTATGGCGCCATCGTGAGTCTCGGTCACATGATTGATACGCCATTCCGGAAGGTCGATGCGTTCGAAGGCATCGGTAGCGCGGTTATAGCGGCAAAGACCGCCATCGGTGCACACCCACACGCAGTTGCGGCTATCTACAAACACTTCCAGCACAAAATTGTGCGGAAGCGATGTGTCATCGGCCGTGTGGTGGAAATAGCACCGGAAAGTGTAGCCGTCATAGCTTGCGAGACCGTTGCGGGTGCCGATCCACAGACGCCCCTCGGCATCGAAAGCCATAGACTGTATCTGCTGATGAGGCAACCCGTCGGCCGATTTATAATGAGTGAACTGATAGGAGTCAGACACATCGGCGCGTCCGGCAAAAAATGCCAGACAACAGAAAAATGATATGATCAGTCGTTTCGCCATAGTATTATTATTTCACAGCCTCCAGACTTTGCAGTGATTTTCCGGAAGCAAAAGTAGCCCTCATGACATAAATGCCCGCCTCAGGCACTGTGAGAGTGCCACGGCCGGCAACCACCTTCAGGCCGGAGGTGGTATAGATTTCAATAATCGGTTGAATGTCGGCATCGGCGATACCCTTCACCGACACTGTGCGCCCCTCGATGCCGAATCTGAGCTTCTGCTGATCGGCCGCGGGAGCCTCTACACCGGCATCCTCGAGGAGACGGAATTCCGGCCAGGTCCATGAGGAACGGTCGGCGGCATCGGGTATTTTCTCGTTAAGCAGCTTTCTGGCACGGCGGTCGCGCTGCTGCACATTGATGCGCATCACACGCGAAGGCTCCGGAGCGCCCTGTTCGCCGAGCACGCTCCAAGGTATGGCACACTCCATCATATAGTAGGTGCGGCCCACCTTTTTCTCCATTCTCACACTTTCTGGAGCCGGCTCCTCGGTCTGCCATTTGTTGGCGTTGCCGCGTCGCAGGGTTATCTCTCCGTTGGCGCCAAAGAAAAATTTGAACATGCCTTCCTGCGGATAGCTGTCGCAGCAGCCTGCCACATCGAGACTGAGGAAGATACCGTCTTTGTCGATAGGCTCGTCGAGCAATATTTCCTTGTCCTGCGCGAACAGGTAAAAATAGAGATTTTCATTGTCGTAGAGGAAATCCATCTCGAGGCGGTTGCCGGTCTGGCTACCTAGGGTGAGCTGACGCCCATTGTCAGAGGTATAGGGGTCTTTTTTAAAGGAGGCATCGAGCACTGGAGTGCCCCACGCGGCCTCGAAGCCCCGGCGCAGTTTCCCCTTGATTATGCCTACTCCACTCGTAAGGCCGTCGCCGGCGATTTCAGCTACTCCATATATGTTGCCTTGGCTGTCGGGGGTGACCGACCCCCATGTGCCACGGCCACCCTCCGGAATGTAAAAAGATGTGTTGGCACCTTTGAAGTTGCGGGCGTCGGCATCGCCAACAGCCACGAAGTGATTGTATCTTTCGAGGCCCATGTCCTTGGTGCTCTCCTTCTCGCCCATCCATGAAGCTATAATCTCGCCGTCGGGAAGCTTGCGCATGTATGGGCCTGCCGAGATATATTTCAGATCTGCGGCATTTACGAGCATCAACGAGCGATTGGGGCTACCTCCGTTGATCCACATGTCGTTGGCCCAGTTTTCCTCAAGCTTACAGCGGAAAGTTGTGGCTCGGAAACCACCGTAGCCTGGCTGCCCGTTGTCCTCAATGCTCACCACTATCTCGCCGTTGTCGGTAATCAGCGCCACCGGCATGCCGTCGCGGTGATGCTCACGATAGCTGACACGCTTTGCCTCGGTCCAGGTGAAACCTTTATCGAACGACCTCGCCATCATTATCTCCTGGTCGCCTGAATTGTAAAACTCCAGAGAGAAGTAGCAGTGGATTTCACCTGATGGGAGCTCCAGGAAGAATGGCTCCCAGTTACCCCCGGTTCCCACGTGGCTCACCGTGAAAATGCGTGTCGGCTCGCTCCATGTCTCACCGTTATCGGTTGAGCGTATCACATCTATCGAGTAGGGCGAGTTCTGGGGGTCATGGCGGTCGGGCCAGTGATTGAGTCCAAGCAGTATCGTACCGTCGCTTATCTGCACGGGGTCGGGATTGACCCACTTCCACCCGGCTTCGGGAGCTATGATGCGTTCGGGAGTGGTCCAGGTGCGGCCGCCGTCGGAGCTGAAAGCAGACTCCACGCCCTTGCCGTTGTGCCCTACAATGAACAAGCGCCCGTCGGGAAGCTCGATCACACGCCCGTAGCTGGTGCCGGGCAACGGCGTGCATATGCTCGCCTGGTCCCAGAACACCCTTGAGCGGTCGTATGGCTCATGGCGGGCAGCCCCGGCACAAAAAGCAGTAGCAAGCACTGCAAGAAGCAGGTATCGTGTTGACATTATTATTTATATTACAACTATATAGCAAACTAATAGCTTGTTTATAGGACTATTTTATGATGCTCGAGAGAGCCGTCGGCATATCTTACGGAAATGACGAAGAGGCCGCTGGCGGAGAGGTCGAGAAGATTGCCCTGCGCTGTAGCTACAACGGCGCCGGCAAGATTGACAGCACTTAGAGAGGCTACCTCGCGGGTGCTCTCGACAGTGACGGTGGAACCCGACACTTTCACCACCGCCCTGGAGGCATCGGCCACAGGTGCCTCGACCCCGGCATCCTCGATGAGGCGGAATTCGGGCCAGGTCCAGGAAGAACGGTCTACAGCATCAGGTATCTTCTCATAAAGCAGTTTTTTTGCGCGGCGGTCGCGCTGCTGCACATTGATACGCATCACACGTGAAGGCTCCGGAGCGCCCTGCTCGCCAAGCACGCTCCAGGGTATGGCACACTCCATCATATAGTAGGTGCGGCCAACTTTTTTCTCCATCTTCACGCTTTCTGGAGCCGGCTCCTCGGCCTGCCATTTATTGGCGTTGCCACGACGCATGGTTATATCGCCGTTGGCGCCGAAGAAAAATTTGAAAATGCCCTCCTGCGGATAGGTGTCGCAGCAACCTGCCACATCGAGGCTCAGGAAGATGCCGTCTTTGTCGATAGGCTCGTCGAGCAATATTTCTTTGTCTTGCGCGAACAGATAAAAATAGAGATTTTCGTTATCGTAAAGAAAATCCATCTCAAGGCGGTTGCCGGTCTGGCTACCCATAGTGAGCTGACGGCCACCCTCGAAGGCATAGGGGTCTTTTTTGAAGGAGGCATCGAGCACAGGAGTTCCCCATGCAGCTTCGAATCCCTTGAGAGCCCTTCCGCGAATCACAGAGTTGCCGTTTACCTGACCGCCCTCATAAGTGCCGGCCACAGCATAGACATATCCGGCCTTGTCAACATTTATCGAGCCCCAGTTGGCACGACCACCTTCCGGGACATAGAAAGATGTGTTGGTGCATTTGAAGTTGCGGGCATCCGCATCGCCCACTGCAACAAGGTGGTTGTAGAAATCGATGCTGCAGTTTTCGAGCCCTGCCTTCTCACCCATCCACGAGGCCACGGTCTCGCCATTGGGGAGCTTGCGGATATACGGACCTGCCGAACGATATTTGAGATCTTCGGCCTCGATGAGAAGTTTCGAACGGTTAGGACTGTTGGCGCCAATCCACATGTCGTTGGCCCAGTTCTCTTCAAGTGTGCATCGGAAAGAGGTGGCGCGGAAACCATCGTAACCGGGCTGACCGTTGTCCTCGATGGTCACCACAATCTCGTCGTTGTCGGTGATTATGGCCACCGGCATGCCGTCGCGATGCCCCTTGCGGTAGCTCACTCGCTTGGCGGGAGTCCATGTGAGACCTTTGTCGAACGAACGGCTCATCATTATCTCCTGGTCGTTGGAGTTCACGAGCTCAAGCGAGAAATAGCAGTGCACCTCACCGGATGGGAGCTCGAGAAACGCAGGCTCCCAGCAGCCGTCGAAACCCTCCCAATAGGCTGTGTGCACACGGATGAGGCTTCCCCATGTCTCGCCGTTATCGGTGGAGCGCATCACATCTATGGAGAACGGACGGTCTTCACTATAGGGCTTGAACGGCCGCGGATTCACACCCAGCAGCAGCGTACCGTCGCTGAGCTGAATGAAATCGGGGTTACAATATTCATATTGAGGTCCATGACCGATCACCACCTTAGGGGTGGTCCATGTCTTGCCGCGGTCGGAACTGTAGGTTTCTTCCACTCCCCTGCCCCAGGCGCCGCCCATCATGAGCAGACGGCCGTCGTTGAGCTCTATGATGCGGCCATAGCCGCTCGGTGAGGGAATCGGGGTGCAGCGGGTGCTGCTGTCCCAGTATATACGTGAGCGGTCGAATGGCTCGTGTCGTACGGCTCCGGCACTCAGCGCGGTGGCAAGAAGTGTGACCGAAATAATCGACGGCATAGAAATCTTCATAAACTTAGACTATGTGGTATGCTTTATGTGGTATGCTTTCAGAAAGGTGTTTACAGATTCAGAAATCTCATAGTGCTATCTTGCGATGCTCAGCATTGCCGTCGGCATATTTCACCGATATGATGAAAACGCCTTTCGAAGGCAACGTGATATCGCAAGTAGACGAAGTGGCCACAAGCGCTCCCGCGAGATTGACTGCACTGAGCGATGCCACGGGGCGTGTGGCTTCAACTGTTGCCGTGGTACCATTGATGATGAAACGGGCTGCCTGGCGCGAGGCGTCGTCGGCCGGTGCGTCGATACCGGTGTTGACACCGAGGGTAAGTTCGGGCCAGGTCCACGACGAACGGTCAGTAGCCTCAGGTATGCTCTCGTTGTTGAGTCCGCCGGTCTCGAGGTCACGCTTCATCACATTGATGCGCATGGCGCGGTCGGGTCCCGGAGCCACAGCCTCGCCGAGCAGCCTCCACGGTATGGCAATCTCCATGATATAATAGGTGCGGCCCACATTCTGGACCATCTGCACTTCAGCGGTAACATCCTCCTCAGGCTGCCATTTTTTGTTGAGGCCGCGGCGCAGGGTGGCCTTGCCGTCGACTCCGAAGAAGAATTTGTACATACCCTGCTGAGGATATACATCGCAGCAGCCGGCCACATCGAGCCAGATGAAATAGCCGTCCTTGTCGATTTTCTCGTCGGGCCTTATGTCGCGGTCGGCTCCATAGGCATAGATATAGAAATTGTCGTTGTCGTAAAGGAAGTCAAGTTCGCATTTGTTGCCCGACTGTGTGCCCATGGTGAGTTGTCGGCCGCGAGGATATGTCCAGGCGTCCTTCGACGGGGAGGCGTCGAGCACCGGAGTGCCGAACGGGGCCTCGAATCCTTTACGCGGACGCCCTTTCACGAGGGCCAGCGTGCACCCGCCGCCATATGAGCCGTAATTGGCCATGGCATATACATAACCGTCGTCGGCATAGGCTATCGAGCCCCAGTTGGCAAACTCATTTTCATTACGATGAAACGGTGCCGAAGTGCATTTGAACTTACGTGCGTCGGCATCGCCCACAGCCACGAAGAGCGGATAGCGGTCGATTTCGGTGGTGGTGCGCCCGTCGTGGTTGCCCATCCACGAGGCCATGGTCTCGCCATTGGGAAGTTTGCGGATATAAGGCGCCGCCGAATTGTGTTTCTTGTCCTCGGCACCGGCGAAAATCATCTCACGGTTTGGTGAGCCAGCGTTGACCCATGTTTTCCAGTTATCTTCGAGCGAGCAGCGGAAAGTGGTGGCTCTCGGCGAGCCCCAACAGCTTTCGTGGCCAAAGTCCTCGATGATACCCACTATCTCACCGGCATCGGTCACGATAGCCGTGGCCATGCCGTCGCGCCAGCCTGCGCGGTAACACACACGCTCCGAGGGACCCCAAGTGAGGCCGTTGTCGAACGAGCGTGAGATTTTTATCTCCTGATCGCCGGAATTCTTAAGTTCCACAGAGTAGTAGCACTGCACCTCGCCCGAAGGGAGCTGGAGGAACGAAGGTTCCCAGCAGCCATCCTCACCGTAATATTCGGCGTCGAACACGAAAATAGGTTCACTCCAGGTTTGCCCCAGATCGGTGGAACGAAGCACGCGGATGCCGAATTTGCGCTCTTCGCTGTAAGGCTCCGACGGACGCGGATTGAGGCCAACGAGCAGCGTGCCGTCGGCAAGTTGAGTAAAATCGGGCGAACCGTAATGAAAGCCGGCCGGATGGCGTATAATCAATGTAGGAGTGCTCCATGTGGCACCATAATCGGTGCTTATGGTGTAAGAAAGACCACCTCCATAACTTCCCACTATCATGAGGCGCCCGTCGAGCAGTTGCACCATACGGCCGTAGTTGCCGCCCCACGGCATAGCGTCGACCTGAGTCGACATGTCCCAGTAAATGCGCGAGCGATCGAACGGCTCATGGGCCGCAGCCTGTAGCGTGAATGCGGTGCCGAGCAGCATTGAAGCGGCGGGAAAGAGATATTTCAAGTTCATCAGTTATTTCACTTAGATTATGTTTATCTGATAAGTTCCTTTGTGGCTTTGGCGCCTTGACGGCGTATGTAGAGACCGGCCGAGGGGTTGAGCACACGCTGGCCCTGAAGATTATAATACTCAACAGGAGCCTCGGAATCGGCCACGGCATCGGCTTCAGGTGCCGTGATGCCGACATGCTCGGAAGGTGTGAGGCGGAATTCAGGCCAGGTCCACGACTGAGTGCGTTTGGCATCGGGGAACATTTCCTGACGCAACTCTTTGGTGCGGATGTCGTTCACCTCGATGTTCACGCGCATGGTCTGCTCCACATAAGCGCCTTCCCAGCCGAGTGCCTTCCAGGGGATGGCCACCTCTATCATATAATAGGTGCGGCCCTGCTTCACCACACTCTTCACTCCCTCGGGAGCAGCATTGGCCTTGTTCCAACGATTGTTGGCGCCGTATTGGTAGGCAATGGTCCCGTCAACATTGAAGAAGAACCGGTGCATGCCCTCCTGCGGATAGGTGTCGGGAGTGTTGTCCATATCAAGGGTGAGATACACACCGTCTTTGTCGATGCGGTCAGTGAGAATGTCGTTGTCGGAGATATAAGCGAAGTAATAGAGATTGTCGTTATCGTAAAGGAAATCATGTGTGGAACGGGTGCGTGACTGCTGACCGAAAATAATCTGCTCGCACCGCTTGTAAGTCCATGTCTCGCCGGCGAAAGTGCCGTTAAGTTCGGGAGTGCCGAAGTCGGCTTTCACATAATCGACCACGCGGCCAGTGAGCAACTGCACTCCATTGGGGCCGTCGCCGCCGTGTGAGCCGAGGCAGAACACACGGTCGTCGAATCCGAGGTTCACCGAGTTCCACATCGAGCTGCCGTTTGACGGCGTGCGGTAAAACGGCAGGCACACCTGCGAGAAATTGAGAGCGTCTTTGCTGCCTACAGCCGTGTACATGTCTATCTGATTCGACTTGGGATTGTGTCCCTGCCACGAGGCGAGAGTGTAGCCGTTGCGCAGACGGCGCAGATAGGGCGCAGCCGAGAGGTCGGCTTTGTCGGCTGCGTTGGCAAAAATCATGTGTCGCCTGTCGCTCGAGCCGCTCACCCAGCAGTCGTGCCAGTTCTGCTCCACGGTGCATCGCATGGTGGTGGCGCGGAAGTTGGGATAACCGCCATGGCCGTTATCCTCCACTATCACCACAATCTCGTTGGCTTCGGTGATGATGGCCGATGGCATGCCGTCGCGATGGCCGCTTCGGAATGTCACACGCTCGGGGGCGCTCCAGGTCTTGCCCTTGTCGAACGAGCGGCAGAGCGAGATTTCCTGCTCGTCGCTTGAGGTGTAAGGGTGCTCGTTGGCGAAATAGCAGTGCAGCTCGCCGTCGGGCATCTCAAGGAATGAAGGCTCCCAGCAACCGTCTCTGAAAATATGGCTTGCATCGTAGATGTAGATGGGGTCGCTCCAAGTCTCTCCGTTGTCTTCGGAGCGCACACAGCGTATGCCGAAACGGCGCTCTTCAGAGTATGGCTCGTGGGGGCGCGGATTATATCCCACCACAATGGTGCCGTCGGTGAGCTGTATGAGGTCGGGCACACAGTTGCTCACTTTCGAAGGGTTTCCGGCTATGAGCTGGGGGGGAGCCCCAGTGGTCGCCGTTGTCGTTGCTGTACACGACCTTGATGCCGCCGCTCTCGGCAGCGGCGATGAGACGGCCGTCCTGCAGTGGGATGAGGCGTGGGTAGCCTCCGCCCATCAGGGTCTGCTGTGAAGATATGTCCCAGAGCACGCGCGGATACTCGTAAGGCGCGTGATATCTGGCCGAAGCTGTAAAGGCCGCGGCCGAAAGTGCAATAGCGACGAGAGTTTTATTCATTATCTGATTTATATAGGATTATCAAAAATGTTATACCGGTAATATTATTTGATGTGTCAAATTGCTCAGGGCAAAAGCACTTTCTCGGCTCTGGTGCCCTGGCGACGGATGAAGATTCCGCCGGAAGGCGACTGCACCTGCTGCCCCATTAGGTTATAGTAGGTGACGGGAGCATCAGATGCGTTACCCTCGCTGTCGTCGGAAACCTCCACGATGCCCGATTTGGCGTTGAGATGGAACAGGGGCCAGGTGTAAGAACTGCCGTGCGCGGCATCGGGTATTGGCTCGATGCGATACTCTCCGTTCTTGCGGATGTCGCGCACCTGCACGTTCACACGCATTTCACGGCCTACAGGCGCCGAATCAAGGCCGAAAGCCTTCCAAGGTATGGCTGTCTCATGCATATAGTAAGTACGTCCGGCTATCATTTTGCACTCCACGCCATCAGGCAGCGGTGCCGAGTGCCATTCGCCGTCCTTACCGCAGGCATATTCCACCGTGCCGTTGGCTCCGATAAAAAATGTGTGAATGCCCTCCTGCGGAGTATCCTCGCATAGATTGTCCGGATCGAGCGAAAGCTGCACACCGTCGATGGCGTCGCCTTCTGTGATGAGGGAACCGTCGCCCACATATGATGCGAAGTAGAGATATTGGTCATCGTAAAGGAAATCATGGGTAGAGCGGTTGCGGAAGAACTGCCCCATGAAGAGCTGGCGTGCCTTGGGTGCTGTCCATGTCTCCTTACTCGAGTTTCCGTCAAGTTTTGGAGTACCGTAATCAGCTTCAAAACCGGTGAGTGCCTTGCCTGTAAGGGTGTACACACCGTTGCTACCGCCTATCGACGAACATACGAAAACGGTGTTGTCGAATCCAAGATTAACAGAGTTCCACAGCGCATGCTCCGACGATGAAACCTTGAAAGGCTGTGAAATCTGACCAACATGGCGGCCATCTTTGTCGCCCACACCCACATAAACATCGAAACGGTCCTCGGGCCAATGCTGGCGGTCGTACCAGTCGCCCATCCATGAGCATAGTGTCTCGCCGGTAGGAAGCTTGCGGATGTAGGGTGCAGCCGACACATAGTACATGCATGTGCCGTCGTCGAAGATGGCGTCGCGGTTGTCCGACGGACCGTCCACCCAACAATCGTGCCAATTCTGCTCCAGAGTGCATCTTACAGTGGTGGCGCGGAAACCGCCGCGTCCCGGATGGCCGTTGTCCTCCACGATCACCACAATCTCGTCGTTGTCGGTAAGGATTGACACCGGCATACCGTCGCGCGAGCCCTGACGATAGCACACACGCTCCGGCTCACTCCAGGTGAGGCCTTTGTCGAACGAGCGGCAGACCGAGATTTCCTGGTCGGTGTCGTTACCCTGATGGGGAAATTCGTTAGCGAAATAACAGTGAAGTTCGCCTGAGGGTAGCTCGAGGAAGGAGGGCTCCCAGCAGCCTTCAGTAGCCCTGTGACCGGCCTCGAACACTGTGATGTGTTCACTCCAGGTCTTGCCGTTGTCCTCGGAGCGCACACACTCGATGCCGAAATGACGGTCTTCAGAGTATGGCGCCGACGGACGCGGATTGAATCCCACCACAATGGTGCCGTCGGAGAGCTGTATCACATCAGGCACAGCCATGGGCACATTGTTGCGGTTGAAACCCACGGTCTGCTTGTCGACCCACGACTTTCCGTTGTCGTTACTGTAAGCTATGGTTATGCCCGAATAGGTGCCGTAAGTCTCTGCCACGGCAAGCAGACGGCCGTCGTTGAGCGGTATGATACGGCCATAGTTGCCCATATCGAAGATACACTGACGCGAGCTGATGTCCCACATCACTCGTGTGGTGTTGAGAGGCTCATGTCGTTCGGCCGTAGCCGACAGCGTGAGCGCGAGCATCGGGGCCAGGATAAAATTTTTCGCTTTCATGCAAAAGATAAGTTTATAAGAACAACAAACATCAATAATGTGAGTCAAGCGAAGGTTAAGTGATTGGCAATCTGGCGATTAGAAAGAAGGCAATGCTATTTAAACATCTAAAATTCAAACGGTTACAGTTGCTGCCGCTATGCTCACGAAGACAAAATTACAGAAATAATTGTAAAAGCTGATGATTTACGCAAAGTTTTTGACACCGCGTCCGGCCAAGAGAGAGTTCCAGACTGTTGCGTATAGGCTTCATGGTCGAGGTCACGACACACGAAAGGATAAAGCGAGGGTGTCGCAGTCCGGCTGTCGCCCGGACCGCAACACCCTCGCATATTGTGTGTCTATGTTCGTGAAAAGAACTGGCTGTTTATTCGGCGGTGACAGTCACCACACAGGTAGATACAACGTTTATCGAAGGTTTGTCAGGATGGCTGACAACAAATCGATAGGTGACCGGCGACGAGAAGTCGGCAACAGAGCCAGAAGTCTGCTCAACATCGCCGATATATACCTTTTCGGTAGCAGGACTGTTGAGAGTGAACTCCTGAGTCAGCGCGGTGAGGTCGGTACCGGCCGGCACTTTCACATCGATTGTACTCTCGTAGTAGTCATATTCGCTGCGTGTGAGGGTGGCAGTTACACCTCCGACCTTGAAGGTCTTGAACTCGCCGATATATAGGCCATAGAGCTTATAGTCGCGGGCATCGCCCGAGCCGGAAGCGCACCGGATGTCGTAGACCTTAGCGAGGTCGAGGCGGTTATTGCTGCCGGAAACTTTGAATGTCGACTCGTCGGCACCCTCCTCTTTGAACGATACAGTGGCGGTAGTCGATTCGGTGTCGAAATAAATCTGCTGGTTGCGGGTCGACACAGTCACATCCTTGCCATTGAAACGGGCCTTGCGGGGAATCGCCAAAAGCCAGTCGGTATCGTTCAAGGCTTCAGCACTCAACTCATTACGGTTGAGAAGGTTCACACTAATCCCCGAAAGAGTGTTGTTATCGTCGATAACAGTCACCCACACCGAAGTGGTATCGGTTTTTATAGAGTTGCCCACATCCTCGTGGTTCGTAGCCACACATACCACCTTGAACACACCTGTCTTGCGATAGGAATAGCTGAAGATGCCTTTGTTGACCACCAGACCGCTGTTCGACTGGTCGCGAAGTTCATAATCATGACCGTTATCGCCGGGATAGACTACAACATTGTCGGCATTGCCGATGAAGTGCAGAGTCATCGACTCATTCACCTCATATTTGTATTTGTCCACGCTGATGGCAGCCTTGGGCTGCTCTGCGGTCTTGTCATCGCAAGAGGCAAGCAGCAGAGCGGCGCCGGCAAGGAGAAATATAGGGAATTTCTGGAATTTCATTTTTCTAATCAGTGTTTTAATGAGGGAAAGAAATCAATAACCGGGATTCTGCGTAATCACACCATTGGAGATATCTATCTCAGTCTGCGGAATGGGGAAGATTTCATTCACGCCCTTGCGGAAGCTGACGCCACGGTGGTTGTTAACATCGTCGGAGTAAGCATGGATGGCATCGGCCGCACGGCCCGAACGGGCGAGGTCGAAGAAGCGGTCCCACTCAAAGGCAAGTTCCATGCGGCGTTCGCGCCAGATTTCATCACGCACCCATCCGTAGCCACCTGCCGGCACCAGAATGTTGCGGTTATCAATCTTGCCTACCACAGTCTTGCACGCATTAAGCTGCTCGAGTGCGCCACGGGTGTCACCGCTCTCGTTGAGAGCCTCGGCATAAGTGAGCACTGCCTCCACATAGCGTATCACGCGGCGGTTTTTGCCGGAGTCATCGGCGTTTGTAGGACGGTCCATGATCGGAGTCCACCATTTCAGAGGCGAGTAGTTTCCGGGGCCATTTGATGCGATCTGATGGTCGGGAGTGGTTTCATTATGCACAATCACGAAGTCGGCACGTTTGTCGTTGCCGAATGTGTTGGTGCGCTGACGTATGTTCTGCTTCAGAGCGGGGTTCCAGTTCGTGCCGAAAAGGTTCCAGTAAATCGACGAACCCTCGTTGGTGTCGCCGCCAGTACCGTCGCCGCTCTCCTTGAACACTACCTCCCATACGGAGCCAAGGCAGAATTCACCCACTTCATAGAATTGCTCGTAATATTCAATGGGGTTGCCGTAGGCATCACGATATTCAAGACCGTAGGCATTGCCCATGGCAGGAAGCTGCTCCTGAAGAGTTTCAGGCGTCTCATCAGTGGCCATGGTCCATACCGGCTTGAACCAGAGCGATTCGCGGAGTTCCTCCCATGTGGTGTCGGGGTAACGCTCGTCGAAACGGAGTGCCTCGCCGAATGTCATGGGCTTCTGCTTGATAAAGTAGTCTCCTATCTCCACACACTGTTTCCACTTTTCAGAGCCGTCGCCCGGCTTTGCCTGATACATGAGCACCTTCATCAGCAGGGCTGCGCAGGCGCCAGAGCCTACCTTGCCGGCATTGCCGTCTTTGAAACGGGTGGGGAGCATAATCATGGCCTCACGGAGGTCTTTCTCGATATATGCGTAGCAATCCTCAAGCGACGAACGGGGAATCACGAGTTCTTCAACAGCCTCCACTTCAGGACGGATAGGCACACCGCCGAAGGTGCGCACAAGGTTGAAGTAGAAATATGCGCGGAGAAATTTGGCCTGTGCCAGAATATAGCGCACGTTGCGGAAGTTATCGGTCTGCTTGTCGGAGAGCTGCACACGATTTACATTGGCTATAACCTGATTCGCACGGTGGATACCCTTGTAGTAGATGCTCCAGCGGTTGAGGATATAAGGGTTCGAGGTGTTGAACTGCCAGTTCACCAGCTGTCCCATGTGCGAGGTGGTACCCTCGTCATTGCCTACACAGTCGTCGGCGGTCGCTTCGCCGAAGCGCCAGTCGGTGTCCTGCATAGCATCGGTCTGCATGATGTCGTAGGTGGCGTTGAGAGCCGACTGCAGCTTATAGGTGGTGTCGTAGTAGTTCTTGTCGGTTGTGTTGCCCTGCACGGGTTCGTCAAGGAAGTCATCACAGCCGGTAAGCGCCATGGCACCTGCTCCCATGGCAGCTACGGCCATCAGGGAGAGCGCCTTGCGAAGAGATTTCTTATATATGCTGTTCATAATTTTTTATTCTATCGTCTTATCATATAGGATTAGATGCCGAATTTCACACCGAATGTGAACGAGCGTGCCTGCGGATAGTTACCGTGGTCAACACCCATGGCGGTGTTGGTGCTCTCGGTGCCTTCGAGACGGCCGACCTCGGGGTCGAAGCCATCATATTTGGTCCATGTGCAGAGGTTGTAGGCGCTGGCCGAGAGAGTGAGGCTCGACAGGCCGATGCGCTTGATGAGCTCGGGCTTGAACGAGTAGCTCAGGCGCAGCTCTTTGAGGCGGCAGTAGGAACCGTCTTTCACGAAGAAGTCGGAAGAGCGATAGTTGCGGTTGGTGTCGCCTGTGCTTGCACGAGGAATCTCGGCGTTGGGATTAGGAGTGAACCAGGGACGCTGCTCGTCGACAGCTGCGCTCCAGTGCAGCTTGTGGTAGTCGGCCACATTGTTGCCGGAAGCGGCGTTATAGAGATAGTAGTCCATAACGTTGAAGAGCTTGTTGCCTGTCTGGCCCTGGAAGAAGCCGTAGAGTTCGAAACCGTCCCAAGAGAATGTGAGGGGCACACCGAACACGAAGTTGGGAAGCGGCGAACCGAGATATGTGCGGTCTTCAGCAGTGATTTTGCCGTCGTTGTTGAGGTCCTTGAAACGGAAGTCGCCGGGCTTGGTAACCTGGTCGGCATCGTTTTTGCCCTGATCATACTGCGCCGAAGCCTTGATTTCGTCCATATTCTGGAAGATACCGTCGGTCACATAGCCGAAGAACGAGCCGATGGGTCGTCCCACTGCGGTCTTGGTCACATAGTCGACGATTGAACCTTCGCCCACGTATGCACCATAGATAGGCTCATTGCCTGTGCCGAGCGAGGTAACCTCATTTTTGATCCAGGAGAGGTTGAAGCCTACATCGAACGAGAACTTGCCGAAGCTGCGGCGATACGAAAGATTACCCTCAACGCCATAGTTGCGCACGGCACCGGCATTGGTCATCGGGTTGCTGTTGAGACCGGCCGACGATACGGTAGGCACGGCGATGAGCATATCGGATGTCTTCTTGTTGAAGTACTCGGCACCGAAAATAATGGTGTTGTTGAGGAATGCCATGTCGAGACCTACGTTGAATGTCTCGGTCTTCTCCCAGCGGATGTTGTCGTTGCCGATGGTGAGCGATGCGGCACCGGGCTGCAGCACGTGGTTGCCCTGACCGTAAGGATAGTTGAGCTGAGTGGTGAGGTAGGTGTAGCGTGCGAGCTCGTCGATACGGTTGTTACCGAGTTTACCCCAGCCCACACGCAGTTTGCCTAGCGACATCCAAGTCTGGTCGCGAAGGAACGACTCCGATGAGAATTTCCAGCCGAGCGATACCGAGGGGAAGTAGCCCCAGCGGTTGTCCTTGTTGAATTTCGAAGAACCGTCGATACGGATGTTGGCCTGCAGCAGATAACGGTCGAGCACGTTGTAGTTCACACGACCGATAAAGCCCACAGCTGTCCAGTTGCGGTCGAGACCATAGGTCTTGTCACCGGTATATCCCGATGAGAGGTACCACTGGTCGGTGTCGTTGGAAGGAGTACCCTTCTTGGTGCTCTCCTGGAAGGAGTTCTTGTAACCTTCGGCGGTCTGACCTACGAGCACGGTGATGTTGTTCACCTTGTTCTTGTCGGCCCAGTTGAAGGTCAAGAGGTTGTTGATCTCCCACTTGTTTACATTTCTCTTATACTGGTAAATGGTCGACAGGTCACCCATCGAGAAGTCTTCTACGAGTTTGCCCACCTCGCTGAATTCCTTTGTGGTCTCGGGCTGCAGATAGTATGATGCCTTGAACTGATAGTTAAAGAACTTCAGGAAATTGGCCGAAAGGGTGATGTTGGCGTCGAAGCGATCGCTCTTCACATCGCGGTGATAACGCTCCACACGTGCCAGAGGATGGTTTGAATCCCAGTAACCCTTGTCGTTGTAGACACGGGTGAGGGGGTTGACATTGAGGGCGTCCTTGAGTACAGAACCCGAGCCGCCGGGCACGAGGTCGCGGTCCTCATTGGCGTAGCTCATGTTCACGATAAGGTCGAGCCACGACGAGAGTTTCTGGGTGAGGTTCATACGGGCGTTGAAACGCTTGTAGTCAGAACCCTTGATGATACCTTTCTCATCGAAATAGCTTGCCGACACCATAAACTGGGTCTTATCGGAACCGCCGCTCACACTTGCGGCATATTGCTGCTTGACACCGGTGCGCGAGATAGCGTCGTACCAGTTCTCTTTACCGCGCTGATGATACAGAGCCATGGCGTCACCCTTCGCGGGGTCGTAAACCACGTTTCCATTGGAATCGAGACTGCCGTTGAGGATTCCGTTCACCGAGTAGCGAGTGGAGCCACTCATGTAGTCGGAAAGGAGAGCATAGTCATCCATCGACATAACATCGATTTTCTTCCAGGGGTTGGAGAAGCCGGCATAACCGTCGAAGGTGACAGTCACCTTGCCCTTTTCGCCACCCTTGGTAGTGATGCTCACCACACCGTTGGCAGCACGTGCACCGTAGACTGCCGATGAAGCCGCATCCTTGAATATTTCGATGTTTGCGATGTCGTTGGGGTTGATGTGGTCGATATTGTCAACGATGAAGCCGTCGACCACATAGAGGGGGTCGGCGTCGTTCACTGTACCTGTACCACGGATTTTTATAGTAGTGGCTCCACCGGGAGCACCGCTGTTCTGAATAATGTTCACACCGGAAGCCTTACCCTGGAGGGCCTGGAGAGCCGAGCTCACGGGCACATCGTTCACATCTTTGCCGGATATCGACGAGATAGAACCGGTGATATCGCTTTTGCGCTGCACACCGTAGCCGATCACCACCACTTCGTCGAGAAGCTCGGTGGCCTGCTTCAGTTCGATGTCTATTTTTTTACGGCCATCCACTTTGATTTCCTGAGGCTCATAGCCTACACAGGATATCACCAGAGTAGCGTTGGCCGGAACGGAAATGGTGTAGACGCCGTCGATGTCGGTGGCCACACCGTTGGCCTTGGAGCCCTTCTGCATCACGGTGGCTCCGATTACGGGCTCGTTCTCAGTGGGATCCATGACGGTACCGGTCACCGAGATGTTCTGCGCCGCGAGGGTGAGATTGACGGTTGCCAATAGGAATAGTATCAGCAGCCTTGAAAATTTTGTCTTTATCATACTTGCACTGCTAAGCAATTTGTGTAATTGCGTTGGTAGGTAAAAATGGGAGGAGATCTAAGGAGTTACTGTGTGTAAATGTATAGGCTCATGGAGGGAACGGAGTGAGAGATGAGCACGTAACATCACGCAGCATAGGCTTTGAGGTACTACTGTGCGGGAGGTTTTGAATAACCAGACTGTTGGTCTCTTTTCCCCGGGTGAAGCTGTCTGATGGCCTGCAATGGCGGCATCTGAAGCTGTCCGTAAAAATCGTGGGGAACGGTTGCCTGCACAGCGCGGGTGATAAATGAGGAGAGGATTATTTAAGGTTAAACCGGAGAGATATTGAAAAAACGGAGACGGGAGGGGGGGGCACTGAAAAGTGAAAGTTCAAGTGAAAAAGTGGGTGTGCCCGCTACAGGGCGGGCACACCCGCTTTCGCCTATGATAACGTAGTTACGTCAATGAGTTATTTGATGACAATCTTCTGAGTCTTGGCACCCTGACGACGGATGTAGAGACCGGGAGTGTTGGCATCGACACGCATACCCTGGATATTGAAGTATTCAACAGGAGCGTTGGAATCGCTGTCGCCTGCGATAACACCTTCTATACCGGCATGGAGGGGATTGTTGGGCTCGAACTCAATTTCCATACGGTCGGGGTTGAGAGCCATATCCTTGTCGGGGTTGTCGTAGGTGTAGCAGTAGGGAGTCTTGGTGTTCTGCGAGTAGAAGATACACTTGCCGTTGAGGTTGCGGAGCATTGTCACGCCGTCGTTGGCTGGGTCGATGTTGGTAACTTCCACAGGCACACCATCGATCTTGTCGAGACGGATGAGAGAAGCGGTGTGGTTGTTACGGTTACCGTTCTGCGGATAGTAGAGTGTGCCGCCGATAACCTGAGGAGTACGTACCCAGCATGCACCTGTACCGGGGTTGAAGTCATAGACCATCCAGGTCTTCTCGCCGTCGCAAGCAAGGAGCTCACCGCCACCCTGATAGGGTTCTTCTACACCTTCACGCATACCGGTATTGGCGCAGAATACATATGTCTTGCTGAACTCGCAGCCTTCGTCGGGGTATGAGTGATTATCCTGAGTAGGAGCATAGGTATCGATATCGAAAATACGGTAGTTGTCCTTTTCGCAGTTTGTCATACCGAGCTCGTTGCCGGTCTCAGGTGTGTAAGAACGGAAGAACATGTAGCCGAACGAGGGATAGCCTGTCTTGGTCACACCACCGCCATTACCGATAGGCACACCATTTTCGTCAACAGTGTTAGGATTGTTGGTGGGGTTGGTGTTGTAGATTTCATAGCATTCGCCTGTAGCGAGGTCGTAAGCCCAAGGCTCGTTGCCAGACTCCCAGCTCCATGCCTTGAAGAAGAGCTTCTCATTGTAGAAGTTGCAGAAGTGTGCGATAGCAGCACCACGTGTGGAACCCTCGACCTTGCCGGTAGGATTGCCTTCTGAATCGACAACGGGGTCTTTCTCTTTGTTGATATCCATCACCATCTTAGTGCCCTCGGGGGTACCGTCGGTCATCCAAAGCTCGTCGCCATAGGTCTTCTCGCCTTCGAAGAACTTGCTGGTGTCGCCGATGAAGAACACCTTGCGGCCTACGCGAACCACATCACCTGTGCGGTTGTCACCGGGCTCACGACCGGGGAAGAGGCTTGCTACCTCTTTTACAAGCGATGTGCCTTCTTCTGTGCCGTCCGACACATAGAGCCACCATTCGCCATAGGTCTCTGCATCAACCGGCTGTGCGAAGAACACAAACTGGGTTTCGTTGAGCTGGCAGAGAGCGCGGGGATTCGAGTCACCGAGTTCGTTGGCATCATATACTACATGTGTGCCCTCTTCGGTACCGTCGGAAATCCACATTTCCTGACCATAGTCGGGATCCTGTGCGGAGAAGATAACCTTATCGTTGAAGCGGGTGATCCAAGTGACGTTGGATGTGCTTGCACCGGGATAGATATCCTTTACCATATAGGTGCCGGCCTGTGTGCCGTCGGAAGCCCAGAGCTCTTCACCGTGTATACCGTCGTCGGCGCAGAAGAAGACCTTCCAGCCTTTTTCGTCGCTACCGGCAACTGCCATGTTCTTTTCGGCATAGTCACGCTCGTTGGCCGAAACATTGGCTGTAACGCCTTCGGGACAAAGCTTCTCAAGATGTCCGGGGTCACCGGCCTGAAGCTGAGCGGATGCTACACCTGCTGTGCATAATGCTACAGAAAGGAGTAAAAAATTCTTTTTCATGTTGAAAAGTTAAAGATAAATAATTTTAAAAGGTTAACTCAGTCAAGTTAATTCCATGGTTGATAATGACCGGCCGCGTTGCCGACAGCCGTTAGAGAGGTTCGCTTCCACGGGAGGGAAGAGGGGTACATCGCACAATGTGCGGCTCGCCTTCAAAGCTCTCTATCGCGATTTCATATCGTTCAAGAGAGCTTTTGACTATAGCGTTTGCAAAATTTATCCTTTCAAGCACCACCTCTGTGGTGCCGCCAGAACCTGAGTTTCTGCACAGATATAAATGGATATGATTGGCCTCTAAACACAATACACTAATTATCAACATAATATACAGATAGCTAAAATCCATATATTTTCGCATTCATTCAAAAATGTGGTGACCTACGTGGTGACCCGACTTGACAAATTACAGTTTGAAATGTTATATTTGCAGCACCGGAACGGTAAACCAATAACCGCCCTCAATGCACCGGTATCCCCACAAAAAAACTCATTCAAAAAATCATGACAATGTTCCCCTCTCCCAAAGCGGTCGCTCAGCCAGTCCGCAGACCGAAAAACCTGACCCCGTTTCACATCCGAAACAAAGACCTTAAAAAAGAGACTGCAACACTCTTTATCCGCATCCACACCCGTAAAATTGATATGCTTGTTTCCACCATGCTTCAGGTAGGGGTATCGGAATGGCAAAAGGCAACGGCTTCGCCCCGCGCATGGCTGGCGCACCAGAAGAAGCACTATCCGCTGCATGCAAAACTTACACAGATTGAAGGCATCGTGAAGGCACACCTCGCGAAGGCAATACTTGACCGTGAAGCCCTATATATGGATGTGCGCTATATATCCGAACCGGAAAAGGTGGATGCGGAACGCCGCGCTAAGGAGGAAGCCGCCGCAGCCGAGCGGAAAGCTCTCGCCAGACTGGAAGAAGCAAACGCAGCTGCACGCAGGAAAGCCGAAGAGAAAAAACGCATCGAAGAGGAGAAAAACCGACTTATATGGCCTTTTCTCATCCAGTTTGTCGACGACATCACGAGCGGCGCCCGCAAAATCGGCAGCGACGACTATGCTCCGGGCACCTGTAAATCATGGAAGAGCTTCATCAAAGTGTATGAGGGATTCGATCCGCTTCACAAATTCGGTTGGACAGATATCGACCGGGCATTTGTGTCGCGCTACATCAACTATCTGCAGAAATACGGATACATGACAAAGGTGATCAACAAACATCTTACAAACCTGAAGGCACTAATAAATGCCGCTTTCATCGACGGTATACATGACAACCAGCGTGCAGCCTCCTTAATCGTAAAGAAAAAAGTAGATGGCCGCGACAAAGCTGCCGAAATCTATCTTACAGAAGCAGAGTTGCAAGCCCTCTACGAAATGCCATTGACTGGAAAAAATGACCATATACGCGATGTGTTTCTCATCGGTTGCTATACATGTCAGCGCGTAAGCGACTACAACAACCTCAACGCCGATAATTTTGAGACAACACGTAAAGGAACACGCATAATCCGTCTTATACAGCAAAAAACAAAAAGCGAAGTGACTGTTCCGATTCTCAATGAGAATCTCGTAACTATATGCGAAAAATACGGCTACAACATCCCCAAAGCCGACGAGCAGCTGCTGAACCGATTTATAAAAAACATACTCAAAGAACTGTCGGAGAAACTGCCGTCACTGAAAGAAAAAGTGACCACAAAACTAACTATGAAACAGAAGGCGGCCTTGAAGAAAGAAAACAAAGAACCTGAAAAAGACCTTAACGGCAACGTAGTAGTACCACGGTATGAATGTGTCACAAGCCACACGGCCAGACGTAGCGGTATCACAAACATGTATCTCAGCCACCGATACACCATCCTCCAGATGATGCACGTAAGCGGGCATAAAACCCAAAAGACATTCATGGACTACATCAAACTATCCTCTGAGGAGATAGCCGATGAAATCGCAGCCATGTCGAAGAAAGAAAACGACATGTGGTAAATAAAAAATTATCTTCTCTTCGCACAGCATGGAAGCCATCTATATTAGCAGCAGAAATACATATCAATACTCATAAGTCACAGCACGCTTCTTCTATCCTGGATTTCGCAATATTCACACACGGATTTCGACAACAGAGCCTGGCAAAGTGTTAAAATTTGAGGATGCAGCAAACCCTTTCAACCATCTTTGAGTTATAAAAATTACGGCAGCGAACCCCGCTATCATTACCGGATTACAATATTTGTTCTTACGGAAAGGATGCGCCGACATTCCGCAAAGCCTCTATTATAGCGGCCCAAGAGAGGACCGCCAGATGATTCGACCCTAAACGGATCGAAAAAAAATCACACACCACTTCTGCCAAAAAAACGGCGATAATCTGTGTAGATTTGATACTCTCATTTTTCATCTTTATGTAGCGATTAAGAGCCCACACTTACCGGATAAGGCACCTTCACCACACTGGCCCACCTCAAGACGATGTTTCATGCCGGAAGCAATACCCCCATAAAAACTACATAAAGGGAAAGTACCCTAATCGTAGCCCGGACCAACCATTCAGGCATCACTATGAATAACCCGCTGTTGAATGCGGGCACAACCACAACGGCATGAGCAAGGGCCAATCACGCCTTCTTCCGACCATAAAAAGGTCAATGACAGCTTTCAGTCTGCTTTAGTAAAACATAGCCGACAGCCCCTACCATGCTCTCTTTGAAACAACTCTCCGTTTTCCTTTATCATCGCCAAGGGTGCGGATGACACAAATAATCCGGCGATATAACCCTTTTAACTCCCAACCCAATAATGAAATTAAGCCTTTTCGAAATCCTTCAGGCGTCATCGTCCGATCATGACTCCCCCAATATCCTCATTCCGGTCAGCCTATCCGACCTGCATCAGCTGGTAGTTGATACAATAGAAGCAACCCGCGAGCGGCTATTGCCTCTTTTTATGGAGGCAGAGAAAGACAGGCCACTCACAAAAAAAGAAGTTGCCGAGCAGCTCGGTATTTGCGAGACCACAGTCTATAATATGACACGCGAAGGAAAACTTCATCCGTTCAAAATACATGGTAGCACCCGTTATAGCCAGCGTGAGGTAAGAGGCATTATAAACGCCCGCAGTGTAAACTGATTCAATGGTAAAACCGCACACAACCGAGTGTACATATACCATGTTCACTAAAAACTTTTTTACTCTCCAGGCAATACATCAACTACCACAAAACAGACGCATTAAATGATTTCACAATTGAACGTGGTGACCTGAAAACATATTTGGGTCACCACATTAAACGACCACATCGCGGTTAAAATTCGTTAAATGTCATGACAGCAAAACATAGATTCAAAATCGTCTTGGCTTGACTTCATTTCAGCCACCACGCTTCTCCCGTTCATTATCAACACATTACTTCATTTAGCCCCAAAATATAAAAATAAAGCTGCGCATATAACGCACAGCATCTGAATCAGTTAAAAACAAGATGGTGACTTTTGTGGTGACCCTGAGTGGCAAAATTAGCCGAGCCGCATCTAATATATTGAAACCCAACATTTATCTGTGGTGCCGCCAGAACCATTGTTCAAGTAGGAGGGGCAGCGATACCCATGCTTCATCCGCGGCGGGGTGGCCGT